>JBCNVB010000019.1:0-8132 GCA_039630415.1 bacterium | reverse complement strand
TCTTCATAGATGATGCACGTTTATTTTTGAGTCCTCCCCCCATACCCCACAAATATGAACAATGGCCAAGTATAAAAATGATTATAAAAAGAATCCCTCCTAATTTTGATGTTTTAATATTTAAAGATATAATCTTTATTTTCCCCATAAATGAAAAATTTCCAGAAGTTAAATCATATTTTCAAAAATTGGCTACTGATGAATGGATAGCCTATAGCAAAAAAAACAATAGATTTACTAGGAAAGTTATAAGAAAAATAAAAACTGTCCTTAACAAGTGGTTCAAATAAGGCGAAATCGACCTCTGGCAATTACAAAGTGTCCTATGATGAAAAAAACTCAAAGTGAAACACAAGGAGAAACTTCGGAGATAATCTTGTTCATTTACTAGCTTGTTAAGCATCTACAATATTTTAGTTTAGAATAAAGGATTTGTAACCGGGAAAATTATACCTAAAAGTCATAGAAATAAGAAAATATAAACCTTATATTGAAAATTTTAATTATTCTATCTACGTAGCTATATCAAAACTAATTTACGATCAGATATCAGTATAGAAATATGATTTTCTTTAAAGCAGATGGTAGACTAGAAAATAAGCTTTTTCAGTATGCATTTTTACAAACCATAAGAAGGAACAATGAGAATATAGTTGTTTTCGGTTTTGATGAGTTAAAAAATGTGTTTGATAACTTAGATTGTATAGTAATATACAAACCTAAAAATAGATACCTTAGAGCTTTAGTTATTAGATTTTTTTCTAAAATTCTTATATCTTTTCTCAATATTCTTTCATTTTGTAGAATAATAAGCTCTGTTGAAGTTAAACATGATATCGTATTCGGCAAGTATCTTAGAGAGATAACGGAGTATTGATTTAAAAATGGTCTTTTCAGAAAATTATTATATGTAAAAACTGGATATTTCCAAAGTGAAAAAATGTTTGAGCCCGAACACATAAAACATCTAAAGATCAAAAAAGGTTTGATCCTGAAAGCTCAAGAAATATTGAATAAAGTCGCCACCAACAATAAAAATGTATTTGTTCATATTACAAAAGGAGACTTTAATAATTTTTTAGTTTTTGGTAAACAATCTCTTTTGCCAATGGACTACTACCATAATTTAATTAGATGGTTTTTAGATAATACAGAAAAACCATATTTCATAATTCTGAGTGATGAACCAGAGAGCATAAAAAATGAATTTGATTATTTTGATAATAAACTCATAGTTGAACATAATTATGGATACGGTGTTGACTTTGCTATTATGAAACTTTGCGAATATGGCATACTTTCTGCGAGTACTTTCAGCTGGTGGGGTGCATATTTTATGGAAAAGAGAAAGCTGATATTTTACCCAAAATATTGGCTTGGCTTTCATAGTAAAGAAGAAATTCCTCTTTGGAGCGAGTCCAAGCTTTGGAGTTGCTGTTGACTTATCAAGTGATCTTTCAGACATTGAAAGAATAAATCTACATAAGGAGATAAAAACTGATGAAAGCATATCTTAAATATCTTAAAGATAAGAAACTAATGCCAAAGAAATTATCAATGTGGGTAAAGTTAACAACAAAATATGGATTTTCAATAAGATCGTATTCACAAGAAGGAGAAGATTTAATCTTTCACAGAATATTTGAAAGAAAATCGGAGGGATTTTATGTTGATGTAGGAGCACACCATCCTTATTAAATTTTCTAATACATATCTTTGTCTATAAAAAGTGTTGGAGAGGCATTAACATTGAGCCAAACACCGAGTCTATAAAACTTCATTTAGGAAATATAGACCGAGGGATACAAACTTAAACTTAGCAGTAGGATAGGTGGAGAACTAACTTACTATATGTTTAGAGAATCAGCTTCAAATACATTTGACAAATCCATTGCTATGACAAAATCAGGTGAATACAAAATAATTAAAGAAGAAAGATAAAGACCCATCCTTTGAAAAAATTTCAGATATAAATTTACCTCATTCTCAAGAAATTGATTTTATGAACATTGATTGCGAAGGGATGGATTTAGATGTCCTAAAGAGCAACGATTGGAGCAAATATAGACCCAAGATAATAGTAGTTGAAATACTCCCTGCTCCTAGCATACTGGATGTTATGAATCATCCCATTTCTATTTTTCTTCAAGACAAGGATTACGTATTTTTTGCTAAATGCTTTTACTCCTGTTTTTTCAGAGATAAAACATTTGAGCTTTAATCATTTGAGGTTAATATGGTGAATTTATCATCCATAGTTCTATTTGTGTACGACCACTATTAAAGAAACTATGAAAAGCTTAAGAAAATTATCTTTCATAAGAATATCCATACCACACGAAAGTTAAAGCTATGATAATGCCTAAAACATGATTCAATTGAAACTTTTTGAAACATAACAAGAAATATGAGAGAATTAGAATTTTGAAGAGTAGAAATCATTCTAATATGAGCTCAAATACGCTACAAAAATTCGTCCCTCCGTATCCTCTAAGTGTGCCAGTTTTATTTCTCGTATTCAAAAGACCTGACACAACAAAACAAGTGTTTGAGATGATAAGACAGGCTAGACCCCCGAGACTTTATATCGGAGCGGATGGACCACGGGACTGGGTAGAAGGTGAAAAACAGAAGGTTCAGGCTGTTAGAGAATACATCATGAGCAATATAGATTGGGATTGCCAAGTGAAAACTCTTTTCAGAGAAAAGAATCTCGGATGCGGTAAAGCCGTGAGCGAGGCTATTACCTGGTTCTTTGAGAATGAGGAAATGGGAATAATACTAGAAGATGACACTGTTCCGAGCTTGAGTTTTTTTTGGTTTTGCGAAGAGCTACTAAATAAGTATAGAGACAATCATCAAATTTGGCACATAGCAGGGTATTCCATTCAAACAGATCTAATAGAATACAGCTATAGGTTTTCCAGGTTGGTTCCCATATGGGGATGGGCCAGCTGGAGAAGGGCTTGGAAACACTATGACTATAGCATGTCAAAATTTGATAAGAATGAAAAAGATATATACGAGTATTTTGGTAGATATAAACCTGATGTTTTAAAAACATTTGAAGAAGTTAGAGACACCTGGGACATACAATGGGCTTTCACATGCGTTTATAACAGAGCTATTACTATAATCCCTAAAAGAAGCCTTGTTAAAAACATAGGATTTGGGAAGGAATCAACACATACAAAAAAAGCAGATTCTATAAATGCATCCATTAATAGTAACGATATTGAATTTCCCCTGATACATCCCCCGGAAGTTATACCGGATCAACGTCTAGATGAAGATTATTTATCTAAATTTTATAGAAAATCATTAATTGGAATAATAAAAACATTCGTTAGGAGGATTATATATGGCAGATAGCATAGATTATACAATACATTACCTAAAGTGGCATAAAGATTCCGAAGATTATTATGAATCTATGGTGGATTACTACATAGACCAGTACGGAAGATATCTACCGCAAGATAAAAGCATCAAAATTTTAGATATCGGCTGTGGCACTGGTTTGCTAGTTTATGCTCTCAATAAAGCTGGGTATATGAACGTTAAGGGAATAGATGTCAGTCCTCATCAAATTAGTGCAGCAAAGAAATATGGTCTTAATGTAGAATGTGTTGATAGCACGGTAGATTGGCTACGAAACTACGAACTTGAGTTTGACGTCGTATTTCTCTTGGATGTCCTTGAGCATATCCATCCTTCTGAACATTTAAAACTTTTAAGAACTATACACGATAAGTTAAGTGTGAATGGAATGTTAATATTGACCGTACCAAATGCAAATTCTACCTTTGCCTCCAGGTGGAGATATATTGACTGGACACATTACACAAGTTTTACAGAACATAGTTTGGAGTTTGTTCTTATTAATTCTGGATTTAAGAAAATCAAAATAATGGAAATAGAATTTTTCAAGAGACCTAGGTTACCTTTTATTATCAGAAAAAGTGTCATCCATTGGTTGCTACTGAAACTTGTGAGAATGTTCAGAAGAATAGAAGCTTATGCAGAGCTCGGCAGGGAAGGGCTGACAATTCCATTATCCTTAAACCTTTTGTGTATAGCTAAAAAGCAAGAAATCAGATGAAAAGTTATGATTTTTTTGATACTCTTGTAACCAGAAGCGTATTAAAACCCAAGGATGTATTTTACTTCGTTGGTAGAAGATTAAATGAAAAGAAGATCTTGAATGTTGATCCTAGTTACTTCCAAAAAGCTAGAATAAAAGCAGAAATTATAGAAAGGGGAAAATCTTTCAATCAAGAAGTAACGATAGACGATATTTACAATCAACTTAAAAGTATACTCGCTATAGATAGCAAGATTATAGAAGTAATTAAAAAAGAAGAAATGGATACAGAACTATCATTCTTGAGTGTAATACAACAGAACGTGGATTTATTGGATGAAAATTCCTTGATAGTTAGCGACTTTTATTGGGATGAGCTTATTTACAAAGCAATAGCAAGGCTAAACATAAAAGCACGAGATGTCTTTATATCCTCTTCATTTGGTTTGAACAAATTCAGTGGAGAGCTTTACGATGTTGTGAAAAGCAAGTATACCTTAGACAAACACGTAGGAGATGGCTATATTTCAGATTTCAAATCCCCATTAAGCAAAGGAATAAAAGCGGTTTTATACACAAATAGTAAGCCGACAAGATATGAAGAGATAGTCTATAACCTGACCGAACTTCCCTATGAACTAAGATCTCTTCTGGCTGGCTGTATGAGAGCTGTTAGGTTGAGTAAGCATTACAGTAGTTCTCATCTTCAAAAAGTACACGAAATATCCTCAAATATCATAGCTCCATTTCTTTATCTGTACGTTAATTGGATACTAAATAAAACAAAAGATTTTGAGTTGGACGTACTTTACTTTGTTTCCAGGGATGGAGAGATACTACATAAGATATCCGAAATTATCGCGAACAAAAGAGGCATCAATATTCAGCTAAGATACTTATATGGATCGAGAAAGGCTTGGCATTTAGCGTCTGTGGATAAGATTGATGAAGAAGTACTTGACTGGATATTTGATCCAACTTTCTATCTAAGCTTCGAAGAGATCTGCAAAAGGATAGATATAGAGCCAAAAATTCTGTTAAGGTTTAAAGAGCTTTCATTTATAACAGATGTTAAGAAAAACTTAACCAAAGAGGAGAGAGAAACAGTTAAATCAGTATTTCGAGAAAATAAGAAAATACAAAATTTAATCCTTGCGGTTTCCGAAAAGAAAAGAAACTTGGTGTCTGACTATTTGAAGCAAGAAGGATTTGCAAAAGATAAAAGAATAGGAATAGTTGATGTGGGTTGGCGTGCAAGGCAACAAAAATCTCTCTCAAAAATATTATTTATGAGCAGAGCATATCCGAGAGGTGGAATATATGGATTTTATGTTTCTTTAATTAATCCGGTTACCCCTTTTAAAAAAGATTCTTATTTAACTTTCTTTGATTTCAAAAGATATGAACTTATATTACCCTATCCTGCAATATATGAATCTTTTGTGGCTGCTTCCCACGGGAGTTGTGTCGGTTATTATAAGAAGGACAGCGTAATAGAACCACTTTTAAGAGAAATGGAAAACAAACAAATGATTAAGTGGGGGTTAGAAGTCCAACAAAAAACAATCCTAGATTTTACAAATAAGCTTGAAGAACATATTTTTTCAGAGAAAGTAAATATAACTAATGAACAGCTGATATCTTCTAGACTATTAAGGTTGTTCTTAAGATATCCTTCCATCGAAGAAGCAAGGTGTTTTGGAAGTATCAATGTTTGTGAAGATCAAGAAGAAAGTAAGTTCTATCCAATGTGTCAGAGAATTAAAATATTAGATTTATTCTCCATACTCTTTTACAACAAAAGGAAATTTAATCATAACATATGGAAAGAAGGATCAATAGTACTATCTTATGAGAATATTTATCCTTTTTTATTACATCTCCTTGAAACAAGAGATAAAATAAAAATAAAGCTAAAATCAATTAAATCAAAACTAAAAGCCTATTTTAAAATTTTAAAGAAACATTTATGAAGGGTCTTATAATAAACACTTCAGATATATCTGGCGGAATTGTGCATAAGCAGCTTTACAGGCTGCGCAGAGTGTTTTCGGTGGAAGAGATAGATAGCAAAATTAAGAGTTCTAAAACATGGTGTTATTATAACAGATCTTTCCCAGTGATTAAGCGAGTTATGATAACAGGAAGTTAGATAAAGAAGATACAAAAATATTACTCCCATCCTGTTTGGCTGTTAAATGGTTTATTTATTGAGCAACACGAGCTATCAATGCAACACAGAAAAGCTATTTCTGATTGGATAGTTGCTCACAAGTTCAAAACAATTCTCGATTTTGGTGGGGGATTTGGAAGTTTAGCAAAGCTTCTCGCAAGTAAGGATAAAGATTTAACTATCCACTTATATGAACCTTTCCCGAGTG
The DNA here is from genome assembly GCA_039630415.1 of bacterium. Taxonomy (GTDB): domain Bacteria; phylum DRYD01; class DRYD01; order DRYD01; family DRYD01; genus DRYD01. Next base: position 1,667 of record JBCNVB010000019.1, on the reverse strand, counting down.
AATATACTCTCAAAAAATTGTCAAAATTTCAAAACATAAAATTTATTGACAAGCTGAATGATAATTATTACGATTGTCTAGTATGTATTGATGTATTGGAACATCTCGAAGACCCCTTGGCAACTCTTTACAGCCTAATCAAAAGTGTAAAGATTAATGGATACCTTATAATAGCTAATGCATTTTATCCCATGATAAAATGTCATTTACCAAAGAATTTTCATTTGAGATATACCTTTGATTTATTTGCTAGACTAATGGGACTTGAGGTAATTGGTCCATTGAAAGGTAGTCATGCTACAATTTACAGGAAGATAAAAGACTCTGAACCGTATTGGTACAAAGTATCAATGCTAGAGAATATTTCAAAATCAATTTTTCCCTTTCTAGAAATAATTCACTTATCTTTTAAATTTGCTAAGTACGTCATAAAAAAATTAAGAGGAGAATAAGAATGATATGAAAATCTTACATGTAAGTGTCTCTGACATCGTCGGTGGAGCCGAACGAGCAGCTTACAGACTGCATAGAGCCCTTCTAGCAGAGGGGATAGATAGCAATATGATAGTCCAGAATAAGAAAACTGATGATTACACCGTTATTGGTCCGAAGAATAATTTTGAGAAATTCGTTAATCTACTTAGACCAAGCCTTGATCAGTTGCCTGTTATGTTTTACAAAAACAAGAGCAAAACTCTGTTCAGTCCCTCTTGGATTCCATTTAGTAGCGTAATCAGAAAAATTAACGAGATCAGACCAGATATTGTCCATTTACATTGGATTTGTGGCGGAATGTTAAGAATAGAAGATATAGCAAAGATAAAATTTCCTATCGTTTGGACTTTGCATGATATGTGGGCTTTTACGGGAGGATGCCACTATGATGAACATTGTGGGAGATACAAAAAGGAGTGCACTCATTGTATTGTTCTAAATAGCAACAGGGAAAATGATTTAAGTAAATTAGTATTTAGAAGAAAATTAAAAGTATATAGAGAAAAGAAAATTCATATTGTGGCAATTAGTAAATGGATAAAAAAATCCTCGGAAGAAAGTTCATTACTTGGTAGTCACAGACATTACCATATTCCCAATTTAATAGATATTAGTATTTTCAAACCATTTGAAAAAGACAAAGCAAGAAATCTATGGAATTTACCAAAGGATAAAAAATTCATTCTTTTTGGAGCTATAAATGCTACAAGCGATCCAAGAAAAGGTTACAACGAAATATTAAAAGCACTAAAACATGTCAAAACTAGAAATATTGAGCTTATAGTTTTTGGAAGTTCCAAACCCAAGGATACCCCTGATTTCGGATTCAAAACTCATTATCTCGGACATCTACACGACGATATTAGTTTGGTAACTCTATATGGTGCTGCAGATGTATTAGTTGTTCCAAGCATACAAGAAAATTTGTCAAATACGATTATGGAATCACTTTCATGTGGTACTCCAGTTGTGGCTTTTGATATAGGCGGAAATTCAGATATGATAGATCACTTATCAAACGGTTATCTTGCTAAACCTTTTGATACTAAAGATCTTGCGGAAGGAATTGATTGGATTCTGAATTCGCAGAATTATGATGAATTAAGCTTGAACGCTAGACGCAAAGTCGAGAGAGAATTTGATAGTAAGATAGTTGTAAAGAAGTATATACA
>JBCNVB010000018.1:0-171502 GCA_039630415.1 bacterium | reverse complement strand
ACCTATAGAGCTGAAATTTGCGAAACCAGCTAAGGCATAACTTAGAATGATTTTTGTTTGTTCTGAGAGTGCTTCAGGATTTTGGGATATGAGCTTTGCAAAATTACTGTAAGCTACAAATTCATTTATCACTATTTTTTGACTAATGAAGTTTGCTGCTAGGAATGCTTCTTGCTTTGGGATACCTAGTAAAAAAGCTATTGGATAAGCTATGAATGAAAGTATATCTTGGAAGGTGAAAGGTTTGAAAGATGACAATAATGGTATAGTTGTAAAGAGCCACTTAGATAGATTAAATATAAGGTCATTAAGAAGAGATATAAGGCTTATAAAGGCTAGAAGCATTGCTCCTACATTGAATGCGAGGAACATTCCATCTCTTGCTCCAAGAGTTATTGCTTCAAAAAGATTGGTTCCTGGTTTTTCAAGCTTTATTTTTATATCTCCTCTTGTTACGGGATCTCCTGTTTCTGGAATAAGAGTTTTTGACATATACACTGAGGCTGTAACTGAGAGTATGATAGCTGTAAGTAAGTGTCCTGCTATAGTGGGAATATAAGGACTGATCATAGCTACATAAGCTGCCATAACTCCTCCAGCCATGGTAGCCATTCCTGCTGACATTATCGTAAATATCTCAGATCTAGTAAGTAAAGCTAGGAAGGGTTTAATGATCAAAGGTGCTTCAGTTTGACCTACAAATAGTTTGGCTGAAGCGACTACTGACTCAGCTCCAGAAGTACCCAGTACTCTCATCATTACCCACGCATATGCTTTTATCACTAATTCCATTAGACCTATATAATACAGAAAGTATATTAGTGCTCCAAAAAATACGATGGTTGGTAGTATTAAAAATGTAAAGTTTACTAATGCAGGATCAACTTGACCGTTGGTAAAACTTGCAAATAGAAATTCTATTCCTTTTTTGGCGTAATCCATTAGTGCTAGGAAAACATCGTTTGCTGCTTTGAATATTCCAACTACATCTTTTGTAACTAAAAGAACTATAGCTAAAATTAACTGAAACAGAAAACCTACTATCAATGTTTTGTAGTTTATAGCTTTAATATTCTCACTTAGGACAAACAATGTACTGAAAATAAAAGCTAATCCTATTAACCCTCGTATTATCTTGTTAGATTCAAAAATATTTGCTAAAATGAATAGAAAGGTGATTATCAATGCATATGTGCCTAATTTTATCAAAAGATTGTTGGTTTTATTTTGTGTATGTTGCTGTTCTGTGTTTTGTTCTGATTGTAATTCTGTATTTTGTTCCGAATTATTTGAATTGTTATTTTCCATGTTTTCCACCTCTTTTTATTGATTTTAGAGCACTTTGAGGAATGATATATTCTTTATCCTTTTTTGTGCTTTATCCTGCTAAAAAACTTTGCTGAGATATAATGGTTTGTTGTGGTTTGGAGGGAAAGTTGGGATGTGAATAAAAAGTAAATTATGGGGAAAAGGGGTTTTTAAATGGATCTTAGGATTATCAACGCTACTCATCACAATCTTAAGAACATTAGTTTAGTTTTACCTAAAAATAAGGTTATATGTATCTGTGGGGTTTCTGGTAGTGGTAAAAGTACTTTAGCGTATGATATAATTTATGCTGAAGGGCAGAGAAGGTATCTTGAGGCTTTATCCAATTATGCTAGACAATTTATTAATAAACTAGAAAAGCCTCAGGTTGAAAAAATAGAGGGGATAAATCCTACTATATGTGTGGACCAAAGGATAAAAAATATCAATCCTCGCTCAACAGTAGGAACGGTAACAGAGATATATGACTATTTAAGATTAATTTATGCTAGTATTGGCATTCCTTTCTGCCCTAATTGTGCTATACCAATTAACAAACTCGAACCTCACCAAATAGTGGAAAACATTTTTAATAGTTTTTATGGTAAAAAGGTAACCATACTTTGTCCACTTGTAAGGAAGAAAAAGGGAGATCACAATCTACTAATTGATAGAGTTAGAAAATTTGGGTTTACTAAATTAATGATCAATGGAGTGAAAGTAGATATTGACCAGGAAATAAATTTGAATAAGAATGAAAAACACGATATAGATGTAGTAGTTGATGTTGTAACTGTTAGTGATGATAATAAGCAGAGAATATCTTCATCGGTGAGTTTGGCTTTGGATACTTCTTTAAAAGTAGGGAAATACAATCAAAGGATAGTAAAAATTTTGCAAGAGGATAAGGAGTATTATTATTCTGGTTCATTTGCTTGTGTAGAATGTGGTTTTTCTTATCCGGAGATAAGTTGGAGATTGTTTTCTTTTAATACTCCTATTGGTGCATGTGATAAATGTAGAGGAATAGGTACTGTAGTTGATTTTAATGTCCAGAAACTGTTGGATTTTTCGAGTACAATAAGCGAGGGAGCTATAAAGTTTTTGGGTAAGCCTAACTTTAGCTATAGCTGGCCAAAACTTACTAACTGGTGGATAAAAATTAGGGAATTCTGCAAAGCTTATGGGTTGGACTTCTATACTAGATTGAAAGATTGGAACCCTAATCATATCAAACTCCTTATAGACGGTGATGGAATATTTCCAGGAATAAAGGAATTTCTATCTGATATGTATTACAATTATGAATTTGATCTTGAAGACATAGTTAAAGAGGTAGTATGTCCCAACTGTAATGGTTATAGATTAAATGATACCGCTTTATCTATAAAGATAAATTTTGGAGGAAATTATCTGAGTATAGGTCAACTTTGTTCAAAGAGTGTTGAAGAAATTTACCATCTTTTTAATAGTTTAAATTTGTCAGAAAGTCAACTTGTTATAGTACAAAATCTCGTAAACGAAGTAAAGACAAGATTAGAATTCTTGTTAAACATAGGTTTATGGTATTTGGATTTGTATAGAACCATGGGTAGCTTATCTACTGGTGAAGCACAAAGGGTAAAAATATCATCTTTGTTATCTTCATCAGTTTCGGGAGTTATTTACATATTAGATGAACCTACTATAGGTCTACATTTACACGATATAAACACTATAATCAAAAGTATATCAAAACTGAAAGAACAAGGAAATACAGTAATTGTAGTTGAGCATGATTCTGAAGTTATAAAAAGCTCAGAATATTTGGTGGAGTTGGGGTATGAAGGTGGACAAAATGGAGGATATCTTATAAATTCAGACTTTATTGAAAACATAAAAAATCAAGGTAAATCTGAAACATTGGATTACGTGTATGGTATAAAAACTGTAAAGAAGATACCAAAAGACTATATAGATCAGAATCAAAAAGTTAGTGTTTTGAAGTTCTCAAACGTGAGTTTAAATAATTTAAAAAATGTCAGTTTTGAGATACCTTTGAACAGGTTTGTTGTGATAACTGGTATATCTGGTAGTGGTAAATCTTCTTTGCTTAGAGCTGTTTATTATTTGTTGGCTGGTCAAGAGGGATATGGTCAAATGCAGGGTAATTTTCAAGGAAGTGTTTATATGGTTGATCAAAAACCAATTGGTAAAACTCCACGTTCATGTTTGGCTACTTATACTAAGGTATTTGATGAAATAAGAAAAATATTTTCTTCTTTGCCTGAATCTAGAAGATTGGGATTTTCCCCTTCTAAATTTAGTTTCAATCTACCTGAAGGTAGATGTGATAGATGTAAGGGGGAAGGATATATCAAGATAGATATGAACTTTTTACCTGATGTATATGTAAAATGTGAGGCATGTGAAGGTAAAAGATATTCTCAAGAAACTTTACTTGTAAAATTTAATGGTTATACCATAGCTGACATTTTGGATTTGAGTGTGGATGAATGTATAAAAGTTTTTGAGGGTTTTCCGGCAGTGGTTAGCAAGTTAGAATTCCTTTCAAAGATAGGTCTTGGATACATGAAGTTAGGTCAAATATCTCCTACTTACTCTGGTGGAGAAATACAGAGAATTAAACTAGCTCAAGAATTAACAAAAAAGAGTATCAAGGGTAATATCTATTTACTAGATGAGCCCACTACAGGATTGCATTTTAAGGATGTAGAAAAGCTACTTGATATATTTTATCATATGCTCAAAAAAGGATCTACTTTGATCATAGTTGAGCATAACATGGATATAATAAAGAATGCGGATTGGATAGTAGATGTGGGACCATTAGCTTCTACTAAAGGCGGTGAAGTTCTATTTTCAGGTAAACTCGAAGATTTTATAACTTCTGACATATTTTCTTACACTAAGAACTATCTACTAGAATATCTAAAGAAGGATTGTTTAGCTATTTTGTAGAAGATATATTTATGTGGAAAATTCTAAAAGTAGTCTTTTGACTCTTTTCTAATGCTCTTGCTTCTATGGAAGGAGGTTAATACATGAACAACATTTTAACCTTAGGTAAATGGAAAGATTATCAATTACCTGAATTACCAGACTTATTGGAAATTCCCAAAAGATCATTTGAATGGTTTTTGAGAGAAGGATTGGATAGTGCCTTTAGGGATTTCTTCCCCATAGAAACTGATAAATATATTGTAGAATACCTAGGTTTTAGAATAGAACCACCTAACATAAGCGATATACAGGAAGCAAAATATAAACTCAAAACATACTCTATACCTGTATACGTCAAAATGAGAATAGTCAAAATATCGAGGGAACAAAAAGATGGAAAAGTAATCGTAAAACCAGAAAAAATAGTGGATGAGCAAGAGGTAAAGTTTTTTGATTTACCAATGATAACTGACAGAGGAACTTTTGTGGTCAACGGTACCGAAAGAATTTTTATAAACCAATTAATAAGATCGGCTGGTATTTACTTTTTTAGAGAAGAAATAGAAAAAGTAGTAGTTTACAGAACTACAGTAATTCCTTCAAAGGGAACTATAATTGAACTAGAAACCGAATTACAGGAAAAACTATACCCCGAAAGAGAAATAGAGAGAATAAAAAGTACAAATTATCTACGGGTAAAAGTTGATAAAAAAATTAAATTTACATTTGTAACTCTTCTCAAAGCTCTGGGATTCAATAATGAAAATATACTTGAGGAACTGGTTTGTAAATACGTTACTCGTGAATACGGAATTAATCCTGATCAAGAGCTTATCAGAAAAGCTTTTGAATACTTAATAGACAATCAAAAAGTTGATGAATTTATATATGATGTACTGATACCTTTCATATACGAAAATCTTAAAAAATCTGAAGCTGAAATCAACTACGAGGATTTCTTGTACACTTTTGAATCTAGACATAAATACTTGCCTTATATCCTTACGCTAATTTCAAACACCATAGAAAGAGACATTACTAAGAACAAAATCTTAGGTTCAGACGAGCAAATAAAGGCAATAAGACTAATACACAGAAGAATAAGCGGTGAAAATACGGCAAACACACCCATAGAAGTCATAAAAAATCAAATATTCCCATATTTCAGCAGGGAAAAATACGATTTATCAATTGCTGGTAGATATAAGATAAACCAAAGAATGGAATATGACATAGTATGTTGGAAATGTTCTCAAATTAACAAAAATGGTCAAATTAATTGTCCTAAGTGTAATGAAAGACTATTCTATAGCACAATTTTCCTTGATGGTGTAAGATGTTACAAATGCAATAACATTAACAACATAGATCAACTTCTCAAATATGAAGGTGATAAAAAATCTAACAAAATAAGATTTATATGTGAGTACTGTAGCGAGGATCTATCGGATAAAGTATTGGTTAAATTTGATATAACTGGTGAAGAGTACAAATTAAATGAGGTTGAATTTGATGGTAATTATCTAATATCACCATCCAAGTCTAATAAGCGCAGAACAAAGCTACTTCTACGATCTTTCGTTTACAAAGAGTGGATAAATCTCATGAGGTTGCATTTAGAATTTTTGGAAGGCAGAAGAGAAATAGACGATACAAACAGTTTAGCAAATAGAAGAGTAAGACCTATAGGGGAACATTTGTACAGTGTAATAAAAGCTGGGTTATACAAATTTACAAAACTCGTGAAAGATAAGATAACACAATATGCTTCTGACGAATCAAGACTTAGGATTTTTGAGATAATCAATCCAAAACCTATAGGAGGTATTATAAAAGTATTCTTTGCTCAGAATTCGCTTTCCCAATTTTTGGATCAAACAAATCCACTTTCTGAACTGACACATAAAAGAAGATTATCCGCTTTGGGAGTGGGTGGAATACAAAGAGAGCAAGCCAATTTCGAAATTAGGGATATACATCCAAGTCATTACTCTCGAATATGTCCTGTTGAAACACCTGAAGGACAAAATATAGGTTTAATAACCTCTCTAACTACGCATGCAACTATAAACTATCCGTTTGGATTCCTTGTTGCGCCTTACTACAAAGTTAATAACGGAGTTATTGATTTCAGTAAAATCTACTATCTGGATACTTCAGAAGAAGAAAACTACAAAATAGCTCCATTTGATACGGGTTTTGATATATCTACAGGAAATATAATTAATCCTAAGGTTAGTGTAAGATATAAAGGTACTTTTACTGTAGTAAGTAGGGACAAGGTTGACTATATAGAAATTAGTCCTGTTCAGATATTCTCTGTATCAGCTTCGTTAATACCGTTTATAGAAAATGATGATATAAATCGAGCTTTGATGGGAGCAAATATGCAAAGACAGGCGGTACCATTAACTAATCCTGAGAAACCTTTGATACTAACGGGTATGGAGAAAACCGTAGCTCGCAATAGTGGATATTCTATTCTTGCAAAAAGAAAAGGTAAAGTTGTATACGTAGATTCCGAAAAAATCATAGTACAAACAAAAGACGGAGAATTTGATAACTATTATTTGAGAAAATATATACCAACTAATAGTTCCACTACGGTAAATCAAAAAGTATACGTTAACATGGATGATGAGGTTGAAGAGGGTCAAATACTAGCTGCTGGATTTGCTATAGATTACGATGAGCTAGCTTTGGGAAGAAACGTACTGGTGGCATATATGCCATGGGAAGGGTTTAATTTCGAGGATGCTATCGTTTTTAGTGAAGAATTAATAAGAAATAACTATTTTTCCTCTATACATATTGAAGAAAAAGAAACAGTAGCTGTCATGACAACTCAAGGACCAGAAATGATTACAAGAGATATAGGAAGCATATCTGAACAATTGGTCAAAGATTTGGATGAAGAAGGGATAGTAAGAATTGGGGTGGAAGTTAAACCGGGAGATATATTGGTAGGAAAGATAACTCCTCAAAGTGAAACTGAATTAACTCCGGAAGAAAAACTCTTACAGGCAATATTTGGTAAAAATGCGAGAAATGCAAAAGATACTTCTCTAAGAGCTTCTCCTGGATTATACGGAAAGGTAATAAGAGTATTCAATTTTGAATCCGATGATATGGAACTTGAAAACCAAAATTACATAAAGAGGGTTTTAATACATATAGCTCAAAGAAGAAACATTAGAGTTGGAGATAAGGTTGCATTAAGACACGGTAATAAAGGTGTTGTTTCATTAGTAGCTCCGATAGAAGATATGCCATTTATGGCGGATGGAACACCAGTGCAAGTAGTACTTAACCCGCTAGGTGTACCATCCAGAATGAATATAGGACAAATATTCGAAGCACATCTTGGATTGGTATGTAAAATACTTAACATACGAATAAAGGTACCTTCCTTTTCTTCGTTAGACATAAAAGATATAAAAGAATTACTCAAAAAGGCTCTTAAAGAACAATACATGCAACTTAAATCAGATAAATTCAAAAACTATGATCCTTACGAAATGCTAATAATCTTATCAAGAAACGCTGGTTATACTATTAAGCATCTTATACAAAAGCTTAACTTGTCAAAGCAGGAAATTATTAGCAGGTTATCGCTAAAAGGTAAAGCTGAATCTTATTCGGAGGAATTGCTATACAAATTGTTTACGATAAGGGATTTCAAACCACAAGAGGTAGAAAAGTTATACGATATGATAATAGATGATTTAAGTGCTGGAAAATTTATGCTTTATGATGGAAAAACTGGGGATCCTTTTGATAGACCAGTAACTGTAGGATACGTATATATGATGAAGTTAATACACATGGTTGAGGATAAGATTCACGCAAGGTCATTAGGTCCTTACTCGTTAATAACCAAGCAGCCTTTGGGAGGAAGGGCACAAAACGGAGGACAAAGATTTGGAGAAATGGAAGTATGGGCTCTGGAAGCTTATGGAGCATCCTACTCGCTTTATGAAATGTTAACAATAAAATCGGACGATGTAATGGGTAGAAACAAGGCTTATGAAAGCATAATAAAAGGAAAACCCGTAAAATTCGTTGGAATACCTGAAAGTTTCAAAGTTTTAGTTAAAGAATTGCAAGCACTAGGACTAGATATAGAGATAATAACTGATAAAAATACTACCGTTGTACCAAAGAATTTCGAAGTATTTGAAGGAGAAGAAGAGACTGTTGTTTTATGAAGGGAAGGTGTTTATAGTATGACACTAACGTTTAACAACATAAAGTACATAAAGATATCTTTAGCTTCCCCACAAAGAATAAGAGAACTATCCTATGGTGAAGTAAAAAAGCCGGAAACTAAAAACTTTAAAACATTCAAACCTGAAAGAGATGGGCTTTTCTGTGAGAGAATATTTGGTCCAGATAAAGATTATGAATGTGCATGTGGAAAATACAGAAGAAAAAAAATAAAAACTAAAGGTATAATATGTGAAAAGTGTGGAGTAGAGGTAACTAAATCTGACGTAAGAAGGGAAAGAATGGGTCATATAGAACTTGCAACTCCTGTTGTACACTTTTGGTTTTTACAAGGTAACCCAGGAATAATATCTATCCTGTTAGATCTGGAAGATAAGCAAATAAAAGAAGTAGTGTATTTTGAATCTTTTGTGTGTACAGATCTTGATATAAATAACATCAACAAATTGATGTTCCTTGTGAAAATAGGTTATATCAATACTAGAAAGGAACTAATGGAAAAACTTGAGGAAGAGTATCAAAGATTAAAAGGAAACGAAGTTGTAGATAAGTGTTTTGAGTTTGCTAATAAGGTTGGTGTATTTCTGATTGAAAACTGTCCGATATTTCAGATGGATGCTAAAAAGATAGAGAAACTAGAAAACAAACTAGATGAAGATTATTCTTCTCTTACCAAAAAGCTCTATTCTGAAGCTAAAAAGAACAAAGAGATAATAAATTTCATCAAGATTTTTGAAAATATAGAAAATATCGACAAAGGGAGACCAGACAAAGGATACAGAGGATACCTAAAGATTCAAAGATTACTTCATAAACTAGCATTCAAAGAAATCTTTAGAAATGAAGAAAAAGAGCTACTTTATGAAACTGAGAAGTATGAAAAAGAAAAAACTGTTTTCCTTAATATGGTGATCAATCTAAAAGAAGAAGTTGAGAAAATAATGAAAGTGTCTATAAATAAGTTGGAATCAATTTTATCAAAGCACAAGGATAAAGCTGAATCTATTGAAAGAGCTATAAATCTGGATATAGGTTCTAAATTATCTGGTGTTAAAGACAAAAGTATACAGAAGAAAATTAAGAGAGAGCTTGATAATATTTTAAAACTTTCAATATATCCATTTATATCCGGTTTGGAAGATTTAATAGAAAAATCATCAACTTACCCGGATTATACTTCTTTTCTAGACTCATATAAGTTCCCTACTAAGGAATTCAAGAAGATTCTGAATGAACATAATCAAATAATGGATAATCTAGCTAGTATAGAGGAAAACCAGGAATTTGTTGAAGAAAACCTACATTTGGTTAGGGAAATCAAAAATCTGTATACTGACCTGGTAGAATATAAGATATCTTTAACCGAGGTTATAAACATAATAGATATCGTAGAGAATCTCAAAAAGTTAAGGTCGGACTTCGAATATAAAGTTAGCAATGATGTTAAGAAATGGAAAGAAGAATATTTACAGACTATCAAGGAATATGAAGAATTGAAAAAAGAATATAACAAATCAAGATTAATTGAGTCAAGTAAAGAGAAGGTTAGCGAAAATAACAAAGGGATCAAGGATAAAAACGAGATTGTAAATATTCTTAAAGAAAAGGAAGCAAAGATTTTAGAGCAATTAGGTTACTTTATACAAAACATATTCTCAACGATAGATTCCAAGTTTATACAAAAAGTAGTTCGAATGTTGTCAGATAATTTTACCGTATTTTTCAAGCTTGAAACTGGAGCAGAACCTATAAGAGAACTACTATCAAGAATAGATCTAGAAAAGGAAAGAGAGGAGATAAAGAAGCTCCTAACCACCACTAAAAAGGGTGATAAGAAGTTACTAAGAAGATTGGGTGTGATTAATTCATTTATAAAGGGTAATGTAAGGCCTGAATGGATGGTTTTAGAAGTATTACCTGTTTTACCTGCTGAATTACGGCCAATAGTAAGGCTTGAGGGAGGAAAATTTGCTTCTTCTGATTTGAATGACCTTTACAGAAGGATCATAAATCGAAATAATCGACTTAAGAGGCTAATAGAGATACAAGCACCTGAGATAATAATAAACAATGAAAAAAGGATGCTACAAAAGGCTGTAGATGCTCTTATTGATAACTCTAAAACAGATAGACCATTAGCAGTGTCTAATAGAAGAATTCTCAAATCTCTTTCGGATAATATACAGGGTAAGCAAGGTAGGTTTAGATACAATCTGCTAGGTAAGAGAGTTGATTACTCGGGAAGAAGTGTGATAGTTGTAAATCCAAAACTTAAATTCTATGAATGTGGATTACCTGAAGAAATGGTACTTGAACTATTTAAACCATTCATAATTAATAAGCTTATAGAAGATGGTAAAGCTGACAATATAAAGAAAGCCAAGAAGATGATAGAACAAAGAAATCCAGAGATATGGCCTACTGTTCAAAAAGTTGTTGAAAATTTCCCTGTTATACTAAATAGAGCGCCTACACTACATAGATTAAGTATACAAGCTTTCTATCCTAGAATAGTTAAAACCAAAGCAATACAGATTCATCCTTTGGTATGTTCACCTTATAACGCAGATTTCGATGGTGATCAAATGGCAGTACATATTCCTTTATCGGTTGAAGCAATGCTTGAGTATAGAAACATCCTTTTATCAATAAACAATATGCTTATACCTGCTAATGGTGAACCCGCTAATGTACCATCACAAGACATGGTTTTGGGAGCCTTCTGGCTAACTTATGAAGATAAAAAACCAGATCCAAAAGAAGTAAATATCTACGTATCTTCCTATGAAGAAGCTTACAGAAGGTACTTTGAGCTAAAAGAATCTTTACATACATGGGTATATTACAAGGTTGATTTTTCCAAATTAGCCAATAAGCCTTCAGAAGTCGTAGAGTATAATGAAAATAAAGTATTAACGACCATAGGTAGAATAATATTTAACAATTCAATAAGAAAACATATACCAGAGTTTCCATTTATTAACTTCACTGTTGGTAAAAAGGAACTTAAATGGATTGTAGAGGAGTGTATATATACATATGGAATGCATAAGACTCAGCCTGTACTGGATGAGTTGAAGGAAATAGGTTTTCTTTTTGCCACCAGGTCAGGTACTACCATCTCTATTGACGAATTAGTTATTCCTCCGAATAAGCAAGCTATAATATCAAAAGCTTCTGAGCAGGAATTGGTCTGGGAAGAAATGTACAGTATGGGTCTATTAAATGATGAAGAAAGAAAAAGAAAGATAATAGATACATGGTATGATGCAACTGATAAGGTAACAGATGATTTTAAATCACATATGTCTGAGCATATGCCTCTTAACTCTATATGGATGTTAGCTAACTCGGGAGCAAGGGGTAATGTTGATCAAGCAAAACAATTGGTTGCAATAAGAGGACTAATGGTTAATCCAAAAGGAGAAATAATTCCCTTACCTATTAAGAATTCATTTACTGAAGGTTTAGGAGTATTTGACTACTTCATAGCAAGTCACGGAGGAAGGAAGGGATTAGTTGATACTGCTTTAAGAACAGCAGATGCAGGATATCTAACTCGAAAATTGGTTGATGTAGCACAAGATGTTGTAGTAAGAGAAGAAGATTGTCAAACTGAAGAGTATATTGTAATTAAGCCTATAAAGATTGTTCATTATACCCTAGAACCAGAAATGATTGAAGTGGAGAAGTCTTTTGGAAAAGTATTAGCTGAAAATATACCAAATGTAGCAGAAAAATATCAAACTATAGATTTTACCATATATCAGAAACTTAAGCAAAGTCAAAAAGATAAAGTATCTGTATTTATGGAAGAAGAGATATTACCTTTAGTAAATAGGATTAGAGGAAGAGTTGCAGCTCAAGATTTTATAGATCCAATAACTAACCAAATAATAGTGCGCAAAGGGGAACTAATAGACAGGAACAAAGCTAAGCAGGTAGCTAAGTACTATACTGAAGCAAAAGTGAGAAGTGTTTTGAAATGTAAGGTTTTCAAAGGTGTGTGTAAGAAGTGTTATGGTGAAGATTTGGGATTGGGTAATAGATTAATAGATCTTGGAGAAGCTGTGGGAATAATAGCTGCACAAAGTATTGGTGAACCCGGTACTCAATTAACTCTAAGAACTTTCCATACTGGTGGTGTAGCACTTGATTATGACATAATACAAGGTATACCAAGGGTTCAAGAACTATTAGAAATCAGAAAGAAGACTAAATACCATAGTAGCTTATTTGCTGTTGAAGATTCACGTGTTGTAAGGATAGAAAACAAAACTACATCAAACGTTGTAGTACTTAAAGGTCTAGAAACAGGAAAAGAGTATTATATAGAAGTCCCTCTAACTAGAAAATTAGCTGTTAATGAGGGACAAGTAATCACCGCAGGAACTACCATTATCGTTGGAACTATTTCTCCAAAGGAATTCATAGAGAAAGTAATAGAAAAGGTTAGAGAAGAAAATAAAGATAATGAAATAGATATTATTCACCATCCACAAGTTAAAAAAGCTATAGAAATATCCCAAATGTATGTACTTGATGAAATGCAAAAAGTATATCTAAGCCAGGGTGTGTTTATTCATGACAAACATATGGAAATAATAATAAGGCAAATGTTTAGATTTGTTAAAATCGATGATCCGGGAGATAGTACTCTAATGTATGGTGAATTAGTGGATAAATTTGTAGTGGAATATCTGAATAATATAATAGCAAGAAAAGGTGGAAAATTAATCAGAGCTCTTCCGGAAGTTTTAGGTATAAGTAAGGCAGCTTTAACTTCAGAATCTTGGCTTTCTTCTGCTTCATTCCAGGAAATAACAAGAATGATATCCTACGCTGCTATAAGTGGTAAGAAAGATCACCTTACAGGGCTAAAAGAAAATATCATAATAGGAAAACCAGTACCAGTAGGTACTAACTACTCTCTATACAAGAATGTCTCCATAGAAGAAGTAGTAGAAGAGAAGGTATAAAGAGGTGTTGATTATGGGGAAATTTGCTAATAGAATATTGGAAATACTAGCCATAGTTTTAATTGGTATAATATTGGTCTATTTGTTGGAGAGGAACCCAGTAGTTTTTGACTGGACAAAGAATAAAAGATATACCTTGGATAAGAAAATAATAGACCTTCTAAATAGACTAGAGGAAGATGTATATGTAAAGGTTTTATATGATAAAGGTAGTCAGGAATATGAAAACATTTCTCAAACATTGGTTAATTTATCGAGATATTCGAAGAAAGTAAAGTATGAGTTTTTGGATCCGCGTAGAGATATTGTCAAGGCTCAATTGTATGGATTCTCTTCTTCAAACCAAGTTTTGATAATGTATAAGAATAGAAAAAAGTTTGAAAGTACGATAGATAATGAAAAGTTTGCAAACGTTGTTTCAAACTTGTTACGCCAAAAGCAGGGAAAGATATTAATAACCACAGGTCATAAAGAGCCCAGTATTGATGACTATAATCCAAGAGGTTTAAGTAATTTATCCAAATCTCTAACTGATGAAGGGTTAAATGTTGAAACCATAAATCTAGCTACTAATGAACTTTACAATCCATTAGCACTATTCATAATAGCTCCTAAAATAGATTTTTCTGACTATGAAATATCTAAGGTCAGAAAATATTTGTATGAAGGTGGAAAAGTAATATTAGCTATAAAAGAGTATAACAAATCTAAATTTCCTAACATAACTAAGTTGGTTAGTGATTTTGGTATAGAAATATCTGAGAATTCGATAATAGGTCTTGATCCGAATAATTTATCTGTTGTTATTGGTAATCCTGTTAATTTGCCATATCTTGCAGCATTATCAAACGTTAATTTTTATCTGATAACTCCACTACCCATAAATAGGGCTCAGAATTCAAATGATTCTTCTCTATCTGAAGTTTTAACCGCAAAAGGTATAATGATTACTAAGGATATGATCAAAAAAGGTAAGGTGGTACTGAGTAAAGATCTTGTTAAGGACTACAATGTAGCAATAATGTCTGAGAAAATATTCAAAGATAAGAAAGCTAATCTTCTTGTTATAGGGGACTATAGTATGTTTATGAACCTTCTATTAAATGCGGGAGAAAATCTAAACTTTATTCTTGCTATTATTGATTACTTTGCTGGAAATGAAACAGGATTTGTTTTCAAACCCAAGGATATTCCAGATGTACCCATTCTTATACCTGCTGGTCATCAGCTGCTTCTCTACGTTTTCTATTTAGTTTTACCCTTTGCTTTTCTGCTCGTAACTATGTTTTTCGTTATAAAAAGGAGGGTAAGATTAATTAAGGATGTATCAAAGTAGTTTTACTATAATAATAACCATAATTCTTGCAATACTAACCATCTTGTTGGGATTACAGTACTACAAAGATTATTCAAAAACTAAGAAAGAACAGCTTGAAAAAACAATCTTTGAAAAAAAATTGGACAAAAAAATTATATCCACTCTGATAATATACAACTCTTCTTCGAAAAAATCTAGAATAGAATTGGTGAAGAAAAACGAATTCTGGTTTGTTTATCCAATTGATGATATAGCTTATAGTTATATGGTTGACAATATAATCTCTAGTATTTACCAACCTACGGTCAACGAGGTTATTCCTTTTTCGAAAGAATACTATAATCAATTTTTCAAAACTTCGATCGATGTCTACTTTACATATAATAAAGAACTGTATCATGTAAAAAGAGGAATAAAGAATGATTTTACGAGTGAAACCTATCTGTGGGTAAATCATCCAATTTACAAACATAAAATCTATGTTGTAAGTTATTGGGATTTCAATTATCTGGATAAAACTATAGATGAGTTTCGAATGAAAAAAGTGTTAAACATTGATCAGCAAAATGTTAATAAGCTAATTGTTAACAACCAAGTTATATACAAAGAAGAGATAAAAAAGGTGAAGAAAAAGGATCTTGAAGAAGATCAAAGCAAGATAATATGGAAGGTTTCAGATGGAACTCTAGTATCGCGAGATTATATTAACTCTCTTTTTGCAGTGCTTAACAACTATGATTTCAAGCAGGCTATACCTTATCAACAGAATCAAAAGAAAGTTACTAGCAAAAAATTAGTTGCAAACATAAAAGTGATTACAAATGATAAAAAAGAGTATGCGATACAAATTTACGAGTATGACAAAGATGGTTTTGCTGTCATATGTTCATATAGAAAGTACGTATTGATTTTACCTAGCTTTGAGGTGAAAGAGTGGCTTAATAAGCAAATGATTGAAAAAAAGATTTTTAGCTATTACATAGAGAACTTTGATGATTTTGATACATTATATGTTTCAGATTCTAGAGCAAAATTTAAGTTTATCAAAAAAGAGGGTAACTGGTTTTCTCCTAAAAATGAGGAGAAAACATCGCTCGTTAATATGTTAATTAATACTTTGAGAGATTTAGAGTATCACAAAAAATTCGATACTAATCCTTTAAATTCTAAGTATGAATTATACACGATAGAATTGGTTGGAAAAGAAAAACATAAGATTTATTTGTATAATCCTGATTACTTATCTTATGGTTCTGTAGTGTATAAAGTCAATAACATGAGATTTGTCTTAAAGAGCTTACTTGATAATTGATTTGATCTAGTAATGTTAGTAAAAGTTTGTCCTGCTTGTGGGTATCACAATAAACCTAATGAAATTCTCTGTGTAAGTTGTATGTCTGATATAGCGTCTGTTAAAATAGTTGATTTATCTACTGTTCAGCAATCAGAAACTCAAGAACAAACTCAAGAACAAGAAAGAAAAACTACTAAGAGGGATAATATTTTAATTTTAAAACTTCAGAATTCCCAGGAAACAGTAAAACTGAAGAGTGGAGATATAGTAGGTAGAAAGTCAGTGGCAAGTGAAATAATATCAAAAATTCAGGACAATAAATTAGTATCAAGATTTCATTGTCAGTTTATATTCAAGGAAGGCAAATGGTATGTAATAGATCTAGACTCAACTAACAATACTTTTTTAAATAGTCAAAAGTTACAACCCAATAAAGAGTATGAGATTAAAGTTGGGGATATAATTAGTTTAGCTGGAGTTGTCGATTTTGTTTTTGAAAGTTCAACTAATGCTCAATGAAGAAGTTATTAAGTGTAGTTGGAGCAAGACCACAGTTTATAAAAATAGCTCCTCTGTTTATTAATAAATCCAATAACTTTAATCACAAGGTAGTTCATACGGGGCAACACTATGATTTTAACATGAGTGAAATTTTCTTTAAGGAGTTAGGATTACCTGAACCTGCTTACCATCTTGGAGTTGGATCGGGAACTAACAACTATCAAGTAGCTGAAATAATCAGAAAAATAGAGAAAGTTTTTGAAATTGAAAAGCCGGATATAGTTGTGGTTTATGGAGATACTAACTCAACTATTTCCGCTGCTATTGCAGCTTCTAAAATGAATCTTACTCTTGCACATGTAGAAGCAGGATTGAGAAGCTATAACAAGAAAATGCAAGAAGAAATAAATAGAGTTGTTACTGATCATCTATCCGATATTTTGCTATGTCCTACTAAAAACTCAATCAGAAACTTAAGGAAGGAAGGTATAAATCAAGATGTATTTTGGGTTGGCGACTTGATGATTGAAATGATTAAAATTTTTGAAAGTAAGTATGAAAAATTAATCCATATAGATCAAGGGTTGGGCAAGTATCTGAACAAAGAATATGTCCTAATGACTCTACATAGAGCAGAAAATGTTGATGATATTAGTATTCTTAGGAGAATAATTGAAACTATTGAAAGGACGTTTTGCATAGATGTAATATTTCCAGTACATCCTCGCACTAGAAAAAATTTAGATAAGATGGGTATTAACTTTAATGTCGTAAAAGTTATGGAACCTATATCTTATTTTACGATGTTAATTATGGAGAAACATGCAAAGGTTATAGTTACTGATTCTGGTGGTGTGCAAAAAGAAGCTTTTTACTTTGGTGTTCCATGTATAACTTTAAGAACAGAAACTGAATGGATTGAGACTATTGAATGTAAAGCTAATATTCTTGTTTCTCCGTTTGATTATGATTTTGAAGAAAAACTGTCAAAAGCATTTGAGAATAGCTATACTTCGGGTATAGGTATTTCTGGTGGATTAGTGAAGAAATATTTTGGTTATTTAGATGTTTCTAGGAGGATATATGAGGTTTTGGAGGGTTTTAGTTTTTAGGTGGAGGTGGTGGGAGTTGAACCCACGTCCGGTGGAGCAGACCAAGTCCTACTACAGGCTTAGTCGGTTTTTGGTTTTGGTTATCCTGGTAAACCGACAAACCTTTGGATAACCTATCCTCCGGTTTATTTCGGTCTAAGTTGGGAGGAGCAACTTAGACCTACACCCTCTGCTTCTTACCCATTCGTGCTTAGAGGGTGTCGGCACGAACAAGCCCGCATTTTACTATGCGGCGAGTGCGAGTTCTTCGGCGTTTTTTTTACTCTTGCGTTTAACGAAACGCAAGCAACGGCCTGCAGGAGCTTAACCTTACTTCCACCGTCGAACCCTTTCTTCACCCCCGTCCCATTAATTTATTATACAAAAACAATAACCAAACCTCCATAGATATTAAAGGTTTTTTAGCCCTTGATAGAAAACTAATATATTAAGGATGGATTCTGACAAAAATAGAAAATCTAAAAAAATTATCTCAGCAGGGGGAATTATTTTTTGGAAAAACGGAAACCAAACAATGGTATGTATTGTTAAGCGTAAAGGTAGAGATATTTGGATATTTCCTAGAGGTAGAATTGAGCAAAATGAATCGATGGAACACGCAGTTATCAGAGAAGTTAGGGAAGAAACAGGTATAATTTCTAAAGTCATAAGAAAAATCGGTGTTGTCAATTATTCATACTACTCTTCCCACGAAAAGGTTTTTTATGATAAAGAAGTACATTTTTATCTTCTAAAAATCTCCAAAAATGAGAAGTTTATACCAAATCAGGAAATTCAAGAAATGAAATGGGTTACTGTCGAAGAAGCATATAACATGTTGTCTTACCCAGAAGAAAAAGAATTACTATCCAAGGCACTTAAATACATACTTTGATGTCAACATGTTTGTATACAATGCCAACTCGTATACCATTTGTTCACAAGATATCGAAGACATACTTTACATAGATAGTCAATTCACTCAAGAAGGATATAACGAATTGTATTTTTGCTGGAGTAGAGAAGATTATATAGCTCTCATTTGTAGACCTAATGTTGTATTAACTCTTGCTAAAACTTTCAGAATCATAGCATTTTGTCTATCTTCCATAAGTTATGATCATGCTGATATTCTCAAAATAATAGTGGATAAAGACTACAGATTCAAAGGAATTGGAAAAAAAATATTATCATTTAATCTGGGAGTTCTCTTTTTCAAAGGAGTAAGAGAAATATATCTCGAAGTTTCAGAAATGAATATTGTAGCTATAAATCTTTATAAAAAATTTGGATTTAGTGTTATAGGAAAAAGAAAAAATTATTATGGTAAAGTAGATGCTTTGCTAATGAAAAAAACTAAAGAAATCTAATTGGGGGATAGTTATGCAAGATTCAATAGAATTAGCTTGGGAAATTTTTTCTAAAAACAAAGATCCTTTGGAAATAAAGCATAAATTCAAGAAACATATACAAAAAGCTATAAAACTTCTTGACGAAGGTAAGATAAGAGTTGCACAAAAAAAAGACGATGAATGGATAGTAAATGAATATGTTAAAAAAGCCATATTGCTATATTTTGTTATTTCTGATTCAAAGAAAATCAAGTCTGGTAAGTTTGAGTATTTTGATAAAATAAGGCTCAAGAAGTTGAATTATAAATATAGAGTTGTTCCTGGTGCTATTATAAGGTATGGTAGTTTTATTGAAGAAGGATGTGTTATAATGCCTTCTTTTATAAATATTGGTGCATACATAGGTAGTGGAACGATGGTAGATACATGGGTTACTGTGGGATCTTGTGCTCAAATAGGTAGAAATGTACACTTGGCTGGTGGGGTTGGTATAGGTGGAGTTCTAGAACCACCTTCTGCTATGCCAGTTATAATTGAAGATGACTGCTTCATAGGGTCAAGGTGTGTTATTGTGGAAGGAACAATAATAAGAAGGGGAGCTGTACTAGCAGCAAATGTATCTATCACCTCTGGAACCAAAATTATAGATATAAACACTGGACAAATCTACCAATCTGAAATACCCGAAAACTCTATCGTTATACCAGGTAATTATCTCAAACAGGTTGATGATAGGCAATACGGTATATCAGCCGCTCTTATTATCGGAAAAAGAAAAAAATCAACCGATATAAAAACTGCTCTTAATCAAATTCTAAGAATCTAGCAGAATCTAAATTTAATGTGTGGGATTTGTGGTATTTACAGTGTTAAACCCGTAGATTCTGAACATATAGTTCAAATGTGCTATTTGCTTTCTCATAGGGGACCTGATGATGAAGGGTATATTCTTTTCGATTTTGCTAAAGTAATACCTCTAGCGGGTCGGGATAGTAAAATTCAAGCAGAGAGAGTATACCAAAAGCAAGCCAACTTGTTTTTCGGACATAGAAGATTATCAATAATAGACTTATCTATATGCGGACATCAACCTATGTCAGATGTTGATCAAAAAATCTGGATCGTGTTCAATGGAGAAATATACAACTATCTTGAACTAAAAAGTAAATTACAAAGTAAGGGTTACATTTTTAAAAGTAACACTGACACTGAGGTAATAGTTAATTCTTATAAGGAGTGGGGGTGTGATTGCGTTAACTTTCTGGATGGGATGTGGGCATTTGTCATACTTGACATAGATAAAAAAATTTTGTTTGGTTCTAGAGATAGAACCGGAGTTAAGCCACTTTATTTTTTCCACAACAAAGATTATTTTATTTTTGCTTCTGAAATCAAAGCTATTGTAAAGAGTAATCTATATTCAAAGCAAATTAATCACGAATTAGTATTGGATTATTTGTTGATGGATATTGAAGAACAAGTTCCTGAATCTTTCTTCAGGGGAATATTTCAGCTTTTACCTTCACATAATTTTATTCTTGACTTGAATACAAATCATTTGAAAATTTGGCGATATTTTGACGTACAGTATAACTCTAACTATGAAAAATTTGATAAATCAAAACTAGCTAGTTACTCTAAGAAATTAAAAGAGTTGATTTTTGAAGTTATCAGGTCAAGATTGATATCTGATGTTCCAGTGGGTTCTTGTTTAAGTGGTGGATTGGATAGCAGCACGATTGTATGTGTAATAAATGAGATATTAAAAGGAGAGAGTATATCTTGCATAGGTCAAAGACAGAAAGTATTTAGTGCAGTTTTCCCTAACTATTCAATAGATGAAAGCAAATGGATAAATATTATAGTTAGTAAAACTAATGTTGAATCTTACAAAACAACTCCTAGTTTTGAGGAACTAATAAAAGATTTAGAAGAGTTGGTTTATTACCAAGATATACCTTTTGGTTCAACATCTATTTATGCTCAGTACAAGGTAATGCAGTTAGCTAGTATTAACGGTATCAAAGTAATGCTGGATGGGCAAGGAGGAGACGAAATATTCACAGGTTATCATGGATTTTATGAGTCTTTCTTAAAAGAAATCGTTAGAAACTATGATTTTTTTAAAATTTTCAATCTATTGTTAAATTTCAAAAAGGTGCCTTTTAGTTACAGACATCTATGGAGAATTTTGAGAAAAAGTCTAAAACACATTTTTTCTTTTAACACTAAGCATAGTCAATTTAAAAACTTAAGTAATTATCTTGGTACAGAGTATACTTTTACTGATGAAGCTATGCTAGCAATTAGGGATAAATTGAAAGATTTTTGGAAGTATCCAGTGGAGCTTTTAAACGAGCATTTATACAAGCAACTAACTTTAGGTTTGGTTAACTTATTGAGGTATGAAGATAGAAATTCTATGAGATTTTCGATTGAAGCTCGTGCTCCTTTTTCTGATTCCGTAAAACTTATAAACTTCATGTTTAGTTTGCCAACAGCTTATAAAATTCATAACGGTTTAAGTAAATACATTCTACGAGTAGCTTTGAAGGATATACTACCTTTTCAAACTATTAATAGAATTGACAAAATTGGTTTCCAAACTCCTCAAAATCAATGGATATCAAATAATTTATCCTTTTTTACTAATCTTATTGATTATGAGTTTATTAGGAACTATATCAATGTTGATAGATTTCTGGCAGTTTGTTATAAATCTGAAGTTGATACAAATAAAATTTGGAAGATAATCAATCTCTCTGTTTGGAAAAAGGTGTTTTTCAGTAATTAGGTGTTAATTACTCTCCTTGTGCTTTAGAAAACAATTCTTTACTTCCTTCTTTTCTTAGGATCTCAATGTGCATCCACTTTATTCCCTGTTTTGAAATTTCTTCTAAGAATTCAAGTATATCTTTATATTCTAGGGGTGTATCAGATAAGTATCTGCATCTAAACCAATTTACCATGATAATATCTGGTGTAGGTGGGGGGTATATTTTTGTACCTCTGTTTGAGATCATCTTGAGCTCTAGGTTTTTATAATTTTTAGGTACATTAGGTAAAGATTGGTTTCCATTGTGGTGTATGTGGTTCCATTCTATGAATAGGTCTATTCCGATTATTTGCCAGTTAATGGATGGTGTTGGTGGTGGAGGGGAGTTGATTTCTATTTCTTGGTTTTCGGATAGTTCTTGATCAGATAGGAATATTTGAGTTTTGTCTTGTTGTATTTTTTTAAGTTCGTTTATGATGGAATTAGTGAATTCTGTTGTTGAGTAGTTACCACCAAGGTCTTTGGTCATTATTCCTTGCTTAAAAGTATTGTTTAGTGCTAGTTCTATTTTGTGTGCGTAGGATCTAAGACCTATGTGTTTTAGTAGCATGGTTGAGGAGAGTATAAAGGCGGTTGGATTTGCTAGATTTTTACCTGCTATATCTGGGGCTGAACCATGAACTGCTTCAAAAACTGCTATATTTCTACCAATATTTCCACTTGGTGCTAATCCTAGACCACCAACCAAACCAGCACATAAATCACTTACTATATCACCAAATATATTGGGCAAAACTAAAACGTCAAATCTTTCGGGATTGGTTACTAATTGCATACATAGGTTGTCAACTATAATGTCCTCTGCTTGTATTTGAGGATATTGGGTTGATAATTGTTTAAATACTTCCAAAAATAGTCCGTCTGACATTTTTTGGATATTAGCTTTATGAACACAGGTTAATTTTCTTCTGTTATTTTTTAAGGCATATTCGAAAGAGAAAGAGTGGATCATATATGATCCTTGTCTAGTTATTATTCTAAGAGTTTGTGCTACGTCTGGGGTTTCCATATGTTCTATAGCTCCGTAGGTATCTTCTATGTTTTCTCTTATTACGACAATGTCTATATTTCCAAAGCGTGTATTTATTCCTGGTAGAGTTCGTGCTGGTCTAACATTAGCAAAGAGTTCAAGTGATTTTCTAATGGTTACGTTTACGCTTTTGTGTCCCGTACCTATGGGTGTGGTAGTGGGACCTTTTAGGGCTACTTTGTTTTTTATTATTGAGTCTAGGGTTTTTTGAGGTAGTGGGGTACCTATTTTTTCATAGCATTCTAGTCCAGCTTCCATCTCTTCCCATTCTATGGGAACTTCTGCTGCTTGAAATATTCTAATTACCGATTCACTTATTTCTTTACCTATACCGTCCCCTTTTATCAGTGTAATTTTTCTCATCTTCATCACCTTTTACATCATTTTATTGTTTGTTTTTCAATACCTATATTGCTAAATAAATTCCAATTTTTGGATTGTATATAGATTTTAGAGTTACTATTAATTTTAAGAAAAAGGTTTTCGTTGAAATTTACTATTTCTTGTTGTGATGTTGGTATATTTTTCTTCATAGCTATTAGATGAAAATAATTTACCATTGTTTCTTGATCTACCTGAAGCTCTTTAACTGTTCCGAATCCTCCTAGAAAAATAATTCCATTACCTTTTACTGATAAGCATAGTAGATGTTTTAAGTAGGAGTAAAAATTTTTTTCTGATAGGAGGTATTCTAATAGTAGTAAAGGTATTTTTTTTATTTTTAATATCGTTCTAAGGATAGATCTAAGGGATAGGATGGAGCGAAGAGTAGAGAAACTAGGTTTTGGAAGGATATTTGAGAAAAGGTATTTTTTTATGTATTCTGTTTCCAAAGAGAGGCAGATATCTCCATAATGAGCAACATAATAATCAGCTATTATTATGTACTCTTCATCTTGGTTAATTTCTATTGGGGTTATGTCTCCTGGAATAGTATTTGAAAGAACAATTTGCGTATCTTCGTTGGCTGTTATTTTAGTTATGAAGAAGTTAATTACACTTTCTATTAGATTTCTTTGATCTCTATTTTTTATTCCTTTTATGAAATTAAGAAATTTGCTTTTAAAGTTTTGATTCTCGATAGATATATTACCTTGATACATTACTAGATGATTAGGTTTGATATAGAGTGTATCATTGGGTTTGAGATTGATTTTCAAGAATTGGTTATATTTATCTTGTGATAGGGTCCATTGCATGTGGGTTTGGGGTGTATGGGGTTGGTGACCCTGACGGGATTCGAACCCGTGTCTCCGGCTTGAAGGGCCGGTGTCCTAGTCCACTAGACGACAGGGCCTTCTTCAGTTATATTATTCTATTTCTCAAATAAACATCCTCTTTTTGTTTACAGTATTACAACGAAAAAAGCACTATCGCTACTAAGGAAAGTATGATTGCAAATATCTGTGTTATTGTTAATTTTTCCTTTAGGATTAGTATACCCAGAGCTACTGCAATAACTGGGTATAGTGCTGTTAAAACTGTTACTGTTGCTAAATTACCCTTTTCGTAGGCCTTAAGTAAAAAAAATGTACCCAAACCACCTGTTACACCAGCGAAAACAGAAAAAATTATGAACAATACATCATTTTTAAAATTGCTCCCAATATTTACTATTGTAAAATAAACTACACAAGTTACTACAATTAATCCAATTGATTGAAATATAAAAGCTATTTTAGGGTCTAGTTTAAAGGTTGCCAGTTTCATTAGGAAGCCTGATATACCCCACAAAACTAAGCTAGCTATGGAAAACAAGAACCACGCTTCTATCTTCACATGGTACTAATTCAATTTGATTTACCCTATTCCTTTTATTTTTTTTAATATTTCGTTTACTGTTTGAGTAATTGTTAGGTTATCTGATATGATGGGAATGAAATCTGGGGGTAAATTTTGTATGGGTGGTAGAGGGGATTCTTCTCTTAGAGAGTCTTCAAGGTCTCTTCTGATTATCTGTTGAAGTATTTGTCTATATTCTGTTTTAATTCCTAGCTTTTCATATTGCTTTATTCTTCTTTTTGCTCTTATATGGGGGTTAGTGTACAAATAGAATTTAAAGTCTGCTTGTGGGAAAATAACTGTTCCACAGTCTCTACCTACTACAACAAAACCACTATTTTTCTGTTTTTCTCTTATCTGTTTTACTTTTTCCCTTATCTGATTTGTTATAAACTGTCTGTTTTCTTTGACTTTAGATAATTCTGATGTTTTTAAAGCTATTTCCTCAGTATACAGATAACTATACTTTTTTTCGTAGTTTGGATTTTTGTATAGCTTATCTATTATAACTACTTTGTTTGGATTTATTGAACTATGATTTAGGCTACTGATAGTTTTAAAAGTATACATTCTGTATACCAAGCCAGTATCAATGAAATAGAAACTATACTTTGTAGTTTTATTTAGTTTTATGGTTAGTTTTATACCTATAGTAGTTTTTCCTGTTCCTGATGGACCATCAATTGTTATTATCATGTTTGTTTTTTTCTGATGATAATAACTTGGTCTGTTTGAGTAAGACTTCTGAACATTTTTACTTCGTTATTTGAGTAGATTATTCCTATGGGTATTCCTGATGGTATGGAAAAGTATCCTGCTGTTTTTACTGTACCATTTGTTGGTACAGAACTTTTGGGGTCTAATGGATAGAAGTACACTCTTGACGATGTTTTTATAAAACCAAGTATAGGATTATCTGGATTTGTATATATTACTTTTGCAGGTATCTGAAAAGAATTGGACTTTATGTATCTTACCCTTGATATTTTGTATCCTACTTTTTCTACTATTCCTAATAAGTTTTGCTGATTTAGCACGATATCTTTTGCTTTGATGTTATTTACGTTTTGTACGTAAAAATACTCTGGGTGATAAGAAATTATACTTGTTACTCCTACTATTTCGATATTATCAAAATGCTTTTCCATGCTTTTAAAAATTTCTGGATTATTTAAAGGATTGTTTTGTATGATCTGGTTAATTATTCGGTAATATTCTTTCAATTCAACCTGGGATTTTGTAGGTGTTAGGTTTAGAGTTGAAAGGATGAATAATGTGGGGGAGAAAAGATTAGCACTAATTGCTATTAATTCATACACAAAAAAAAGTGCTAAGAGTATCAAAGAACGATTACTCATTCCATAATACATATTCTTTACGTAATTTTTACTAACCTTCATCTGCCTTTGGCTATCTATATGTCTTTGATTATCCTGTTAGAATCTAGCAAGGATTAGATTTAATATGCTATAAATTATAAGTAGAGATCTCAATGAGTGATTCAAGAGAATTCGTTATAAAAATCAAAGGGTTGGATTGTATTAGTTGTGCGAAAAATCTGAAACATTCACTACAAAGCAAAGTAGGTAAAAATATAAATTTTATCGACATAGATTTTGCTACCCAAAAAATGTTTGTCATAGTAAATCCAGGTTTTGATATTTCAAACATTATAAGGGAAATCAAAAAGCTTGGCTATCAAGCTGAGATTCAAACTGAATTCGTATCCAGTGAAAAACATAATCACTGGGAAATTTTAAACCTTATATCTTCTATAGTACTCTCGATTTTTGTTTTTATTACCTGTATGTTTTTTCATAGTTCGATCTATTCTAGTAAACTAATAGCATATACAGTCATTTTTGCAACTAGTTTTGTACAGTTTGTTAATGGATATAGATTCTATAGAAGTGTTTTTTACTCGCTAAAAAATATGACGTTAAACATGGATCTTTTAATAGTTATCTCTACTACTACTGCCTATTTTTATAGCTTATATGCTTATTTCAATAACATACACAAACTTTATTTTGAAACTTCTTGTATTATAATAAGTGTTCTTTTGATAGGTAGATATATTGAAAATAGATATAAGAAGCAGGGTATGTATTCTGTACTGAATTTACTAACTTATAGACCTGTGAAGGTTAATGGATTGGTTGATAATCACTGGACAAGTATGGATGTTGATCAAATAAAAGAAGGTGATATATTGGAGATCGTAAAGGGACAAAGTATACCTGTAGATGGGCAAGTTGTTGAAGGTGAAGGTTTAGTCGATCTGAGTT
Source organism: bacterium (assembly GCA_039630415.1). Classification (GTDB taxonomy): domain Bacteria; phylum DRYD01; class DRYD01; order DRYD01; family DRYD01; genus DRYD01. The sequence continues at coordinate 144,553 of JBCNVB010000018.1, read as the reverse complement.
TAATTTTTGGAGAAAATCAACCCAAAGTGGTAGAGAAAGGTGAAATTGTTCCCGCCGGATCATTCCTCATAGACGGAACAATAAAAATAAAATCCCTAGTGGATTATAACAAAAGTTTCTGGAAAGGAATGGAGATAACACTATATAATCTAACCTCAAAAGCTTCAAATTACCAAAGATTTATTGATAAACTATCGGGTAATTTTGTTATTGTCATTGTTTTCCTTGCTTTAGGTAGTTTTGTTTACTGGTATATTAGTGGTAATTATCAAATGGCGTTGAATTCGCTTATATCTACGTTAATAATAGCTTGTCCTTGTGCTATTGGTCTTGCTTCTCCTTTGGCTATAAATAAGGGAATGTTAGAAACATCAAAAAAGCATATTATAATTAAAGATCCTTACGTATTTGAAAAAATATCCAAAGCTCAAAAGTTTGTCTTCGACAAAACGGGAACTATTACTAACAAAAACTTGAAAATAAATAGCCTTGAGTTTGTAAATCAATCGGAAACAAATACTTTTTTAGAACTTTTAATGATAGGAGTTTCAAAATCAAATCATCCAATCTCTGTTGGAATAAAAAACTATATCCTTTCTATGTATAATCTCGACTTAGATAGGCTACTAACTAACTATCATATCCACGAGTTCAAAGAAGTATCTTCTGAAGGGATTATCTTAAAGGCAAAACACAAAGAAAATAAACAATTTTACACTCTATTACTTGGTAATCCAATGTTTATCAAAAAGAATCTCCAAAACCAAAAAGAGTATCAAACAATAAGCTCAAGTACGTACGCTATACTTCTAAAAGATAATGATCCGATAAATACTTGCATTTTCAGCTATCGAGAAGAGATAAATCAGGGTGTAATGGAAGCTTTAAAAACCATTCAAAAATCAAACAAAGAGATTTATATCTTGACAGGTTCCTCAAAAGAATCAACATTTGAAATAACCAAACAATTGAGTATTGAATCAGATAAAGTAATATGCTCGGTTGACTCAGTTAGTAAGGTTAGAATTATAGAGAATCTTAAAAATAAACAAAACTCCAAAAGTAATGAATATGTTGTATTCATTGGGGATGGAATAAATGATAGTTTGGCTATGACAGTTGCTGATGTTGGAATATCATTTGAGTATGGTAGTGATATAACTCAAAATTCTGCAAAGGTAATTCTCAAAGAGATTTCTCAGTTGAAGGAATTAATTAAAATTTCAGATGAAGTGTTTAAAAAACTTAGATTCAATATATTTTGGGTTTTTGGCTACAATTCATTTTTTGTTCCTTTAGCAATGGGAATGTTAGTAGGTTTTGGTATAACTGTTAACCCTATATTGGCTGCAATTATTATGGTTATGAGCGATTTTAGTTTGTTATTTTTTAATTTGACAAATATTGTTCCTGTATACAACAAACTAGAATAGCTTTTTTTCCTGATTTTTTATTATTCTGACAATGTTGTCCCTATGTTTGAAAATGATGAAGATTGAGATTAGGATAACAAAAACACAGAAATATGCTTTTTGTGCTGTATAGAATGTAAGAAGGCTGATTTTAATAAGCTCGAATTGATATAGTAGTACAAGAAAACAAGCCCATAAACAAGCAAGTATTGACCCCAAAGAGGAGTATCTTGTTAAAAGAACGGTTGTTAACCATACCAAGAAAGAAGATAAAGTAAGAATAGGACTTATGGCTAAAAACATACCAGCCGCTGTGGCTACACCTTTACCACCTTTAAACCCTAAAAAGATAGAAAAAATATGTCCCAAAATAGAGAATATCCCTACTAAAAGTATAACGAGTAAAGGGAAATTAAGCTCTATAGCTATAAAAGTTGGTATAAACCCTTTTGATGCGTCAAGAAGCAGCACTGTAATACCATAAATTGGTCCTAATGTTCTAAAAACGTTTGCCATTCCTATGTTTCCACTACCTTGTTTTGTTATGTCTATTCCTTTAAGTTTACCTATAATATATCCTGTTGGGATACTACCTAACAGATAAGATAAAATGGTTACAAATAGGATTAAGAGATAGTCGTTCATACATTAGCTTGTGCTTTTAAAGGTTTTTGGAAGCATTTTCTACATCTTGGTTGGTAAGTTTCCATAGCACCGATAATGATGGTAGGGGAGTCATAGGGAGCTGGAGAGCCGTTTATTAGTCTCTGACTTTTTGTAGCTACTGCTCCACATACTACGCATATAGCATGTAGCTTTTCTACGCTATCTGCTATTGCCATAAGATGTGGCATTATGGAAAAAGGTTCACCTCGAAAATCTTGATCTAAGCCTGCTATTATCACTCTTTTATTTTGGTCTGCTAATTTCTCAACTATTTCTATTAGTTTACTATCAAAAAATTGAGCTTCATCTATTGCAACTACATCAAAATCTTTAGATTTTTCATATATTTCCTCTGCACTTTTTACTACTATTGCTTCTACCTTTATACCGTTGTGACTAGATACCATATCTCTATCATATCTGTTATCTATGTGTGGTTTGAAAGCGATTACTTTTTGATTAGCTATGATTGCTCTTTTAACTCTTCTTATCAATTCTTCGCTCTTACCACTAAACATACAACCTACGATTAGTTCTATCCATCCACCTTCATACTTTGTCATTTCAAATTTCATAGTTTATCACCTATTCAACTAGCTCAATTGGTTTAATAAAGTTATCTATGAAGACGAATAAATTATTATCTATTTTTACATACTCTCCTTCTTTTATCCCTCTTAGAATAAGCGATTTGATAGCTCTGTGATGTGAAAGTATATTCTTGAGGTATTTAATTGCATAGGGATTGTTTATATCAAACCTTTGTAATTTTTCTTGAAAATCTTTATCGTATAACTCGAAAGTTCTGATGTTTGTTTTCAGATTTTTGTCGTAGGTTGTGGTTATGTTAATTATTGTTGGGTTAATAATAACATGCTGTTGTGATTGTACTTGTTTTTGATCTTGTGGTTGGGGTATAGGGGAATTCTCAATTTGTATTAAAAGGTTGTATATTTCAAACATTAATTTATCAACGTTTTTAGTTGTATAAGCTGATATGGGTACTATTGCTTTTATGTTTGTTTGTTTTTGTGAAAGTTTTTTGAAGTATTGTAATGCTTTTTTTAGTGTATCTTGATCAATTATATCTATTTTGTTTAGTGCTATTATTTGAGGTTTTGAAAGTAGGTCTATATTATTTTGTATGGAGTACTGCTCAATCTCATTTACTATGATTTTATAATTTTTTTTGTAATCTTGGGATACATCTATAAGATGGAGGAATATTTTGGATTTTTGGAAGTGTCTAAGGAAAACTAGTCCTAGTCCTTTGCCTTGGTGTGCTCCTTCTATAATGCCTGGTAGGTCTACAAGAACTATAGATTTTTTGTTTACTATGGTTACTCCCAGTATTGGTGTTAGTGTTGTAAAGGGGTAGGGTGCTATTTTAGGTTTTGCGTTTGATACTACGGATAAAAGAGTAGATTTTCCAGCGTTTGGTAGTCCTATAATTCCTGCGTCAGCTATTAGTTTTAGTTCGAGTTTAAGGTGTTTAAGTTCTCCTTTTTCTCCTTTTTCTGCGAATTTGGGGGATTGGTATATGGAGTTTTTGAAGTGTGCGTTTCCTCTTCCTCCTCTACCACCTTTTGCTACTATGATTTCCTGATTATCTTCATTTAGTTCAAATACATTATTATCTTGGTCTTTTATGACGGTTCCTATGGGTACTAGTAGTATGGTATCTTTTCCGTTTTTACCATGCTTATTTTTACCTTTTCCATGTTGCCCATTTTCAGCTTCAAAGTATTTATTGTATCTATAGTCTACAAGTGTGTTAAGATGTTTGGTACTTTTAAGTATGATATTGCCGCCGTTTCCGCCGTCTCCGCCGTCTGGCCCACCTTTGGGGACAAATTTTTCTCTTCTGAAACTTACACAACCGTTACCCCCATCTCCAGCTTTAACAACTATCTCTGCTTCATCTACAAAATTTAGATCTTTCATTTGTATATTTTATTCTAGGTTTTGTATGATTTGAATTTTTCAGCTATCATCTGAGATCTGTACTGTTCGTAGTACATAAGTACTTTTTTGACGTAGTTTTGAGTTTCTGGGAAGGGTGGTATACCACCATATTTTTGAACATTTCCTGGGCCTGCATTATATGCTGCTAAAGCTAGGTCTATCCTATTATTGAACATATTTAACATACTTCTTAAATATCTTGCTCCTCCCATTATATTTTGTCGTTTGTCAAATGGGTCTTTTACTTGCATGTCTTTTGCTGTTTCTGGCATCAATTGCATTAACCCCATTGCTCCTGCATCGGACACAGCATTGTGATTGAAGTTACTTTCTTGTTTTATTACAGCTTTTATTAATGCTGGATCTAGATTGTATTTCTTAGCAGCCTCTAGAATTATTTTGTCTATTTCATCTTTAGGTGGGTAAGAGAAATATCCTTCATTTACTATTGGTGCTTTATTTTTGGGGGTTGATGATTTCTTAACATTTTGCTTGATAGTTTGTTTAGCTTTAGAATTAGATTCGATTTGTTTTTTATTTTGGGATTGTTGTTTAGGTTTAGTTTCTTTAGTTTGTGGTAAAGCAGGTGGTACACCAATAGTTGATATATCACCTGGTGAGTTAGTTAAATTTACTTTTTGTTGATTTGGATTTGATGTGTGCATGACAATATCGAAGAGAGTATTTAGCATATCTTCTTCCGGGTTTCCTGTTGGTGATATTGTTGGAAGGTTTGAAACATTGCTAGAGCTACTTGCAGGACTAATATTTAAGTTAGTAGCTGTATTAATACTTGTTTCAGTGTTTGTATATAATTCATTTGATGAGACAGCTACTTTATCTGATACTATTTCCTGTGTTTGTGAATTTGTTTGGACGTTATTTGTTTGACTAGTGTTTGTTTGATTGATATTGGTAGGTGTGGAGTATATTTGGTACTGGTTTGATATGTTTTGAATAGACATGCGTTTATCACCTACCTTCTATATATTTTCTTAAGCTACTCCTTTTTGAGAAGACATTTCAGCCTTATATTGTGCGTAGTATGATAATACTTTTCTGACGTAGTTTTGGGTTTCTGGGAAGGGTGGTATACCGCCGTATTTTTGTACATTACCGGGACCTGCGTTATATGCAGCTAGGGCTAAATCTACTCTTCCACCAAACATATCTAGCATTTTTCTAAGATATTTTGCTCCTCCCATTACATTTTGTACTGGGTCATATGGATTTTGTACTCCCATTTCTCTTGCTGTTTCTGGCATTAATTGCATTAATCCCATGGCACCTGCGTGTGAAGTAGCTCTTGGATTAAATCCACTTTCCTGTTTAATTACTGCTTTTAATAGAGCTGGGTCTAGATTAAATCTTCTTGCGGCTTCAAGTATTAGTTGATCTAACTGATTTTGAGGTACAAAGGGAGTGAATCCTTGGTTCATTATAGGTGTTGCTCCATAATTTCCTGAATTGGGGATTGCTCCCATGTTTGATATGGCACCGGGTGAGTTTGTAGTAGGTGCGCTCATGGCAGATATTGGAGAATTACTGGAGTTACCTTGACCTACTAATGTATTGAAAAGAGAATTTAGCAAATCACTAAATCCATTACCCATCACAGGTAGTGAATTACTAACTGGATTACCAATGGATACTGGGCTTGAAGAGGCTATGTTTTGAGTTGGTACACTATTTTCAATACTTTTATGATCGATTAGTTCTCTACCCTCGGAAGAAACTTGGACTTTATCTTTCAGTTGCTCAGTATCTTTTGTTTTTTCTAAATCTTCAGTTTTTTCTGTATCTTTAGTTTTTTCTATGTCTTTAGTCTTTTCTGTATCTTTAGTTTGTTCTGTCTGGATTTGATTTGATACTTGGTTTGATTGAGTAAAGGAAGAGGAAACACTTGTTGGTTGTCCGTGAATTTTTTGTATAGACATAACTTATCACCTTCCTCCCTGTAATTTTTGCTAAGGTAAAGCCTTAACTTTTCTAAATACACTATGTCAAATATCATGTTCTTATTCAACCTCTGAGATGTAAAACTTGTAAAAATATTTTTCATTTTGTTAATTTTTTTCTTACATATCTTATTAGCTGACTACTTGTTCTTATTTTGTTTAGGTAATATAGGTAGTTGGCTTTTTTAAGCAAGTTTAGGATGGTGTTTTGACAGATATTTTTTTGTGGATAATAGTACTGTGCTATTGAATGAATAAATTTGGCGGTGATTTTAAAACGATTAAGGTATTTTTTTCTGAATAAGTACCTGACTATCTTTTTTAGATCTGTTCTTTGATGTTGATATAGCATATAAATTAAGGCTACAAAAACCTCTATACAGTTATATTTATTAAGTTCTTGGATATAGAATTTTTTTAGGCTTTTTGATGTTAGTGGGTTGATAGAGAGAATTTCTCTCCAGATATTTGAGAACTTATAAATATCCTTGGATAGAATATTTTGATATTTTTCATTTTTCAAGAAGTTTTTGGATACGAGAAAAGAGAAGATAATTTTGTTTCTATCGATGCAGAGTTTTAGTTTTTTCTGATGATGTGCAAAAAATTTTTCAAACGAAATAATAGATTTTCTAAGAATTTTTAAATCCTTAACTATTTGAAGGTTATGAGGGTTGAATGAGTTTAGATTAATAGGATCAAAGCCTATTTTGAAAAAATCTTCATATATTTTGTCGAATTTTTTTTCCTGATTGATTTTGGTTAGTTCGTTATATACCCTATTTATTGAGAGAAGATCTATATAGTGTAAAGAGTTTTTGATCATTTCCAGTGAATTATTTTCTACTTTAAAGTTGAATCTATTTTTGTATCTAAGGATTCGGTATATACGTGTAGGATCATCTTGTAGCGAAGTGGGGTATATGAATCTACATACGCTTTGAATTAAATCTTTGTATCCTCCTACTAGATCTATGATTTCAAAAATTTTGTCAGGATGTTTCAATTTTCTTTTAAAAAAAATAGCGTTTATAGTTATGTCTCTCCTATATATATCTGCTTTGATATTAGAGGTTGGTTCAACTATTGGTAATTGAGCCTCAGAAGCATAAAATTCTTCCCTTGCTGTTATTACATCAATTACTGTACCATTTGTCAAAACCACTTTTCCAGTTATAAATCTATCATGGAAGTATTTTTGAGCCACTAAATCTTTGAATTTATCTACTATCAAAAGGAATATTTTTGTTACAGGTACTAAAAAGACGATATCTATTTCGTTTGTTTTGAGCTTGGTCTTGAATAAAAGGAAATCTCTGGGAATACCTCCTACAAACCCCCATTCAACTCCCAAACTATCAATGAAAATCAGTATATCTTTAATTTTTGACAATGTCTGATATTGAAAAATGTTATCCAATAGTATCATTGCAAATAAATTTCCATTTTGGGGTAGAAAGCTTTTATAGTTGTATCGTTCCTAATATGATACACATAGTTTCTTGTAAGCTTTATCCTTTGGTTTAATATTTCCAACTTTTGGGAGTAAAGTATGAGTTTTTGTTTGTTAAGATAAAGGACTGATTTAACGTTCTCCGCTTTACCAAAGTACAAGTTGGTGTATATCTCTAAGATAGGGATTTGAATATTTATCAAGGTATCTCTATGCATCTTATGGATTTGGACATTATTACAATAGAGATAATTCGAAAAAAGTATAGTTCGTAGTTTTTCAGCTTTTGCTGTAAAGTTTATAGATTTATAGTCTTTCCATACCTTTATTTCAACGTCATAAAGACTTATTCTAGTTATTGGTGAATCTTCTATCTCAAAGTTAGTTATTTGTTCGTTTTTCAAAGATACAAGAAGTATTATCAAGGAAGCAATAAATATTACGAGTGATAAAAAAGGATTAGATAGTATACTACTTATGCTACTCAATGTATAAACTTATTGAATATAGTAGTCTGTTTCTATTACTTCTTCATTTTCATCGAGTATGTATATTTGGTATTCTCCTTTTTGGTTTACATTAGGTATTGTGATTTTGTTGTCTTTAAGTAAATCTGTTAGTTTAAATTTTTGTTGTTTATCGTTGTACTGAAGTATAAGGCTATATTTATCTAAATTAATTGGTAGGTTAAGGGGATTAAGTAACTTTAGTTCGAAAATTAGGTTATCATTATTTTTTTGTGGGTTAAAGATAACCAGGTTGGGTTTTAAGGGTTGGGTATCCTGATAAAGTGGTTCAAAGATTTGCTTTGGAAAGTCTGCTTTATATCCTGCTTTTGTTACTAATTTTAAGGCATTTACCATAAGTTCGCGATGTTTTCTTGAAAAGTACTTATCGTTACCTGAATCCCAATCATTACCATACCACCAGAACCAATCTGATCCCTCGGCTGCAAATAGTGTATGCCATGCTTTATATAGGTAATATTTCTCTCTGTTGAGTTTACTCGGTTCTTCTATCAAACTAGTGGATATCTCAGTTATGTAAGGTATTTTTATGAATTCCTGTCTTACTTTGTTGAGTAGATTCCAACCTTGGTTTTCGGATTCTTCGCCTATCCAGGTGGTTAAATCACCGTGTACCCAAGATCCTGTAGCTAGTGGTTCTAACTCCCACTGCTTATCTATAGGTTTTATCTGAGTTATATATTCTTTTGGTGTCATTGTTTTTATTCTGTCATCTTTTTGTAGTAGATCATAGAGAGCCATAAGGAAGTCTTTACCATCGTTTTGGTAGTAAGTCCATACATTTTCACCATCACAAGTATTGGTTATATATATTGGTTCGCTTTGGGGAACATTATTGTAATGTTTTTGTTGTTTAAGGAATTCGATGAAATCTTTAGCAGCTTCATAACCGTCTTTTTTACCTCTGTATAGTCCGTAGTCCCAACCTATTTTGTCGTGTATTGATCTAGGTACTAGTGATATAGCGTCATTGTTGAGATTATCAATAAATTCTGAATCCACGTCTACTCTGTACGGTTGGAGTGTATCTCCTGCGAACCCTGATTTAAAGACTACTTCATGGCCTGTTGAAAACCACTTTATTCCGTTTCTTACTAGGTGTTTTATAATACTTTCTCCTACAGCTCCTTCACCTGGCCACATACCAACTGGATACTTACCAAATAGCTTTTTGTAATATTCTACAGCCATTTTAACGTGTGTGTTAGCATCTTCAGGATACTTGAAAGTATTTGGTAAAGGTATATGAGGACTTTGTTCTTTAGCCGAATCAGTGTTGTCTACTAATGGAAGAATTGGATGATAAAATGGGGTAGTAGTGATCTCTATTTGTCCTTTATTTTGTAGATATCTATGGATAGGTATGACGAATTTCATGATTTTATAGGTTTCAAGAATGATATTTTTTGCATCTTCTTCGGTGAAATTTTCTCCTCTCAGACCTTTTTTGTAGATGTCTTTTATTTTAGTGACTTTATCTTTGATAACTTTACCGTTTTGATCTTCTCCTACTAGTTCAGTTTCTTTTTCAAGGAAATCTGGATCAAACCAAACCAAATGGAACCATACTTTCAAATTGAGATAGTCTTGATTAGTTAGTGGTTGATTATTTTTTACTTTTTCAAAAAGTTTTTTGTAAGGGGGGTATTTGAATATTTGTGATTCATGATGTGCGTCAAAAAATCTCTGTTTGGCAAAATTTTTATCATCTTCAGTCCATTGATCTACTGGTTTAAACAATAGATCTAATGCTCTATCTAGTTTACCTTTGGGGAAAGCTGATTCTTTCTTGTAGTTTGGGCTTTGTTCATCTGCATAATCTCTTAACTTATTGACATAGTCTTCTATTTGAACTAGTAAAGATGGTGTTAGATTTATTGTTAGCTTTATTTTAGGAAAATTAAGTAGTATTGATGCCATGTCATAGTAATCTTTGGTAGCATGTAATCTTACCCATGGAGCTGTATAGGTATCTTTTATTGGATCTTTGTATATTGGCTGGTGTTGATGCCAAAGAATGTTTAAGTATATCGGATCCATTTTTCTCTACCTCCAAATAGTTTTTAGGGTATGCAAGTACTCTTTCCAATTAATGTTTATTGAAGAAATATGTTAACTTCCTCCTATGGAAATGTTGAAATATTATTCTATTCCAGTTCTGAAATTTTACTTCTAATTCTAATTTTTGAATCCATATCTTGGTATAGATCGTAAGCCTTGGAATAGTATTGTTTAGCTTTATTTTTATCTACTTTTTTAAACATATCACCGGCTAATTCTAGATATTCTGGTGAATTGGTTTGTTTTATCGCTAAAAGTATATATCTCTCTGCTAGATATAGATTATTCTCATTTTGATATATTCGAGCGAGTTTGTACAGTACTTGATGTTTAGTTGGTATTCTGAATATGACTTTATGATATAACTCTTTGGCATATTGATTTTCTCCTTCTTCTAAATATATATCCGCTAATTTTTCCATGTAATATGGATCTGCTTTAGGATATAGTTTAATCATCTGCTCTAAGATTGATTTTTGCTCCTGCTTATTTTGAGAATAGTTATATCTTGTTATAAAAGATTCGAGAGATTGATATTTAGGTAGGATATTTTGTAGTATGTATATAGATTCTTGTTTCATGCCTACTGAATCATATATTTCTACCAGGTTGTTATAAAGTTTTTCGTAGTTACTTAGAGGAATTTGAAGAATTTGACTAATTTCTGCTTTTACTTCATCTTGACTTATTGTTAGGTAGTTTATTTTATGCTTTATTATTTCTATTTTTATGGTTGATTTTTCGTCAGGATCTGGTTGATAATTGTAAGATTGAGTCAAATAGAATAGATAGTTTTGTATATCTCCATGCAGTAGGCTAATGTGGGATATTTTTTGATATATTCTGGAGATAAAGGATAGAGAAGCTTTACTTGAAGGATTTAAGTATTTGATGCACTCGTGATACTTTGCTTTTGATAGATTAGTATCTCCAAGGTTAAACAAGGCATCGGCTATTTGCTCGTTTATTATTGGATTGGTGTACTGAGTAAGATTGTTTTTAATAAAGTTGATGACTATTTCTTGTTGTTTGGTGCTTATGGCTATCTGAGTTATTTGGTCTAGGGTTATTCTAAAGTTAATTGTTTGGTTACTTGTATAATAATTTTCTAGTTGTGATAGCATATAGTTAAGGTTAGTAGAGTAGGAGATAAGTGGAAGAGATACCAGGAAAGTAGATATTAGTAGAATTAGCTTAGAGAAGTTCAGGATAAACAGCAATTTTTTCTCCATTCATTATCCTTCTATCTCTAATTTTTATTTTTTGCATAACGCTTGAGGGAAGTACTATAACATCTGGGGATAACTTTGGATCTCTCTTGATAGCTACGTTTATTCTTTCTTCTAATCCTTCTATTTTAAGAAAGAATTGAGTAGTTTGAAGGGATGATATCCAGAAGTCTATTATTTCTTGGCTAATGCTAATACTTGCTCCTCCAAAAGCAACTCCTTTCATTTCCTTTACTTCTAATTCTTTTACCAACGAATGTTTTACATCATTCTCTCTCATTTTTTCATCCAGTTCTTTGTTATCTATGCCAAAAACACTTACCATACCTCTTGCATTGTTTTTGAGTTTTTCTGTAATTAACTCTGTAAAATAGTAGGAGCATACAATTAAACTTTGATTATTTATCATATCGGGTCTTAAAAACAGATTACCAGCTTTCATAAGTAAATAGTAAGTGTTATTCATAAGGTCTAGTTGAATTATTCCGGTGGTATTTTTTTTAGATAATCTCAAGATCAATGATTCCCAATCCCTGTAGTTATTAATATTATAGTTCATAACCTGATTTTCAAATAAATAGTAGCCTCTTAATATGCTGCTGTATCCTACTGGCATTATGTAGGTTTTAACATTTAATTCTTCTTCTACTCTATACTTGAATATGATTGGAGATATTTCCATTGGATTATTGGTTATATCCACGTAACTTACTGGTATTCCTTCATCAATGAGAATCACGAAGCTATACTTATTACCTTTTATTTCCATATATCCGCTATATTTATATTTACATAAATTTTCTAAAAGTAGAAAGAATTCAAACAGTTGGTAGTTGATATTGTCAGGACTTCTATTTAGTGAAAAGACTTTTAGGGGGAGGGTTTTTATCATTATGGAAGGGCTTCAATATTAGATGCGATATTTTTGGCTAGCTGAACAATCTCTTCTTTGGTAACCCCTTTTTTGTTGTAATAAGAATAAACTTTAGTAGATAACTCATGTATTTCATTTAGAATTTGCATAAACTTTTTTTCTTCTTCGTCTTTCCGTTCATTTATTTCTTCTGCATCCTCTTCATATAGATCATTGTATAAGGCTATTAGTGTGTTTTCAACTTCTTGTAATAATTTTTCATCTTGAGTTTTTAGATACTCTGATATCCTTTGAATATTATAATTTACTCTTTCTTTAAACTCAAGGAATTTTTTATCTTCTACATTTTGACTCTTAATCTCATAATCTAGTGCTAATAAGTATTCGAGAATCAAATCTGTTAAGGTTACCAGTTGTTTTGAAAGTAAATCGGGGTTATTTTGTTTGATAAGGTTCTGAATGGACAGTATGGAATTTTCTATTTCTTGCGAAAGTTTTTCTATTTTTGGATCTATACCGTTTTGTTCCATACCTTATTTTTCTACTTTTTACCCAATACTCCTCCTAAAGGAATCATCTAAAGCTATATCAAAAAATATAAATATGAAAAAGAAGAAAAAACAAAAAAAAACCAAACAGAATCAAATAAATGAACAAAATGAAACAAATGGGTCAGTATCCATTAGTTCTAAGCAAACAAAGTCAAATCCCCTAAAAACTGTCATTGTATCAATAGTACTACTTGTTTTTATTTCGTCCTCAATATTGTTTTTTCTTATAAATGAAAATCAGGAAGATAGAATATTCAATCAGACAAAAAAGTATTTACTTGACAAACTCAAAAAAGAAGGACCTTCTGTTGAGGTCTATAAAGCACTTTCAGAAATATACAGGAATAAAAATTCATCTTTGCAGTATGCTTATCTCAAACAAGCTTTTAACCTTATTAAACCCCAGGAAATTGCAAAGCATAGAGATATAATAAAAATGTTACTTGATCTTTCATACACTCAAAATGAATCTGAAGAACAAATCCTAAAATACCTAATACTACTATATAGCTCTACCAAACCATCAAATCCAGAATTCTTTGAAATTGTATCCTCTTTGGTAGAAATATACAATACCAATCAAAAATTCGATCAGTCATTCAAAATCTTATCCAACTTAAAAACAATATACTCTCAAAATATGCAAATAAAATACTTACTTTGTAATACGTACTATTTGCAAGGAAATCTAGGTAAAGCCAGGAAAGAGCTACAGGAGATGATAGATTACAGAAAGAAAAACAAACAACCATTATCTTTCAATGAATTATCAATGTACTACCTAATTAGCAAGAACTATCAGGATCATCAAACTGTAATACAAGAGGTTGTTAGATTTGCTTGGGGACTCAGCTCAAATGAGCTTGCAAAATTAATGATGTTTTTAGTTGATAGAACTGATATAACTTTCCAAGATTATAAGTTGATACTAGCTAAAATAGGCCTATATAGACCTGAAATACATATGATTGTTGATAAGATACCTTACATACACCTGGAACTAGGTAAAAAACTCTGGATTTTGTCAAATTATACTCTAGCGGAACTATACTTCAGTAAAGCGATAAACTTAACTAATCCAGAACTAAGAAAAATAGTGCAAGATTATATCTACCAGATTAAGTCAAAATACAACGATACTAAACAGTCAGACATAAAAAGCCTAGAAACTAAAATACTAAATACAAAGGATATACTGCAAGATGTAAAGTAATATGAATGCACTTGAGAAAATAAGAAACATAGGAATAGTTGCTCATATAGATGCCGGTAAAACAACAACTACTGAAAGAATACTATACTACACTGGTAAAATATACAGGATAGGAAGTGTAGACGAGGGTACAGCAACAATGGATTATATGGTTCAAGAAAAAGAACATGGTATAACTATCCAAAGTGCAGCTACTTTCTTCAAATGGAAAGATTATGATTTCAATCTCATAGATACACCAGGACACGTTGATTTTACTATAGAAGTCGAAAGGTCAATAAGGGTTCTTGATGGTATAATAATAATTTTAGATGCTTCTGCGGGAGTCCAACCACAAACGGAAACCGTATACAGACAGGCTCTAAAATATAAAGTCCCCATCATATTCTTTGTAAACAAAATGGACAAAGTAGGAGCCAATTTTGATATGTGCCTTTCTTCTATAAAGGAAAGGCTACTAACAAACCCAATACCAATACAAGAACCCTATGGAAAGGAAGACCAGTTTGAAGGAGTAGTAGATCTGATACAAATGAAAATTATAAAATGGCAAAGTGAAGATGGATCAATTTATGATTACTATCCACTAGAGGAAACATCTACATATTCCCCAAAAAGACAATTCATGCTTGAGGAAATAGCTTCACTTGATGAGATATTTATGGATAAATATCTAAACTCTGAATATTCGAATGAGGACGTATACCAGGCTTTAAGAAGGATAACCTTAAATAACCTAGGTTGCCCAGTTTTATGTGGTAGTGCTATCAAAAATATGGGAATCCAACCTCTGCTAGATGCTGTAATTTACTTCCTACCTTCTCCTTTAGAAAGAAAAACACAAAAAGCTTTTGTAACTGTTAACGAACAAGAAAAAGAAATTACAATAGATACATTAAGCAACAATTCGGATAATCTAATCGCTCTATGTTTTAAAGTTTCATATTTCCCTTCGGTTGGAAAAGTCTCATTTGTAAGAATATACTCGGGAACTATAGAAGAAAATGACCTTCTTTACAATAGTACTAAAAATATCAAGGAAAGAGCAAATAGAATAATAAAGCTACACGCAAACTATATGGAAGAGGTTAAAAGATTATCCGCTGGTGAAATTGGAGCAATTCTAGGCTTTAAGAAAACATCAACAGGCGACACACTATTAAAAAGTGATAAAGAAAGAATCACATTGGAGAGTATACACATACCTGAACCGGTCATATTTATGGCTATAGAAACAAGCTCTAGAGCGGATGAAGAGAAACTTTTTAAAGCCCTAGAAAGAATCTCTGAGGAGGATCCAACATTCAAATACAAGATAAATGAAGAAACTGGTCAAATCATTATATCTGGAATGGGGGAACTACATTTAGAAATCATTAAAGATAGAATACAAAGAGACTATAATGTCAAAATATATTCTGGTAAACCTCAAGTAGAGTTCAGAGAAAGTATATCTAGAAAAGCACAGGCAGAATACGAATTTTATAAGCAAGTAAATAATAAGCTACAAACAGCATACATAAAAGTAGAAGTAGTACCAATAGAAAGTGGAATAAAGATATTCATAGACACTGATCAGCTTCCAGAAAAGTTTTCTAGCTTTGTCAAGGAAGGTATAAAAGAAGCATTAATGTTTGGAGTTTTAGCTGGATTCCCATGTACTGGTATAAAAGCAAGAGTGATTGGAGCTAAACATGATGAGCAGTTTTCTACAACTCTGGCTTTTAAAGTAGCTGCTTACGAGGCTATAAAAATAGCTCTTAAGAATGCAAACCCTATACTTTTAGAACCTCTAATGAAAATAGAAATAGTAACCCCGGAAGAATACCTCGGAAACGTAATAAATGATATACAGTCTAGAAACGGTGAAATTCAAGAAATATCCATATATCAATCCTTAGGAAGCATAATAATTAACAAGATTATCTGTCTAGTTCCTCTAAGAGAAATATTTGGGTATAGTACTGCTTTAAGATCAATCACACAAGGAAGAGCTACTTTCAGTATGGAATTATATTCCTACAAGGAGGTACCACCAAATATACAGGAGAATATAATACTAAAGGGAACTCTGTAATACATACGATAAATAGAAACATAAAGACAACAGGAGGTAGAAAGAATGGAGGTACTCAAAGTATCATCAAAATCAAAACCACAATCTGTTGCAGCTGCCTTGGCTGCGGTAATAAAGCAAGGTAACAAGGCAGAAGTACAGGCAATAGGAGCAGGGGCAATAAATCAAGCAGTAAAAGCAATAGCAATAGCAAGAGGATATGTAGCCCCCCTGGGATATGAACTGGTAACTATCCCAGCTTTTACCGAAGTACAAATAAATGGAGAAGTCAGAACTGCTATAAAATTTATTGTAAAAACATTAAATAGCTAGTTAGATCAAGCGGGTGTGGCGGAACTGGCAGACGCGCTATCTTGAGGGGGTAGTGTCCGTAAGGGCGTGTGGGTTCGAGTCCCACCACCCGCACCACCCAAAATGTACGAAAAAGCCAAAAAATATCTTGTAGGAGGGGTAAACGCCCCTATCAGAGCCTTCCCTCTTATCGACATTAAACCAATCTACGTCAAAAAATCTATAGGTCCATACATAACAGATACAGAAGGAAGAAACTACATAAACTTCATATCAGCTTGGGGATCAATAATACTCGGAGATGCCTACCCAGAAATAGTAGAAGAACTCAAAGAGAGACTCAATGAAGGGATATATAGCGGACTTTCCAATGAATACGAATACTTGCTAGCAGAAATGATAATTGAAGCATATCCCTATCACCAAATGCTCCGATTTGTAAATAGTGGAACCGAAGCAAACACTATAGCTCTTAGATTAGCAAGAGCTATAACTGGTAGATCCAAAATTGTAAAATTTGATGGAGGATATCACGGAAGTATAGATTATCTACTTGTAGAAAATGGATCATCGGAATTTGGAAGTCAAATAGCTTCATCTAGTGGGGTACCTAAAAGACTGATTAAAGATACTGTAAGCTTACCATACAATGATGTGGAAGTTCTAGAAGAATTCTTCTCAAGCTACGGAAAAGAGATAGCAGCAGTAATAGTAGAGCCAATCCAAACCTCAAATTTACTGATAAAGGCTGATTACAAATTCCTCTCAAAACTAAAAGAACTTACAAAAAAATACTCCTGTTTACTAATATTTGATGAAATATCTACCTGCTTTAGAGAAGATTTTTATGGACTAGGTAGGGAAATAAAACCGGATATAACCGTACTTGGAAAGGTAATAGGTGGAGGATTCCCTATAGGTGCTGTGGTATCAAGCAAGGAATATATGGAAGTGATGGCACCTGTAGGAAATATGTCTCATAGTGGAGTTTTTGCAGGTCATCCTATATGTGTATTTGCAGGATACAAAGTACTATCCATAATCAAGAAAATACCCGATTTCTATCAAACACTTAAATCTAAAATAGATTTCATAGTTAAGCATATTGATCAAACAGAACTTAAGATAAACTACACTAATAGCATGTTCTGTATATACTTTTCGGAAAAGAAGATCGAATCAAATGAGGAAATAGGAAACATGGATATAATGTCCTTTATTGACCTATATAAAAGTTTGATATCTGAGGGAATAGTGCTTTCACCAAATCCCCTTGAACCAAACTATTTGAACTACTCACATACCCAGAATGTAGTGGAATATTTTGTAGAAAAAGTAAACAGGTCATTATCTCTAATTAGGAGGTGAAAAGATTGCATTTTCAGTCACTACCCAAAACAGAAAGTGGAAAACTTAAATTCCCGGGTATATCACTAAAATCAATCCAACATAAATTCGATGCAGATGCTACTAATATCCTGAAAAAAATACCCCTTTTACCACAGTTATTAAAAATATGGCATAGAATATGTAGTGAAGATGCCGTATATGTTCTTCTTACGGGTCAAGCACTTAGAGTAACCCCAAGACAATACCCAAGACTATACAAAGTTTTTAAAGAAGCTATGGAAATACTAGATATTCCATATGAACCGGATTTCTTCATACAAAATTCATCTGTAGCAAATGCATATGCATTCGGTATGGACAAAAAGATTATGATTGTAACTACTGGGATAACAGACATACTAACAGAAGAGGAGTTACTTTTTGTAATAGGACATGAATTAGGACATATGAAGTTTGATCATATGCTTTATAAAAGTCTTACTTTAATCATAGGTCAGATGGGAATACATCTTTTATCACAAGTGATGGGTGGTGTAGCTGTACTTGCGGCTAATGCTCTTAGAATGGGATTACTACATTGGAGTAGAATGGCAGAATTTTCAGCTGACAGAGCGGGATTCTTAGTTGTACAAGATAAAGCAGTAGCTCAGAGAGCCCTAGCAAAATTAGCAGGATATTGCCATAAATACGAAGATGAAGAAATAAATATAGAGGAAGTACTATTACAAGCAAAACAACTTGACGAATTCAGTTCCCTTCAAGCACTCTATAAATATATGATAATGATAGATATGACTCATCCTTTCATACCCTATAGGGTAAGGGAGTTGGAAGAATGGGCAAAAACCGAAGAGTATCAAAGAATTATAGGCGGTATTTATGAAACTGAGGATGAGTATAATAGAAGAATTTCTCAAAAAAATCAACCATATCCATCTTTTCCACCTCCATACCATATGCCCTATCCATACTATCCTCCATATCAACCTTATCCACAGCCCCAAATGCAGGGTTCTAATCCACAAGCTCAACCTTATTACTATCCTCCATACCCACCTCAACCATATCCTGCTCAGCCCTACCAACCATATCAACAATTCCCACAACAACCCCAATATCAGCAACCTGCCCAATATCAGCAACCTACTAATCAACAAACTAACCCACAAAATGCTTTTCAACTTGATGATAATGTAGCTCGGATAATTCACCAGCAACAACTGAAGCGAGACCTTCAGGAACAAAATCAATCTTGAATAACTATCTTCTAATCTTATCCTACGTGGGTTTTGAATATTTTGGTTGGCAGAAACAAAAGTACTTATATAATACTATTCAACAAAAGATAGTAGATACTCTTTCAGAACTAAAATTACAAGTACACAGATGTAGTTATACAGGTAGAACAGATAAAGGAGTAAGTGCACTTTTTCAATACTTCAACTTCCAGACAGATAAAACAATTCAAAACACACAGGAGTTCCTGAAAATTTTAAATACCAATCTACCTTTTGAAATATACTGTCTTGACCTAAGGAAAGTGGATTTATCATTTAATAGTAGATATAACGTAAAATACAAGAGTTATATCTACAAAATAGTTCTATACGATGATCCAAAATTTGTCGAAGAAAAGTATGGACTAAAAAATTTTTTAGCAATACAAGGCTATGATTATCAATTATTAATTTCAAAACTTAATAGCTTTATTGTACTGTTTAATCAAAAGGCAAATTATGCTAGTTACTACAAACCAGAAAAAGGCATAAACAAGAATACCGTATTAAACTTACAGAGCAATTACTATACTCATAAATTTCCTGAGTTTGTAGTGATAACATTAGAGTTTAAAAGTGAGTATTTTTTAAGGAATATGATAAGAAAAATAGTAGGTATGTTGATAGCTTTTATAGAAGGAAAAGTTGATTTAGAATATGTGAAAGATAGTATAGAAAATCCTGATCCTCGAAAGGGAAAATATATTGCTCCTGGATATCCACTGGTTTTATACGAAGCGGTTTACAATTAAGCTTTTATAACATTGGTATGGGGTTTTTTAATGAAATTTCTAGTATCTATAACTAACTTAGAGTTTTGAGCAATAAAATCTGGGTCGTATACTGAATGATCAGTAATTAATATTACCAGGTCATACTTTTTTAGATTATCTGCGGTTAACTTAATTGATTTATGATTAAATTTATACTTCCTGAACTCTTTTAGTTCAGGTATGTAAGGATCGTGGTAATCTACTTTTGATTGATATTTGTTAATTAAAATATCAATTACTTTAAGGGCAGGTGATTCCCTTGCATCATCAACATCTTTTTTGTAAGCTACTCCAAGAATGAGTACTTTACTTTTAAAAATGCTCTTATTATTTTTGTTCAATGCTTCGATAGCTTTATTTATGACGAAGTAGGGCATATAGGTGTTTATTTCTCCTGCTAGCTCTATGAACTTAGTGTTAACGTCGTATTCTTTAGCTTTCCAAGTCAGGTAGAAGGGGTCTATAGGGATACAGTGACCTCCTAATCCGGGACCTGGATAAAACGGATGAAAACCAAATGGTTTAGTTTTGGCTATTTCTATAACTTCCCATATGTCTATACCCATTTTATCTAAAACAATTTTCATCTCGTTAACTAATGCGATGTTTACGGATCTGTATATGTTTTCAAGTAGTTTTGCTGCTTCGGCTACTTTAGGAGAAGAAGCTACTACTACTTTATTTACAACCTGTTCATACAATTTCTTTATTAATTTTCTGCAATAAGGACTATATCCGCTTACTACTTTGGGGATATTTTCAAAGGAAAACTCCTTATTTCCTGGATCTTCTCTTTCTGGAGAGAAGCCTAAAAAGAAATCTTTTCCCGCTTTTAGATTACTTTGCTCTAAAATGTTTTTTAGATCTTCTTCTGTAGTACCTGGATATGTTGTTGATTCGAGAATTACTGTTTGATACTTTTTTAAGTATCGAGCTATAGTTTTGGATGTATTGAAAACAAAAGACATATCTGGATTTCTATTCTTATCTAGTGGAGTGGGAACAGCTATTATTATAAAATCTACTTCTTTGAGTTTGGAAAAATTGTATGTAACTTCGTAATTCAAGGTTTGTAAAAGTTCGGAAGGTATATGTTTTATGTAGCTTTGTTTATTTTTTAGTTTTTTAATTTTGGATTTATCTATATCGAATCCTATGACGTGAAAGTTTTTTCGGGAGAAATTAATAAGTAGTGGTAGTCCTACATAACCAAGTCCTATTATGGCAATTTTTACTTTTCTTTGCTCAATTTGATTTTCTATATTTTGAACTATGCTATGTAGTTTTAGAGCACTTTTCATTTTTTGGATGTTTATTTTTAGTGTATAGTATTATGCAGTTGGATATAGTGTATTCTTTTTCATGGCTTATGCTTACTTTGATTTGTAGATTTTTAAAGTTTAGATTTTTTTTAATTTGGGAGAGGTATTCAGGTTGTATTAGTATTGATGAATCTGTGAGTATATTAATTTTATTGAATACTGGTTTAAATTTGAGTGCTTTTGTGATGGACTCTTTTGCTGAGAATCTTGCTGCTAAGAACTCGATTTTTCTTCGTTCATTTGTAAATTTGGAAAATATTTGTATTTCTTTATCACCTAGAATTCGCTGAATAAATTTAGGATCGTTTATATGTTTTTTTATTCTTTGATTATTTATTATGTCTGTTCCTATACTTATATCGATATTTTTTGTTTTTCGTATTTCCATACGCTATAGATGATATCTTCTAAGTCGTATCTAGGTTTAAAGCCTAAATGTTTTTGTATTTTGTTTGAATTGGCTACTAGGATTGGTACGTCTCCTTCTCTAGGTTCAGAAAATATAAAATTGAAATTCTTATTTGTATCTTTTTTCAATATTTCAAGTGATTTATTGAGTACATCCATAACGGAATATCCTTTGTTTATTCCTACATTGTAGATTTCGTTTATTTTTTCGTTGTTGATTAATTTTTCCAATGATATGATATGTGCATTTACCAAGTCTTCTATATGGATAAAGTCTCTAATACAAGTTCCATCTTTAGTTGGAAAGTTATTACCGAATATTTTGAATGTTTTGCCTTCTAGGATTGACTTGATAAGTATAGGTATGAGGTGTGTTTCTGGGTCATGTTCTTCTCCTAAGTTTTCTATACATCCTGCTGGATTGAAGTACCTTAGAGTTATGAACTTTATTCCTTTAGATGAGTATTTTTGTATTATTTGTTCACATATTTTTTTGGATAAGGCGTATGTTGATTGAGGTTCTGTGGGATGTTCTTCATCTATTGGTACATATTTTGCATTACCATAAACACTGGCACTTGATGAAAATATAAGGTTTTCTACGTTGTACTTAACCATTAGTTCTACTAGGTTGAGGGTTGAATTTATGTTATTTGAAAGATATTCGTAAACTTGTTTTTCTGATTCTGAAACTATTGTGTAAGCTGCGAAGTGGATAATTGATTTTATTTTGTAGTTTTTAAACACTTCCTCTAAGCTTGTTAAATCACACATGTTTAATTTATAAAATACTATTTTGTTTGGGAATGAGATTAAAAGTTTTTGAAGGTTAGAAGTTTCTTGTTTGTCTACTACGATACATTTTGTGTCGAGGGTTTGAAGTATTTTGAGTGTTGTGCAGCTTCCTATGTATCCTGCTCCTCCAGTGATTAGGATGGTCATACTGCTAAGGCAACTGCGAAATTGCCTTTTTCCTCCTCTATACCTGTTATTCTTACTTTTTTAAAAGATTGTACATTCTTGTAAGGTGTTTTAACTCTTATGAAGTTATGGGTGTATCCATAACCATTGCCTTCTAGTAGAACTTCGTATTCGTTATTTATTCTATGGTTTATGAATGCTTTACTTTGTTGTAGACTTATTTGGTGTAGAATTTTTTCATATTCTTTAACTTGCTGATAATCAATTTTTATATGTCTCATTTTTTGATAGGCATAAGTGTATGGTCTAAAAGAGAATGGGAATATATGAATTCTATGGAAATTTGCTTTTTTGACTGCTTGTAATGTTTCTTGGAAATCTTGTTCTGTTTCGGTTGGGAAACCTACTATTATGTCGGTTGTTATTCCTAGATCTGGAATGGATTTGTATAGCTTATCTATAATTTCTAAGTATTGTTCTATTGTATAGTTTCTTCTCATTAGTTTAAGGATACGATTGCTACCGCTTTGAAGTGAAAGATGAAGATATTTACATATCTTGTTACTTGAGGACAGAACTTCTATTATTTCTTGATCGAGTGTAATTAAATCCATGGAACTAAGTCTTATTTTGGCATTATCAGGTACATAAGGTAATATTTTTTTAAGAAGTTTGGCTAGAGAAGTGTTTATATCTAGTCCATATTCTCCTAGACATATACCCGTTAGGGTTATTTCTGCTCCCTGATCTGGATGTTTTATTAGTATTTCTCTTATAGAATTTATTTCTTGTATTACTTGTTCAGGTGGTTTGCTTCTACTTCTTCCTCGGGTATATGGGATTATACAGAAGGTACAGAAGTGATTACAACCATCTTGAACTTTGATATAGTACTTAACTCTTGGTTTAATTGAGCTATTTATTTCTTGAACACTTTGGAGTATTTCCTCTTGAATAATTTGAATTATCCTTTCTTTTTGGGTAGAGGGTATAATATAAAGGTTATCTGATTTGTCTAATAACTCTTGGGGTAGTATTTTTTGTTTTACTTGATCTATGAGTGCTTTGTTTAAGGGAACTATACATCCGGTTATGAAGAATTTGGCCTCTGGATTAAGAGAAAAGAGTTTTCTTATTAATCTGTAGGATTCTTTTTCTGCTTTGTGAGTTACTGAGCAAGTGTTAAAGATAATTATGTCAGATTTTCCATCTTTTGAGTGTTCTAATCCCAGTTTGGTTAATTTATCTTCAAATGATTCTATTTCTGCTTGATTTA
The DNA here is from genome assembly GCA_039630415.1 of bacterium. Taxonomy (GTDB): domain Bacteria; phylum DRYD01; class DRYD01; order DRYD01; family DRYD01; genus DRYD01. Next base: position 120,949 of record JBCNVB010000018.1, on the reverse strand, counting down.
CTCTACATCCGAGGTAATATGTACTAAATCTCACATAATTACTATTCAAGCTAGAGTTTATTATTCCCTTTATTTTTTATTTTTGGTGGCTTTGTTTGAAGGATTTTAGTTTCGGTGTATATAAATGGATATTTGATGAGTAGGGTGAAATATAAGGTTGAGTACTTGGATAGTTTGAATCAAATCAGGCATGTAGTAGTAGAGGCAAAGGATGCAGAAGAAGCTATGCAGAAAGTTATAGCTAATCCAGATGTTCAGGCTTTGGTTTCTATAAATAGAGAGCTTTTCATTAAGGAAATATCTTTAGCCAAATATAAGAAAGCTGATTTATCTAGTTTAGCATTTATATCAACTCAATTCAGTCAAATGTTTCACGCAGGATTACCTGTCAATTCAATGTTGAACATATTTATAAGAACAATAAAGAATCCATATTTGAGAAAAATATTTGAAAATATATCATTAGATATTCAGAGTGGTGTTAGTTTTTATAGAGCTTTTTCAAAGTATGAAAGCTATTTTGGTAGTTTTTTTATTAATATGATTAAAGTTGGTGAAGTTTCTGGTAATTTGGATAAAATTTTCCAAAGTTTGGCAGATTATTACAATTACTTTATCAATATTAAGAATAGATTAATTAACGTTATGATTTATCCTCTGTTTGTGATATTCGCTGTTTTGTTAGTTTGGGCACTTGCTATGTTCTTTGTTGTACCCAAATTTAAACAAATTTTTGTACAAATGATAGGTCTTGAAAAAATTTACAAAGATTTACCCCTTATTACAGTTATGGTAATAAAAGCATCAGACTTATATACTTCCAATCTCAAAATTTTAGGTTTTACTATCAATATGGGTTTTATGTTGTATATGTTGAAATTTAGTATTTTTGGTATTTTGTTTTACATGTGGAAAAACGTAGATTTGAGAAAAAATCTCGAGTATATTCTACTTAAAATTCCTGTGATTTCGAATATTATCAAGTATTATTACTGTTCTATTTTTTTCAAAGCATTACATACAACTTTAACTAATGGTATATCAATAATATCTTCTTTAGAGATGTCTTCTGCAGCAACTACTAGTTCGCTTTTTAGTCAGAAAATAAAAGAAGTAATATCTAGCATTGAACAAGGTAAAAAGCTTAGTGATAGTTTAATTAATACAAAATTTTTTGAACCTATCGTTGAACAGATGCTAATAACAGGTGAAAGAAGTGGAACTATATACAAAATGCTAAGTGAAGCAGATAGGTACTACTCGACCCAAATGGAAGTAACAATAGAAAGAGCAATGAGATTGATTGAACCTACTCTTATAGTGATTGTAGGAGGATTTGTATTCTTTATCTTATTAGCACTCTACTTACCGGTATTTATTTTGCCTTCCAAAATTATCAGATAAAAACATGAGAATAATCAATAGCGGTAGTGATAGATACTTTATAGCTCTTCAAAAAAAAAATAATACTTGTAGATCATACAAATAGTCTTCAAAAGTATATCGAAACTTGCAGATTCTTAAATCAGAGTGGAATAAATGTACCAAAAATATATAAGGTTTTTCCAAATTTTGCTATTATTAAAAATCTGGGTAAAAATTTATATCAAACAATCAAAAATAATAAAAGATCATACAATTGGCTCGTTGGTAAATATTTTTCTGTTGTTTTGCAAATTATAAAGCTTCACAAAATTAATAAGTATTATCCGCATGATTTTAGGCATTTGGGGTTAGATGTCTTAAATTGGGAGTGGAAATATTTTATTGAAAACTACTTACTAAACTATTTGGGTAAGAAGAACATAAGTAGGTGGATCAGATTTTATCAAATTGTTGTAAATAACTGTTATAATTTGTACAGAGTTCACAAGAATTTGATACATCGTGATTTACAATCTACTAACATAATTTTTTATAGGAAGAAACCTTACTTTATTGATTTTCAGGGTATAATGGTAGGTAATTTTATGTATGATTTAAGTTCGTTAGTTGAGGATCCTTATGTTGATTTACCAGAATGTGTTAAGTATAAGATTATGGACTTTTATTTTAAAAGTTATCCTGAAGTTAACAGATTGTCGAGATTTTATAGATACTATAAAGTCCAGAGGTTAGTTCAAGTTTTAGGTGCTTTTGCTTTTTTATCTATTCATAAAAATAAGGAGTTTTTTATACAACAACTAAAAAATTCTGCAAGAGTACTTCAAAATATTGAGCAAGAACTAGAAAGATTGTAGAAAAATATGCAAGAACTAGAGATTAGTGTAATAGAGAATAGAATAGGATATGTTTTTCAAAATAAGTCGCTACTTGAACAAGTTTTCAAACACCAATCGGTTTACAATAGTGTAGAACAAAATAATCAAAGACTGGAATTTCTTGGGGATTCTCTTTTGAGCTATATCGTTAGCGAATATGCTTTTTATAAATATCCTAGTTTTTCAGAGGATACTTTGTCTTTATACAAGACTTTGATGATAAACTATTATACTTTGTATCTGGTTTGTTTTGAGTTGGGATTACAAGAATATCTGATTTTTAACTATGAAAGCTTGGGAAGAAATACTGCAAGTATTAAAACCTATGCTGATGTAGTTGAAGCATTAATTGGTGCAATTTATGTTGATAGTGGATCTATTGATAATGTTAAGAATTTTTTTTATCACGTTATTTTAAAAGTGTTCAATAAATATATGGATCAGATAGTTGAAAATATGTTTGATTGGAAGGGATTTTTACAGAGTTTCCTTCAAAAGAAAAATTTGCCTATGCCAGAGTACAGGGTTATTGATAAAAACGAAGAAGGTTTTTTTGTAGTTATATTTTTCGAAGGTTTTGAAATTAGTTCAGGTTATGGAAAGACAAAAAAGGAGGCTGAGAAACAAGCAGCTCTTAAACTCATAAAAAAAATAATCTCTGAATATTAAACATAAAGGAAGGAAATAAATTTATAAATGTAAAATAATTAAACAAGTAAATAAATCTAAGAGTGGGTGAAAAGTAATGACTGTAAGCTTTGATAAATCGAAATACCTTAAGTTCGTAAACTATCAAAATATTAAAGATTTTAACTACCAACAGTTAGAGATTTTATGTCAAGAGATTAGGGATTACATAACCGAGGTCATATATCACAATGGAGGACATTTCGGTAGTAATATGGGGATGGTTGAGCTAACGATTTCTTTACTCAGAAATTTCGACCCTGAAAAAGATAAAATCATTTTTGATACTTCTCATCAATCTTATATATACAAAATATTGACTGATAGAAAGGAAAGGTTCACAACTTTAAGAACTTTTGGAGGAATATCTGGATTTTCGAAGATAAAGGAAAGTAGTTTTGATCATTATGGTGCTGGTCATGCGGGAACAGGTGTATCAGCAGCTCTAGGATACGCTATAGGAAGAGATATATCTAAACAGGACTACAACGTGGTTGCTATAATAGGTGATGCTGCATTAACCTGTGGTGTAACTTTCGAGGCTATAAACAATCTGGGGCAATACCCAACTAAAATGATCATCGTTCTTAATGATAATGAATACTCAATATCTAGAAATGTTGGAGCAATATCAATGTATCTCAAAAAATTAAGAAATAATCCTTTTATACTCAAAGTAGAGGAAAAAATAGATAACATACTGGATAAAATACCTGTCAATAGTATGATAAAAGAAATGATAAGAGATACTAAGAGTTGGGTAGAAGAGGGTTTAAATAAGCTAATGTCACATTCGATTGTGGGGGTTATTTTTGAGGAATTCGGGATCCAATATATAGGTCCTATAGACGGACATAATATAAGATTAATGGATGAAGTATTTAGTTTTGTTAAATCTCTTCAAAAGCCTGTTTTAGTTCACGTTATAACCCAGAAGGGCAAGGGGAATAAGGAAGCGGAAAGTCATTCTGAAAAAATGCATGGAGTGGCTAAAGGTAAAATAAAACCTTCCAATTTCATATACTTTAGCACTGATGAGGGAATAAAGGTGGATAACTTTACTAAAAGTCCAACTAAGACATATACTGAAGTTTTTGGAGAATCGATTGTGGAATTAGCTAGAATGGATGAGAAGATAATAGCAATAACTGCTGCTATGCCTTCGGGAACAGGGTTAGTAAACTTTTCTAAAACTTTCCCAGATAGGTTTTTTGATGTTGGAATAGCAGAAGAGCACGCTGTAATTTTTGCTTGTGGATTGGCTTTAAGTGGATACAAACCTGTAGTAGCTATATACTCTACTTTCTTGCAAAGAGCTTTTGATATGTTAATTCATGATGTAGCACTTCAAAAAATACCAATACTGTTTGTTCTAGATAGAGCTGGAATAGTTGGAGAAGATGGGCCTACTCACCATGGTGTATTTGATTTATCTTATGTAAGAATGATACCTAATGTAGAAATATTTGCTCCTTCCGATGAAACAGAGTTGAGAAATGTACTTTATACAACTCTGAAAAAACTTAAAAAACCTACTTTCATAAGATATCCACGTGACTTTGTAGAGGGACTTGAAACTCAAGAATTCAGTCAAATAGACCTTTATAAATGGCAGCAAATATATAGATCTCAGAATAACGGCTTAAAAAAGGTAATGATCTTGTCAACTGGTAGGATGAAAAAATTAGCAAAGGGAATATGTCAAACACTTCAGAAAGAAGACATATATATGGAAGTGTATAATTGTCTTTCAATAAAACCTCTTGATGAGGAAGTTCTCAGTAAAGCGAATAATTTTAATTTAATTGTTACATTGGAGGACAATGTTATTGCAGGGGGATTTTCTAGCAGTGTTCTAGAGTATTTAAATGATAACAATTTATTTGTAAAAGTTTTGAGAATTGGATGGAAGGATGAATTTATTGAACATGGAGCTTCTAGTGTTTTGTTTGAATACTATGGATTAACTCCTACTAAGATTTCAAACTTAATCATAGATTACTTTAATCAACTAAGTCTAAAGGTAAAGATATAGATAGTAGGTTTTTTTCACTAATTCTGCTAAAATATGAATAGAGAAATATGTGGGATATTTTTATATCTAGAAGTGTTATTATATTAGTTTCCATGGTATTAATAGTAAAGGTTTTCTCTCTCTATTCACCTTATTCAAGCGATAAAATGTATTTGGATTTTATTAATCAGATAAGATTTATAAGGAATTTAGTTTATCAAGATTCTTTATTGCAAATAGAAAATACGTTAAGAGATCTATCCATAATTTTCAAGGTAGTATCAATTGAGCGGCATGATAATCGAAAGAGTATAAAACTCCTTTCAGCCTATAATACGCAGATAGTTATATATGTTGATGAAGTAGTTTATAGTAAGGTTAATACCTGTTCAGAAAATTCATTTGTACCTCTTAAAACTATAGTTGATGTTGACTCTTTTTTGGATGATGGTGTTCCTTCGACGGGATGTATAGTTTCTGAAGATGGGAAGTATTATCCTGGCTGTAGGATAATAATAAAAAACAGGTAATATCTATTTTTGGTAGAATTTTTATCAATGTCAAAAGCTATTACACCAAATAAGGAGGAATAGTAATGGCTTATAAAAAGAAGAAAAAACAAAAAAGAGTTAGCAGTACAGGAATAGCTCATATACACTCTACATTTAACAATACAATAATAACAATAACGGACGAGAATGGTAATACGATAAGTTGGGCATCTGGAGGAACAGTAGGATATAAAGGTACTAAGAAAAGCACTCCATTTGCAGCTCAATTAGCTGCAAAGCAGGCTGCAGAGAAAGCTATACAACAAGGTTTAAGAGAGGTTAAAGTAATTGTTAAGGGACCTGGTATGGGAAGAGAATCAGCTATAAGAGCACTTAGAGCTGCAGGACTTGAAATCAGTGATATAAAAGATGCTACTCCAATACCACACAATGGATGTAGACCTCCTTCAAGAAGAAGAGTATAAATTACCGCTTGCTGGAAATAGCGGTATATAAATTATCCAGCCCTCTGATAAACGAGGAAACTATTGCAAAATGGGTAGATACATAGGTCCTAAATGTAAACTGTGTAGAAGGGAAGGAATAAAACTATATCTCAAAGGAGAAAAGTGTTATTCTGATAAATGTCCCTTGGAAAAAAGAAATTATCCGCCAGGCCAACACGGTTTCATAAAAAGGAGACCTAAACTTACAACTTTCGGAATACGACTAAGAGAGAAACAGAAGGTAAAAAGAATCTATGGTGTTAGTGAAAAAATGTTTAGAAAATATTTTGAAGAAGCTAAGAGATTAGCAAGGCTTGGTAAAGGATTTACAGGTCAAAATCTAATGAAAATTATAGAAAGGAGAATAGATAACGTTATATACAGGGCTGGTTTTGCAGCCTCAAGAGCACAAGCTAGACAAATAATCTCTCACGGATTTGTATTTGTTAACGAAAAAAACGTAGATGTACCTTCATATCTGATCAAAATGGGTGATGTAATAAAATTCAAACCCAAAGTTCTTAATGTAATAAAGCAATATTTAGAAGGCACAAAGAATATTTTTATCCCATCTTGGATAAATGCTGATCATAGTAACTTAACCATAAAGATTTTAAGAGAACCTGAAAGAAGTGATATAGAGTATCCAATAGAAGATAATCTTATTGTAGAATTTTACTCAAGATAAAAAGTTTTGAAAAGTACATACATAAAACGCTGGTAGGAGGTTTATAACTATGCTTATAGTAAATAATGTGAACACTGGTATATTAGCAATTGAACCAAACTATGGAAGATTTTTCATAGAGAAGTTGCCCTATGGAATGGGAATTACTATTGGAAACGCTCTAAGAAGGGTTCTACTTTCTTATATACCTGGAGCTGCAATATTCTATGTGAAAATCAATAACGTTCTACATGAGTATGAACCTATTCCTGGGATAAAAGAAGATGTGATAGATATAATAATGAATTTGAAAAGAGTAAGGTTCAAGTATAGATCAAATAGTGATTATGAAAAAGTATATTTGAACGTAACGGGGCCTGCTCAAGTCAAAGCATCGGATGTTAAATGCCCTGCAATGGTGGAGGTTACTAACCCAGATCAATACATAGCTACAATTACGACCAATACTACATTAACTATAGAAGCAGGAGTTAAAATGGGTTATGGTTATATCTCAGCAGAAGAGCAAATCCTACCCGAAGAAATAATAGGATATATAAAAGTTGATAGTATCTTTTCTCCAGTACAAAAAGTCAACTACTATGTAGAAAATGAAAGGACTGAAAACAATCAGCTTACAGATAAGCTTTATATTGAAATATGGACAGACGGAACAATTGCTCCAAGGGAAGCACTTTTGAAAGCTCTAGGTGTAATTAAAGCCTATACTGAAACAATAATGTTAGGATATAGTTTTGAAGGTGAAACATTTATTAAGGAATCACAACAAGCTTCTCAAAAGGATATTCTATCCAAGAATATAAAGGATCTCAACTTATCATCGAGAACTTACAACTCGCTTAAAAGGATAGGAATAAGTACTTTAGCGGATTTGATAAACTATACCGAAGATGATCTAATTACTGTAAGAAACCTAGGAGGAAAGTCTATTCAAGAGATAAAGCAAAAACTATCTGAACTAGGGTTATCCTTGAAAGAATCGTGAAAATACAAGTAGAAGATCTGCTTGAAAAATATAAATACTACCTAATAAGGGTAGGTTTGGCAGGTAGGACTATAAAAGAGTATACTTATGATTTGAAAAGATTTTTTGCTTTATCGCAAATTCAAAGCATAGATAGTCAAAAAGCTAATCAAATAATAGATCAGATTAGAAACTACGTAGTTTATCTTAAAACTAATAAAAATCACTTAAATAGGGGAATAAACAGAAAGATATCTAGTTTCAGATCTTTTTTCAGGTTTTTATGGAAGGAAGGGATAGTGGATACAAATTACTCGGATTTAATTGAAACAATGAAAACACCAAAAAATTTGCCTAAAGCTATATCCATTGATCAAATAAAGCAAATAATTAATGGTATTGATTTTGTATTTTCAAAAACTAATCAAAAATATAGAGACTTTATACAATCAAGAAACAGATTAATATTTGTATTGTTGGTTTTTACAGGTCTTAGAGTATCCGAGTTGGTTAATATAAAAATCTCGGATATAGATCTTAATCAAAAAACTATAAGTGTTAAAGGTAAGGGGGATAAAGAAAGAATAGTTATATTTAATGACTATGTCAAAGAACATTTAAACAGTTACTTGAATATAAAGCAGAGATTTTCAGGATCGGAGAATGTTTTTGTAAGTATAAGAAATAAAAAAATGACTGTTAGAACTGTACAATACATTTTTGCTAGGGTTTCGAAGATAATGGGTTTAAAGCTAAAAATAACGCCTCATGTTATGAGACATACTTTTGCTACGATTATGTTACAAAATGGGGCTGATATAGTGAGTATAAAAGAACTTCTAGGTCATTCTAATCTTAGTACAACTCAAATATATACCAAAATCTCTGTTGACCATCTAAAGAAAAACTACAAGATAGAAAATCTAGTTCTATGAAGAATGTTACTTTATACAGGAAATATAGACCTCAAAATTTCAGTCAAGTAATTGGACAAGATTTAGCAATAAGGATAATAACAAATTCTATATTGAACAATACTTTTTCTCATGCCTATTTATTTACTGGTACTAGAGGTACTGGAAAAACTACTGTGGCTAGGATATTTGCCAAAGCTTTGAATTGTTTACAAAGGGTTGATTTTGAACCTTGTAATAATTGTTCAAATTGCATATCAATTAATAACAATAATTTCCCGGATTGTATAGAAATAGATGCTGCTTCTAATAGAGGAATAAATGAAATAAAGCAAATAAGAGAAAACATAAAGCTAGCTCCTTTAAAAGGAAAGTATAAGGTTTATATAATAGATGAGGTGCATATGCTAACGATAGAGGCTTTTAATGCGCTATTGAAAAGTCTAGAAGAGCCTCCAGAGTTTACCGTCTTTATTTTGGCTACCACAGATATTCACAAAGTACCAATAACTATTCAATCCAGATGTCAAAAAATAGAATTTAAGAGGGTGCACCATTCAACTATATTCCAGCATCTAAAAGAAATATGCAATAAAGAAAAAATAAACATAGATGAAGAAGCTTTGATGTATTTGTCAAAGGTGGCTAATGGATCCGTAAGAGATTCATTAAGTATTCTAGAGCAGGTAAGAAACATGGATAAAAAAATATCAATAAACCATATATTCCAAATCTCTTTAACAGCCTCTTATTCATGGATATATGAATATTTGTTTTCAATATTGCAGGGTAATATCAGCGATTTAATACAGGTCATAAACAAAATTAAGTATAACTCTGTAAATATATATCAGTTTTTATATACTGTTCTAGAGGAATTGAGGAACATAATATACTTTAGGTATAATCAAACTTTGGATGAGTTCTGTTCTTTTCAGATTGAGAATTATCAAAAGATTACTTCTTTTTTCCCTTTGGAAAAGGTGAGAAGGGTAATGAATGTTGTAAGTAATGTTTTGAATTACTACAAAAGTGAGAATGATTACATTTTTTTTGAAATAATGTCACTAAATTTAGGGTATGAAAATTATACTCAGGATCAATATCAGGTTCCTGAAAAGAAGATTGATGTTGAAAATAGATTTAATCAAGAACAAACAAATCAAGATTACATTAATGTAAAAGAACAGGTTTTGAAATTTTTTGAAAATGACAAACTAATCTACAAGACAATGAATGCTTGTAAGGAAATAATTAAACAGGGTAATAAAATATTCTTTGTGTACAATATTCAGGATAAGTATGATCTTACATACATCAAATTACTTGAACAGAAAAGGGAAATTATACTCGAAAAACTGAAACAAAATATGGGGATAGAAAATATGGAAATTAAGGAAGTAAATGAAACAAAAATGGAAAAGGTAAATACAAAAAATACAAAAAATTCAATAATGGAAAGGGTGATTGATTATACCAAAAAGCTATGATCAAAAACACGCTTAGCAGAGTAACTATAAGTTTGCTACTAATTTTCAATTTTATAGTGCTACTATGTAGTACTGGTTTTGGTATAGACGTTAAAGATTTGGAGGGAAAAAGCGAGGAAGAATTGTATAATATGGCTGTTCAGTACTACAAAAAATTTGATGATAAATCAGCTTATATCATATGTGTCCATATAATAAAGAATTTGAACAACAAAAACAAGAATGCCTTTTACCTTCTAACAGAAATACTTATAAGAAACATATACGTTTCTTCGGACAAGCAAAAAATATACAATGAAATATTAAAGTATGCTGATTACATAATAAACAATATTGATTTTTATGATGCAAGAGCATATTACTACAAGGGATGGGTTTATCACAGTTTAGGAGACTTTGCTTCTGCGGAGTACAATTTGAAAAAATCGTTACAAAATAACCCATCGTATATACCTTCTATGATTCTTTTACTGGACATCTATATATCAAAGAAAGATTTCCAAGAAGCCATTAAAATGACCGATAGAATAATATCCAAGGGATATCTAAATAAAGATTTCGCCTACTTAATACTTAAACTCTATATAGAAAATGAGGATTTGAATAAAGCTTCTGAATTTGCTTCCAAGTACCAATACCTGCTGGTTGATGAAAAATCGTTCTACTTAATAGCTGTTCTAAATTATAAACAAGGATATTATCAAAAGGCTTTGGAACAAATTGAAAAGATACTTGCTAAGTATCCGGAAAACCAAGAATATCTTAAACTAAAGGTAAAAATACTGCATGCGTTAAAAAAATACAAACAGGCTTATGAGATTATAAAGCAAACTTTTCAGGATACTAAAGATGAAGAAATATTGATTATCAAAAAAGAAATAGAAACAAGAAATACTACTAGATATGCTGTAATTGCGGTAACAATTTTGTTATTGGTTTCCTGTATTATAGCTGCTTTATATTTATACAATGAAAGGAAAAATAAACAAGCGAAAAGAAAGATAGAAAACATCAAAAAGGTATATCAGGAAGCTGTATCAATAAAAGCGGAGAACTTGGATATCTTCATAAGTTTAGTTTATGAATTTTTCAACAATAATATATTAGGTTTTAATGCAAGGATGGCGATCTACATTACTGACCCTAGAAAGGATAATGTATTATACTGTTACTTCAATAATGCTTCGGATGATTTACCAGATGTTTTGTATATATTCCCAAAATATTCAGCTTGGCTATCGGAATACTCTAATACACCGGTACACTTATTATCTATCCAATCCAATCCAACTTTCTACGACTGGTTTGGGGGTAAAAATATTGTTAACTTCAAAAAGCAGAAGATGCATTTTATCTTGCCATGTGTTAGTAAGGGTCTACTTCAAAGCTTAATATTCATTCAGGCTTTAACTGAAACTGAAGAAAATAAAATACTTCAAAACTTAAGAACATACAAGGAAGTAATAAAAGAGGTATTGGAAGAAATAAGTAATGATATAGTTTCTATTAGATTCAAGGAAGTAGCTTATTTGGATGAACTAACAAGGTTATATAATCGTCGTTTTATGTACCAAAAAATGGAAGAAGAACTTGAAAAAGCATCAAAAAATAATCAAAAATTATCTTACATACTTTGTGATATAGATAATTTTAAGAAATTTAATGATACCTATGGTCACCAAGTAGGAGACGAAGTTTTAAGAGTAGTTGCTAAGGTTTTCAAAGCTGCAGCTAGAGAATTTTTTGATTGGCCTTTCAGGTATGGTGGAGAAGAAATAGGAATAATAATACCTAATACTCCTACTGAAAAGGCTTATGAAATAGCTGAAAGAATTAGACAGGAGGTTTCATCAAGAAAATTCGAAAATGTACCTACTGTAATAACGATTTCTTTAGGATTAGCAACTTTCCCTGATCATGGTAAAAATGTAGAAGAAATAATAAAGGCAGCTGACGAAGCTCTTTACTATTCTAAGAAAACAGGCAAAAATAAAACTACTATAGCAGGAGTTAAGGTTTTAGTGGATGTAACTCAAGATAATTCACAGCAAACTGTACAACAAACTCCACAACAAACTGTACAACAAACTCCACAGCAAACAATCCAGACTGATCAAACACAAAAACAAGAAAAGCAACCTATTGGGCAAGTACAGAAGGATGCTCAGCTAAAAGCAACTATGGAGTTTAAAATTCCACCTTTTGTATACTCTATGGATAAACTCGAAGAATACTACAATACCATAAAAAATAACTACAAACACGCCATAATGAGAATCGAGGCAAATATAGATGATAAAACACAAAAAATGATAAACGATATATACCATAACTTAATTCTTATGGAGGCTGTAGGAGCTAAAGTGGAAAATGGAAAAATTACCATTCAAATTATCCTGGTAGATAGGGATGAAAAAGATATTCAAAAAATGGTAAGTGATTTAATGAGAAAATATAATGTCGAGCCAACTATCAAAAGATAATCAGAAATATTCTCAAAAATACCAACGAGAAATTGCTCTAGGAACGGTCCTTCAGTTTCTATACTACCAAAAGTTTTTTCTTCCTTTATACCTTTCTACTTACTTTAGACAAGTACTAGGTAATTTGATTGAAAACTACCATAAATATAACCAGGGGGTATGGGAAATTATATACAGATCAGATTATTTTGTTATGAATTATATGGAAAGAGCATTGCTTTTACTACTATACTGTGAAATAAAAGCTTCTCAAATACCCGAAAAAGTGCTAGTTCATGTATATATCAGATTAGCAAAGAAATATTGTAGAAAAAATTTCGAAAAGCTTATACCTGTATTCATTTCTTATGCTAAGAAAAATCATTAGTTTGATAGTAGGAATATTCAAGGTAATAGCCTTTTTGATTATTGTATGTGTTTTCTTTGTAACTTACTTTGTATTGGGATTAATAAAGGAAGCCCAAAAGGATGTAGTTGATGTTAAACAGATAAGGAAAAAAATACCGGTTCAATCAAGTGAGTTTTTTTCTCTAGATGGTCAAAAAGTAGCTAAATTATACGTTGAAAATAGATATTGGGTTCCAATATCTAGTATACCAAATTCAGTAAAAATATGCCTTATAGCTTCTGAGGATGAAAGATTTTATATACATAGAGGGGTGGATTTTATAGCTGTAGTGAGGAGTATCATAGACATAGCATTGAATAAGCAAGTTACCCAAGGAGGAAGTACTATAACCCAGCAGTTAGCTAGAATACTTTTCCTAAGTCCTGAGCTTAGTATTAGAAGAAAAATAAGGGAAGCTGTTCTAGCTGTTGAATTAGAAAAAAGTTTTTCCAAGCAGGAAATAATGGAAATGTATTTGAATCTAGTATACTTTGGGGAAGGAGCTTATGGAATAGAGGCAGCATCAAGAGTATATTTTGCCAAATCTGTGTCCCAACTAAACATACCTGAAGCGGCAATGATAATTGGTCTTCTACCAGCTCCTTCTGTTTACTCGCCTTACATAAACTACAAGATGGCTCGTAAAAGGCAATTATACGTGCTAAGAAGGCTTCTTGAACTTAAATACATATCACCTTTAGAATACAAAAAATATGTAGAGTATCCAATAAGGCTAAAAAGAGAAACACTTGATCAAAATAATGTGTTATATCCATATTATGTCAACTATGTGGTACAAAATTTCAAGAAAATTACTGATGTTGATAATGAGTATTTAAAAACCATGGGGCTAAGAATTTATCTAAATTTGGACACAAGAATCCAACAAGATATCCAAAAGATTGTTAAGGAAGAAATAGATAAAAATAGGAAAGCTAATAATGTAAATCAGGCTGCTGTAGTAGTTATAGAAAATTACACTGGAAGAGTACTTGCTTTAGTTGGAGGATACGAATATAGAATCTCTGATCAGTTTAACAGGGCTTATCAAGCTTATAGGCAACCAGGGTCAGTATTTAAAATAGTTGTCTATACAGCTGCTCTTGAAAATGGTTTTTCCCCTAACACAGTAGTTTATGATAGATTGTATACCTATGGAAGTGGTACTAGCTCTTATTCGCCGGTTAATTGGGATGGTAAATATTGGGGTAGAATGAGCTTAATAGATTCTTTCGCTTTTTCTAGAAATACTATCGCTGTATATTTATCAAGTCAAATAGGGATAGATAAAGTGATAGAAACAGCTAAAAAAATGGGGGTAAAATCTAATCTAGAACCATATTTGTCCACTGCTTTGGGATCTTCTGTATTGTCAGTCCTAGAAGTAGCTACTTTGACAAGTGTAATAGCAAACTATGGATATATTATACAGCCACAGTTTGTTTACAAAGTGGAGGACAGATATGGAGGAATAATGTTTTATCATAAAGAAAAATACGAAAGAGTACTACCATATCAGGTAGCAAAGGATATGAGAGATCTTATGAAAGCAGTGGTAGACAGAGGAACTGGTTACAACGCTAGAATAGAAGGCATAAACTGTTACGGTAAAACTGGTACTACTAGTGATCATAGGGATGCTTGGTATTCAGGATTTACCGATGATTTTACCTGCGTGGTATGGGTAGGAAATGATGATTATAGCCCACTGTATAATGTCTATGGGGCTACCTTGCCAGTGGAAATATGGAGAAAATCTATCCTGGCTTGCTACAAATACTATAAACCCCAAAAATCAAAACCTAGTTTTGTAAAAATAGATCAACAATCTGCTCAACAGGAAACCAAGTCAATAGAAAATAATAAGATTCAACAAACAACAACTAATCAAAACGAAAATAACCAAAATTACCAAACTGAAGTTACAAGAAATAATAATACGCAACAACAAGCGCAAACTACTACTACTGTAGATCACAATACTTTCCCTTGGGAAAATACAACAGAATGAATATCTACGATATATTGAGAAGAAAAAGATTAGGTCTAAATTTAAGTTATCAAGAGATAGATTTTATTGTCAAGGGGTATTATTATGGTAATATTCCTGATTACCAAATGTCTGCTTTTTTAACCAGTACAGTTATTCATGGTATGAATGAAGAGGAGATATTCGCTTTTACAAAAGCAATGATTGATACGGGAGTAGTGGTAGATTACAAGGATATTCAGGGTATAAAAGTAGACAAACATTCTACTGGTGGGGTAGGGGATAGTGTTAGCATTATTGTGGTGCCTTTACTTTGTTGTTTAGGATATAAAGTTCCTAAACTTTCTGGTAGATCACTGGGACATACTGGTGGGACCATTGATAAAATGGAATCAATACCTAATTTAAGAACCGGCTTGACGTTGGATCATATGATGGAGAGTTTAAAAAGTGTAGGTGGATTTATAAGTCAACCTTTGAATTTAGCGCCAGCGGACAAAAAAATATACGCTCTAAGGGATGTAACAGCGAATGTAGACAGTATACCTCTAATAGCCTCAAGTATAATGAGTAAAAAAATAGCCGCTAATGCAGACGTAATAATACTTGATGTAAAAGTAGGAAATGGAGCTTTTATGAGAGATTATCAACAAGCACTTGAATTATCAAACGCTATGATATCCATAGCACAAAAGTTTGGTAAAAAATGTGCAGCTATTATAACTGATATGAATCAGCCACTAAATAATCATATTGGCAACTATCTTGAAATAATATCCTCCATAGACTTTCTTAAAGGTAACTATAATAAGTATTCTCGATTAAAAGAGGTATGTTTTTCTGTAATATCCCTTATTCACTGTTTAGCAAATAATATAGAATATTCCGAAAAAGTTAAAGAGGAAGTATACCAGTTGGTAGAAAAACTAATAAATACGGGTGAAGCTATAGAAAAATTTAGGCAAATTATCCAAAATCAAGGTGGTCAAGCAAATATAATAGATGATCCTTACTCCTATTTTGGACCCAAAATAGAGTATGAATATAAATCTCCTTCGAATGGATTTGTACATTTTGATACTTACTTACTTGGACTAGCATCTGGGGAGTTGGGATTAAGCAGGAAAACGATAGAAGATAAAGTAGATAATAATGCTGGTATTATACTAAATGTGGAAGCTGGACAGTATGTTAATGAAGGACAAACTATAATGAAGCTTTATGCAAAAGATAGTAAATCTCTAGAAAAAGCTCTTGAGATAACACAAAAGGCACTTATTTTTTCAGAACAACCCATAAAAACGAATACAATATACTGTGTAGTGGGGGGTAAGTAAATCATGTTTATTGTTCTGTCAGCAGGTATACTATTTAGCATGTATTTCATGATATTCATTCTTATTACTGTTTTTGTGTTGATTTCAGGGCTGTATGGTTTATTTGGTGTTTTTTCTATAGGAATTTCGGTGTTAATTACTCTTGTAATAATAATTTTTCACTTTTTCCTCTCACCGTTTGTATATGATATTGTCTTGAGACTTTTGTATAGATGTAATTTTGTAACTATAAATGAAATCCCTTATGATAGTGTAAGGGAGTTTATAAGAAGCTATTATGCTAAAAACAATTTAAGACCACCAAGAATAGGAATAATAGAGGATGATACTCCTACAGCATTCACATATGGTAATTTCCCATCTAATGCAAGAATAATTGTTAGTAGGGGATTATTTAAGATAATGGACGAAGAAGAGTTAAAGGCTGTTTTTGCCCATGAAATGGGACACATATTTCACTATGATTTTGTTTTTATGACTTTAGCCACGATTGTACCTATGATTATTTACTATATATACTCTGTTAGTTCTGATATGCTTTCACAAGCTAGAAGAAATCAGGGATTACTTATCTTATTTGTGATATTCACATATATCTTCTATATCATAAGTGAGTATTTGGTTTTGTATCTTTCAAGATTGAGGGAGTATGGAGCGGATAGGTTTTCTGCATATACAACACGTAATCCTAATGCATTAGCAACTGCTTTAATTAAAATAGGTTATGGATTACTGAACTTCAATCCTGAGAGTAAAGAGAGCAGGGAGCAGGAGAAAAGTAAAGGTGGTAGAAGTATATTAAATTCTCCTTTCAAAGTGCTAGGTTTGATGGATTATAAACAAGCAAGAGGGATAAGTATAGCAGCTTTGAATTCTGGTACTCTAGGAGTTTCAGCTATAGAAGTTACTTTGGATGAAGTAATTAGTAAAACTACAAGTGCTATTAGCAAAATTATGGCTTGGGACTTATTCAATCCTTGGGCATCTGTTCTTGAACTACAATCTACGCACCCTTTAATAGCCAAAAGAATAAAAAGTCTATCTAATATAGCTGCAGAAATGGGGCTTCCTTTCCATATAGAGGTTCCAAGACAAATACAAATAGAAAATACAGGTGGAGTGGATATATTACCTGGTTCGCTATGGGATGAATTTTTAATAGACTTTTTCTTTGAATATGCTCCAATAATAGGTTCTTTGGTAGGGGCTTTGATAAGTAGTCCTTGTTTGATCATGCTTAAGCCTTCTGTGTTCTTTGCTTTTATACTTGCTGGTGCTGCTACAGGTAGCCTTTTAAAGTGGATTTTTACCTACTCAGGTAAATTTAAAGAATATAATATCTTTGATCTTCTTTGTAAAACTAAAGTTTCAATTGTAAGATCAATTCCATCAATCATAGAAGGACAGATAATTGGTAGGGAACAAGCAGGATTTATTCTTTCTGAGGACGTATTACTTAGGGACAATACCGGATTTATATATGTAGACTATAAAACAGGTATATCTTTTGGTGATTTAATGTACGGATTTTTTATAACCAAGGGATTAATAGGGCAAGAAGCTACAATAAAAGGCTACTATAGAAGATCTCTTTTCCCTTATATAGAAGTTATTGAAATTAAAACCAAGGAAGGTAAAACATACAGATCTTACTTCAGGTTTATTTGGTTAGCTGCAATATTTATTCTGTATATTATTAGTTTTGTATTGGGTTTGTTTGGAGCTATATTTGTATAAAAAGGAAGTGGTAGAAGATGGGGGGATGTAGAGTGTTTGCAGTAGTTGATGGAAACATAGGGGCTTACAAAACTACGGTTTTAAACATTATTTCTCAGGAATTGGGTTTTTTACCTGTTGATGAACCTTGGTATGAAAATAATTTTCTGGATTTGTTTTATCAAGATAAAAAAAGATGGGCTTACTCTACTCAGTGGGAATTTTTCACTATAAGAGCTATAAGACATATGGAAGCGCAGAGTAACACGACTGAAAATCTACTTTTAGAAAGGTCTGTTTATTCAGATAGGTATGTCTTTGCTAGGTATTTATATGAACATGGTTATATGAATGATAGGGAGTGGAGAAGTTATACTAAGTGGTTTGATTTTCTAACTGAAAAATTATTAAAAAAGCCTACCTTTATTCTATACTTGAGAGCTAAACCTGAAACTCTTTATCAAAGAATACTTCAAAGATCGAGAGAAATAGAATTACAGCGTGATGGTATTAGCATTGATTATATAAGAGGCTTAAATAAATACTATGATGAATTCCTTTGCCACAACAAGTTTAACCTAAATATCCCTATAATGATTGTTGAAACTGATGAAAAATTTTATAGAGATAATCGAAGTGATAGGGAAGAGTTAATAAATAAGATAAGGGACTTTTTAGATAATCTGTCTGTTACAAGAATTGGTCCTTAATATTGATTACCTTTTATATATACTTGTGAGTTTATGAGTGTGCCGAAAGTTCTATCTCCGGCATCTCCCAGACCAGGAACTATATATCCTCGTGAGTTCAGAGATTTATCAATTGAAAGAACGAAAAATTCTACAAAAGGAAATTTTTCATTCAGTTCTATTATAGATTTTTCATATGCGATTATGGAGCAGACTTTAATTTTTTGTGCTTTTCTTTGTATGAGTATTTCTATTGCTTTTCTTATGCTTCCTCCTGTTGCTATCATGGGTTCTAAAATTATCGCAACGAAGTCAGATAGGTTGGATGGTAGATTTGTGTAGTATTGTGTAGGTTCTAATGTATTTTCATCTCTGGATAATCCTATTATTCCGACAATAATATCTGGTATAAGTTTTGTGAATGCGGGTAGGAGTCCTAGTCCTGCTCGTAGGATAGGTATTATAATGTATTTTTCTTTGAGTTTAAAACCTATGGTTTCGTCTAAGGGGGTTTGAATAGTTAATGTTTCTAATTCTGCTTTTTCAAAGCAATAGAATACGAATATGTAAGATAATTCTTCTAGTGATTTTCTAAATAGGTCTGGATTTGTGTTTTTATCTCTTAGGATGGAGAG
Organism: bacterium; assembly: GCA_039630415.1. GTDB lineage: Bacteria > DRYD01 > DRYD01 > DRYD01 > DRYD01 > DRYD01. The sequence goes on along the minus strand of JBCNVB010000018.1, from coordinate 101,696 downwards.
TTTTATTTGTGCTATGGGATGGTTTATAGGTATTATCACTTTGTGAGGTGGGCCCCCCAGGATTCGAACCTAGAACCCTGCGGTTATGAGCCGCATGCTCTGCCGTTGAGCTAGGGGCCCCTACTACTTACTATTCTACAACTAAAAACCTTATCCTCCCTATGCAAACTAACTAAAGGGATTTTTTTTGTACAATGTTGAATAATTATTATGTAGGAATAAAGGCTAACAAAGGGAGGTAAACAAATGAGTCAAACTACTTTAGATTACATCAGAAGTTTGGTAAGAGAGATACCCAATTTCCCAAAGCCGGGAATCAACTTCAAAGATATTACACCCTTACTAAGAGATAAGAAAGCTTTTCAATATGTAGTAGATACCATATCAGACTTTTACAAAGATAGGCAAATAGATATAGTAGTTCCAATAGAAGCTAGGGGATATATAATAGGTTCAGCAATAGCTTACAAGCTTTCAGCGGGAATAGTACCTGTAAGGAAGCAGGGAAAACTACCTTCCGAAAAATTATCTGCTGCCTACCAACTAGAATATGGAGAAGAGGTTCTAGAAATACATACAGACCTAATCAAACCAGGTGAAAAAGTATTAATAGTTGATGATCTTATAGCTACTGGTGGAACTGCTGAAGCTACCAAGAAACTTGTTGAAAATCTAGGGGGTGTTGTTACAGGTTTTGCTTTCATAATTGAACTATCTTTCCTAAATGGAAGAGAAAAAATTAAAGACTATACTTTCTTTTCTATCCTAAAATACTAGGTGTACAAAAATACTAGGTGTACAAAAGGTTTATGATAAGGGCATTATTGATATTTTTACTCGTATTCCCCATAGTAATATCATCCAAACATTTAATGCTATATATTTTTAATATTCCCATAGATAAATCCCTTTTTATAGTTGAGAATCAAGCAGTTTGGATTGATAAAAAAGTGTTGGAAATCATAAACAAAAAAGTAAAAATATACCAACCTGAAAAGTACTATAATCCACAAAAAAGAAAATATTTGCTTGATCAAATATGTAATGATTACAAAGATCAGTTAATTCTCACGAAGAATTTTGAAACAGGCATAATAGACCTAAATACGATTTATAGACATAAAATTCCAGATATCCCGAAGAAAGATATCAATAAGGGATATCTAAATCAAAATTTAGCTTCTGATTACAAAGTAGTTGAAACCAAATACTTTAAGGTTTACTATACCAACAATCAGCTTATACAAATTCTAAGGAATGTGTTAGATTTTTATGTAGATTCGATTGCTTCATTTGTGAATTTATCTATTTCGGAATTTTCTAGAATAGGTAAAATTCCTATATATTTAGCCCCTGACGATGAAATTTACAAAGCATATAACTTGATTCCTGATTGGTCATCTGGTGCGTTCATATTCGATTATAATGCTTCTACTTGTGCTATATATGCTCATGAAAGGGATCATTTCTTAGTGCAGAGGGTATTACCTCACGAAATATCCCACTTGGTGCTTACGATTCTTTGGAAGGGAAATATACAGGATGAAACAACTAAATTTATTCAAGAAGGATTTGCACAATATAACGAGTACCGAATAATAGTAGGAAGTGATCAAATTGTTATACACCCAGAAGGGAAAAGTGTAAACCAGGACGAGCTAATAAACCTTCTCTATCCCTCTTTCAGCGCAAAAGAAAATATAAAAAATTTTTATCAAAATTCGTTATCTTTCACTTCTTTCCTAATTTGTAAGTATGGAAGGCAAAAGTATATTGAATTTCTTAATAATATTGTAAAGTTTGGAGACGTTTTAATTTCTTTAAACAATACTTATCAATTTACCTCTTCCAAAGATAAAAACGAAATAATTCAAAAAATACAACAAGAATGGGCTAAGTTTGTTAAGAGTTCATCAGCTACTACTGATTTAAAATAAGAGTGAAAGTGTTAACAGTTATAATTCCAACTAACGGTATTACTGATATTCTAAAAAAAGTTCTTTTTTTACTTAATTTCCAAACTTTTAAGGATTTTGAGGTTTTTGTTGTTGACACTTCTAACCAAAATATTACCAATCAGACCATAGATATTGATTTAAGCTATGGTCTAAAAATTATAAGTTGCCAATATTCTACTAAATCTCATGCAAGAAATTTAGGTTTAAGAATTTCCAAATCAGAATATGTTTTGTTTTTGGATGCTGATATGTTGCCTCATAGAGATCTTATATATCATCATCTTTCGATTTTAAATAAATCAAAAGCTGCTTGTGTAGGACTAGAGTTAAGAACTAAAACTACTCAGGAATACGAAAAGGTACTTCAAATCTTACAAAAAGTTCAACAAACAAAGCATGAAAATCAACAAATTAGCTATATAAACCAGATGTTCAAGCAAAGATTTAGTAATAAAAGTAGAAAAAATTTGTTATCTCGTAAAATAGAGTGGTACAAATTTTTAACTGGTAATTTATCTTGTAAAAGGGAAACCTTCATAAAGGCAGGAATGTTTGATGCTAATTTTGTTAGCTATGGATATGAAGATCTAGAACTGGGATATAGGTTTAATAAACTGGGTATACCTATAATCTTTAACCCCAGGGCTATTACTATTCATCTGCATCCCTTACCTACTGATAAGAGAATACAGAACAAAATAGAATCTGTACAAAATCTCAAAAAATTCTATTATAAGTATCTAAACCAGGAAATCTTACAAAAATTGGGAATAAATTTCTATAGCAGAATAGTTTACGAAATGCTACCTAACAAAATAAAGCAATTCTTAATGGAGTATAGTGAAGATTATAAAGTTAATTACGTATTTTGGAAAAGCTTCGTGAATGAAATATCAAAAAATAATTGATATACTCTCAAAAATAGAGTCTCTAACTTCTGTTCCTTTCATAGTTATACTTCGTAATTCTATGATAAATGTGGTACCAATTATAGTTGTTGGTAGTTTTTTCTTGTTATTTTTTGTATTTTGTAAGCAATATGGTATACAGGCATCTTACGTAGAATTTTTCAGAAAGTTATATTTAGTAAGCATGGGTATTGTTTCGATATATCTCGCTTTTTGTATTGGCTACAATTTTGCTGTATTTTATGGTAAGGATGGTGTAATATATGCCCTAGTTTCTTCAGTGTGTTTTATTGTATGCTGTGCAATCTACGAAGACTGGAATAAACTGAGTGTATTTCAATTTATATCACTTTTGGGTGTAAAAAATATGTTTTCTTGTATAATTATTTCATTTATTTCCTGCTATATTTTTAATAGACTGCAGATTAGAGTTTTGAATGATTCTTCTATTCCAAGGTATGTACTTAATAGCTTGAACTCGATTATACCATTTCTTATAACTCTTTTAGTTGTAGCTTTTATTTCAAATTTCATGAAGTTGAATGAGTTTTTGAAGATGGTACTATTGCCTTTTGAGAATTTTGGTGATAATATTCTGGTTGTATGGATTACGAACATATTTTTGCATCTAACGAATTTTCTGGGTATACATGGTATATCTTTGGTGAATAGTATTTTTCTATCTTTGTGGCAAAAGTACTTGGTTATTAATGCAGAGATGATTATTAGTGGAAAGGAAGCAACTTATATAACGGCTTATCCATTTTTTCAGTGGTTTATATGGATTGGTGGAGCTGGATCTACTTTAGGATTGAATATTCTTTTATTGTTTTCTAGATCATCCTATTTAAGAACTATTGCTAGAGGAGCTATTGTTCCTTCTCTTTTTAACATAAATGAACCTTTGCTTTTTGGTATTCCAATTATTCTCAACCCTTATTTTTTGGTACCTTTCATGATTGTTCCACTAATTTTAGGTACAATTAGTTTTGTAGCGTTTTCACTTAATTTGGTCGGAAAAGTGTATGTGGAAGCACCATGGATGTTACCCTCTCCTATAGGTGCTTTCTTAGCTACTACGGACTATAGAGCAATTATTCTTAATTTATTTAACATTATTATATCTGCTCTTATTTATCTGCCTTTTGTAATTGCTTACGAAAAATCCTTACAAAAAAATGATAAAACTCACACTTAATCAAATAATACAAAATACATCTGTTATAGATGTTGTCAATATTCATAATCAGGGAAATTATGTAATAGAAAATGTTTTAACTGATACTAGACAAATAAATTTTAGTGAAAGAGGTATTTTTGTTGCTTTATGTGGAAAGAATTATGATGGGCATGATTTTATGGATCAAGCATATAATAAAGGTGTAAAAATTTTTGTAATTGAAAATATATCCAAAGTTCCTGAACATATGAAAGAAAAATGTGTTTTTATCCTAGTGCCGAGTACTGTTGTTTTTTTGGCTGAACTATCCAGGTTAGTTGTAAACTACCATAAGGTAAAAGGGTTAAAAGTAGTGGCTGTTGCCGGATCTGCGGGAAAAACAACAACTAAAAACATACTTAAAAATATGCTTGAATTTGTGGGATTTAAAGTACTATCTTCTAAAAAAAGTTTCAACAATGAAATCGGTGTCCCGCTTACTGTATTTAGTCTTAATTCTCAACATCAAATATTAGTGCTTGAGATGGGTATGAGGGGGTTTAATCAAATTGAATATTTATGCTCCTATACTGATCCTGACTACGGAATAATAACTTCTATTGGGCCTGAACATTTAGAGTTTGTTTATAATCTAAAAGGTGTTATCAGGGCTGAATCTGAATTGACTAACTATTTGCTCAAGAAGCACGGCTATTTCATCATACCTTCCAAAATTAAAGGTCTATACACTAACTATTCAAACTTTGACTTTATACCTAATAAGAATAGTTTTATTAAGAATTACTCTCCTACCATAAAACATACAACCTTGGACATAATAATCGATCGTAAAAAATATAACCTGAAATTTGAAGGTATAATTTCTCTTTCTACCTTAGTCAATTTCCTATTTAGCTTAAAACTTACTCAAAGGATTATATCTGATTTTCTGTTGGTGGATAAAAATGCTATTGATGCATATATTAAATCGATTTTGGTGAATTCTTCCGAAATTCTTAACTCATCTATAGAAACAGATAGGTTTTATTTTCATAAACTATCTTCAAGTATCTATATAATCTCTGATTATTATAATAGTAACTATCTATCATTGAGTGAGAATTTGAAAGTAGTTGAAAAAGTGTTTAAATACTTTGATAAGGTTTGGTTATTTGTTGGAGATATGCTTGAGTTGGGCAATATGTCGAGGTTTTACCATGCTAAAATAGTAAGAAGGATATCAAAATATCCATCAAAAGTAAAGGTTTATTACATAGGAAGCAATTTTTATAATTTAAAAGATAAGTTTTTTGATGATGCAAAGTATTATTTAACGGTTGATGATCTTTTAAAGAATTTTCCAGAGATAAAGAAAAATAGTGGTAAGAATTTGATTTTTATAAAAGGTTCAAGGGCTTTAATGTTGGAAAAAGTATATCAAAAAATAAGTGATCTTTAATAAATGAAACATTAATTTCTAACAAGTCTCTCGTAGATGTAATTTCATAAAACCTGGGTACAAAAAAAGCTAGTAAATCATTTTCTATTAGGTAAGAAACAAAATCAAGAAAACTAAGGCTACTAAGATCTTTGGATAGATATTTTGAAATGTTGTAACTGATATTAACTATCATTGTACCTGTATACAAATTGATTCTCGTTGAATTTGGTGTTACCTTATGATATTTGATTATTTTATAATAGTTAAGATAAGGCATTACTTCAAAATGAGTTAGTGTTTTTGAATTATGTGTTTGCAATATTTGATATAGTAACATAAAGTTATGTTCCTTTTGAATTAATTTTTCAAGGATGGTTTCCAAGTTGGGTATCAGAGTATCAGAATTAATTAAAACGAGTTTATTTGAGGAGATTATGTTATATTTCAGAAGATTAATCGTTCCTATATGTCCCAAAGGCTGTGATTCATATATAAAAATTATTTTTTGCTCTTCTATAAATTTTTGATATTTTTTAAATAGGTGGTCATATACAATGTTTGGTTGTTTATGCAGATTAATATATATCATAGTGTTGTAACAAGGTATGGAATTCATAAACCTAATTAACTGTGATAAGTTATAATCTAGTGGATTTGTCTTCATAATAGGACAAAGTGGTTTGGGGATCTCTAACCTAAGCCTTTTGCCTATTCCTGCACTAAATAAAATAATCAATATATTCATTTATCCAAATCTAGGGTTATAGCAAAAATTACTGATTGAGCAACAGTTACTTTATTTATCTGAGTATCTAAATTACTTATTCTAAGTTTATCAAGTATTCTCATCATTTTTTGTAAATATCTTGGTTTAGTGAATATTATTACTTTTCTGTTATTTTCTAAGTTTCTTACTATATCCAAATAAATTGTTTCATCAATTCTCTGTAATTGAATAGCATAAAATAGATCAGGTGTTTTATGGCAATTATTTATATAAAGATTGTAGAAAGATAGAGTAGATATATCTCCAACTTTCAAAATATAGTTATCCTTGATTAGTTCTAGAAGTTTGTTTTGGTTGGGAAAAGATTTATCTACCTGTGAAACTATAAACATATAAAATAAAAATATCTTGACTATTACTGCGATTACTAGAAATCTCTTGGGTATAATGAAATACACTAAATTAAATGCTGTTAGCAAAACTAGCAAAGCATTCTTGATTAGTATAAAGTCTTGCGAAACCCTCTGGAAAAGGATTAATAAAGGAAGAATGAATGATAGTAGTAAAACTAACCTATTAAAGTATAAAGATATATACTTCTCTGTAAAGTATGCAAGTAAGATAGAAAAAGGAATATAACACGGCATTATGTAATGATGAACTTTACCTTGTGATAAACTGTAAAAAATAAAGATTGATAAAAAGTATACAAAAAGAAAACTAAAATTTGGTGGAAAACTATAAGTTCTTTGCTTATCTAAAAGGCTTCTTATAAAGGAATACAAGGAAACAGCAAATATTTCAAATAGAGGTACGATATTAACAAATATTACGATAATGTAGAAATAAAGAGGATTAAGATGCATTTTAGAAGTCCCTGTGAATCTTCCCAAATTATGAATCATTATAAACTTATAAATAAAATCTCCCTGTGTTTTTATACCAACCATTACAAACCAACTAACTCCAACAAGTAAACCTAAAAATACGCTGTACAGATTCCTAAATATCAATTTTATTGAACCTAAATCTTTTTTTATTAAGAGGTAACAAAATATTACTAGAAAGACAATAATTACCGCTATTATACCTTTTGCTAGCATTCCCAAGCCTAAACTTATCCAGAAAACAATATTCCACCTGAGGTTATTTTCATGGTATATTTTATAAAAGCTTAGTAAACAGAGGTTTATAAACAAGGAAAGAAGTGGTTCAGGAACAAACGCTTTTGACTCAACAAATACATTTGAAAGGCTAACGTATACTACCACACTGAAATATCTATAAAATAAACCACTTATAAAATATTTGCTCAATTCATATACAATTATTGAAGAAAAGAAAGTTGCAAGAGCAGATACTAATCTAAAACTAAACTCTACCTTTTCTACACCAAAAAAGGATAGAAACTTGTAGGATATTGCAGCTAGGTAGTACAGAAGTGGAGGCTTATCATATCTTATTTCCCCGTTATAGTAAGGGACTATATATTCTCCTGATTTTATCATGTATAGGGTAGCAAAGGCATTTCTCCCTTCGTCAGGATAAGTAAAAATAAAGCTATTCATTCCAAGAAGTAAATATACAAAAATGCTCAGCCAAAACAAAATGCTTATATATCTATGACTCATATGTACTTTTTGTACTTGAAATATGCCAAAGAAAACAGAATTGCTGAAAAGATGATAAATAAAGTAAAGAAGTATCCATACTTCCATTTCAATTCAGGCATATTTTCAAAGTTCATACCATATATGCTTGCAATAAATATCGCTGGAACAAAAATTGTGTTAATTACTGTTAGTATTCTTACACTTTCATTAAATTTTGAATTAATCATCGAAATATATGATTCCATCAAATAAGAAGTAAAATCATCTACATTATTCAACATATCTAACATTTTGTAAGCATGATCAAGAAGATCTTGAGTGTAGTATTTCATGTTTTCTGAAAAGTAGGATACTTTGAGCGTTTTTACAAGCTCTAAAATATTTATGAAATCTCTTTTCATTATACCAATATTACTCCTTAAAAAGTAGATTTCTTCTATGTCAAATTTTTCTTGACTAAAAATTTTTTTCTCGACCTGTCTAAGTTTATCTTCTATATCTTCCATGAAAGCAAGATACCTATCTATACATAAGTCTATAAGATAGTACACAAAAAATTCTATTGAGTTTTGCTTTAGATTATTTATGTTTTTTCTAAAGGGATCTAAGTTATCTCCTTCGATACCTTCCTGAAACACAAATATGATGTTATCCGTTGCTATTATAGACATTTGTTCGTATATTTTGATTACTTGATCTTGTTTTATTTTTTCCAGATCATATTCTACAGGAGTTTTAATAACAATAAATACTAGTCCTTTTCTTGACTCAAACTTTATCCTTTGATCAGTGTTCAGCAAATCCTCTATTATAAAATCATCTATGTCTATATAGTTCTTTATTATCTTTGGAATAATGTTATTTGGGAAGGTATCTATATTTATTATGTAGTTGTATTTTTTATCTATCTTTTGCATTATTGATTCTAGTTTGGAGATATCTTGAGGATCCAAAATGGTATCCATGTACAGATTTTCTGAATTGAACTTGAAAATCTCAATCTTACCTTTTAGCTGATCTTTTTGTATTGATTCGATATAACTCTGAGGTAGTTGACCAACTTTGTTTTTCCTTTTAGATAATATACTAAGCTTTTTGTATCTCATTTTATAGCAAAAAGCTTCTGACTATTTGCAATATTTTTTCTAATCTATCTTGAATTTTTTGATTATCAACTTTTTCTTGTAATTCAAATTTGAAAGGGCTTTGAGGATAGTTTATCATGATCGTAGTATAGTCTAAACTTCTAATCTCAAGAAATACTGAGTAGTTATCTAGCATCTTATAATTTAAAATCTCATTTGGAATGGATATAATAAGCCCATTAAACAGAAGTTTCTGGTCGGTAATAATACGTGTTTTTTTTCTTTCGTATTCAATCAAAATCATCTCTGCTAAAGCTATAATATATTTTTTTGTTTGTTTATGATAGTACATTATTAGTGCATTCTTTTCATATATTACTAACTTTTTCTCAGAGAGTTTCTGATTTTTAAGGATATCTTTGAATACATTAACACCAAAAGGTTCGTATCTTTGTATTTCTATATCGCCTACTACACGTATATTTTTGAAAAATCTTTTCCATAAAGAATGGGAATACCTTGCTTCTACTTGATGTTTGGCCAATTCGAATAACATAAAACATCCTATGAACGTCCAGAATAATGATAAGACAAAGTATACAAACTGAAAGATTAATTTATATTTAAAAAATAGTGGTTTTAATTTAAAAAATAGTGATTCCACAAATCTTCTAAGTAGTGGACTTGATCTATCAGGTTGACTCGCTGAAGGTAAAAGAACATATAGAAAAGAGTAAATACCCATTAGTAAGAAGATAAATGTTATAGTGCATATTACGTAATACTCTGCTAAAAACCAAATTTTTTCAGTATCCATGCTATTTCCTTATAGTGATTTACTATACCATCAATGAATACCTCATTGTAGAAAAATGGACTAGGTGTAGAATTGGGTGTATACACTATTTCAAGTTTTTGATATGTTCTGTCCATGTCTGGATTTAATAATATGAATGAAATTGTTTCCTTTGTATTCAGAGTAGCATTGATTGCTATAGCTTTTAGAAAATCTTTGATTACTTGCACCAGAACTACATCATTTATACTAATAGGCTCTTTTACAAATGATTCTGTTTGTATTGGTATGTCAAGATCCTTATCTGGTATACACCTTGACAAATAACGTAAAGCTGTATATGCACAATTTTTTAGTTTTGGATTTAGATTTAGAGACTTTGTTAAATCATCTAAATGTAGATAAAAAGTTTTAATGATGGAGACCTGGTCTTCAATATTTAAATCATCCCAAGGTAAAATTTGTACATTTTGGGTATTTGTAATTTCTTTCAAAATATGATACTTTAATTTCGTATAATTCTCATGAATGCTAATTTTTATGAACAGTATTATTGAAACTAAAAAAGGAAGTGATGTACTACATATACATATTACTTTTCCAAATTCGTGAAAATAGTGGTTTTTATAGTAATCAGTGTCCCAAAAATAGGCTGTGAGGGTAATAGCAGTAAGTGTAAAAAATGGAATAAAAAATACAGTTCCTACTACTGTTTTGATTTTTATAAGCATTTTTTGATAGTTTATAAAATTATCTAAACTCATGTTGATAGGTTATATTAGATTAATTACTTACAAATTCTAATATTTCCTGTGAAAAATTTTTCATAATAAGAAGTTTTTAACTACCTGTAATATTTTTTCTAATCTATTTTGAATTTTTTGATTATCAACTTTTTGGTGTAATTCAAATTTAAAAAGGCTATCAGGATGATTTATCATTAGTACAGTGTAGTTTGAACTCCTAATCTCAAGAAATACTGAGTAATTATTAGGTATCTGATAATTTAAAATCTCATTTGGAATCAATAAAGCAAATCCATTAAACAATAGATATTGATTTGTAACACCTCCTCTTATAACTTTTTCATATTCAACTAGTTTTATCTCTGCTAAAGCTACAGCATATTTTTTTGTTTGTTTGTGGTAGTAAATCATTAGTGTATTTCTTTCGTATATTATTAATTCTTTTTTCGTGAATTTCTGATTTTTCAGGATATATTTGAAAAGATTAGCTCCGAAAGGTTCATATCTCTGTATTTCTATTTCTCCAACTATATGTACGTTTTTGAAAGTTTTTCTCCATAAGTAATAAGAGTATCTATTCTCTGCTTTGTGTTCAATAAATTTAAATAATGTTGGAGTTATAGTATACGTCAAAAATAATGATATAGCAAAATATATCAATTTGAAAATTAATTTATATTTAAAAAATATTGGTTTCAATAGTGACTCGAAAGGTATCTTGTACGATAGATATGGTAAGCCTTCTATAAGTCTCAAAAGTAAAGAGTAGATACCTGCAAATAAAAAGACAGTTGTTATGAAGCACATTAAGTAACACTCTACTAAAAACCAAGTTCTTTCAATCTCCATGCTATTTCCTTGTAGTGATTTACAACACCTGTAATGTTTTTCTCACTATAAAAAAGTGGAATAAGTGTGGTGTTAGGTGTATAGACTATTTCAAGTTTTTGATGTGTTTTATCCTTATCGGGACTTAATAGTATGAATGAAATTGTTTCTTCTTGTATTAGAACTACACTAATTACTATGGCTTTTAGAAAATGTTTAGATTGTGCTATAATCACTTCGTTACGTATGATATCTCTAGACTTGGATATATAATTTAAAACTGCATCTATGTATTTTTTTAGGTTTGGATCTAGGGAATTTTTCAAATCATTCAAGTGTAAACAAAGAGAATTAATAATATGATCTTGATCTTTGGAATTGAAACTATCCCAAGGTAAAATTTGTATATCTCTTGCATTTGTAGTTTTTTCTAGGATATAGTGTTTTAATTTTGTATAACTGTCAAGAATGCTCTGTAGAATAACTAATAATGTTGGAAGCAAAAGAAAAAATATTGTAAAACATGAACACAGCATTTTTTGAAAAGTGTTATTGTAAGAGTCAGTATAGTAGTCAATGTCCCAAAAATAAGGTATGATAATAATGGTAATAACTATAAAAAATGGAATTAAAAATATAGTTCCTATTATTGATTTGATTCTTATGAGTTTTTTTTGATAATTTATGAAACTTTCCAAATTCATATACTCATAGTAAATATCTTTTTATGACTGATATAATTTCTTGTAGTTTTTGCTGGACTATTTGATTGTTTATTTTTTCAAACAAGGAGAATTTAAACGGACTTTCTTGAGAAGGATAATAGGACAGTATTACTGAATAATCTGGCTTTTCATATGCTCTGAAATATAAGTGTGGATACATTCTTTCTTTATTTAATATTTTACTAGGTATACCGATGCAAAGGCCACTAAAAAGAAGTTCACGTGTATACTGTTCTTGATTTCTACCGTATCTATGAGGTGTCCTATAAGCTCCAATTACTGGTCTAACTTCAATAATCTTTATTTCCGACAAAAGTATAGTATACTTTTCCCTTTGTTTTGTGTACTTAATTATAAGTGAATTATTTTCGTTTACACTATACTCATAATGAGATATTTTCTGTTTTTCAAGAAAACTCTTGAAGAAGTCGGATTTATTAGGAATGTACTTTTGTATCTCAAAATTTTCAATTCTAATGCTACTTTTGAATATGATCTGGTTTATTGAATCTGAATATTTGCTTTGTAGCTTATCTCTGTATATTGGTTCAATAAAATAGGCTGCGATTATTCCAATTATGGCAGTAATAGGTATCAATATCCATTTGGGACCTTCTGTATATTTTTGTATGGCTATAAAATAACCTAGAATTGTAACTATTGTAAAAGTTAGTATACATGCCAAGTAATATATCATTATGAATTTAATTTGCTCGAAACCCATACGCTTTAAAAGATCTACATTAAATAATTATTCACAAGTTTTGATATTTCCCTTAACTTTTTTTGTATCAACTCATCACTAATCTTTTCAAACAAGGGAAATATAAAGGGACTTTCAGAAAAGTTTACCAATACTATAGAATAATCTGAAGTAATGTAATAATTATAAACTGAGAAGTTATTTATTTTTCTGGTATTAAAAACTTCGTTTGGAATTCCTATGCACAGTCCGCTAAACAACTCTTCGTAATGTATACGGTAAGATCTAATAGAACTGCTCTTTTTTACCTCAAAGATCTGTATTTCTGATAAATATATCTTGTATTCTTTATTTGACTTAAGGTAGTTAATCACAAAGGAATTTTTTTCAACTATTTCAATCCTATAAACTGATAAATTCTGGTTTTGCAGAAAATAGGTGAAAAAATTAGCATTTGAAGGTATGTATTTATCTACTTCTAGGTTTTCAAATCTGAAACCACTTTTAAATATTCTTTCATTTATAATATGTGAATACTTTTTTTCTATTTTATTTTGTACATGTTTCGATAAAGTTGGTATTATGACGAATATTGTAAGAAACATAACTGTTGCAGTTATAAAGCTTGTAGCTAACTGAGGTTGTGTGATTTTAAGGCTTATACCCAAAATATTTATTAGCAAAACATTCTTGTTCCTTGCCATTTTTTTTATCGAATAGTAAACAAAGTAAACAACATAGTAAATAATGATTGATATATAAACGATAGTTATTGCATAAACAAAGTAATATTCTGCCAAAAACTTAGTTTGTTCGAACTCCATGTTTATTCAAACTCCATACAATCTGCTTATAGCCCTGTAATGCATTGCTTATTTGTTCATCGTTTGAAAACATTGAAATCTTTAAGCTTTTGGGTATATGTATGAGCTGTATTAGTTTATCCTTGTTTTCCTCACTAATCACAAGAAATATTATGTTTTCTTTACTGTCTATTTCAAGCATAATTATTAAAGCTTTGAATGAATCCTTGGAAAGTTCTATTACTTCGATATATTTTCTTTCGTTTTGACTATAATTTGGGCTTTGTAAAGATATTTTTCACTAGTATGTACATTTTCCAAATAATCAATAACCTTTTTTACAAATTCTTTGGAATATTTTTCTACATATATGTCATGGAATTCTTTCAAATGTGAAAGAATTTTGGTGTGTATTGAATCTCGTTGGTTTATATTTAAATCTTCCCACTCGTAAACTTTTATATTTTGACAACCGGTAGCTATTCTTAATATGTGTAATTTGATTATTTTACTAAAGATATAATCTATATGTCCTCTTATAACTAAACCAATACATAGTGATAGTATTATCAATATTACTGCTATCCATATTTCCCTGCTCATACCAAAATAGACTGTAATATCCCAATAATAGAGAATAAAGAAAAATGAAATAATACTAAACAAAAATATCACAATCCTATAAAGCAATCTGAATTTGGCCTTTAAAGGTTCCAATTCATAAACTATAATATCATCCATTATAATATTCTATTAAAAACCAAGTCTATTCAAATTCCATACAATTTGTTTATATCCTTGTATCGCATTAATTATTTCTTCATCCTTTGAAAATAGGGATATTTCCATATTTTGTAGTATGCATATAGGTTCTATTATCTTGTTTTTATTTTGTTGATTTATCAATACTAGAAATACTATGTTTTCATTCTCATTTGTGTTAAGAGTAATTATTAAAACTCTGAAAGAATCCTTGAATAATTCTATTACTTCGGTATATTTTGGCATTCTTTGCCAATATTCTTGGTCTTTTACAAATGGATTCTCTGCAGTGTCTATATTTTGCAAATATTCAAAAACCTTGATTAAAAATTCTATGACTTTTCTTTCTATTATGGATTCATATGCTTTTTCTAGATATTCGATTAGTTCTTTGCTTATTGAATGTTGTTGATTTGAGTCTAAATCCTTCCATCTATACACTTTTACATCTTTACAACCAGTAACTATCCTTAATATGTGCAATTTTATTATTTTTCCAAAAATATGATCCATATCACTTTTAATAAGTCCAATAATATACGCAGATAATACTATTAACAGTATTGAAGTTATCATCGATACTAAGAATTCTACATCCATACTAAAATAAACATAAATATCCCAATAGTACAAAATAAAGATAAACGAAATAATGCTGAACACGAATATTATAATTCCGTAAAGTAATTTGAGCCTTGATTTTAGAGGTTTCAACTCATAAAATATAATTTCATCCATTTGTTATTCCAAAAATCACATCAAGTAATTGTTCACGAATCTCAGTATTTCCTGTAATTTATTTTGTATTAATTCATCAGTAATCTTTTCAAACAAAGGAAATATGAAAGGACTTTCAGATAAATATACCAGCACTATAGAGTAATCAGAAGTTGTGTAGTACTTATAAAGTGGAAATTTATATATTTTTGTGGTGTTAAAAACTTCATTTGGAACTCCTATGCATAAGCCACTAAACATTTGTCTATAATATCTAGTTTTGCTATAAAAACTTCCTGTTCTCTCTAAAATTCGTATCTCTGACAAATATATCTTGTATTTTCTTTTTGACTTATGATAGTTAATAATAAGTGAATTTTCTTCAACTATTCTTACTTTATTAATTGATAGATTTTGATTTTGTAGAAAAGATTTGAAAAAATCAGAATTGGAAGGTATGTACTTCTCAATTTCCAAGTTTTCTGCTTTTAGACCATTTTTAAATATTTTTTGATTTATACTATACGAGTACTTTTTTTCTATTTTATTTTGTAAATGTTTCGAAAAGGTGGGTATTATGATAAATATTGTAAGAAGCATAAGTATCAGAGCAATAAAGTTTAAAACCATTTGATACTGAGAAACACTTAAATTTACACTTATAAAAATATTCTTTCCTCTCACGATTTTGTTTATCAAATAGTATATAACTACTATCACATAAGTAAGGGTTATTGCATATACACAGTAGTATTCTATTAGAAACCTAGTTTGCTCAGATTCCATATAATCTCCCTATAACCTTGCAGTGCATTACTTATTTGTTCATCATTTGAAAATATAGAAATATCCAAATTTTGTCGTATATATATGGGTTGTATTAACTTATCCTTATTTTCTTGAGGAATTAATACTAAAAATACTATGTTTTCGTTTTTACCTATTTTAAGTGTAGTTATTGAAGCTTTAGAAGAATCCTTAAAAAGTGCTATCACTTCAACATATTTAGGTAAATTGGGCCTATAATTCGAACCTCGTAAGGATTTTGTTTCAATAATATCTATGTCTTCTAAATAGTTAATAACTTTTTTTATAAATTCTTTAGAATTCTTTTCCAAACAAGTATCATACAATTCTTTCAAGTATAAAAGAAATTCAGTATGTATTGAATCACGCTGCTTTATACTCAAATCATACCATCTGTAAACCTTTATGTTTTTAGAACCAGTAATTATTCTTAATAAGTGTGATTTTATTACCTTACCAAAAATATAATCTAAATCATCTTTTATAACTCCACCAACATACAAAGATAGTATTATCAGGAGTATTGTTACCAATATTTCTTCATCTATACCGAAATATAACGTAATATCCCAGTAATACAGAATAAAGACAAAAGAAATAAAACTAAACAAGGATATTATGATCCCATAAAGCAGTTTGAGTTTTGTTTTTAAGGGCTTTAGTTCATAAACTATAATATTATCCATTACAAATCGCTCCTATATATTGATTTTAATTTTTTTAATTGATTTATCCTCTCATATCATAAACAAGGATATGATTTTTATAGGTTAAATTCGACTAGAGGAGAGTATATCAAAATGTGGGTTATAGTTATATTAGGTTTTGTAAGTTTACTATCGGATTTTACGTACGAATCGTTTAGATCATTTGCTGGACCTTTTTTTGCATCCTTGGGAGCTAATAGCTTTTATATTGGACTTATAGGAGGATTAGCTTATTTTATATCTTACTCTTTCAGATTGCCCGCTGGATACATAGCTGACAAATTCAAATCATATCTTGCTACAATGAATATAGGATATTATCTTTTACTTTGTATACCTTTAATAGCTTTCTTTAATAGTATCTATACAGCTAGTACATTATTTTTACTCGAAAGATTAGGAAAATCTATAAGAACACCCTCTAGAGATTTTATAATATCAATCATTTCTCAACAGTCTGGTATTTCTCAACAGGCTGGTAAGATGTTTGGAATTCATCAATTTTTAGACCAAATTGGAGCTATAACCGGACCACTCTTTGTATCTCTTCTACTTTCCAACAAGATTAACTATACCTCTATCCTTACGTTTCTCTTTATACCTTCAATTCTAAGCATGTTTCTTCTTTTAATTCTATCATACTACATCACACAAAGAAAGCTTTTACATTATAATTGGTCTTATAATACCAAAAGTCAACAATCGGACAATCTAAAAAAAATAAATCTAGAAAAGATAAAGATGATATATATCCTTTCTTGCTGTATGATTTGTTTAGGGTTTTTGGATTTTTCTATAATTTCATTTTATTGGGAACAAAAAAAAGTAATTAGTTTGTCTTTCATACCTCTTCTATATTCCTTGGCTATGTTTGTAAGTGCTATAGGAGCATTTTTACTTGGACTTTGGTTTGATAAAAATATGATAATTAGCAGTGTATCAGCTATGATTTTCTTTCTATTTACTTCACTTTTCATCCTAGCTGATTCTATTTGGATAGTATTTATAGGAGTATTAATGTGGGGAATATCAATAGCTTTTCAAGGATGCATTATTAAAGCTACTTTTTCTAAGCTACTTAACCCAATGGCTAAAGACTGGGGAATGTTGTACACATTTATGGGAATCTCTTTCCTTATAGGTAACTCAATTATGGGGTATCTTATTTCATTTTCTACAATCTACACTATCCTATTCTCGATCGTATCAAAGTTAATAGGTATTTTACTAATGAGGGAGGTTTTTAAAGTATGATAGTACAATTCTGTATAAGGAGACAAATGATTCATAAAGTTAAAGCAATGGGAAAGGGGTGATCTATAAAATGAAAATAAACCCTAACAAATTTATAGAAACAAATTACGAAACTATAGGTAAAATAAGCAAGCAATATTTAATTCAGAATGACATAAATTTATACTCAACTGAAGATATATACTTGAAAAATCAGTATCAATCTATAAAAGATAAATCAGCTGTAGATTATATTGCTCCTATTACTGTGGGGAGTTTATTCGGTGCAGCTGCAACTATACCTCTTTTAGGTATACCAGGGGCTTTAATAGGAATGATTCTAGGAGGAATAGTAGGAGCATTCTTTATACCTAATGATAAATCCCAACAAGGAAAATAATAAGTAACATGTAGAAGGATTTATCTTTTTGTATGAAGGTTAATAAGTTGAAAAATAGAATTATATTTTCGGTGGGCGGGTAGCTCAGGTGGTTAGAGCGCTTGCGTGACATGCAAGAGGTCACAGGTTCAACTCCTGTCTCGCCCACCAAAACCACACCTCCAAACCCTACATGCAAGACATACTTAACACACTCGAAATAGAAAAACTCATAGACCAACTCGAACAAAGAATAAAAATCCTACAAGAACTACATCAAAATCAAAAAGTATCTTACCAAGAACTACAAGTCCTAAAACTAAAAACTCAAAATATAATCCAAGAAATCAAATCCAAGATACATCCCTTCAATAGAGTCCAAATAGCAAGACATCCTAAAAGACCTACCCTCCAAGACTTAATCGAAAATATATTCACAGATTTCCAAGAACTAAAAGGAGATAGATACGTCGGTGATGATAAATCAATTACCGGTGGACTTGCAAAAATAGAAAACTATCCAGTATTCATACTGGGACATAACAAAGGAAGAAACACAAATGAAAAAATAGCAAGAAACTATGGAATGACAAACCCAGAAGGCTTCTACAAAGCCATAAGAATTATGGATATAGCTAATACATTTAGAACACCGCTAATAACCATAGTAGATACACCAGGTGCATACCCTGGCGATACTGCCGAGCAAAATGGACAATACATATCCATCGCTAAATCAATCTCTAAAATGTTTGAACTAGATATCCCAGTTGTTTGCTTAATCCTATCCGAAGGTGGATCTGGAGGAGCTCTAGCTATCGCTGTAGCTAACTATATCCTTATGATGGAAAATGCTTACTATTCTGTCATATCCCCTGAAGGAGCAGCTTCAATTCTCTATAGAGACTCATCAAAAGCTCCACTAGCAGCAAAAAATCTAAAACTAACATCCTACGATCTACTAGAACTAGGAGTAATAGATGAAATAATTCCAGAACCATTCCTAGGAATGCATAGAGATCTACAATTTTCCTATACCACCATAAAAAATAAACTTCTAGAATATATTACTCTATCACGAAAACTTGAAAATCCTAAACAACATAGATACCAAAAATTCAGAAAGATAGGAATATTCGCATGAACATAGCTGTACTAACAAATGTCTTTTTCCCTGTAACCAATGGTGTAGTTCATAGCATACATCTCCTATCCAAAGGACTAAAAGAACTTAACAAAGAAGTAAGTGTAATATCCTCAAAACATCCCTGTTTTAACCACCAAATCATACAAAAATACAACATTAAATACAATATATTCAAATTACCATCTATATATTTCCCAAAATTCGACTACTGTATCCCTAATCCCATCAATCTCATAAAAGAAATCAAAAAAATACAAATAAAACCTGATATAATTCAAATAAACCATCCATTCATAATCTATAAAATAGCCAAAATATTAAGAAGTTATAATCCGTCTTCAAAGGTGGTATTTACGTATCATACACAGTATGAAAACTACTATCACTATGTTAAATTCATTCCCAAATTTATCTACCAAAAGTTTCTATATGGTCATCTAAAAGAAATATTTCAATTCGTGGATGCAGTAATTTTTCCCTCAAAAACCATAAAAAAAGATGTGGAAAATAAATTCCAACAGTATAAGGATAAGTTTTTGTTTATTTGCAACCCTGTAGATATGCATCATATGCAGTACTATGATGATCAAAAAATTCAAAACTTAAAAGCAAAATTCGGTTTACAAGATAAGTTTGTCCTTGGATTTGTAGGAAGACTAGAGAAAGAGAAAAACTTGTACAAGCTGTTAGAGTTATATAGGCAAATCGTAAGTTATTTCGAACAAAACCTGAATGATAAAAAAATAAGTTTACTAATAGTGGGGGGTGGAACAGAGTACGATAATCTACTAAACTACGCAAGAAAACTAGATTTGCAAGATTATGTGGTATTCACAAATAAAGTACCCTACGAAGATATACCAAACTACTACAGACTACTGGACGTTTTTATAACTCTATCAGTTACAGAAGTCAAACCATTAGCCTATCTGGAAAGTCTATCTTCGATGGTTCCCATAATTAGCTTCAAAACATATGGAGCTGATGACCTAATTATAAACGAATATAACGGATATTTGATAGAAAACAACAATAACTACCAATCAGAATTCATTACAAAAATAATTCAACTATATAAGAATCCGGAATTACTAAATAAACTCAAAAAGAATTCATTCGAATCAGTAAAAGATTACGATTATCTAAAAGTAGCTCAGAAATATACAGAAGCATATAAGGAGGTAGGAAAATGAGAACAACAATTGATTTTAAAACAGAACCATTTCTTAACTTTACTGATACGCAAGTGTTAGAAAACATAAAGCAGGCAATAACTTACGTTGAATCTAATCTATCTAAAGAATATCCTTTGTATATCGGTGGTAAAGAGTTTTATTCTAGTAATAAGATAAGGTCAATAAATCCTGCAGAGTATTCACAGGTAATAGGTGTTTTTCAGGATGCAACTATAGAACACGCTGAGATGGCTATAAAAGCTGCGCAAGAAGCTTTCAAAACATGGTCAAAATTAGATGTATACCAAAGAGCCAACATATTTTTCAGAGCAGCAAATATCCTAAGAAAAAGAAAATATGAAGCAATAGCATGGATGATTCTCGAAGTTGGAAAAAATTATGCAGAAGCTGATGCCGATGTAGCAGAAACTATCGACTACCTTGAATACTATGCCCAACAAATGATAAATCTTCACGAAAATCCACCCAAACTCGCTAATTTCCCCGGTGAAAAAAATTATTACTGCTACTTACCTTTGGGTGTGGTAGTAGTTATACCACCATGGAATTTCCCATTGGCTATACCCGCTGGAATGTCTATAGCTGCAATGGTTACTGGAAATACAGTTATACTTAAACCTTCTAACGACTCTTGCTTCATGTCTCTATTCTTCTACCAAATAATGAAGGAAGCAGGCTTACCAGATGGAGTACTTAACTACTTATCAGGAAGAGGTAGTGTAGTGGGTGATTATCTAGTAAAACACCCACAAGTAAGAATGATTGCATTTACTGGTTCAAAAGAAGTGGGAATTCATATTTATAAAGAAGCATCAATAGTAAATAAAGGCCAAAAACATCTCAAAAGAGTAATAGCGGAAATGGGAGGAAAAAACGCTATAATAGTGGATAAAATAACCAATCCACAACTATTAGAACACGCAGTTAATAGTGTAATAGTTTCTGCTTTTGGCTACCAGGGACAAAAATGTTCTGCTTGCTCAAGACTTCTCCTCCACAAAGAAATATACCAAACCTTTATGGAACAGCTCATAAGCAAAACAAAGAAAATCGAAATAGGACTTCCAAGAGAAAACAAGTTTATGGGACCCGTAATAAATCAGTCTTCTCTTAACAAAATAATCGAATACATCGAAATAGGTAAAAACCAAAATAAACTAGTCTATGGAGGAAATAAACTATTTGAAGATAGAGGTTACTATGTACAACCTACTATCTTCGAAGATGTTAATCCAAATGATGTAATAGCTCAAGAGGAAATTTTTGGACCTGTGTTAGCTGTAATAAAATACGATAACTTTGATCAAGCTATAGAAATAGCTAACTCAACAGAGTATGGACTAACAGGAGCAGTATTTAGTGAAAACAGATATAATATCCAAAGAGCTGTAGAGGAATTTTTCTGTGGAAACCTTTACATAAACAGAAAATGTACTGGGGCAATAGTAGGTGTTCATCCATTTGGAGGGTTTAATATGTCCGGTACTGATGCAAAAGCTGGTGGACCAGATTATCTACTATATTTCCTACAACCAAAAACAATATCAGAAAAGCTAGATTTTTAAAGAAAATTATTGGGGGGAATTGTATGATAAGTCCAAGAACTCAAGAAGAAAAAGCACAAAAAGAACTCTATGATAAACTAATACTCATAGGAGGTAATTCAAATACAGAACTATCAGTAAAGGTATCGGAAAAGATAGGTATACCATTAGCGAATAGTATTATTTCCAGGTTTTCTGATGGTGAGATAAGAGTTAAGATTTTAGAGAACGTTAGAGGAAAAGATGTTTTTATTATTCAGTCAACTTGTCCTCCTGTTAATGATAATCTAATGGAATTATTGATAATAATAGATGCTGTAAGAAGAGCATCTGCAAATAGTATAACTGCTATTATACCATACTTTGGGTATGCAAAGCAAGAGAAAAAGGTTTCAGGAAGAGAACCAATAACTGCAAAGTTGGTTGCTAACTTAATAACTGTTGCTGGAGCTAATAGAGTTGTTACTGTTGATCTTCATTCTCCAGCTATTCAAGGATTTTTTGATATTCCTCTCGATAATCTATTTGCTTACAGTTCCTTAGCTTCTCAATTTGTAAATTATGTAGGTAAGTTAGACAAGAATAATCACATTATAGTAGCACCAGATGCTGGAAGTGTGGTAAGAGCAAGAATGTACTCTGAAAAAATGGGATTACCTATAGCTGTTATGTTCAAAAGAAGACCTGATGTAGAAGAAGTAGAATGTTTAGAGGTAGTAGGTGATATACAAGGAAAAGAGGTAATCATTGTTGACGATATGATATCAACAGGTAAAACTATAGTTAATGCAGCTGAAAAGCTTGCAAATATGGGAGCTAAAAAAATATACGTCCTAGCGGTACACCCCGTTTTCTGCTCAAATGCTATACAGTTAATAGAAAAATCATGTATCGAAAAAATATTCGTAACAGATACTATACCCCTAAAACATACTAATAGCAAAATAATAGTCTGTTCAATTGCAGATCTAATATCCGAAGTAATTAAAAGAATTTACTTCAAAAAATCAATAAGTGAGCTTTTTGATTAAACTTGAATAACCTAAGTAAGTTAATATTTTCTATATTTTTAGCATTGTCATTGTTTGGGATTATATGTATATACTCTGCATCTTTTAGTATACATTTGGTAACTAAACAAATTGTAGCTCTGGTTATTGGTTTAATTTGTTTTTTTGTAGCTTCTAGAATTGATTTAGAAAAACTAAAACAATATTTAATTCCGATTGTGATAGGAAATATTATCCTGTTAGTATTGGTTTTGACTCCTTTAGGAATAGAGGTTAACGGTTCTAAAGCATGGATAAATTTGGGGATAGTAAATTTTCAACCTTCTGAACTAGCTAAAATAGCTATAGTTTTGTATACTTCTTACTTTATTTCAGCTCGTATGAACATAATAGAGAATTTTAAAAAGGGATTTGTCCCACCATTTATTTTAATGCTGGTATTCGTTTTTTTAATTAACTTAGAACCAGATTTAGGGAATGCTGCAATTATTGGACTAATATTTTTATCAATAATGTTCATTGGGGGTACTCCTTTGTGGCATTTTCTTCCCTTGGTCGTGTTCTCTATAATTGGTTTTCTATTTCTCCTATTTTCTGAAAGCTATAGAGTCAAAAGAATACTAGCTTTTATGAACCCCTGGGCTGACCCCTTAGGCTATGGTTATAATATCATCCAAAGTTTAATAGCTCATGGTAGAGGACACATATGGGGAGTAGGATTAGGTAATAGTACACAAAAACATTACTACTTACCTGAAAAACACACCGACTTTATATACTCAGTTATAGGTGAGGAATTAGGTTTGGTAGCTAATTTAATCATAGTACTAATTTTCCTTACCTTCTTTACCCTGATGATTTTTAGAATATCTAAAATAAATGATGTTTTCTATAAATTACTTGCTTTTGGGTTAACTTTCATGATTTTTATAAACGCTGTAATTAATATGTCTGTAACCTTATCTTTGTTACCTGCTACTGGTGTAACTCTTCCCTTTATAAGCTATGGAGGAACATCGCTAATTGTCAATTGGATAGCTATCGGATTGATAGTTAACATCATAAATAAGCCAATTAACAACAAAAAGATTAATTTTAGGGATAAAATAGTTATAGAAAACAATGCTTATTGAATATGACTCACTCAAAATTCTAGAAGCTTTCGAAAATTACGTATATTTAGCTTACTTATCTGATCCCTGCAACGTATCTAAAATAAAATATTACAAAAGAAGATTGTCTTTCCTAAGGGATCATATATACGAGTATATTACTCAAGGTAAACAAAAACTAGATTTAAATCACAAATTCTTTGATGCAAATATAGCTAATAAGGTAAGCGAAGTAATAAAATTCGGGGGTATACAGAAGTTTAAACTACTTTTTCTAAGGTACATCCTAAATGACCTATCTAACTACGTAGAAAACTTTGATGTTTTTATAGAACAAATTAGTTATCAACTAAATCAACAATTTCAGCAAATACTAACTTTAAGAGATATATTGTATATACAAAATGACGAGGATTTCTATAAAGCTCTCTTCAAGTTACTAAAAAAAACTGGCTTGAAATTTTCCTATGAAGGTTTTAAAAGTAGAGTGATAAAAAAAATAGAGGATTTGCTTTGCAATTATCATGGCTATTCTTTTTTTTATGAAATTTATGGAGTATACAAGCTTATAAAAAAAAATCTGTATGAAAAGGGTATAGAGTATGTTGAAACGGGACCTATTAGGAGATTTGATAAAATTATTGAGGAAATATGTATAATCATCCCTTCAAATCAGGAGAACCCTGCTGAATGGTTCAAAGATAATTTCAAGGAATTTGAAAAATTTGCCTTATCACATGAAGTTAAGAAAATTGGAAATACCAATATTCTGATATTAAAAACTTCTGTTTTGAAAGTACCTATTCTGTTTATTTTCTGCGAATACTATCTACCTTTAGAAATCTACTTTCTACTTCGCTATACGGATATAGACAAAATAGACACATCGAAAAGTTTAGAAGATTTTATTATTGATCCAATATTCACTAAACTGAAAACTATGAATGATTTTTATGAATACTTAGGGGTTAATCCTATACCGGATGAATTGTTGGATTATCCATTAATCTTTGAAATTGCAAAAACTAATACTTTTTCAGATTTGGTAAGTATTAAAGATATTAAAGGAGATTTACATTTGCATACTGTTTTTTCGGATGGTAAAAATACTGTTCATGAAATGGCTATGAAAGCTCTGCAAATGGGATATTCTTACATAGGAATATCTGACCATATAGACTATCTGCAGGATAAAGTCGATTCATATGCTAGCTTTTCAAAAGTTCAAAACCTTGATATACTATGGGCAGTTGAGGAAAACATAGATACCTTTGGAAATCTTGATTATGAGAAAAATAAGTCACTAGAAAAGATTTTACCAAAACTTGATTATATTAATCTTTCTATTCATTCAGACTTTAAACTTAGAAATGATCAAAACTATCAAAGAATAATTAACGCTCTTACGAAGGGTAATATTCTTTGTCACCTAACTTCCAGAATATTGGGACAAAGGGAAGCTATTAAACTATCTCAAGAGGATATATTCAATATTTTTAACTATGCTAATCAACATCAGAAGTATATCGAAATAAACAGCCATTTAGATAGATTAGATGTTGACTATGAGCATATTATAAACTATAGACTATGTACTAACAAAGAGCTTAATATTGTAATAAATACTGATGCTCATTCTACTTTACAGATGGAATACATGGAGTTTGGTGTTAAGTGGGCAAGAAAAGCAATGTGTAAAAAACATAATGTACTTAATACTAAAACTTTACAACAAATAAAAGAAGAGTTAAAATGCAACAGAATAAACCAAAAATAGCTGTAGTAAGATTAGATAGGATTGGGGATACTATCTTAACCCTTCCAGCTATAAAAATAATAAGAGATCACTATAGGGATTACCAAGTAGTTGGAATATTTAATCCCCATAATTCCCGTTTGTTCGTATACGATTCTAAAATTATACACCCCTATTTTGATTCTATTCAAATTATTCCAGTAAACTTGTTTTATAGGAATTTGAAAGGGCATAACTTTTTGAATGATGTACTTAATTACCTGAAAATTCTGTTTTTTAGAGATAGTACTGGGTTTGAAAAAGTTTTTGTATTTAGTCCAACTACTGTAAGCTATTTGCTTGGATCTAAACTTAAAGCATCTAAAAAATATACATACTTCTACCAAACTAGAATAAATCGCTTTTTTTTCTCTCACAATTATACTTACTATATTGACGAAGTTGATAAATCCCAAATTGATGATTTATCAAAGGTAAGGCATGAAGTATTTCAAAATATAGAGGTAGTTAAATTGGATTTAGATATTAGTTATCAAAATTCTGCTCTATTTAAAGAAGATTTAGAGTTTTTGGTACAAAACTTTACTGGTTTGACAAACCTAGTTGTACCTAATGTATCTTTTGAAAAGTACGATGTATTAATTTTTGATAAAGAAATGTTTTTCTATAACGAAGAAGGTAAAGTTTGGCTAACTAGGTTTGTAAGTTACCTGATTCAGAAAATACAAGAGCTTTCCAAAAAAAGTTATACCAGCTTAAAAGTTGCATTTATTAGTCCCAGAAAAATTCATAACGCTATACATCCTGAATTTATGGAAATGATGAATATGATAAAGGATTGTAGATGCTTAATATGTTTTGATAGTGGAATAATGCATATAGCTTCTGCTTTTAATGTTAATTTAATAGCTATATTTGCAAACAGATATTTTGATTTTGACGTTAAAAGATGGAAACCACTATCGAAAAATGTGGATATAATTAAGTTAGATATTTTTAATGAACTTGGAATGTTTGAGTATCAATATACTGATCCCGTAGAATTTGCTAACTATGTTTTTTCGCATACTGAAAAATATCTTAAGTAATTATAAGCAACGTATAGTCCTAGCACTTTTTATTGGTATATTGCTGGTATTATATGTACTTAACCTGTATCAATCTGATTACCAATACGAAAGTTTTGAATTACAAGAAATATTATACAATCCAAAATTATTGGTTGACTACTACCAGAGTATTAAATTTGATAATTCTAACGATAAGAGGCTCTTCTTCTTGTTTATTATAACACTAGGATGTATTTTCGTGTTTTTAACATATTCAGGCAAGTATATATTCAGACCTAAACTTAGTAATTCAAGTAATCTAAATTATCGAAGTGATAATTTTTATGCTATTTTCTTTATATACTACTTTTTACAGGTTTGTTTTCAGTTTATTGGTCTGAAAATTTATCTGACATTTATAGAACAAGAAATGATTGGTTTTAACGTATCCGTTGGGAAGTCTATTATATTCGGAACTGCTTTGATTTTAGCACCTATGACTGTATTTTTCTTGCTTCATGCTACAAAAAAGTTTGATTTTTATATGTTTTTTGTATCATTTTTACGTTTTCTTAATTCAAATACCAAAACAATACTGGGCTTAATTTTATCCTGTGCTTTTATATTTGTATTATCGTTGGCAGTTTCTATGGGAATTTCCAAAAACTATGACAATAGTTTTATCGTCGTATACGTAAGATATTCAACATTTTATGAAATGGTTTTGTACCTAGTAACCCTTGTTATTGTCGTTCCACTTATTGAGGAGATAATCTTTAGAAAACACTTAATAGATATGCTTAGCAATTTCATGAGTAAAGTTTTTTCTATTCTGATTAGTTCATTTATTTTTTCAATTGTTCATTTCCAGGATATATATGTGAGTTTACTTATTGGAGCAATTGGCGTATTTTTAGGAATTGTTTATATACGATATGCAAGTATAGTTCCAACTGTCTTCTGCCATTCTTTACTAAATTTTTTATCCCTCTTGTATTGGATCTATACTTAATAGGGAAAAATAAAAGTAAGAAGAATTATATCAAATGAAATTATTAAGTTGGATCAGAAAAATTCATGCCTATACAGGTATAACATTTGCTATTTTTTTTATTACAAGTGCTATTAGTGGCATAATACTAGTTTTTAGAAATCAGATACCCAAAGATATCAAGGAGTTTTTCTTTACTTTACATACTTGGGAATGGGGTATCTTAAAATATTGGGTCATTGTTGTTGGTATAGCCCTCATAGGACTATCAATAAGTGGAACTATACTATTTTTTTCCAAACATTTCATTAAACCAACAAAGAAGGATAAATGATACTTTTGAAGAATAAGCTTAGTTAGGTAAATTTGCTTTGGTACAGGAGGGAAAATATACATGAACCCAGAAACCATTAAAAAGTTCGTAAACAATTCTGATGACATAATGGGACTAATAATAGCAGACAGAGAAAAAGAAATTTTTATAGAGTACTATTTTAAAGCTGATAAGGCTGTAGAAGAGGTAAATCAAATTTGTTCTGCTGTGATAAAAACTCTTAAAAGTTATGAAGCAACAAGAACAAAATCTGACCTTATAACTCTTATCCTGAATACAAATGACTTTTCTATTATTGCTGATGATTATCAAGATAATAACAAAGTTTTAATAATTTTATTCAAACCAAACTATTTTGTTATCAAATTTGTTGGTAAAAATGCTGAATACTTAAAAGAGATAATTCAATCTATAAAATCACAATGAAAAATGAAAGGATAGAAAAAATAAGAAGCTTACTACATAAGGAAGTAGGAGTCTACCTTCATAGCGATTTAAATTTAAGTGATGTTCAGATAACCAGAGTTCTTATTTCTCCTGATCTAAAAAAAGTCAAGTTTATGTTTGTTAGTGTATCTGAAAATTTTAAGCAAGGATTTGAGGTGGAAGAATTTTTGAATAGAAATTCGAGAAAAATAAGAAAGGATCTTTTTAGGAGATTATCATTAAAAAGAGTTCCGGAATTTATGTTTGAGTATGACAGGGGGTATTATCTATGAATTTACTAAGGAAAAAGAGTGTTGAAGAATTTTTAAGTGATCTGGAGCAAGGTCCTCAGTTAAAAAGAGCACTGGGTCCATTAGCATTAATATCGCTAGGCTTGGGTGCAATTATAGGAGCTGGTATATTTGTTATAACTGGTCATGCGGCAGCTTCCTACGCGGGTCCTGCAGTGGCAATCTCTTTTATCATATCTGGTATAGCCTGTGCTCTAGCTGGGTTAGCTTATGCAGAATTTGCAGCTATGGTTCCCATAGCTGGAAGTGCCTACACTTATGCCTATGCTACCTTAGGGGAATTCTGGGCTTGGTTTATTGCCTGGAACCTAGTACTAGAATACCTTATCGCAGGCTCTACTGTGGCAGTTGGATGGTCTGGATACGTCATAGATTTACTAAAACAATTTAATATACATATACCACCTGAATTTACTAATGCTCCTGTTGATGTCCTTTCACCGGATGAAAAAAGAAAAATAATAGAAGCTGGAAAAGAACTGAGCTTTATTGAAAAATACTTGGGACTCCATCTTACTGGAAGCTATATAAACCTACCTGCAGTTATGATTGTGTTTATCGTAGGTGTAATCCTACTAATAGGAATAAGCGAATCTGCTTTGGTTAATAATATAATTGTCATAATTAAAGTGACTGTATTGATTTTATTTGTGATAATTGGATTTGGTAAAGTTGATTTTAGCAATTGGGATCCTTTTATACCTCCTGCTGGTGATGATTTTGGCGAGTATGGATGGGCTGGAATTTTGAGGGCAGCTGGTGTGGTATTTTTTGCTTACATAGGTTTTGATGCGGTCTCTACTGCCGCGCAAGAAGCTAAAAACCCACAAAGAGATATACCTGTAGGAATACTGGGGTCTTTGTTTATATCTACCATTTTGTATATTTCTGTGGCTTTAGTTTTAACAGGTGTGGTGCATTATAGTCAGTTACAAGTTCCTGCACCCATAGCTGTAGCTGTAAATGCTATGGGAGCGGGGTTTGAATGGTTGATATTGGTTGTTAAACTAGGAGCTATTGCTGGACTAACATCAGTTATTTTAATGACTCTCCTAGGTCAAACCAGAATTTTTTTTGCTATGGCTAGAGATGGACTTATACCACCAGCCTTCTCAAAAGTTCATCCCAAATTCAAAACACCACACGTATCTACCATAGTAGTTACTCTTGTAGCGATGGGAATAGCTGCAATATTCCCCATAAGTGTTCTAGGAGAGCTTGTTTCTATCGGAACTCTTCTCGCATTTAGCATAGTATGTATAGCTGTACTAATTCTTAGAATAAAAAGACCTGACATAAATAGGCCTTTCAAAATGCCTTTAGTATATGTCCTTGCTCCTTTAGGTGCCTTGGCTTGTTTCCTTCAAATGGTATTTTTACCACCAGACACATGGATAAGACTACTAATATGGACAGCTATAGGTCTATCAATATACTTCCTATACGGCTACAAAAATAGTAACCTAGCTAAAAAATAATGCCATACACATTCCAAGATCATACAGCTGATGTAATGGTAGTTATTCAAAGTAATTCAATCCACGAGTTTTTTAATGATTTGTTGGAAGCGTTATGGAGCTTATTTACATCAAAAAACGAGAAATTTCTAAAAAATGTAGAGAAAATGAGAAAACAAACTTTCACGATCAAATATCAAAGCTACGATGAATTGGTGTATAACTTCATAAGCAGGTTTATATATTTTGTTGAAGTAAAAAGGAAAGTTATAAGATTAGTAGAAGATTTACAAATTCATCAAGGAAAGGCTATTTTCAAAGCTAAGGTAATTGAGATTCAAAAATTTGTTTCATACTTAAAAGCTCCAACATATCACAACATGGAAATAGATTTGGATAGGTATTATGGAAGGATAGTACTAGATGTTTAAAGTAAATGAGTAGGTTTGTATGAAAATAGCGGTTATACTTTGTGGAGGTTTTGGCAAAAGATTATTTCCTTTATCTCGAACTAATTATCCAAAACAATTTGTAAAAATATTTGATGGTAAAAGTCTACTTGAGTTAACTTACCAAAGGATAAAAACATTAGGTATATTTGACAAAATACTTGTGGTTGCAAATAAAAGACATCTATATTTGGTACTACGAGACATTCCGGATATAGGGCAGGATATAATTTTGGAGGAAGAACCTAAGAATACTGCCTATGCTATACTACTTGGGATATATCAATCGTTTGAAAAGTTTGGTGTAAAAGAAAGTTCCTTTGTATTTTTCCCAAGTGACCATTATATTTTAAATCACCAGGAGTTCGATAATTCAATAGCCAAATTAGTTAGTTTTATGCAAAAATTCGATAAAACTTTCATAATTGGTGTTAAACCTAGCTTTCCATCTACCGAGTACGGTTACATAAAGAAAGGCGAAATGGTAGATGAAGATCTATTCCAAGTTCACAAATTTGTGGAAAAACCTAATAAATCAAAAGCCAGGTACTATCTGAAAACTGGCAGTTACTTGTGGAACTCAGGAATATATGCTTTTAAATCTTCTTTCTTTTTGGAAGATTTTTTCTTGGTTAATTCACACCTAAAGGAATTCAATAATTTGAAATCATTGATTGATAAGTCTAATTATTTTCCATCGATATCTATAGACTATCTATACAGCCAAAAAACAAAAAATCTGTATGTATTGAAATCTACTTTTGGTTGGTCAGATCTAGGCAGTTTTGAAGAAATAACAAAAATATCCAATCATGATATAGAGAAACTTATAGCAGTAAACTCTAAAGCTAACATAATTTTGGATGAATTTGAAGTGAAATCACCTAAAAAGTATTGCTTAATAAATGTAAAGGACGTCGTAATTGTAGATACTAAAGATTTTCAGTTGATATCCAAAAAGGGAAAATCAAAAAACATATCTTACTTACTTGATCAAATTTCACAAGAACAAAAAGATTTTAATACGTTTGATTTTAGACCTTGGGGATTCTATAGGGAAATAGAAAATAATGAACAAAACTACAGAATAAAAAATATAACAATCTATCCTCATCAAGAAATTTCTCTTCAGTATCATCAACATAGGGATGAATACTGGGTCGTTATCAAGGGATATGGAAGAATAATCATAAATAATCAACAAAGAACAATAAAGAGAGGAGATTTCATATACATTCCCAAAGGAACTATTCATAAAGCTATAAATGATTCAGATGAGAGTATGGAAATTCTAGAAATTCAATTAGGTGAAATCCTATCAGAAAAAGACATAGTTAGAATAAGTGATAAGTACAATAGAGAAGGATAGATTGTTTTTCTGAAGAATATGAATATTGAAATTGATTTGAGAAGGAGGGATAAAAGGTGGCAAAATCAAAATTTGTAAGAACAAAACCACACCTAAACGTAGGAACAATAGGTCATATAGACCACGGAAAAACAACATTAACATCTGCTATAACTAAAGTGTTAGCAATGAAAAAACTGGCTCAATACATGGCATATGATCAAATAGATAAAGCGCCTGAGGAAAAGGCAAGAGGTATTACAATAAATATAGCTCATGTCGAATATGAAAGTGATAAAAGACACTATGCACACGTAGACTGCCCAGGACACGTGGACTACATAAAAAACATGATAACAGGTGCTGCTCAAATGGACGGAGCTATCTTAGTAGTAGCAGCTACCGACGGACCAATGCCACAAACAAGAGAACACGTACTACTCGCAAGACAAGTAGGTGTACCCAAAATCATAGTTTTTATCAACAAAATAGATGATCCTTCTGTTGATAATGAACTGGTAGACCTAGTTGAGATGGAAGTAAGGGATCTCTTGTCTAAGTATGGTTTTGATGGAGATAATACCCCTGTTATAAGAGGAAGTGCTCTAAAAGCTATGGAAGCAGATCAAGAAAATGAATGGACCCAAAAAATCCTGGATCTGGTCAAAGCTATGGATGACTATTTTGAAGAACCCCCCAGAGAAGTAGATAAGCCTTTCCTTATGCCAATAGAAGATGTTTTCAGTATAACCGGTAGAGGAACTGTTGTAACAGGTAGGGTTGAAAGAGGTAAACTCCTACCTAATACAGAAGTCGAAATAATTGGTCTAAGAAGAGACCCTGTCAAAACTGTAGTAACAAGTATAGAAATGTTTAGAAAAATATTGGACGAAGCTCTACCAGGTGACAACGTAGGACTACTCCTTAGAGGAGTAGGTAAGGATGAAGTTGAAAGAGGACAAGTTGTAGCAATTCCAAACTCAGTAAAATCATACACAAAATTCAAAGCCAATGTTTATGTATTATCCAAAGAAGAAGGAGGAAGACAAAAACCATTTACTACAGGATATAGACCCCAATTCTACGTCAGAACAGCTGACATAACAGGTACTATCAAGCTTCCAGAAAATGTACAAATGGTAATGCCAGGAGATAATGTAGAATTTGAAGTAGAACTAATCCAACCAGTGGTACTTGAAAAAGGACAAAGGTTTGCAATAAGAGAAGGTGGAAAAACTATAGGAGCCGGAGTAGTAACCGAATTAATAGGCTAAGGATAATCCAAAGGTGATATTTATGGCCTCCAAAGGAAACAGAGTAATAATCTTCCTAGCCTGTACCAAATGTAAAAGCAAAAACTATGTAACATCAAAAAATAGAGTTAAAACAACCCAAAAACTAAAACTCAGAAAATACTGCGCGAAATGTAAAACACACGTAGAACATACAGAAGTAAAATGAGTCCATGAATATAATATCATTCTTACAAGGAATAAAAGAAGAAATAGGTAAAATAACATACCCTGATAAGCAAGCTGTAATAAACGCAACTAAATCAATTGCACTAATAGTCTTATTCGCATCCCTATATATGGAAGTAATAGACCTAATACTAAAGGGAATATTTAAATACGTACTCAGAATCAATCTCTAAATTCTACAAGGGAGAGAAAGATATGGAAGAAAAAAGAGAAGAAAGTGAAATTATAGAAGAAGATAGATTTAAGTTACATCCCGAAGCAGAGTGGTACATAGTCCACACTCTATCAGGTATGGAAGAAGAAGTAAAAAATACTATAGAAATGAAAGCACGTAATTTGGGACTAGACAAAAAAATATTCCGCTTGGTAGTGCCTCTTGAAAAGGAAATAAGAGTCAAAGCGGGAAAACAAAAAGAAATAAAAAGAAGAGTTTTTCCAGGATATGTCTTTATAGAAATGATACTTGACAACGAAACGTGGAGTTTTATAAAAAGTATACAAGGTGTAACTGGTTTTGTAGGACCACAAAATAAACCAACACCACTAACTTATGAAGAAATAAACAAAATAAGACCTTTCATCGAAGGAAATATACCTACCAAAAGGGTTGAATTGAACGTAGGAGACAGGGTAAGAATTACATACGGACCATTCGTAGATAGCCAAGGAATAATAGAAAAGATATACCATGAAAAGGGAAAAGCTATAGTATCGATAGTTATCTTTGGTAGGGAAACTCCTATAGAGATAGATATCAATGAGTGTGAAAAAATAGACTAGGTGTTTTAAGTAGAAGGGGTTGGTATTATGGCTGTAAAGACAAAAGAAAAAATGGTGGCTGCTCCAAAGGGACAAAAGACCCTAGTAGCAACTCTTACACTTTATCTTGAAGCAGGGAAAGCTACTCCTGCACCTCCTGTGGGTCCAGCTCTCGGACAGTACGGCCTAAATATAGCAGAATTCTGTAAAAACTACAATGCACAAACAGCTAAAATGCAAGGATATATAGTCCCAGCAATAGTTTACGTATACAGCGATAGAACCTATAAATTCATACTCAAAACTCCTCCAACTTCATCGTTGATACTAAAAGCTATAGGAATAGAAAGTGGTAGTCCTCAACCTAACAGGCAAAAAGTAGGAAAAATAACTAAAGATAAACTCATTGAAATAGCAAAAATGAAATTACCAGATCTAAATACTCGAAATCTTGAAACCGCTGTTAAAATAATTGCAGGACAAGCAAAAAACATGGGAATAGAAGTAGTAGAATAGGAGGTATAAATATGGCAAGTAAAAGATACTCTCTGGTAGCGGAGAAAATAGATCGCACCAAAAAATATCATCCCTTGCAAGCAATTGAATTCCTAATAGAAAATTGGAATAATAAATTTGATGAAATGTTTGAAGTACATGGAAAACTATCAATAGATCCAACTAAATCTGACCAAACAGTAAGAACGAGTGTAGTACTTCCTCATGGCATAGGTAAATCACCTACAGTACTCGTTTTTGCACAAGGAGACCTAGCTGATCAAGCAAGAGAAGCAGGAGCAGATATAGTGGGAGGAAATGATCTAGTAGAACAAGTCAAAAAAGGAGAAGTAAAATTTGACGTAGCAGTATCTACTCTAGACATGATGCCAATAATAGGAAAACAATTGGGTAAAGTTTTAGGTCCTAAAATGCCTAGCCCTAAAGCAGGAACCGTCGGAAACAACATAAAACAAATCGTAGAAGAAATAAAAAAAGGTAAAATACAAATAAGAAATGATAAGCTAGGTAACTACCACATCCCACTCGGTAAAATATCCTTCGGAAAACAAAAAATATATGAAAATCTATTGGCTGCAATAAAGACACTTTTAAGAGCAAAACCACCATCAGCTAAAGGAAACTTCATAGAAACAGCTTATTTATCAACAACTATGTCACCCTCACTTAAAGTAGATACCAAAATTTTGCTTGATTTAGCAGAAAAATTTGATTTCTAATATCTCGATTTACTAACAAGCAGGGAGGTAAATATGATACTCAAATTTAATTACCCTGTAGGAAAAACCATTAAATATATATCAAAAAGCAATACTATAAGACAAATATCTAAATCAATGGATTTAGTTGATGCTTCAAGAATAATGTACTTCTCCGATATAGAGCTCAAAACCATAGCTAAAGATGAAGAAGGATTTCATATTAGAGTAAAAGTAAGTAATAGACAACCTGATGAAACACCAAGCGAAGAAATGAAAACGGTAATAGTACCAGTAAATGAACAGACTATATATATGCTTATGGATGAATATGGTAACATAGTAGACTCTGCTGGTAGCCAAGAAGTAAGTACCCTAGTTTTCCCAGACTATGAACTCGAAATAGGTCAATACTGGACAGTAAACATAGATTTCAATCTACCTGGGCAGAATAAGCAATTACAAATACCTATGACTTATGTCGTAAAATCAGTCGAAAATGGAATAGTATACATCGAAGGAAGAAGTACAGAAAGTAGTGCATCCATACCAATGGATATGGAGCTCATAACGGGACAAAAGAAAACTATTCAAGGAAATTTCATCGTAACTATAAACTCCTACTTCGAATTTGATAGTTCACAAGGAATAAATAAACTTCAACAAGTGAATATTGATACAATCATAAAAGTAGAAGAATATGTGATGGAAAATAACATCCAAAACCTTGTCAAAATAGCTTCGTAAAAAAATACCAAATGAACATACCCTTATCCTTCATTAAAAGATATATCCCCGTAGATGATAAAGATCTTATATGTGAAGGTTTAGTTAAACTGGGTATACAAGTTGAGAGTGTATTAAAACAGGGATATGATCTTAGAAATGTAAAAATAGGAAGGATAGTAGAAAAAGCTAGTCATCCTAAGGCAGACAAAATATCCGTATGTAAAGTAGATATTAAGGACGATATTTTGCAAATTTTAACAGCTGATCCGAATGTTCAGGTTGGGGATGTGGTACTTGTTGCACTCAAAGATTGTATACTCCCAAGTGGCACAAAAATTGATGTAAGAAATATAAGAGGAATTGATAGTTATGGAATGATGTTATCTACTCAAGAATTGGGATGGCAAAATATCAAAGCCCACGGAACAGGAGTTAATAAATTCAACTTTGACAAAAAAATAGCCTCAAACATAGGAAAAGAAATAAATCAAGTTATCCAACTATCAGATTGGATAATTCAAATCCAACCATTAGCAAATAAAGTAGAATCATGGGGAATATATCATATATGCAAAGA
Source organism: bacterium (assembly GCA_039630415.1). Taxonomy (GTDB): domain Bacteria; phylum DRYD01; class DRYD01; order DRYD01; family DRYD01; genus DRYD01. The sequence continues at coordinate 64,709 of JBCNVB010000018.1, read as the reverse complement.
GCTATCTTTCGTACTCAATGTTGAATTTCAGGATTTTGTCTATATACAAGAAAATATCCGCTTGTCAGAAAATACTGAACATTTTGTTCAAATTGATACTCCAAATTGTAAATACTATAAAGCTATCTTGTTAAAAGAGATAGGGATAGACTATTCTCCTTTAGAATATCAGCTTCTGCTTAATTGGATGGGTACAAAACCAGTAAATAATGTAGTGGATCTAACAAATTTTGTGATGTATGATACTTCTCAGCCAACTCATGCGTTTGACAAAAGTAAAATAAATGGGAAAATTATAGTCAGACAAGCTAGATCAGGGGAAATAATAAAAGCATTGGATGGCAAAGATTATGAACTTAGCCAAAGTGATATAGTCATATCTGATCTTTCTCAAAATACCCTGGCACTAGCAGGAATCATAGGATCAAGAGAATTTTCTGTTTCTGATCAAACCAATTCTATCATCTTAGAAATAGCCAATTTCTCTGCTTCGAATGTAAGAAAAACTTCAAAAAGATTGAATCTCTACACTAACTCCTCACGAAGATTTGACAAAAACATACCCACAATCTACGTAAATATGGCTAGTGATAGATTTATTAGCTTACTACAAGAGTTTAAAATTAATTGTACTATACAATCAATCTCTACCGCTGGAAAAATTGACTTACCAAAAAATATTTCCATAGACAGAAAAAGAATATCAAAGTTCATTGGAATAGATATATCGAAAGATGAATTGGAAAAATTTGCTAAAATGGTATCAGTTGAATCCAGATGGAATAATGATGAAATACTAGGAATACAGACCTATAGAAGTGATATTAACTATTGGTGGGATTTTGCTGAAGAAGTATGCAGATTTAAGGGATTTAACAATATTGTAAAACAAGCTCTTAATTCCACCGATTCAGCTACCATTAGCTACAATTCAACCAAACAAAAAATACTCAAAAAAATAGATCTTGTTAAAACAAAGTTTGTAAGTAACGGCTACATAGAAATCATAGGGTACAATTTGTTAAACCCCAAAATACTGTCTATATTCGATCAAAACTATATTCAAATAAACAACTACATGTCCATTGAAAATTCTGCCTATAGAAGCAGCATAATTCCTTCTATAATGAATGTGGTTTCTAGGAATTATAGTGCTGGATACAAAGATTTGAAAGTATTTGAAATAGGAAAGGTGTACAATTCAGCAGAAAATAAAGAATTTTATCAACTGGGTTTTGCTGTTTACAGTGACACAAAATCCTATAATAACCAACCCCACTTTTTCATATTGCAAGAAATACAAAGAATAAAAAGTATCTTTAACAACGATATATATCTTCGAAAAATTGAAAATATTCAATACATGGACCCTGCCTATGAAGTCATACACTCTAACAAAAGTATAGGATTAATAGGAGTCCTTAATTACTATCTACTCGAATATTTTGATTATCCACCATACACGATGGTAGGAAAAATAAATATAGAGGAGATTGAAGAAAATGAAACCACTTTCAGTGAACTATCTTACTTTAGTCCTATCTACAAAGATATATCTTTCTATACCGACCGTGAGATTGAATACAGTTACCTAATTGAACTGCTCAAAAATACACTAGGAGAAGATTTAACTTTGAAAAAAATCTATTTAATAGACTTGTATCAACTTGATGAAAATAAAATTAGCTACACATTTCGTTTGGAATTAAAACCTAAAAAAGAGGTAACCAATCAACAACTAAACTCCTTATTCGATTCTGTTTTTGATGAACTAAAGAATAGGGGAATATATAGGAGGGGAATGGATTTATGAGTAGATACAATTACGATGAACTAATAAATTCCAAAGATGCAAATATAGGAGAGATAGTACAAATAAGAGGGGGAGTAGTCGACGTTAGATTTAAACCCAGACAAGAACCTAAAATATATAATGCACTAATAGTAAAAAGAAAAGAGAAATTCAAAGGAGCTAGAGTATCAGAAAGACCAGAAGAAAGATTTGATGAGTTATTCTTAGAAGTACAGAGTAACCTTGGTGATCATATTGTAAGATGTTTAGCATTAGGTCCAACAGACGGACTTGAAAGGGGAATGAAAGTAGTCGATACTAAGCAACCTATCTCGGTCCCCGTATCACCTAACATACTAGGAAGAATATTCAATGTCTTAGGATTTCCAATAGATGGTAAGGGGCCAGTTCAAGCTGATGAATACTGGTCAGTGCTCAGATCTGCTCCTGCACTAGAAGATATAGATCCAGTAAGAAGATTTCAGGAAACAGGGATAAAGGTAGTGGATCTTATTGCTCCTTTCTCCAGAGGTGGAAAAATCGGAATGTTCGGAGGAGCAGGAGTAGGTAAAACTGTTCTCATACAAGAATTCATTCATAATATCGCTAAAGAACACAAAGGAGTGGCTGTTTTTGCAGGTATAGGTGAAAGAACAAGAGAAGGTAATGACCTTTACCTAGAAATGCAAGGAAGCGGAGTCATTAACAGTACGGTGATGGTATTCGGACAGATGGATGAACCACCGGGAGTAAGATTTAGAGTGGGCTTTACCGCAATCACTATGGCAGAGTACTTTAGAGATGTACAAAAAAGAGATGTACTTATCTTCATGGATAACATCTTTAGATATGCTCTAGCTGGAAGTGAAGTATCAGCTTTGCTAGGAAGAATGCCATCAGCTGTAGGATACCAACCAACACTTGCTACAGAAATGGGTATGCTACAAGAAAGAATAGTTACAACTAAATATGGGTCTATAACGGCAGTTCAAGCTATATATGTACCAGCTGACGATATAACTGATCCTGGAGTGGCAACCGTATTCTCTCATCTAGATGCAACAGTAATTCTCTCAAGACAGATAGCTGAGCAAGGAATCTATCCAGCAGTAGATCCTCTAGCTTGCTCTTCAAGATTACTAGAAAGAGGACTTATAGATAATGAACACTATGAAGTTGCAAGAATGGCGGTTGAAACATTACAAAGATATAAAGAACTACAAGATATCATAGCTATTCTAGGTTTGGAAGAACTATCGGAAGAAGAAAAATTAATTGTTTCTCGAGCAAGAAAACTACAGAAATTCTTCTCCCAACCCTTCCACGTAGCAGAATACTTCACAGGTAGAAAAGGGGTATACGTAAAAATAAAAGACACTATTCAAGGAGTAAAAAGTATCATAACTGGACAAGTTGACCATATACCTGAACCAGCATTTTATCTTAAAGGAACTATAGAAGATATAGTTAATGATACCAAAGTAGCTGTCTAAAAAAATATATTACACAGAAAAGGGGAAGTGGGTATGAGTAACATAGTTAGCCTCGAGAACGTGACAAAAAGATACGGAGATATGAGAGGTATAGAAGATGTAACGGTAGATTTTGAAGAAGGTAAAGTAACTGGATTTTTGGGTCTAAACGGAGCTGGAAAAACAACCACTATGAAAATTATAACAACTTACTTTAAACCTAACAGCGGAAAGGTATATGTTAACTCAATAGATGCTATTCAGGAACCCTATAAAGTAAGGAAATTCATAGGTTATCTACCCGAAAACTTCCCAATATACGATAACTTAACAGTACTGGATTTTCTAAAATTCGTAGCTCTTTCTAAAGAAGTACCAAATGTGGAAGAAGAAGTAGAAAAGGTAATTAACCAAGTAGGGGTAGAGAAATACAAAAATAGATTCTTAAAGGAGCTATCTAAAGGGTATAGGCAAAGGGTAGGTATAGCACAGGCAATAATAGGAGATCCAAAAGTTATAATACTAGATGAACCTACTCAAGGATTAGACCCAGCTCAAATAATAGAAATAAGAAAACTAATTAAAAGCTTATCTGCAAACCGAACAATTATTCTCAGTACACACATAATGCAAGAAGTAGAAGCTATCTGTGACAATTTGGTTATTATCCATGAGGGCAAAATAAGAATGAGTGGAAGAGTTAAGGATCTTAAAGAACAAATACAAAATGAAGTTAAAGTTGAGTACATATTCTCAAAAACAAACAATGAGATTAACGACAAAATCCGAGAGATACTCAAATCTTACAACATTCACGAAGTTCAATTCCAAGACTCTTCGGTAACTTTCAACATAAATAAAAAAGATGAAAGAATTCTTTTTGAAATTTCTAAAAAGTTAGTTGAAGACAATATAGAGTTCTTATACATAAATAAAAATACAATAACGATGGAAGATTTATTTTTGAAAGCAATACAATAGTCTTAAAAGGGGGATGAATGTATGGATTTTAGAAAAGTTATGTTGATAGTAAAAAAGGATATATTGGAGAGTTCTTCTACAATATTACCGTTTGTATCGATGTTTGTGGCTTTACTATTCTTGACAATATTCTTTGTTAGTGCGATTTATGCATTTTTTCAAGCTGCTTTTGTAGCTGTTAGTTTTCCCTCTTTTGCAAGGAATTTCAATGTGAATGATATGATAGTAACCCCTTATATGGGCTTTGTTGCTTTTCTAAGCGTACTGATTATTCCAATAATCGCCTCTAAATCTTTTGCTCAAGAAAGAAAACTCAAAACAATAGAACTCCTTTTTACCTACCCTTTTAAGGAAATTGAACTAGTTATAGGAAAAATGATTTCTACTTTTCTAATGTACCTAATGTTTTTAACGTTTGCTATGATTTATATAATCTTTTTCGTAGTTGTATATACTGTCATCAATAAAGGGACGTTGGATTTAGGAGTGATAGCTACTGGATTTTTAGGGCTAATACTTATAGGAGCACTAATTGTATCGATGTCAGTATTTGTATCAACCTTAACCGATGAATTTTTTGTAGCCATGCTCATATCTCTCTTCCTGGTCCTTACATTTTGGTTAATAGGATTTACGGGAGACTTTACCAATCCAACTTACAAAAATATCGTAAAAGCTATATCTATATCAACAAACTTTGAGAACCTATCTAAAGGTGTTATAGATCTTAAAAATATAGCATATTTTATCATATCTATTGTACTTTTCACCTACCTTTCAATATTCTCATTAACCGAAAATAAAGGATAATAATGTCACTAATAAAAAAAGCAATTATATCTATCTTTGATAATCCCATTATGAGGGGTATATCAAAAGTAGATTCTATAAGAAAGCTGGCTTTTAGATATGTAGGATCTGAACAAGTAGACGATATCTTTATCCAAAAAATGCAAAATTTAATTAACCAAGGATATAGAATTACAATATCCTTATTAGGAGAACAATATAACAACTCTGAAAAGGTGCAGAAATATATCCAAAATCTCAATGAAATAATAAACAAGGTATCTATGCTGAATAACATATCAATTTCAGTAAAGCTAAGTGCATTGGGCATACTTTTGGAAGAAAACATATGTAAGCAGAATTTGAAAAATATTCTCGATTCATGCAATAACAGAATACATATAGATATGGAAAATTCAGTTTTGATAGATTCTACACTTAATATATTTGACTTTTTCAGAAAAGAATTAAAGTACAACAATTTAGACATAACTTTTCAAGCCTATCTATATCGAACAATGAAAGACATAGATGACAGGATATTAAGTTTTGATTGGGATTCAAAACCGATCGTAAGACTTTGTAAAGGAGCATATAAAGAACCTTTTGACAAAATTCTACCATCAAAAAGTAAAATAGACGAAAATTATTACAATATAGCTGTTAAACTACTGGACAATATAAGTAAAGTTTATCCTGCCTTTGCTACTCATGATCACAAATTAATTGAAAAAATAAAAAACTACTGCCAATACAAAGGCATATCAAGAGATGATTTTGAATTCCAAATGCTATATGGAGTAAGACAAGACCTACAAAAAAAGATAATAGAACAAGGATATAACCTAAGAATATACATACCCGTAGGTAGCGAATGGTACGAATACTTCGTAAGAAGATTAGCTGAAAAACCATCTAACCTACTACTTCTTTTCTACTCGCTGGTTAAATATGAAAAATAAACCACAAAACCTTAAAGAGATAGTTTCTAGACTAATTCTAATCGATATCAATGATCCTGATTTTGTACTAAAGTACCCCTTTGCAGGGTATATCCTCTTTTACAAGGATATAGATCAATCTCCTAACGGATGGAAAAAATTAAAAGAAACTAATGATTACTATAAAAGGCAATACAAATCTATTCATGGATTAGAAATTTTAAGAAGCATAGATCAAGAGGGTGGAGTAGTGTATAGGTTTGATTATCCAGATTTTCCCGCTGTTTGTTCCCAATACTCTATAAACGATCCAGCAGACGCATACAAGATAGCTATATTAAACGGTTTGATACTCAAATTCCTCGAGTTCAATGTTAACTTTTCACCAGTAATGGATGTAAATACAAACAATCAAAACCCTATAATAGGGGTAAGAAGTTTTGGAGAAGATTCGGAAAAAGTAAGTCTACTATCTCAGCAGTACATAAAGGCATATAATCAAGTAAACCTCATGTGTACTGGGAAACATTTTCCTGGGCATGGAGATACAGATAAAGATAGCCATCTGGACTTACCATATTCGTATGCTAACCAAACTCATCTATTCCCTTTCTTACAAAATAAATCTCATTTACCATCTATAATGACTGCTCACGTAGTTTACAAAAACATAGATACTCTTCCAGCTACCATATCCAAAAAAACTATAGACTTAATACAACCTTATGAAGGTATAATCTTCTCCGATGCTCTAAATATGAAGGCTATGCAAAACTTTAACTGGGAAGAAACTTTAATACAAGCGATAAGAGCGGGAGTTGATATTCTTCTGATACTTGGAGAAGATCAATTAAAATTATACTCTATAAACTTCCTGGCTAAACAAGCAGAAAAGGATCCTCTTCTTGAAAGCATCTTGATTGATAAATACCATAAGATCAACAAATTTGTCCAAAAGTTTGATCTACATACCTACACACAAGAGGAATATCTGCAATACATACAAGATTTAAACACATGGATGTTCAATCAATTCGATATACCAATAAAAGAAAAAGGTGATAAACAAGCATTTAAGCAGTTCTTAGAATTGAGTCAAATCTTAAAAATCATAGTGTTTTCTAACCACTACCTTGAAACCATAGGAGTAAGCCATAAAATTATCGATAACATAAGAAATATTCAAAAACTTAAATCCAAGGAGTTAGAAGTACTAATCGTAAAGGATCCTACAAATACCCAAGAAATAGAAGCTTTTGTACATAATCAGAAGGATATATTTTTAGTATACTTAGTTATAGATAACAGTTATAAAGCTTTGATAGATAGGTTAAGGAACAAGGGTAAAAGAGTATATATTTTTAGTTTTTCAAATCCTTACTTGGAATCGGATTATGTAGTGAATTTTTATAGTTTTTGTAGTGTTCATTTAAAGAGTTTTGAAAGATGGTTGGGGAGATTATAGAAGAAGGGAAGATATGGTTTTGTGTTGTAATAAGATTTAAGGGTGGGGGAGTGGCGGAATTTGGCAGACGCGTTGGACTTAGGATCCAATGGGATTCACTCCCGTGCGGGTTCAAATCCCGCCTCCCCCATACAAAATCACCTGCCCAATACAACCCTAAAATAGTAAACTACTAAACCACTATAACTAATCAACTTCATCCTTAACTCTTTATCCATAACTATCATAAAATCTATATCACCTCCTGTAAATTACATAAGAAAAATGCTTCTTAACTGAATCAAAATTGAACAGAGATTGTAAAAACGGTGTTAAAAAATACAAAGTTTGTTAAAAAAGGTTTATCTATTTAATGTTTAATGATGATGGTATTTCTCGTAAAGTTTCTCTCTTATATTAGAGATATCCTTATAAACCTTTGGACTTGCTAGTAAAACATTGATTTTCTCATATGAATGCATTATGGTTGTATGATCCTTACCAAGGTAATTACCTATACTCTTAAAAGACATACCCAAGGTGTCTCTAAGAAGATAAGTTAATACCTGTCTTGGATATACTATTTTCTTTTCCCTAGAATTGGAAAAGATTTCTTCTCGCGTAATATTAAAGTATTCAGTGACAACCTCAATAACATTATCTGGGTTGATTTTTGTATCTTCATGACTAAGATCTTTTAGGATTTCTTGTAAGTGTTCCACTCTAACTTTTTCTATATTGATTTTGTTGAGATTAATAAATGCTACAATTTTAATAATAGCTCCTTCAATTTCCCTGACGTTATTTCTAAATTTTTGAGCTAGAAAATCTACTGCTTGCTCATCAAAAATTAGGTCGTATTTTTCCAGTTTTTTCTTTATTATAGCTTTTCGGGTTTCAAAATCTGGCAGCTGTACATCGGCTATTAATCCAGACTGAAATCTAGATTTTAACCTATCTTCTATCCCTTCTAAATCTCTTGGTGGTCTATCACTAGTCAGAACTATTTGTTTGTTTTCTAAGTAAAGTTCATTAAAGGTGTGAAACAGTTCTTCTTGAGTTCTTTCCTTTCCACTTATGAACTGAACATCATCTATTAAAAGTATTTCAGCTCTTCTATATTTGTTTCTAAAATCTTCTAATTTTTTTTCTTTAATAGAGTTAACTAGATCGTTTATGAATTTTTCAGATGTAATATAGATTATTTTTTTGGATAACTTTCTTTTAAAGATGAAGTTACCGATAGCGTGAAGGAGATGGGTTTTACCTAATCCTGTAGAACCATATATAAACAGTGGGTTGTATGCTTTACCTGGTTTTTGTGCTACTGCTAAACTCGCTGCATACGCAAACTGATTACTATTACCCACTACGAAGTTATCAAAAGTAAAAAAAGGATTAAGAATATCTAGAGAACTTTCTATATTTTCTTGCTCTCCTTCTTTGAGTTTAACCTCTATATTCCAATCGATTTCATTATAGTATTTTTCTATTAATTCCTTTAACAGTGGTGAGTATTTTTTTTCTATCCACTCTTTTACAGATTTATCTGGTGTTATGATTGTCATTCTTTTTTCATTTTTATCTATGTTTGAGGTACTTATATTAAAGCATAGGTCATATGCTATTTGACCTAGTTCTTCTACTAGGAGGTTAAGTAGTTCTTTTTCCATAGGTTTATAGGATTGATTGTGGGGTTGGCCGGACTTGAACCGGCAACCTCTGCCTTAGGAGGGCAACGCTCTATCCTTATTGAGCTACAACCCCTTCGTAAACTTTATAGTCCTCTTCACTCCACAAAACCATTCTAACTAAACTTATTCTCGTATCTACTAGTTTTTCTAAAATAGCTTTAATTGCGATCGGAGCTGCTAAGTTTATCGGATACCCAAATATGCCAGTTGATATCGAAGGAAATGCTATTGATTTTATACCTTGCTTATCTGCTAATTCCATACAATTTTGATAGGTTTTTTTTAGCAATTCATCTTCAGGCTTATCAACACCATAAACAGGTCCTAAAGTATGTATTATGTACTTGTTGGGTAATTTAAATGCTGGTGTAATTACAGCTTGAGTTACCTTTATGGGAGCTAATTTTTTACAATATTCATATAGCTCAGGACCTGCTTTTTTATGAATCGCTCCAGATACTCCTCCACCAGGAAGTAACTGACTGTTCGCAGAGTTAACGATACATTCTATGTCTGGCTGCTCTGTTATATCTCCTCTTACTATCTGCAATACTTTATCTTCAGATAAACTTAGGGTATACATACTATATTAGTCCGATGTGTTCTTCATGGAATCTTGCATTTTCAAGAGCTTTATGTTCTGGTTGTTCTTTTGTTAGATCAATTTCTTTGATTACTTCAAGTATTAATTGCTTTAATTTTTCTTGATTTTTCTTGAAATTTTCTACTGCTATGTGATGAGATACTGGTTCTATTTCAGGATGTCCTTCAAGACCTACATCATAGTCTGTTACCAAAGCTATACCTGCAAATGGAATTTGTAATTCTCTTGCTAGTATTGCTTCCGGCATTTGGGTCATGTTTACTACGTGAAAACCCATTTGAGTATAAAATCTACTTTCTGCTTTTGTAGAAAATCTGGGACCTTCTATTACTACTACCGTTCCAGTTTCGTGATGCTCTATTCCCATTTCTTTCGCTTTTTTTATAAATAGGCTTCTGAGATATTCGTTGTAAGGGTTAGCAAAAGATACGTGAGTAGTTATAGGACCTTCATAAAATGTATTTTCTCTTTTGTATGTTCTATCAAATATTTGGTCGAGGATCACTATATGTCCAGGTTTTATATAGGGTTGTAGGGATCCAACTGCGCAAGGGCTTATTATATATTTTACACCCAATTTCTTAAAAGCCCATATGTTAGCTCTATAAGGTATTTTTGAGGGAGGGTATCTATGATCTTTACCATGTCGAGGAAGAAAAGCCACGGTTTTGTCTGCTACTTTTGCTAGAGCTATCTTATCTGATGTACTTCCGTATGGAGTTTCAACTATGATCTCTTTTGACTCTAAAAATGAATAAAAACCTGTTCCCCCAAGAACTCCTATATCTGCTGTGTACATAAGCTTATCCATCCTTTTCCTGTTGGTCTTCTTCTTTTTTCTCTTGTTCTTGGAAGAATCTTATAAAGTCAGTAGGTTTAATCTTTTCAAGAAATTGCCTGAATTTTTCCTTTTCTTCATCTTCAGGATCTGGTAGATTGGATATACTCTTTATTTCCGATGTTTTTTCGGTATATTCTAGGATTGGTAGATTTTGTAATAGTTTTTCATTTACGAATATTGGGCAACCTATTCTTACTGCGATTGCTATGCTATCACTTGGTCTGGCATCTACTTCTATAACTTTATTATCTTTCTGTATGAATATCGTAGCATAGTAGGTTGATCCCTTGAGTTCAGTTATCACTACTTTTTGTATTTTTATATCTAGGGATTCAAGAATATTTTTAATTAGATCATGTGTCATGGGTCTTTCTATTTTTAGTTTTTCAAGTGCTATAGCTATGCTAGAGGCTTCAAAATGTCCGATGATGATGGGTAAAATTGCTGAGCCGTCTTCCTCTTTCAAAATTACTACTGCATCATCTGTAACTATATCTGTAGCTAACTGATAAACTCTCACCTTTTTTAATTTCATATGGTTTACTGCCGGAGGTGGGACTCGAACCCACACGGAGCGCGAGCTCCGGGAGATTTTGAGTCTCCTGCGTCTGCCAATTCCGCCACTCCGGCTACATCTCCCCTCCGTATACTCTTAATTTCTACTTGATAAAACTCTCACCTCTTATTATCCGAGCTATATCATTGTACGAAACTATTGCTACAAAAACCAATAGTAAAACTAGTCCAACTTTATGAAACATCTCTTCCTTATCTGGTGTTATTTCTATCTTTCTATTGAATAACAACGACAACATCCCTAGAATATAATTTATCCCAATAAACAATATTCTTCCTCCATCCAATGCTGGAAAAGGCAGTAAATTAAACAATCCTATAACTATGTTTATAAACCCAACCAGCATTAGATAGTTATAGATTCCCTGATTCGCAAAATCATACATTATTTTGGTTATACCTATAGGTCCAGCACTCTGCTCATATACTGTCTTAAGAGGTATATGACCTGTAAATATACTCACAATTACTTTCAGGTATCTAACAGTAAGATCATATGTAGTAAAAATAGATTCCCTTACTCCTCTTAAAAAATTGAACTCTATAACTAAGCTTTTCTTGGGATTGAAACCTATATAATAAAAATTTTGCTGAGCGTTATACTCTGGGAGTATTCGATATGTTATAGTTTGAGTACCTCTTTTAATTGTTATATTTAGAAGCTTACCTTTACTGTTATGTATGTATTCTATCAGTTTTTTACCTTCATAGTATCCAAAGGATATGGAATCTATCTGGGTTATTATGTCACCTGCTTTTAGACCTGCTTTCTGTGCAGGAGTATTATTTACTACCATCATTATTTCCGTAGTTACTTTGTAATCATAAAAACTAAAAACTAGTAAAAATATCAATAGTGCGAAAATGTAGTTAAATATAGGACCTAGAACAATGACTATAAATCTTGCCCATAGGGGTTTGGAATAAAAATTAGTTTCCGATAAAGGTTGATCTTTTTTATACTCTTCTCCTTCTGGTAAAACATACCCACCGATTGGAAGTAGCCTTAAAGTATACTTCGTTTCACCTATTTTTTTTGACCATATCTCTTTACCCAATCCTATTGAAAATTCCTCTACTTTGACATTTACTATTCTACATCCTAAATAATGCCCAAACTCATGAAAAAGTATTATCAAAAAGAATGCTAAAATTACTAAAAGTATGCTAACTACTTCCATTTGTATCTTCCACAATTTCAGCAAGAATTAATTTCTTGCCGTAATCTACATTTTCATTGTCCTCAACTAGAATATCTAATATTTTTATTTTGAAGTCTAATTGTACAGGATATTTAATGTTGAGAATATCTACTTCTGCTATTTTTTGTTTTTTTTCGATAACGGATTCTTTTTGAATTTTATTCAATAATTTGACTTTTCCTACGAGGGTAGAGACTATATAGAATTGTTGAGGGGTTGTGAAGTACAACTTGAAACCTCCCAAATCTTCAGATTCTGTTAATAAAGTATTTTGATCTATTTCCTGACTAGATTCTCTTTTTGTATTATTTGATGATGGGGATATTTTTTTTGAATTTGTTCTAACTTTTAAAGAAATTTTAAGCTTGTCATTCGTTGCTGGAAAAATATACTCATAATCCATGTATTCTATGTCCCTTTGTTTTAGAAGACTAGAGAACTCAGCTATTACTTCTCGTATGTATTGTATTTCACTCATGAAATTGAGGTCTTTGTATTTTATTGTGCAGATATAACTACTGTGTTAGCTATTATCTTATCGCTAGTTGTTGTAACGGTAAGTTCTACTGATTTATTTAGTAAGTTTCTTAGTTCTTGCTTATCATTTATGGGTATATATTTTCCGCTCTTTCTTACAAACAAGTTAGAAAGGTTATTAACTTCAACCTGGTATATTCTATCTGCATAAACTACTAATTTATCATCTCTTATATCTACTAGAGTTCCAAATATAGTGTTAGTTGTTGAGGTATTTACTGATAGAGCTTGCACTGGATTACCCTGAGTAGCTGGGATATTTTGAGTAGGTTGAGTTTTGTAGTAGTATGGAGTCTTTTCTTGCATTTTTGAAATGTAGTAGTAGTTAGGTACTTCGCTTGAAGAAAGGGAGGACATCATTTCATAGTAGTATCTAGGAGAATAATAGTTATTTGCTATGAGATTATTGTAGAAATCTATTTCATTTGCCATACTTGCTGATCCACCAAAAGTATAGTTATATACGGGAACATAGCTATAGTAGTTTAACTGTCCTGTCGATAAATTTACTGGTGGATTATAGATATATTGATAATCTACTGGTAAATAACCGAAGTATGAAACTTTTACAGGAGCTTGATAAGATTTGTATTGGTAAGTGGTGTCTCTGTAAAGTAATTGGTATTCAGGTTTTGATTGATTTGTAGATGAAAGATTTACATGTTCACTATCTACTACTATTGATATTACTTTTCCATTTTCATATTTAGCTGTTACTTTTGCATTTTCATACAATGAAGCCGGAGAAACTCTTTGACCTTTATTGTCCAAAACTATCAAATCACTGGATATTGGAAGATTTAAGATATCGTTTTCTGTCTTTATTACTACACTATTTGAACCAAATCTCACAAAATTACCAACTACTGTTTGGGCATAGCTTGTAACTGTTACTAGGATTATTATCATCACTATTACAAATATCTTCATTTTGCCTAACCTCCTTGTTAATTTTCCTTGTCTCTATCTTTTTCATTCCCATTTAACAGTTTTTTATTCATTTGTGTTTGTAAAAATATTGTTAAAAACTGTTCTAGAGATAGGTTTTCTTTCTTTAGATCCCTCTCTACGTTATCTCTAATACTTCTTATCTTCGTTATTAACTTTATTTTCTGCTCTATTCTATTATCTAAGTATTCAATAACTTGTGGATCATAGACTTTTTTTCTTATATCCAACAGAAATTGGATGAAATCTTTATTATTTTGCTCATCTAAAACTAAGAAGTATAACATCTCTAACTTCTTCAGAATTGATATTTTGTCCACAATTATAGAATTCTATGTACCATTAATGTATCCTGTAGGTTTGATTTAAAGAAATGTTGAAAGATATAAATGTGATAAAGATCAATCTCAAAGAAATACCTTCACTACCTGGAGTGTACTTTTTCAAGAAGAAAGATATTATCATATACATTGGTAAAGCCAAAAATTTAAAAAATAGAATAAGAAGTTATCTAACCGTAAAAGACGCTAAAACTAAAGAAATAGTGGAAAATTCGGATAATCTGGAGTACCTAATAACAAACTCTGAACTAGAAGCTCAAATATTAGAATCAAAACTTATATACGAAAAAAAACCTAAATATAACATTCAGTACAAGTATAAAAATCCGCTGAAGTACATAGTTGTAATAGACAAAGATGGATACCCCTATTTTTCACTTTCTTCTGATTTTGATAGTTATACGAAAGAAATCTTCGGACCATTTATTACAAGCATAAATTACAAAGAATTGTTCAAAATGATGGGGACTATATTTGGTATTAGACAATGTCAGTACGATTTCAGAAAAATAAGACCACCGCTATGTTTATATTATCATCTAGGTTACTGCTCAGGACCATGTCAAAACATGATATCCAAAAACCAATACAACCAAAACTTCAATAAATCCCTCGAAATCATAAAAATGCAAAAAAAAACTATAGATCAACTAATACAGGAATACGAACAGAAAATAAAAGAACTTTCCGAAAAACTTGAGTACGAAAAAGCAATAATCTATAGAAACAAACTCAGAACCCTACTATCTTACAAACATAAAGTCCTAGAATCAAATCAAGCTGTTTATCTGTATCTTTGTAAAGATGAATATGTAACTATTTTAGGTGTATTTACTGCCCCAACTAATCTGAAAATCCTAGAAATAGAAAACGCTGAAGAATTATCCCCAGAACAGATACTTTTTAACACCATACTTAATATCAAATCCAACCCAATATTCATACAACCACAATATCTAGAATCTCTAAAAGAATTTATCACTAACTACTTAAAAAATTATCAAGACGAAATATCTGAAAAATTACAAAATATATGCCTTTCTAGTACTAATGACGAAAATTTCTTATATCTCGAAAAAGTATGTAACCAAAAAATCCAGTACTATCAACAAAATAACGTATACCTAATCTTAGAAAAACTGTGTAAGTTGCTCAAAATAGATGCAATATACAGAATAGAGGCTATAGATGTCAGTCATTTTTATGGAGATAATGTTTACGGTTCTCTGGTAGTTTCCGAAAAAGGTAAACTAAATAAATCAAAGTATAGAATATTCAAGCTAAGTCATGCTCACGACGATTTAATGAACGTTTACGAGCTAGTTTATAGAAGATTTACTAGCTCTTTACTTAAAGATATAACTCCTCAATTAATAATAGTCGATGGGGGAATAAATCAACTATCCTACGCTATAAAAGCTTATAATGACTCTAAAACACGGCTAAACATTAAATTCATGTCCATAGCCAAACCAGATGATAAAATATACATATACGATCATGAAATCAAACAAATACAACTTGAAGAAAATATCCTAAACTTTATAAGAAAACTTAGAGATGAAGCTCACAGATTCGCAAATTCTAGAAGAATAAAATTCTCTTCCAAAATAGTTATATAAAGGTTTACTAATTGAATTTATAGAATAAATTTATTGAGATGTTGGGATGAATGTGGTGAAAAATTATGAGAAGTAACCACGAAATAGTAGAAGCTATAAAGGAGAAAGCTATTCAAATAGCCAATGATCTCGAATTACAATTACATGACATAAAACTATTCAGACATAAAAAAAATCTAATTCTAAGATTTACGATTTCAAGGGAAGGCGGAACATCAATTAAAGATTGCGAAATGTACAGTAAAAGAATAGAAAGCTATCTCGATCAAATTGACATAATAAAAGAAAAGTATTTTTTAGAAGTCCAATCAAAAGGAATAAAATAAGGGGGAATAAAAATGCAAACCAGAGTACTTCTTAGCGCCATAAGACAGCTATCCTACGAAAAAGGAATCCCTCTTGAAAAACTTATAGAAATTCTCTCAGACTCTATATCCAAATCCTTCAAAAAAAAGTATAAAGTAACACCAAACGTAAAAATAGAAATTGAAAAGGACGACATGAAAATACTAATAGAAAAAGAAGTGGTTAAAACCATAACTAATGGCAATCCCCTCCAAATAACCCTAAAAGAAGCTCAAAAAAAATATAACAAAAATGTAAAAGAGGGGGAAAAAATATTTGTTGAAGCTAATGATAAAGATTTTTCCCGATCAGAAGCTCTTGTAGCAAAACAACTGCTCGCTCAAAAAATTAAAGAACTAGAATACGAAGCCGCCTACCAAGAAATAACCAAAAACCTGAAAACCGTCTACACCGGCACTATCAGAAAAAAAGACGAAAGAGGAAATGTATGGGTAGAATTTGAAAAAGCTATAGGACTCCTACCACCAATATACCAAGTAAAAAATGAACCCTACTTCGTAAACAAAAAAATGTCTTTCCTAATAATCGGAATAAAGGAAGATAACACCAAAAGTAACATAGTAGCAATTCTTAACCGTAAAAGCCCTCTGTTTATTAGAAAACTACTAGAAAAAGAATATAACGAAATAAAGGAAGGAAACATAGAGATAGTAGAAATTGTAAGGCAACCAGGATATAGAACCAAATTAACCGTAAGAAGTAAACTGCCCTACCTAGACCCTGTATCTACTATCCTAGGACCCAAAAACTTCAGAATACAAAACGTGGTTAATGAAATAAATGGCGAAAGAATTGATGTTATCCTACACTCAGATGACCCAAAGGTTCTCATACCTAGAGCTCTTGGAAATGTTAAAATACTCTCACTCGATCTAGACTATGAAAACAAAATAGCACGAATAATCGTACCAGATGAGCAATTATCTATCGCCATAGGTAAAGAAGGATACAACGCTAAACTTACAGCTACTATAACCAAATGGAAAATAGATATAAAAAGTGAATCATCCATTAAGAGAAAAACTGAAGAAAAACAAGAAACTATATTCGAAGCAGTTAACATCTCCGATGAACATAACCTAGATGAAATAGATATCAAAAATATACCATCTAACCTAAGAAAATAGTATTGAGAAGATACTCTAAAGCTATTGAATCCATCTAAGGTAGGTGAAATGAAATGTGGGAAACTTTCACAGAGAGAGCTAAAAAAGTTATAATATTTGCTCAGGAAGAAGCAAAAAACCTTGGCTCCTCTCACGTCGGAACAGAACATTTGCTACTCGGTATAGTAGTAGAAGGTGAAAGCATAGCTGCCAAAATACTCAACAAATACGACATAACCTATCAAAAACTAAAAAAAGAAATAGAGAATTTTCTTGGTAAATCTCAAACTATTAGCTCCAAAACGGAATTAGAATTCTCTCCACGGGCAAAGAAAGCCATAGAAAATGCATTTGACGAAGCGAGATCCATGAATCACAACTATATAGGACCTGAACACATACTTCTTGGAATCCTCTCCGAAACAGGTGGTGTCGGTTACAGAATCCTCCAAAAAATCAACGTAAACATTAACGCACTAAAAGAAGAACTAACCAGAATAATGGGATTCGATTTTGTTAGAAAACATAAAGAACACGAAGTTAAAACTCCTACCTTGGATATGTATGGAAGAGATCTCACCAAACTTGCTAAAGAAGGTAAACTCGACCCAGTTATCGGTAGAACCAAAGAAATACAAAGAGTTATCCAAATTCTATCGAGGAGAACCAAAAACAACCCCGTACTTATAGGTGAACCAGGAGTTGGAAAAACAGCCATTGTGGAAGGACTTGCTCAAAAAATAGTAAAAAACGAAGTACCTGATCTACTTAGAGGTAAAAGAGTAATAGCTATGGACTTGGCTGGACTTGTAGCTGGTACAAAATACAGGGGAGAATTCGAAGAAAGAATGAAGAGAGTAATGGAAGAAATAAGAGAAGCAGCAGGAACAATAATTCTCTTTATAGACGAATTACACACCATAATAGGAGCTGGAGCTGCAGAAGGGGCTATAGATGCCTCTAACATTCTCAAACCTGCTCTTGCCAGAGGTGAAATTCAAACAATCGGTGCTACCACTATCCAAGAATACAGAAAACATATAGAAAAAGACGCAGCTTTGGAAAGACGATTCCAATCAGTAATGGTAGAAGAACCCTCAATAGAAGAAGCTATTACTATCCTTAAGGGACTCAGAGATAGATATGAAGCCCACCATAAAGTAAAAATATCAGACGAAGCTATCGAAGCTGCCGTTAAACTATCTTACCGATACATATCCGATAGATATTTACCAGATAAAGCAATAGACTTGGTAGATGAGGCTGCAGCAAAACTGAGACTTAAACTATATCAATACCCACCAGAACTCGTTGAAATAGAAAATAGACTCAAGGAAATACAAAGAGAAAAAGAGTATTATTCTCATTCTGAAGACTTTGAACAAGCTAAAAAACTCAAAAAAGAAGAAGAAGCTCTAAGACTTAAAAAAGAAGAATTAGAACTGCAATGGAGAATGAAAATAGCTAACCCAGATAATGAAGAAAATGTAGTTAAAGAGGAACACATTGCAGAAATAGTCTCCGCCTGGACAGGTATACCGGTAACTAAACTTACCCAAAGCGAAACCGAAAAACTTATTAACATGGAAAACTATCTAAAAGAAAGAGTGGTTGGACAGGACGAGGTAATAACAAAAATATCAAAGGCTGTAAGAAGAGCCAGAGCAGGTATAAAAGACCCCAAGCGCCCCGTAGGAGTATTTATGTTCCTTGGACCAACCGGCGTAGGTAAAACAGAAACAGCTAAAGCCCTAGCTGAGTTCCTCTTCGGAACAGAAGAAGCTTTAATCAGAATAGATATGTCAGAATATATGGAAAAATTCTCTGTTACCAGACTTATAGGAGCACCACCAGGATACGTGGGGTACGAAGAAGGAGGACAACTAACCGAAAGAGTCAGAAGAAGACCCTTCTCCGTAGTCCTATTCGATGAAATAGAAAAGGCTCACCCAGATGTTTTTAACATACTCCTTCAAATATTTGAAGATGGTAGACTTACTGATAGCCAAGGCAGAACTGTTGACTTTAAAAATACCATTATAATCATGACCTCAAACGTAGGTACACATGAAACAGTAACCACTAGAGAACTAGGATTAAGAACAGAGAAAAAGGAAGAAGATCCTGACAAAGTTTACAATAAAATGAAAGCAAAAGTAATGGAAGAGGTTAAAAAACTTTTCCGACCTGAACTACTCAATAGAATAGACGAAATTCTAGTCTTTAGACCACTAGGATTAAACGAACTCAAAGCAATCGTAGATATTCTATTAAAACCAGTTCAAAAAGAACTAGCTTCCAGAAAGATAAAACTAGAAATAGATGATCAGGTAAGAGAACTAATAGTAAAACATGGATATAACCCCAGTTTTGGAGCTAGGCCACTAAGAAGAAGTATAACAACCCTAATAGAGGAAAACTTAGCTGAAGAGATGTTGAAAAACAACGTGTTCGAAGAAGCAGAAATAAAAGCTTATGTACAGGACGGACAAATAAAATTCCAAGTAACCAAGAATGATCCCCTCAAGATAAACGTCATAGAAGTAAATACTGAATAATATAAATGAGTTTCTGGCTTTATTTTCCACTAAACATAAAAAACACCTGGATATATAAAACATCTGAAAAATTTAGTAACGATTACCTGATAACCAAAGTAGTTATAACCGAGAAAATACCCTTCTCGGATAAGGCAATATACATATTTTCATACTACGTAGAAGATGAGGAAATAAAAAAGGAATCGTACATAATACAAAAAGACGGCATATTCCTATATGCAAAAAAGATAGAGGATAATTTGGTTGTATACGATCCAATTGTACCTTTTCTCCCTTTTAACTTTGAAAGTATAGACTGGTGGAGTTGGGAAGGAAAAGCAGGTTTTGTACCCTCTAAAATCCTTTTCAAAAACACTAAGACTCAGGAAAAAGAAACATCCAAAATCGTCTATATAGAAGAAAACAAATTCGGAAAATCCGAGTACATAATAGTACTGAAGAAAAATATCGGAATAGTTAGAGAAGAGGCAGAGACTCCTTTTATCGGATATACTTCCGAGCTTGAAGACTATGACGTATCCTTTGATGATTTTTCATACATCAATTTTGAAGTCCAAAAAGAAGAATCATTAGAAGAATTTATGCCTCAAAACATAAAAAAAACAGAAACCTATCGTGAAACCGTTATAATGGATCTCGACGATCAGGATTTAGAACTAGAACAATTATCTCTAGATCAACCATCTGAAGAGAATATTCCTGAAGAAAATATTGATGAAACTAACACGACAGAATACCTAAACCTAGAAGATGATATTTTCAGAGAGGAAGATGAAAATGAGAATAGATGGTAGACAGAACCTAGAATTTAGAAAAATGGATTTTCATGTTGACTATCTAAAAATACCTTTTTCTTGTGTAAAGGGAGTTCTTGGTGATACTGTTGTTTTGGTAAGCGTAACTTTAACAGACGCGCTACCTGATTTTTGCAAAGGATTAGGGCATGGATGGATTACTGCTGAATATCGTATGTTACCAGCATCTACCATAACA
Organism: bacterium; assembly: GCA_039630415.1. GTDB lineage: Bacteria > DRYD01 > DRYD01 > DRYD01 > DRYD01 > DRYD01. The sequence continues at coordinate 43,899 of JBCNVB010000018.1, read as the reverse complement.
AGAAACCCTAACATTGTAAATGCCAGAGCGCAGGAAATAAGAAGAATAGTATCTAGGGTTCTCAGAAGTGCATTCGACCTATACAAATTCCCCAAATACCAGCTCATAGTTGATTGTGATGTTTTACAGGCTGATGGAGGAACAAGAATAGCTTGTATTAATACCGGTTTTGTAGCTCTCTTAGTGGCTTTTAACAAACTCCTGCAACAGGGAGCAATTGAATGTATACCGCTAAAAAGTGTCATAGCTGCTATGAGTTTTGTTATTCAAGATGGGCAAATTCTTCTTGATCCAAACTATATTGAGGATAGTTCAGCAGATGTTGATCTTAATATTGTCGTAACCGCAGACAACAAAATATCCGAACTGCAATTCTCTTCTGAAAAAGATTTTATGAATCCTGAACTTTTATCTGAAATAATACAAATTAGTTTCCAAAAGTCAAGGGAAATTATAGACATTTATAGGTCAAAATTGGGAGGTGTTTTGCTTGATAAGATTTTCTGAAATAAATTCTGACCTTCAAGAAATAGATCCAGAAATATTTAGTTTGATCGAAAAAGAAACTAAAAGACAATCTGAGGGAATAAATTTAATTGCTTCGGAAAACTATGCTTTTAAAGCTGTACTACAAGCAATGGGAACAGCTCTTTCAAATAAATATGCAGAGGGTTATCCTGGTAAAAGATATTATTCTGGTTGTCAATACATAGATCAAATAGAAAGCATAGCGATTGAAAGATTGAAGAGTTTATATAAAGCTGAGCATGCTAATGTTCAGCCTCATTCAGGAGCGCAGGCCAATATGGCAGTATTTTTTGCCTTTCTCAAACCAGGGGATACTATTCTTACAATGGACTTGAGCTGTGGAGGACATTTAACCCATGGTAGCCCTGTTAATTTCTCGGGACAAATCTACAATGTGATACATTATGGTGTTTCGAGAAAAGATGAGTTAATAGATTATGATCAGGTGAGGGACTTGGCTTTAAAATACAGGCCAAAAATGATCCTAGCAGGTGCCTCAAGTTACTCAAGAGTTATAGATTCAAAAATCTTTGCTGAAATAGCTAAAGAAGTGAGCTGTTATTTTTTATTTGATATGGCTCATTATTCGGGGTTAATTGCAGCTGGGGTTTATCCTTCTCCTGTACCTTATGCAGATTTTGTAACTTCTACTACCCACAAAACTCTTAGAGGACCCAGGGGAGGAATTATACTCTGCAAAAAAGAGTACTCAAAAGATATAGATAAATCGGTTTTTCCTGGTGTTCAGGGTGGACCCTTAATGCATGTGATAGCTGCTAAAGCTGTCGCTTTTAAATTAGCTCAAACTCCAGAATTTGTAGAGTATCAAAAACAAGTTGTTTCTAATGCTAAAGTATTTGCAAAAACTTTACAAGAGGAAGGTTTTAGGATAGTTTCTCAAGGAACTGATTGTCATATGTTTTTAGTTGACTTAAGAAATACTGGTCTTACAGGTAAAGAAGCTGAAGAACTTCTAAATCAGGTGGGGATATATGTAAATAAAAACGTAATTCCATATGATCCCCAACCCCCGAGAATAACTAGTGGAATAAGGATAGGAACTCCATCAATAACCACCAGAGGGTTCAAAGAAAACGAGGTGATCGAAGTAGCCAAACTAATTTCTACAATACTCAAGGATCCTTCGAAAAAGGAGTACGTTTCAGATAAAGTTAAAGAAATATCCTCTGCTTATCCGGTGTACGTCGGAAGGTGATAGATATGCTAAGTAAAGTATCAAATGCGGAGCAAATACTCAGTTACTTGTTGTCTTTACTTCTTTCGGAATTTCATGTAACTGGGAAAGAAGATTCTAAGAATGTTTATTTAAAAGCTTATGTTTCCAAGAACGATTTTAATTTTTTAAACAGGAACAAGATGTTATTGACTTCTATTAAGGCTATTGTTATGGCTTATGGTGCTAAGATAAACAAAAAAATTCATGTTGATTTTGTTGTTAAAAAGCAAGCTGGATAAGATTTAGGTTTTCGATATTTTTATTGACAAAAATCAATGTTTATAGGTTATTTTAGGTAGGAGGATGTTCTAGTTTTGGGTATAATATTATAGTGGGAAGGGTAAAGGGTATAGGGGTATGGGTATAAGGGTAAGGGGTATAGAAAACAGGAGGTGAATAACATGACACAAACAATAACCCCTCAAGAACTATACGAAAAAATGCAAAAAGACCAAAAAATAACTCTAATAGACCTTAGAAGCCCAGAAAAATTCAAAACCCACAAAATAGAAGGTAAACAAAACTTCTCAATATTCAATATCTACTATGCACAAATGCTCGAAACAGGAGATATAGACGCAGATATGACTAAATACATCCAAAACAACTTCCCAAACATGTTCTCTAAGAATGAAGAACTTTATGTCGTATGTGACAAAGGTGGAACCTCTCAACTCTTTGTCAATAACCTCACAAAACTAGGATACAAAGCCTACAATCTCGAAGGAGGTATGCAAAACTGGTTTAACTACTACGACTACAAAACCGTTATAGAATCACCAGAACTATCCATATACCAAATAAGCAGAATTTCTAGAGGAGATCTCAGTTGGGTAATCATATCTAACAACGAAGCAACCATAATAGATCCATTAAGACACGTCGAAAAATACATAGACTTCATAAACCAAAAAGGAGCCAAAATAAAGTTTATCCTAGACACTCACATTCATGCTGACCACATAAGTGGTGGACCAAAACTTTCTAGAATGCTAAACGTGCCTTACTACTTCCATCCATATGATGCTATCCATCCAGTTGATGTTATGATTGGTAAAGTTCAATTCTCTTTCCTAAAAGAAGGGGATGTACTTGAACTGGGATCTGCAAAAATCAAAGTAATTCATGTACCAGGGCATACTTTAGGTAACTTGGTGTACTTGGTAAACGATAAATACCTGTTTACAGGAGATACGATATTCATCGTATCCGTTGCAAGACCTGACCTTGGTGGTAGAGGGGAAACCTGGGCTCCAATGCAAGCTGAATCACTTTCAAGACTTACAAAACTTCCAGATGATACAATTGTTTTACCTGCACACTTTAGTAAAATATCCGAAGCTAACGAACAAGGATTATTTATTGAAACACTTGGAAATCTCAAAAAATCGAATGAAGCACTAAACTTGTTAATAACTAAAGGAAAAGAAGAATTTGTAAAATACATGCTATCTAGCTTACCAACCTTCCCACCTGAATACGTTGAAATCAAGAGAGTCAACATAGAGCTCATAGAAGTTGACGAGGAAAGAGCAGAAGAGTTAGAAACTGGTAAAAACGTATGTGCTCTTTCCCAGGCTTATAAATCATAAAATCTAAAGGAGGTGTATTTCGATGAGTCAAGGAAACTTGAGCTATAATTTATTGCTAGACGTCAAGGGGCTTTCTTGTCCTATGCCCCTTGTCAAAGCTAAACAAGAAGTTAATAAAGTTTCAAGTGGAATGGTAATCAAAGTTATAGCTACTGACAAAGGATCTTTAAAAGATTTCCAAGGATGGGCTAACGTAGATAAATCCATAGAGCTTGTACATCAAGCAACAGAAAAAGATCAGGATGGAAAAGAAATCTATGTCCACTACATTAAGAAAAAGTAGGAGGGAATCTTTATGACTCCAGAAATTACAAAAGATAGCATACAGGATTTAAAGAGTCAAATAGATACTTTACAACAGCAAATAAATCAACTCAGATCAGAACTATCTAGCATTATTGAACAGAAAGATAAGGTTGCCATAGTAGTTTTTTCAGGTGATTTGGATAGAGTGCTGGCTTCAATGATAATAGCAACTGGTGCTGCCGCTTTTGGTAAACAAGTAAGTGTATTCTTTACATTCTGGGGGATAAACGCTATAAAAGCTAAGCGAAAATTAAACAACAAAAAATGGCACCAAGTTATGTTCTCTCTTCTTAACCCCTCCTCCTCTTCACAGTTACCTGTATCTAAAATGAATTTCTTTGGGATTGGTGCTACTATGCTTAGAAATATGATGAGAGAAAAAAATGTTAGCACTTTAGAAGAATTAATGAAAATGGCCAAGGAGATAGGAGTCAAGTTCATAGCTTGTGAAATGTCAAAAGATGTACTAGGAATACAAGATGAGGAATTAATTGAAGGAGTGGAATCTGGAGGGGTTGCTTACTTCTTATCCCATGCACTAAACTCTGCTATGACCATATTCATATAAACTTACCCTACAACAAGGGGGATGATTAGTATGAGTATTATACCAGGGGTAATTTTGTCTGTGATACTTATGCTGTTGTCTATACCAATAGCTGATCACTTAGGAAAAATGATTCTAAAAATCCAAGGAATAGATCCAACAGGAAAAAGCAGTCCCATATCTTCAGTACTTGTTGCTATTATTCTTGGAATAATCGTGGCAAATACTATTAAGCTACCAGATATATTTAAAAAGGGAATAGAATTTTCTCTAACTAAGATTCTCCGGCTTGGAATTATATTGGTTGGTATAAAGCTGAGTGTAAGTGAAGTATTCAAGTTAGGTGCTTGGGGAATACCTATAGTGCTCATAGTAATATTTTCTGCGTTGATATTCATTTATTTGGTAAATAAGATGATGAGGTTACCTGAGAAGTTAGGTACATTGATAGCAGCAGGTACGAGTATATGTGGAGTTACTGCTATAGTTTCTGTTTCACCTGCTATAAAGGCAGAAAATAAGGAAATAGCGTACTCAGTTGCAAACGTGACAATTTTTGGTTTACTCGCTATGTTTTTGTATCCATATCTGGCTAAATTTTTATTTACTACCTCCGAGCAGATAGGTTTATTTATAGGTACTGCTATTCATGAAACTTCTCAAGTAGTTGGTGCTGCTTTAACATACAAAGAAGTTTACAATGACGATACTGTTTTCAAAACAGCTACCGTTACCAAATTAACTAGAAATCTCTTTCTTGCAATTGTAGTGCCTTTACTAGCCTTTCTTTACTTAAGAAGTTCTTCTTCTGAACAGGGTAAAGTTAACTTATTCAAGATAATACCTATGTTTATCCTTGGGTTTATTGCTATGGCTTTGGTAAGATCTATAGGTGATATGAATTTGGCTAATGGATATTTAGCCTTAGGAGTATTTGACTATAATAGTTGGAAAAACCTAATAAACACTCTAGGAGAGGTTTGGGGATCAAAATATCTTTTAGGTACAGCTATGGCTGCTGTGGGACTTAATACGGAATTTCATGTGTTTAAAGGAATGGGGATAAAACCTTTTATTGTGGGATTTATTGGAGCAACTTTTGTCGGAATTGTAGCTTATATTGTCATCCTTTTCTTAGGAGTCTTTGTTAAACTATGAATCTAGGGGAGGCGAGTAACAATGACAGGAAGTGAACTAAAAATAATGGATAAAGCTGACAAAAGAGAGTTAGTTTCTAGATTACTCAAAATAGAAGGACAAATAAGAGCAATAATAAACATGATTGAAAGGGAAGAAAGTTGTGAGTTAGTTGTTCATCAATTAGCATCCGTAAGACAAGCTATACATAAAACATTTACCAATATACTTGCTAAAATAATTGAAAATAACTGCTGTGTTAATCTTTCAGATAATCTCGATTCTGAAATGTTTGCTCTAAATCATCTAAAACAAAAAATATCATCGGTATCAAAAATAATTGAAAAATATTTATGATGTTGGAGGTGAATAATATGAAAGAAACAAGGCTTAATCCATATATTGGAGGAGTACTAGTTGGCTTATTGGCCATAGCCGTTGTTTACCTTACGACAATGCTAATTGGAGATACTAAATTTTTCGGTACATCTACAACTTTCGCAAAAATAGCTGCAGCTATACAAAAAACTATTACACCAAACATAAGCAATGAGTATTTTAATAAGCTGAACTTAAAAGTAGATTGGCAAATGATGTTTGTTCTTGGAATATTTATAGGAGCACTGATAACATCGTTATTGAATAGGAGTTTTAAATTAGAGCTAGTGCCTCCAATATTTATGGATAAATTTGGTAGTAATTTTACACTAAGAGCTATTTTAGCCTTACTTGGAGGTATATTTGTTGGTTTTGGAGCAAGGTTAGCAGATGGTTGTCCTAGTGGGCATGGATTAAGTGGGATGATGCAACTTTCTCTTGGATCACTTATTGCTGTTATTGTTTTCTTTTCTTCTGCTATTTTATTTGCCAACATTATTTACAGGAGGTGATAGGTATGGAAATGCTTGTGGGATTGGTTGCAGGGATAATTTTTGGTACTATACTAACTTTAGCGGGCGTAATAAGGTATGAAAAGCAGGTAGCTGCGGTGCTTTTTAAAGATATGACAATTATTAAGTTTATGTTTTCTGCCGCTATAGTTGGAGCTATTGGTATTAACTTATTGAATCAACTTGGATTGATAAGTTTGCATCTTAAGCCTTTAGCATTGGGTGCAATAGTTTTTGGAGGGATATTGTTTGGTTTGGGTTGGGCACTTACTGGATACTGTCCAGGAACAGCAGTTGCTGCTATAGCTGAAGGTAGAATCCACGCTATCTTTGCCGTAATAGGAATGATTATAGGATCGGCTCTTTTCATTAATCTATATCCTTACGTTAAACCACTGATTGATTTGGGTAACTTCGGAAAATTAACTATTTACCAAGTTGCTAATACTTCCCCCTTCCTAATAATTCTCCTTTTAACGATTGCAGCAGGTGTTCTTTTCTATGTTTTTGAAAAAAACAGGTTATAAGTTTTTGGAGTAGAAAACTATACTCAGGGTGAAGGAATATGAAAAAGGTGATAATACTAGGCGCCGGTGGAAGAGATTTTCATAACTTCAACGTTTACTACAGGAATAATCCAGACTATGAAGTTGTTGCATTTACTGCAACCCAGATACCTTCTATAGAGAATCGTACGTATCCATCTTGTCTAGCGGGACCAAACTATCCTGATGGAATACCTATCTATCCTGAAGAAAAGTTGGAGAAGTTAATAAAGCAATACTCTGTTGATGAAGTTGTCTTTTCATACTCAGATGTTAGTCATGTACATGTAATGAATTTAGCGAGTATTTCGCTGAAAGCCGGTGCTAGTTTTAGGTTACTTTCTCCTAAAGATACTTTCCTTTACTCTCAAAAGCCAGTGGTTGCTGTAACAGCTGTTAGAACCGGATGTGGAAAGAGTCAAACTTCTAGAAAAGTTGCTAAAATACTTAAACAAAAAGGTTACAAGGTAGTTGTAGTAAGACACCCTATGCCTTATGGTGACCTGTCTAAACAGATAGTACAAAGATTTGAAACTCCGGAAGACATAATAAAAAATAATTGCACGATAGAAGAGGGAGAGGAGTATTTGCCTCATATAAAGGAAGGACATATAGTTTATGCTGGGGTAGATTATGAAAAGATTTTGCAAGAAGCTGAAAAAGAGGCTGATGTTATAGTTTGGGATGGAGGAAACAATGATTTCCCATTTTTCTATCCTACACTATGGATAACTGTTTTTGATCCTCATCGCCCAAATCATGAATTAACCTATTTTCCTGGCGAGGTAAATGCTAGAATGTGCAACATAGCTATCATAAATAAAGTAGATACTGCTGATCCACAAAATGTAGCTATTCTTGAACAGAACATAAGTAAAATTAATCCTGGTGCCAAAATAATAAAAGCAAAATCACCAGTAAAGGTAGATAATCCAGAAGTTATACAAAATAAGAAGGTTGTAGTTGTGGAAGATGGACCTACTTTAACGCATGGAGAAATGTCGTATGGAGCGGGATATATCGTTGCTAAAAAATATAACTGCCAAATAATAAGTCCATATGCATATGCTGTGGGCTCTATAAAACAGGCTTACGAAAAATACTCTCAAGTAAGAGAGGTACTACCTGCTGTGGGATATTTCCCAGAACAGATAAGGGAGTTAGAGTACATCATAAATCAAATTCCAGCTGATGCAGTTATCATAGCTACCCCATTCGATATAACTAAACTAATGAAGATCAACAAGCCTACTGTTTTTGTGGAGTACTATCTAGAAGAAAATGAGCTAGAACATATCCTTGATGGAGTTAAAGTCTCTAGATCTTAAACCAATTTTCGCAATTTCTGACTATATCAATCATAAGCTACAAGAATTACAGATAATGGGTTTAATAACCCTGGAGATATCTAATTCTACGGAATTCAAACAAGCTTATGGAAAAGAACTATATGATCAGATATTTCAGGATATAGCTAAAGTCTTAGTTAACTCAAAAGGGAAAATATTTAGACAAGAGGATATGGTTTTGACAAATGACTATAGGGATGATCAGTTAATAATTCTCTTATCTTCAAAACCGAGATATAAGAAGAAGCTGGATATATACAATATCAAAATGGCTGCGATAAGGATTATATCCGAAATAAAGTCTGCTATACTTAAAGAGAAAATAGAGTTTGAAAAGATAAAATACATTTTAGATGGAATATCGTATGGTTATGCTTTGATAAAGTATGACGAGAACAAGAGTATAAGGAGTATAATTTTTGATTCCTTTGCTGAGGCTTACTTACGACAGAAATTTGATGAGATAAGTGAAAAAGTAATATCTATGGTTTCCCATGAACTAAGAACTCCATTAACTTCCATAAAGGGATTTGCAGAAATTATCCTTCAAGAAGATCTTTCAAAAGAAGAAATAAATAAATTTGCACAGATAATATACAACGAAGCTAATAGGCTTAATAAATTGGTCAATGCTATACTCGATATATCAAGAATAGAATCTGCTAAGATGCACTTTAAGAAAACAAGACTTGATGTTAAAGAAGTTATCGAAAATGTTATAGAATTGGTCTATCCACGTATAGTACAAGCAGAACTTACCATAACAAGGAATTATAGTGATGAAAAAGAGTACATAGTTTATGCGGATGAAGAAAAACTAGAGCAAGTAGTACTTAATCTGGTTGATAATGCAATAAAGTATACTCCCTTTGGTGGAGAAATAACCATAGGAATAGAGCCAAAAAACGATTGCATGCTGGTATATGTTTCAGATACCGGAATAGGTATACCTGATAAAGATAAGCCCCACATATTCGAGAAATTCTATAGAACTTCAGTATCGATGAACGTTGCTCAAGGAACAGGATTAGGGCTAGTTATTGTCAAGTACTTGGTAGAGACTATGGGTGGAAATATATGGTTTGAAAGTGAACTATCTAAGGGAACAACCTTCTATTTTACCTTGCCAACATCTGACAAGTAAGAAAAATAATTAAATCAAATATGGAAAATAATCAATTAGACATACCGTGGCATGAATTCGAAAACATCAAACTATCTAGTTTTCAGAAATTTCAGATTATCATAAAGTACTTGCTTGATAAGATACTAGCGGCTATTCTGATTTTATTTCTTTTACCTGCATTTATTGTTATTTGTGTAGTTATCTATTTAGATGATGGTTGGCCTGTGTTTTTTATACAAGACAGAGTGGGACTTAACGGAAAAATTTTTAAAATGCTAAAATTTAGAACTTTTAAAGTTAAGCAAGAGAATAAGGATATACATACATACAAGGATGATCCTAGAATAACCAGAGTAGGAAAATTTCTAAGGGAGACTTCACTAGATGAGTTACCTCAACTTTTTAATGTTTTGCTTGGTCAAATGAGCTTAGTGGGGCCTAGACCAAACTTAGAGCAACAGTATCAAAACCTAACAGCTATTCAAAAGCAAAGAACTTTACTTAAGCCCGGTTTAACGGGTTTAGCTCAAATAAACGGAAGAAACACTATACCCTGGGAAAAGAGAATATACTACGACCTCGTTTACATTAAAAAATATTCTCTTTTACTAGACTTAGTTATTCTTTTAAAAACAGTATTCGTAGTTATCAAAAAACAAGGGGTTTGGGAAAAATAGTAGAATAAAATATCAATTACAAAGAGGGGTGACAAGTATGAAAAAAAATAAAACAATTTACTTTGTTGTAGCCATACTCTGCCTTTGCATAATGGTAGTTAGTGTATTTGCTAGCTATTATACTGTTTATATAAATGGCAAGCAGATAAGTGATTACATAGTAAAGGATAATAAAGTGTATATTTCAGTAGATGAACTTCAAAAAGCTGGTGCAAATGTTACCAAGAGTTCTAACAGTATATCTGTTCAGTTTGTTCCAACGGGTGGGAGATATCAACTTGAAGGTGTAGAAGGTGTAGAAGGTGAGTGGGTAAGTAATAATGCTTTAAGGATAAGAGTATCTGCACCTCAAAAAACGGTTAATCCTTTTTATGGTAGGGGCGAAGGATATAGTGTTAGAATAGAGGTTGCAAATTTATTACCCAATCCTGTTAGTCCACATGGAGTGGGACTTAATGATATACTAATCTATGATGATCAAGGAAATGTACTGAATTTCTCTCAGGGTTCATTTTCTAATCTTTTTAAACCAATTCCTCCAGGTGCAACTGTTACTGATGAAGTAAAGTTTGGAATAAGATCATTACAAAAAACCCCCGGCAAACCTGTTAAAATTCTCTTTATATTCGGAAATGTTGGTGGTAAAACCTATTCGAATATCAGAATAAATTTCAAATAAATGAAATTGTATGATCTGTTAGTTGGTTTTTTTGTAGGTATATTAGTCATATCGAATGTTGTAACAATAAAGGTTTTCGAGATAGATATTTTAGGTGTTAGGTTAGTATTTGATGGTGGTGCTTTGGTTTTTCCACTTTGTTACATACTAGCGGATATATTCACGGAGGTTTATGGTTATTCCAAAGCCAGGAAAGTTATTTGGTTGGGATTTGGTATTTTGATTTTGTTTAATTTGGTTCTATATTTTGTTTTGTACTTACCTCCTGAAGGGAGTTGGGATAGGCAAATTGGGCAGGAAAATTTTGAGAAAGTGCTGGGGATAAGTCCTAGAATAGCTATTGCAGGTATAGTAGCTTATTTTTTTGGAGAATTTTTAAACTCTTTAATTATGGCTAAAATGAAGATAAGGTATAAATCTCGATACTTATGGAATAGAGTGGTTCTATCTACCTTAGCTGGACAGTTGGTTGATACATCCATTTTTTGTATACTCGCTTTTGTATTTGTTATCGACTTTTCTAGCCTGATTAATTATATATTTACCGGCTATTTTTACAAAGTAGCTGTGGAAATTATTCTCAGTCCCATCACTGTCATCGTGATACAAAAAGTTAAGCAAATAGAACAAATCGACTATTATGACTATAACACTAATTTTAACCCTTTTGCAATAAAACTATAACATGATAAGAATTTTTCATTCAAACCAGAACAAATTTGCTATTGTATTTCAGGAGAATAAAGATTTGAGTTTAATAGAAAGGTACAGTGATTTAGATGGGATTATTTTTGTAGATAGGGTAGAAGAAGACAGGATATTTTTTGATTTATACAATCGTGATGGTACTAGGGCTGAGGTATCTGGGAATGGTTTGGGATGTTTAGCTATGTTCATCTACAAGTATGCAAAGATTAAAAATCAGATTTTTGTAAACAGCTACTTTAAAGATAGAGAATACTATGCAAAGGTTATAAGGAACTTTGTTTTTGTGGGGTTTAATTTAAGACAAACAAAGGTTAAAAAGTGGTTTTACCGTAATTATCCAATTTATGAGCTTAATGTTCCTAATCCACATTGTATTTGCTTCATTTTAAATAAAGAAGATGATATGTTGGATTTATGTAAGCAGATATATGAGTTTGTAAATTTTTCTAAGAACGTACATGTTTTTAGTTTACGGGAAAAGTATATGTATACTTTTGAAAGGGGAGTTGGCTTTACTGCTTCCTGTGGTAGTGGAACGATAGCTTGTGCTTATGTATATAGAAAGTATTACCGTTTGAAAGCAAGAAAAATAATTATTTCCTCACCAGGAGGTAGTTTACAAGTTAATGTTGACCATCCTATTTATTGGCTTAAAACGAGACCAATCGAATTATAAAAATATCCACCAAAAGGAAATACCTAAATAGCTATAGAAATACAAAAGAGATGGGAGGTAACAATCAATGGCTAAAAAATCAAAAAAAGTAAAGCTAAAAACGAAGAAATCTCTAGCTAAAAGATTAAAAATAACGGCCACAGGAAAAATTCTTCATAAACAAACTAACACAGGTTGTGGGCATCTAAGAAGAAAAAAGAGTAAAGCAACCAAAAGAAGACAAAAGCTATACGTAGAAATCCCTAAATACGCTTATAAAAATCTCTCTAATATTCTTCCTAAATAATCTACGTTTTAACTAAATAAACTTAACTAAATAAACTTAACTAAATAAACCAAAAAAGGAGGTAAACTATGAAGAATCTAGATAATACTTTCTTCAGAGTTTTATATATCACATGTCCGACGATGAGTGATGCAGAAAATATAGCTAGAATATTGGTCAACAACAAGATTGCAGCTTGCATAAATATCGTACCTAGCATAAAATCAATCTACACCTGGCAGGGTAAAGTTGAGGAAAGTAATGAAGTACTTTTGATCATAAAAACTATTGAAGAAAATCTAGAAAAACTTGAGGAAACTGTAAAAAAATATCACCCCTACACCGTACCAGAAATAATCTCATGGAACATAAAATCTGGAAATGTAGAATATCTTAAATGGATGGTGGAAGTTACTAATGTATCTGTTTAGAAAAATAATTGGATTTATCAAAATAGTTTGGTTTTCAGTTCTTTTGTTAACTGTTGCAATTGCGAGCATAGAACAAGAATATCAAAAGATTCACAAAACACTGGAATACACAAAAGCATCATATGGCAACTTAAATCAACCCCTAGAAATTAACTACGAATATCAGGGAATATCAACTAACTTGAAAATGTACATAGATAACACCTATCAAGACCAGCAATTGATACTATGGAATTTGCAAGAGAATTGGCAAGAAAATAGGATAACGGTTAGTAAAAAGGTTTTTGAATTCTGGGCATACACCACTAACATAGGAATGTTTGTAATCTATAGAAGGTCTGATAACATACATTGGAAAATATACGACTTATCAAATGGAGAGCAGATTTTTGGAGGATTTTTAATGAAACAGGATAGTAATTTTAATAAACTCAAGGAAGTATACTTTGCTCCTTACAAGAAAGGGGCTTTTTGTTCTTTAGTATTCTATGATAACATAAATAGACAGAGCTATTATATCTACTATCTCGATATTTGGGGTAGACACGATATGGTCAGTAAAAAAGAAGCTAAGAAATGATTGAAGATTATCTTAAAAACCATAGTTTTTTTCATAACTGGAAAGCAGAGCACATACAAAGTATTTTAGATAGCTGTAATTTAGAGACTTACCCTAGGAACTACAGATTAATAGAAGAGGGTTTTTGGGCTGAGAAATTCTTTATCATAGTAAGTGGGTTAGTTGAGATAAAATCTATGGATATTTCATTACAGTTTTTGGGACCTGGAGAGATTGTGGGTTGGTCCTGGTTAGTACCTCCTTATACTTGGAGTTTTTCTGCACAAACCATAAAGGAAACTATCACTATATCCTTTAATACATCCAAAGTACAGCAAATCATGGATCAAAATAAAGAAATAGAAACATTAATATATAAAAATATGTTCTTTGTTGTTGCTAATAGATTAAAGATAGCAAGACAGAAGATAGTTGAAATGCATGTGTCAAAAAGCAGTAACAGGAAGATAAAATGAATTTGTTAATAGTGGCACTAATAGGTTTGTTTGCAGGTATTCTTAGTGGACTTTTGGGGATAGGGGGAGGAATACTAATTATACCAGCTTTGACTCTTCTTGTAGGATTAGATCAAAAAACTGCTCAAGGTACATCATTAGCACTACTGGTTATACCTGTTGTTCTTGCTGCCTTTATTAACTACTATAAAAACGGATTTGTAAATCTTCAGTATGCAATAGCTCTAATTTTGTCTTTCCCTATAGGTGCGTATATAGGATCTACTTGGGCTATCTTAATTGATTCTTACATATTAAAAAAAGCTTTTGCTATCTTTCTTGTTATTGTAGCTCTATACATGCTACTTGAAAAGTAAGCAAAGTATAAAAGAGGTGTTTGTATGAGTATAATTGATAGAATCAAAGAAGGATTAAGAAAAACAAAGGAAATACTTTTTACTGACGTAAGAGAACTAATAAAGGGTAAAAATGTAGAAGAAATAACTCCTGAATTTTGGGAAAACTTGGAATCAAAGCTTATAGTTGCTGATGTAGGAGTTAATTTATCCAGGCATATAGTCAATACTTTACAAAACATAACCAAAAAGAAGGATAGAAGTAAGGTATGGGAGGAAATAGAGAAAGAATTAGTATCTTTGCTAAGTATACCTTATACATACGATGATAAGCATTATCCTTTAAAGAATCATTTAGAAGGTTATCCGTTGGTTATTATGGTAGTTGGTGTTAATGGTACAGGTAAGACATCGTTTATAGCTAAGTTGGCAAATTACTATAAATCAAAGGGGTTAAGTGTTATTTTGGGTGCTGGTGATACGTATAGAGCGGCTGCAATAGAGCAGCTTTCTTTTTGGGCTGAAAAGTTATCTATTCCAATAGTTAAGCAGGGTATGGGGGCGGATAGTGCAGCAGTTGCCTACGATACTATTTCAAGTGCAATATCAAAAAACATCAACGTAGCAATAATTGATACGGCCGGAAGAATGCATAATAAAACCAATTTAATGCAAGAATTGCAAAAAGTAGAAAGAGTTATAAAAAAACATCATCTAGAACTACCACAGGAAAAGATACTAATTCTAGATGCGACCTATGGTCAGAACAGTATACAGCAGACTAAGGTATTTGCAGATGTTATATCCTTAACATCAGTAGCTGTAACTAAAATCGATACTTCTTTTAAAGCGGGATTCATATTTTCCATAACTTCAACTCTCGGAATACCTATAAAATTTATCACATTCGGTGAAAAAATTGAAGATATCCAGCCGTTTAATCCAACTGAATTTGTAAAAAATCTTTTATCTGATTAAATAAGCATTATGGCTATGTACAAAACGAAAATAATAAAAGAATTCATAGAGAAGCAAAAAAAAGATACTATTTGTTTTGATTTCCCATTCAAAGTTATATACAAAAAGGTAAATAATCCTATAAGTTTTATAGCATTTTTTACAAGGGTAGGATCTATATATGAGAATGAAGATGAAAAGGGTATAGCTCATTTAATAGAACACTGTATTTTTAGAGGTTCAAGCAAGTATCCCCAGGATATTTCTAAGTTAATAAATAGCCTTGGTGGATATACCAATGCATATACTTCTTATGATCAGACTGCTTACTACATAAATCTTCCTTCAGAAAACTTGTACAAAGCGTTGGATATACTCTGGGATATGATTATAAATCCACTATTTAGGCAAAATGATTTGGATTCAGAAAGAAATATTATTTTTCATGAGATAGAGATGAGGGATGATGATCCTGTTACTGTTTTGTTTGAGGAAACCCTCAAAAAAATGTATAAAAATAACCCAATGAGACATCCGATAATTGGTTATACTCATACGTTGAAAAATATTACTCTGAACCACGTAAACTGCTTTTACTCACAGTATAAAAATCCGAAAAACTCATTTTTTGTTGTAGTAACTGATGAAGATCCAACTAAAGTATATAACTCTTTTGAAGAACTGTTCAAAAAATTACCAGAAAATGTTTACAATTCGGAACAAAGTGTATTAAATTATGACTATAAGGACGAAGAAATTTGTTATGATAGATTGAACTTAAAGGGAAATGTTAATAAGACTTACTTAATGATAAGTTTTGTTTCACCCACATTAGAGGAACAATACAAAAACATAGAAAAAGCATATTTTATATCTTTGGCAAGTTATATTTTGGGTGGTTCTTCATATAGCATTCTAAATAGGGTAATCAAGAATGATTTGAAGATAGTTGATGCTGTTAATTTTGACATGTATTCGACAAATAAACTGCCGGGGATTATATACCTTACTGCGGTTACTGAGTCAAAAAATGTCGAAAGAGTAGTTCAGGAGTTTTGTAAGATAGTTAAGGATCTAAAAAGTTATATAGAGTTAGATTATTTTGAAATATGCAAGGAAAATTTTGAGAGTTCTGCTTTTTGGAATTTTGAAACTTCTGCAAATCAAGGTATGCTTATAGGGTCTAATGAACTATTTAAGAGTTATCTTGAAGCGTACGAGTATATTGGTAAGATTCAAAAGATAAAATTGAATGATATGCTAGAGGTTTTTTATAGTTATGTTGATTTAAATAGGTTTATGGTGTCGGTATATGAGAAGGATGAGTAAATGATAAGTAGGGAGGTAGAGAGTATGGAAGTTGATCCCAAACAAATACTAAATACCATGAAAAAGCAGATGGATGATGCGATAAATTACTATGTAAAAGAGTTAAGATCTATGAGAACTGGTAGAGCTTCACCTTCACTCGTTGAAGACCTAAAAGTTGAGTATCATGGTAGTACAGTCTCTCTCAAGAGTATAGCATCAATATCCGTACCAGATACAAGAATGCTTGTTATACAGCCTTTCGATAGATCAGCTATATCCGCAATAGAAAAGGCAATACAAAGAGCAAATCTTTCCTTAACACCTCAAATAGAAGGAAATCTAATAAGAATACTTATTCCGAGATTAACCGAAGAAAATAGAAAGCAATTAACAAAGTTTGTAAGTCAAAAATCTGAAGAGGTAAAGCAATCAATAAGGAATGCTAGAAGGGATGCAATTGAAAAGATTAAGGATCTAGCCAAAAAACAAAAGCTTATCTCCGAAGACGAATCTACAAGATACCAAAAAGAAATAGACAAAATAACCAAAGAATATATGGACAAAATTGACAAATATACCGAAGAAAAAAATAAGGAGATACTAAATGTATAAAACTGACGATAGTGGTGATAGTAGATGCTGAAAGTAGAAAAGGTATGTAAATTTTTTGGTAAGAACCAAGTTCTGTACGATATAAATTTTGAGATAGAGAAGGGGGTATTTTTGAGTATATTAGGGCCATCTGGATGCGGTAAAACCACACTCCTTCGCTGTATAGCGGGACTCGAAGAAATACAACAAGGAAAAATATTCATAAATAATAGGGATGTTACAAATCTACATCCTTCAAAAAGAAATATAGCTATGGTTTTTCAAACTTACGCTCTATATCCACATATGACTGTGAAAGATAATATTACAATTGGATTGAGAATACAAAAGGTGGATAAGAAAATAATAGAGGAGAAGCTTAAAAGAGTAGTTGAGATTTTAAATATTGGTGATATTTTGAATAAATATCCTGCGCAGATATCTGGTGGGCAGAGGCAAAGGGTTGCTATAGCTAGAGCTTTGGTTAAGGAACCTGATATATTCTTGTTTGATGAACCTCTTAGTAATTTGGACGCACTACTAAGGGAAAAGGCAAGAGAGGAGATAAAGAAGATTTTGTTAAATCTGAACGCTACTGCTGTTTTTGTAACTCATGATCAGATCGAAGCACTTACTTTATCCGATTACATTATAGTTATGAACAAGGGAAGGATAATGCAGTTTGGAACTCCTGAAGAAATATACTCTAATCCCAAAAATTTCTTTACTGCTTCATTCGTAGGAAGTCCACAAATAAATTATTACGATTGCATAGTATCAAACGATTATATAAAAATAGACAACAAAATAAGTTTTAAAAGAGAAATTGATATTCCAGAAGGCCAGTATACTTTTGCTATAAGACCAGAAAAGATTAGTATCAATAATCAATTAGAAAACTCTATTGCGCTTAGTGGAAAAGTTTTGTTCTATGACAACCTTGGCTCTCAGTTTCTTATAACAATTACAATAGATAACGTAATAATAAGGGCCATAAGTAGAGAAAAAATTCCAAGACAAACCGAAGTGAAAGTATATCTACCTAAAGAAAGTATAATGCTCTTTGACTCAGAAGGTAATAGAGTTTATAGGGAGGTAACTAAAGTATGATACAAAAAATACAAAAACTAGCTAAAAAAGTATATGATAATTTGAGTATTGCGGAATTGTATGAACATAGTATAATCAAGAACTTGGGAGTAATATCATCCTCTGGAGCACTTATTGTAAATACTTATCCTTACACTGGGAGGTCTCCCAAGGATAAATTTATTGTTTATGATGATTATACTAAAGACATAATATGGTGGGGAGATGTGAATAATCCAATAGAGAGAGATAAATTTGAGGAGATATTAAACAAGGCTTTTGGATATATTCAGGGCAAGGAGCTTTATAAGTGGGATGGATATGCTGGTGCTAATCCTGATTATACCGTGAGGGTATGTCTTATCTCAGAAACGCCTTATCATATAATATTTGCAAATAATCTATTTATAAGAAGTCATGAGTTAAAACCCAATAGGATTGCAGGAAGGGTAAATATTCTTCATTTGCCCTATTTAAAATTGGAGGGAGAAAAAGACGGAGTGAGAAGTGAAGTAGCTATTATTCTAGATATCCATCCAGAACCATTTATCTTTATAGCAGGAACCTTGTACTGTGGAGAAATAAAAAAAGCGGTCTTCACTTTTCTAAATTACTTTTATCTTGAAAAATTTGATATTCTTCCTATGCATTGTGGTGCTAATAGAGATCTTAACTCTATGAGTACAGCTCTATTTTTCGGACTATCTGGAACAGGGAAAACGACTTTATCTACTGACTCTTCTAGGAGATTAATAGGGGATGATGAACACGGATGGGCATCAGATGATATATTTAACTTTGAAGGAGGATCATACGCTAAGGTTATTAATCTTAGCTTCTACAAAGAAAGAGAAATATACCTAGCAACTAATAAATTTGGTACGGTAATAGAAAATGTTGTATATGATCCTGTATCAAGAGAAATAGATTTTTCTGATGCTAGCATAACAGAGAACACTCGTTCAGCCTACCCAAATAAGTACATAGAGATAATGGAGCAAACTTTGAGGGGAGAAATACCTGAAGTTATATTCTTTTTATCAGCGGATGCAACTGGATCTTTACCACCAATCTCGATTCTGGAAGATAAACAGATTCTAGAATATTTTCTTTTAGGATACACTTCAAAGTTAGCGGGTACAGAAAGGGGAGTAAAGGATCCAGAACCTACGTTTTCTGAAGCTTTCTGTAGACCTTTCTTACCTCTGGATCCTATAAAATACGCTAATAAACTCTATCAAAATGTTAAAAAATACAATACCACAGTTTATTTAGTCAATACAGGTTGGATAGGTAATAGATATCCTCTTTCTAGGAGAATAGATCTTTCATATACTCGTACAATCATAAGAAGTGCTTTAAATGGTCAAATTGACAAAAATAATTCCTATATCCATCCGGTTTTCGGTTTCAAAGTACCAATGGTGCCAAATTTACCCGCTGAACTTTTTAGACCCCATAACCTTTGGGAAAATGAAGAAGAGTACTATAATCAAGCAAATAAACTGAAAGATTTATTTGATCAGAAACTTAAAGCTTATAAAAGTTTATTAGCGTCATAGAGGTATGGGGATAAAAAGAGTAAGAGGTAGGTTTCAAAAGCCAGATACAGATCTGGAAGTAGATCAACAAAGTGATTTGAAAACGATTTCAAAACCTAATGAATCAATAAGAATAGAAAAGGAAGAAATATTAGAGACTGCTATAGATGTAATAAAACAAACTAGGGCTTCAAAAGCAAAGAGGGTTGCAGTAAGAGAAATCAAACCTTTAACCACAAAATCGGCAAAGTTTTCAAAAATAACTGTAAAAGATCTATCTATATTAACTAGTCAATGGGCTACTATGGCTGAAGCTGGATTAGATCTAAAAACAACTATGGTTGTACTTTATAATCAAGCGGAAAATCCCAAGCTAAAGCAGATAATTAGTGATGTGTATGTTGGAATTTCTGAAGGTAAGAGTATATCAAAAGCTTTATCCAAGTATGAAAAAGATTTGGGTCCTTATTTTTTGGGGATGATAGAGGCTGGTGAAGCTTCTGGATTACTTGATAAGAATCTAAAGCAATTATCCAAAACCTTGGAGAAAATGGCTAAAATACAAGCTAAAGTGAAATCTTCTCTGACTTATCCAGTAATGATTATAGTCTTTGCAATAGTTATATCATTTGTAGTATTTCAGTTTATTCTACCACAAATATTCGCTGTTATAAGGGATATGAATGCTCAACTTCCTCTAATAACTGTCATTCTCATATCCATAACTGATTTTATGAAAACCCCTTATTTTTATATAGCGTTCTTCGGAACAACTATAGGTGGATTTATTTTTTACAACAATTTTTCAAAAACAAAACAAGGTAAACAAGTACTTGATGTGATTAAAATTAAAATCCCTATATTTGGAAACATTATTAGATCTTATTTAATTGTTTCTTTTTTTTCAACTATATCTTCTTTGATTGCTACAGGTACTACTTTGACAAAATGTCTTTTAATCACCAAAAAAGTTTTAAATAACTATGTTTTTGATAAGATAATAGATTACTGTATAATCAAGATAAGTGAAGGAAAGACTCTTAGGGATATATTCTATAGGTTTGTTAAAGGGAAATATAATCCTAAAACTACTTTACTAAGTGAGGAAGATAAATTAATAGTTGCAATAATTAATGATGTTTTTGATCCTATGGCAAGACAGATGATTAGTGTTGGAGACGAAACAGGTAAAATAGATGAAGTTCTAAAAGCTTATGCAGAGTTTCAAGAGGAACAACTCAATAGGACTGTAGAGTCCATTTCTAGTGTTGTAGAGCCATTGTTGATTATTTTTGTGGGAGTTTTTGTAGGGATTATTTTAATTGCAGTTATGATACCTTTATACGGAATGATAAGTGCGGCTGATTAAAATATGAGAGCTACTGTAGTAATACCTACCTACAACCGAAAAGAAATTTTACTTTCTACTTTTGATTTTTGGAAAAAGCAAACTGTTAAGGATTTTGAAATAATAATTATAGACGATAATTCTACTGATGGTACTTCTCAAGCTATAGAGAAATATGTTTCCGAAAGTGGGGATTTAAACATAAGAGTAATAAGAAATGAAAGGACGATGGGTTCTGCTGATGGTAGAAATAAAGGAGCTTTGTATTCAAACTCTGACATTAT
This sequence comes from bacterium, assembly GCA_039630415.1. Classification (GTDB taxonomy): domain Bacteria; phylum DRYD01; class DRYD01; order DRYD01; family DRYD01; genus DRYD01. The sequence goes on along the minus strand of JBCNVB010000018.1, from coordinate 22,715 downwards.
TATCTACACTGATGATGATGCTTACCCATCAAACAAATTTATTGAAACTCATGTGTTATATCATACTAGATTTAGGAATGCTATTGTAAGAGGACCTATCATAAACTTTTCTGACTATTCTAGATTGGATTTTTTTTTTGAAAAAGCAGTAAGGGATAAAAATTTTTTGATTTTAAGGGGTTACTCAGGTAATTATTTTTGCACCGCTAATGTTTCCATTAGAAAGGAGTTGATTTTTAAAACAGGTTTGTTTAATTTGGAATTTAACAGGTGGCAGGATGCGGAATTTGGTTATAGACTCAGGAAACTTGGTATAAGAAGGTTTTTTGATTTTAATGCCTGGGTTTTACATTATAAAACACCTCATCAAGACCCGTTTAAACACTACTATAATGAGGGTAAATACGCAGCTAAATTAGTCAAATATCACCCTTGCATGAGCACGTTCTTGAGAACGGGATTTATACCTAATTACCCCCTTTGGAAATTAATACAACTCCTGGATATAAACTCTATTAAAGAATTTTTACCTCAGGGTTGGTATAACAAATTGGCTTATATCAAGGGTTTTTGTGAAGAGTATAGAACCAAATAACTATGAAGAATAAAGTTGATGTTAAAAAAATACTTAACCTTTACTCTAAAGACTTTATAAAAAAAATAGTTGAAAAGTATAACAAGTCACCTGATAAGATCAAGGTAGGATTTATAGGCCAGGATAGAGCAATAGATACTTTGAAGTTTGCTGTATCAATTAATAAGGATAAGTACAATATTTACGCTGCTGGATCCTTTGGTTTAGGTAAAAGGACTATTATTCAGAAAATCCTTTGTGAAATTGTTAAAGATGGTATTTTGCCTGATGACTGGGTATATATACATAATTTTGATAATCCTGATGAACCCATATGTATAAGATTACCTAACTCAATGGGAAAATTTTTCAAAGAACGTCTAGAAGAATCTATTAAAAATCTAAGGCAAAATCTTAAGAAAGCTTTCGAAGATGATAAACATATACAGCTAAAAGAACAACTCATAAGGGAATATTCCAAAAGAAAAGAAAAAATTATTTTTGAAATGCAACAAGAGGCAAGTAACTATGGTTTTAGCTTACAACCTACCAGTGGAGGTTTTTTCCTATCACCTACAATAGGTGGTAAACCTATCTCTGCTGAAGAACTTCAAACACTAGAGGAAAGTATACGGAAAGAAATTGAAAAAAATGAAGAAATCCTGGAAAAGAAAATTGAAGAAAGAATAAGGGAACTTAGAAGTATAGACAAAGAACTATTCGAAAAATTAAAACAAATTGATAAAGAATTGGCTAACAAATGGGTATCTTTTTACTTAGAAGAGTTCAAGAAAGAGCTATCTAAACATCCAAAGTATAATTCTATACAGCCACAAGATAATGAGAAAATAAAGAACTATCTGGAAGATTTATCAAAGGATATAAATGAAAATCTAGAGATATTCTTAAGATTTAAGAGTAACGAAGACGGGATACCTAACAGGTATAAAGTGAATTTGATTGTTGATAACAGTAAAAGCAAGGGGGTACCTATTGTTTTCGAGGAATTCCCAACTTTAGAGAATTTGGTTGGTAAGATCGACAGGGAAGCAATTCAGGGAATATTGATAACTGACTTTACGATGATATATCCCGGGGCTTTTCATAAGGCAAATGGTGGTTATTTAATTTTAAACATAATGGATGTTCTTAGGGAATATTTTGCTTACGATGCTTTAAAGAGAACTATCAAGAATAAAAAGATAATTATTGAGGACATACACAGTAAAATAGGAATATCTACTAGGATACTTCGCCCTGAGCCTATTCCTTTTGAAGGTAAGATAATCCTTCTTGGTCCTCCTATTATATATCATCTACTATATGAATACGATGAAGATTTTAGAGAATATTTTCATGTAGTAGCATACTTTGAAGAAGACGTAGATTTTAACCAACTTTCCTTCTTTTCAAATAAAGAGAAAAAGAAAGTGCTTGAACACTATATTATGAGTATTTTGAATATTTTAAAGACCAGTAGTGGTAAGAAAATTGATCCTGAAGCTGTAGCTTATTTACTACATCATTTACATAGATTGGAGGGAAGTATAAATAGACTTCCACTTAAGATGTCTTATATTGAAAACATTCTTATAGAAGCTTCTACTGTTTCAAATGGCAATACTATAACTGCTAGTGATATAGACAAAGCTATTGAACTTTGGGAAAATAGAAACTCTTTTTATAAAGAAAAAGCTCAAAAGTATATTCTCGAAAATATGATAAGTATAAGTACTAAAGGGTATGAAGTTGGGGTTGTTAATGGTTTATCGGTTATTCAAATAGGTCAAATGTCGTTTGGTAAACCAACGAGGATTACTGCTTCGGTTGGGATAGGCAAGGAAGGAGTTATATCTATTGAAAAAGAGGTAGGATTTTCGGGTCAAATTCACAAAAAAGCTGTAATGATAATTACGGGATATCTTATAGAGAAATATTCTCAAGATTTTCCTTTAACCTTGCAAGCTAGGATAACATTTGAACAGAATTATGGTTTTATGGAGGGTGATAGTGCTTCGTGTGCAGAAGTACTTGCTATTATATCTCAGCTATCATCTGTACCAGTCAATCAATCAATTGCTATAACCGGCTCTATGAACCAAAAGGGAATGGTGCAACCTGTTGGGGGAATAATCGAAAAAGTAGAAGGATTCTATGAAATATGCAAACATAGGGGACATTTGGGGAAAAATACAGGCGTTATTATACCGCACCAAAACATACATAATCTCGTGCTCAAAAAAGAAATACTTAGAGACATACAAAAAGGTATCTTCAACATCTACGCAGTAGAAAATATAGATCAAGTCATAGAAATAGCTACTGGTGTAAAAGCCAAAAAAGTACATTCTCTGGTTTATAAGAAACTCAAAGAATACTACGAAAAGGTAGGTAGTAAGAAAAATGCTAGAAAAAATGCAAGAGATAATAGTTAAGAACAATAGCAGGTTGGTGTTATTTGTTGTTGATGGTTTAGGCGATTTACCTTACAATGGTAAAACACCATTAGAAGCTGCTCAGAAGAACAATATTCAAAAGTTAATTTCTAAATCTGCTTTAGGTATGGCTTATCCTATTGGTTATGGTATAACGGTAGGCAGCGGACCTGGACACATGGCTCTTTTTGGATTAGATCCATTAAAATATCAAATCAAAAGAGGAATTTTAGAAGTGTTGGGAATGGATATGGAAATTAAGCCAAATTCTATCGCTATTAGAGGTAATTGGGCTACTGTACAAAAAGTACAGGATAAATTTATAGTAATTGACAGGAGAGCTTCTAGAATAGCTACAGAACAAAATCAAAGACTTGTTGAATTAATACACCCTCTAATTGAGCGGATTGGGCAAGAATATCAAGTAGAAATACAGATAAAAAGTGGTATGGAACATAGATTAGGTGTAGTTATAACTCCAAAAAATGGAAAAATAGATGTAGATGTGTCAACTAACGATCCGCAAAAAGAAGGGCTTCCAGTTATTAACTTTTCTGAAAGATCTAGAATAGGAGCTATTTTAGAGACTCTTAACAAAAGAATTTTTGAAATGTTTGAAAACCAAAAAGCTAATTATATTTTATTTAGGGGTATAACAGATGTTCCCTCTTTGCCTAATTTTGGAGAGCTCTATAAAGTTAAGCCTTTAGCAATTGCTCAATATCCAATGTATCTGGGAATAGCTAAGTTACTTGGTTTTCAGACTATAAGGATCGAAAACTATGATAATATCACTCAATTTTTTGAGGATTTTGATTTTGTTTATGTTCATTATAAATACACGGATATGGCTGGTGAGGATGGAGATTTTCAAAGAAAAGTAAAAGAAATAGAAAATGCAGATAGGGTAGTGGGTAAGATTATTGAGATTGATCCTGATGTTCTTGTGGTTACCGGTGATCATAGTACTCCTTGTATGTATAAGTCACATGGGTTTCAACCTACTCCATATCTAGTTTATTCTAAGGCTGGAGATGTGTTTGGTATTAGTAAGGATTTTAACGAAAAAGAGTGTTTAAGAGGAGAGTTAGGAATATTTCCAATGTTATGGAATATGCAGATCATGTTGGCTTATGGCAAGAGATTACAAAAATTTGGAGCCTAGAAGTAATTTGGAGCCTAGAAATTGAAGAAGGTAATTCTTCTTGCTTTGGATGATAGACCATGCTCATACAAGTACTTTAATTATATATGTTTGGCTTTTGGTATACAGCACTCTATCTGCTACTCATATAATGAATTATTAAAACATAAAAATGCTTTTGACACTTGCTTTATTATTTCTCTAGACAATTTCCTATTTGATGGAATCGTCAATTCGAGGAATCTCGAAGTTTTGAAATCAAAGAGAATTTTTGAGAGATTGAAGTGTTTATTAGATTTTATTGACCAAACAAGGAAATGTGATTTTTACATATATTCATCAATCCCTCGAATTTTGTTGAACTTTGGGGCAAATTTAGAAAAAATAATTCAAACCAACAAGGTATGGTATGAAAAGTTTTGCCAATTTGCTCATAATCTTTTGGATGCTTATGAGAGGTACAATGAATTCGATAATGATATTGAAAAGTATATCTTCCTTGTAAGAAAAACAAAGCTTGAAATTATTGAATACTTTCTAAGTTCTTTAAGTAAGATGGATGCTTTGAATGTGATGAAGCAGGTAAAAGAAATATTGCTGTGTATTGATGATTCTCAGATTAGGGGTTTGAATTTTTTAGAAGCTAATTACCTTCTTCATAAATATGATCAACGAGGTAAATATAGGCTTAGCTTCTTAATAGGTCTGGACGAAATACATTTATTAATTCTTTCAAAAGTTGTACTGACTGAAACTAAGAGTGATATAAAAAAATTACCTATTTTTTATTCTCCAAATTTTTCAAATAAGATTTCTATTTATGAAGGGGAAAAAGTTGATAAAGTTATCGAACGTTACGAGGAGTATTTGGGTGTTAAGTTTAGTAAGGATGATGATAGCCAGTTTTTTTGGAAATTGTTTCGAGGAAAGTATCAAAAGGAATCTATGGTGCAGGTTATAAAGTTTCGAATTTTTCAAAAATTTATCGAATACTTTTGTGATTTGAAAGTAGTGGATTTAATTCCTAAAAGTTTTAATCATTTTATTGACACCAGTTTTGCAAATGGTGTAAGTTTAAAAACTTTGAAGTTTTTTCTTGCTAATTGGAACAGGCTATTATCAATGAATTCTTTTTGGGGATGGAATACCTTAGCTAATACTCTAGGTTCGGGGATTTCTTTTTACGTCATATCTCAAATTATTCCGATAAAAAGACAATACTATTGTAGTAAGCTAACTGTAGAGAATTTTTTTGAATCTCTTTATCAGACTACAATTAGATATTTTGCAAAAAGGGAAAACTGGACTGTGGAAAAAATTAATCAAGCTTTTAAATTAATTCTGAACAAGTTCGATATTGACGTTGAAATCGATTTAAGATTACCTTGGAACAGATACTTTGAAATAGATGTGAATTACAAGGGAAAAGGGAACGAGGTATGGAATTATGTTAGGGATGAATATTGATAGAATGGTACTAAAAGTTTTTGTATTCTTTTTGTTAGTAAGCGTATTAATTTTTTATTTTGCAATTAAAGCGAGAACGATATTGTATGATAAGCCGGTTTTCAAGTTTGTTAGTGCGAAAGAGTTTTTCGATAATTACTATAATGACTCAGTTATTCTTGACTTGAGGGATTATGAGAAGTATAGAGCATTGCATGCTAACGGTGCTGTTCATTTTAGTTGTGATTACCTATTTGAAACCAGTTTAGGTATACCAAGAAAAATAAAGCAAGTTGAAAGATTGATATATACTCTTTCAGAGGCAGGTATCTCAGTTGATAAGAATGTAGGTATTTTTTGTGATAGGATTGAGGATGGTATGGTTTTAAGTGCTATTTTGAGCATTTTTAAGGTTAGAGGAGTTTATATAATTAAGGATGGTTTTGAACAGTGGCAGAAACAAGCTCTACCAACTACTATTAAAATAAAAACTATTTCTAGAGGATATATACCTTTCAAGCTGTCTAAAATGTTCTATGAAAATGTTATTTGGGACTTAAACAAAACTGTTGAGAATATAGATAGGGTATATAAGGTTGGTGTATCTAATTCAAAGATTCAGCTTATACCTGGTAGTATTTATATAAAACCTAAGTTTGACTTTGATAGATTTGTGGTCGGATCCTACTATAATTCGAATGATATAACAAAGGATAAGAAGATCTTATTGTATGGTTCGGATAACTATGAAGTTTTATTGGCTTATTTTGCTTTGGTAGTGTATTTGGAGTATCCTTATGTAACTATTTTTAATGGTGGTATAAACGAGTGGATGGCAAACAATTTACCCACCAAATAGATGGTTATACATGTTTATAGATCTTCGAGCAGTTTTTTAGCATTCTTGTAGGGGTTGAAATTTTCTAAGGCAAAGGAGTAACAATTTTGTCCCATGGTTTTCAGAGTATGTCTATTTTCGTATAGTGTATCCATAGCTTGAGCTATTTGTTGGGGTGTGGGATGTACTAGCAAACCAGTTAATTTATCTTTAATGATTTGTGCTGGTGCACCAGAATCTATAGTTGTAATTACTGGTTTAAAACTAAAAAAACTTTCTGAAACTACAAATCCAAAAGCTTCATTAATTGGAGTAAAAACTACACCTAAACAGTTAGCATAATATTCGTACTTTTCTAACTCTAAATATTTGTCTAGTATTTTTACTCTTTCTTGGATTTGTTTATGTTTTTTTAGTAGTGGTAGGATATATTTTTTGAAGTATTTTTTATCTACTTGTCCTGTAAGGATAAGCTTTATTTTATTACGTGTGTAGAGTAGAGCTTCAATAATTAGGTGTTGTCTTTTGGTGTATGTTATTAACGAAGGTAAATAGAAATAGTCACTGTAGTTTTGAAAATGGAATTTTTGGTAGTCATCTAGGAAAGGATAAACGATAGAGCTTTGTATGTTATTGTAAAGTTTTAGTTTATCTGCTACGTACTCTGATACTGCATATATTTTTTTAGATTCTAGTAAGAAAGCAGTATCTTGTTTTATGAATTCTTCTCTAGTATTTGCGAAATCACTATTGTTTGGGTATGGGTTAAGTTTAGTCTGATAGAATTCATAGAAATATGATATATGGTGCATAAACCAGACAATTTTATTGTTATGTTCTATACAGTAGCTCATAGGTCTACTTGTTATTAGTATGTCGGAATTGATTTTGATTTTTCTAATTGCTTGGATTTGAGGTTTTAGATCGTTAATTTCAAAACTAAAGGGTATTAGGAAAAGGTCTACTTGGTGATTCATTGTTTGTAGAGTATTTTTTAACGAGGTGAATTGTTTTTTTGCTCCTCCGTGTATGAACGGTTCTATGGTTGATAGTATTGCTATTTTCATAATGTTTTATGGGTTGTGATTTTTGTAGTGGGAGGGGTGATGAAAAGTATAGAAGAATATTATTGGTAAAATGTTGGCTAGAATTTGTTTTGTCATACTAATATTTTTCAATTTTATAGTTCAATTTGCCTACTCTGTTCAAGAAGCCATTGAAGAAGAGTATCTCAAAAAATTTGACATAGCATGGGAAAGATTTATACACTCTAATGCTTTTATTATCACATGTAACTCTTATGTAAGCATTATAAATTTGATTTATCCTATTGGTTTGAGTGATGAATCGAGTAACAAAGTTGGTGTAAGATATGTGTTTTTCTATTTGTTGTATAGTGGGATTAAAGATATTTTGGAAACTAATGATCTTGTTTGCAAGGTTAATTTTGAGGTTGAGAATGATTATGGGGTTATATCTATAGTTATTCCTCCTCAGTATTCGGTTGAGAAAATTATAGGCTTAATAAGGGATTTTGCTACTAAACCTAGTTTTAAGCCTGATTACCAGCTGGATTACAACACGCTTTATGTTATATCTAATGATATTTCTGAGTACTACACGAATACTTTCAATTCTATATTGTTATATTTTAGGCAAAATATTTTTTCTGCTCATCCTTATAGTTTTCTTTCACTGGGAAATCCAAGTAATATCAAACACATAACTATTCAAGATATTAACGATTTACTAAGTAGAGTTAATTTAGAAGTAATTTTCTTTATTGCTTTAGGTTTCAACCAAAATGAAATTGCTTTGAGAAAAATTTTTGGTTACAATTCTCATAAAAATTTTAGATTCAATAATTTCAGGGATAGGTATTATTACAGGGAGGTTGAGATTACAAAAAACAGAACCTTTTCTTTACCTATTCGCTCTGAATCGAGTTACTTTTTGTACCTTTTTACTGCTCCGGAATTTGACAGAAATTTTGAGGATTATTTGGCTATGTTGGTTATAGATAATATTCTAACTGATACTATGGATGGAATTTTATGGAGAGAATTAAGGGAGAATCAGGGAATGGTGTACTCAATATACTCGCAGTACCCAATTCTTAGGTATACTTCCTACTATATTCTATTCACTTCTTGCTATTATAAGAATCAAACCGAGGTTAGAAAAAGGATGAATAAAATTTTAGGAAGTTTGGAATTAAGTATTGATGTGATATCGTATTCTAAGCAAAAGTTATGTTCTAGGGGATACTTAAACTTAATTTCTCCCAAAGAATTTGCCGACAGTATGGTTTACTGCTTGCTTTACCGAGATAAGAGAATATCACCTTTCTATATTTCTAGGTATATTTCTCTTTTGGAGCCTACAAGGATAAAGGCTGTATATGATAAATATTTTAGTAGGTATTATGTATTTATCTTTGAGGGTGGGTAGGTGATTTCTAGATGGTAAAGGATAAATTTGACTTTGTATATGAGCAGTTGGAAGATCTAAAGAAAGAGCATAGGTATAATTACATAAGAGTTATAGAAAGTGGTCAGGGACCTTGGCTGATAATCGACTCAAAGAAAAAACTTAATCTATGTTCCAACAATTACTTAGGTTTGGCTAATCATCCCGAGATAATTCAGTTTTGTATTGAGGGGATCAAGAAATATGGTATAGGTCCTGGTGCTGTTAGATCAATCGCTGGTACAAATACTCTCCACATACAGCTAGAGCAAAAAATAGCAGAATTTAAAGAATGTCAGGCATGTTTACTACTTCAATCGGGATTCAATGCCAATTTGGCAGTAATACCAACCATACTTGACACTCCTGAAGATGCTGTAATTTCTGATGAACTCAATCATGCATCGATTATTGATGCTATTAGACTATCAAAAGCAAAAAGATTTATATACAAACATTTGGATATGAATGACTTGGAGCAGAAGCTGATTGAAGCAAAGAATAGTAGGAGAAAGGTAGTAGTTACAGATGGTGTATTTTCAATGGATGGAGATATTGCACCTTTACCTGACATAGTGGAACTATGTAGGAAATATGATGCTATACTGGTGGTTGACGATGCTCATGGAGAAGGAGTTTTGGGAAGAAAAGGTAGAGGAATAGTTGATCATTTTGATTTACATGGTAGAGTTGACATAGAGGTTGGTACCTTATCAAAAGCTTTTGGGGTAGTAGGAGGATTTGTTTGTTCTAACTCCGTTGTTATTGAATTTTTGAAGCAAAAAGCAAGACCTTTCTTATTTTCATCAGCACTAACCATACCTGATACTCTAGCTGCTATAAAGGCTATTGACATAATTTTGTCTTCTAACCTTGTAGAAAAGCTGTGGGAGAATACCAACTACTTTAAGTATGAGATGAAAAGAATGGGTTTTGATTTAGGTAGCAGTCAAACACCAATTATACCCGTAATGCTTTATGATGAATGCTTAACACAGGAATTTGCAAAAGAGTTATTTAATGAGGATATTTTTGCAGTTCCAATATTTTATCCAACTGTTCCTAAGGGTAAAGCTAGGATAAGGGTAATGATTTCTGCTATGCATTCAAAAGAGGATTTGGATTTTGCTCTTGAGAAGTTTAGCAAAGTAGCCAAGAAATATGGAAAATCTTGAATATAAAATAGCTGATTTTTTTAAGAAGCATAAAATCGAAAGCATAGGTATACTTTTCTTAGAAAGCATATATCCTTTTAGAAGAATAGTAGCTAATGTTTTTGCATTTGGTGAACCATTTTTATCCATATTTGTCAATCAACAAATTGTTAGTGAATTTTATGAGATATTCTATGATAAGAAAAGGTATGATAAGTTATACGATTTGCTAAAGGCAGTTGACGAGGAGCGGGATTATGAGAATAATCAACGATCTACAGAGAATAATTAAAAAGGACATTTCTGTATGGATAAAGGACAGTGAGATAGAAAATAGGATAGATTGGATAGATTTGGATTCTTTCAAGGTTTTTGAAAATATACAGAGGGTGTTAGAGAGTATGGATGATTATGATAATGTTATTTTGCTTGGTATGGGTGGGTCATCACTCGCCCCGCTAGTTTTCTGTACTATCTATCAAACGCAAAAAAGAATATTTGTATTAGACACGATTAATCCTGATCAGATTACCTATGTAGAAAATCAGATACAAGGTAAAAGGAATGTTTTTATTGTTTCTAGTAAATCAGGTACAACATTAGAAACAAAGGTTCTTCAAGAATATTTTGAAAAGAAATATCCTAATAGTTGCTTTATAGCGATTACTGATCAGGGGACTGTGTTAGATAGTCAAGCTAGACAGAAAGGATGGATTGTATTCAATCCGAATCCAAATATTGGTGGTAGATACTCGGCTTTTACTGAATTTGGATTAGTACCTGCTTATCTCGCGAAAGTTGATATAGAGCCTATTCTTTATCAGCTAAAAGATATCAAGCAGAACTTGCTTGATTTTATTGATGCTAAGTTTCCGGAGTTTTATGCTTTGCAGGATATAGATCGTGATTTTTACTATATTTTATTTGAATACGATGATGTTGATTATGTGATTGGTTTGTGGTTGGAGCAGTTGATTGCGGAGAGTACAGGTAAAAATTCCAAAGGTGTTTTGCCGGTTATTTTTAATCCTTCTTCATATTCTATGAATATCGCAAATGTACTGGGAAAGTTTAAATTGTCTTTATTCAAGAGCGAGTTAGCTAAGTGGATGTATGTTTGGTTTATGTATACATCCCTTCTTTGTTCTTATTTGAAGGTTAATCCTTTTAATCAACCTGATGTACAGCTTTCAAAAGATATAACTAATAAGCTTATTAATTCCGAAGATGACATTAGAATAGATGATTTCTATGTTGTGGTGGATAGTATTGATGATTTATATAATGTAGATTTAGGTGCTTATTTGGGGGATTCAACAAAGAGTTACGATTATGTGGCTTTGCAGGTTTTTAGCTCTTATGATTATTTTGATAGTTTTGAAAGACTCAGATATATTATAGCAGATAGGTTGAAGAATGTGGTTGTATGGGGTTTTGGACCTAGGTACCTACATTCTATTGGACAATTGTATAAGGGGGGATATGGTAAACCTTTATTTATACAAATTATAGTTGAACCAAAGCAAAAAATAGAAAATATAAATCGTTACTTTATTTTACAGGCTATGGGAGACTTAATAACCACTAGAAACTTAGGGAAACAGATGGTGAGTATTTATGTTAAAGCCTAAGTCTAGAAGAGCTAATCAGAATCAACAAATAGAAGAAATAACAAGAAAGAGAAAGTTATTTAGTTTGATAGGTTTTATAGCTTTGTTAGTTATTCTTACTTTTATCAACAACTGGCTTAATTATATCAATTTTTCATCTGTAAAGCAGGTGCAATACAAGGGATTAACATTTAAGTTGACCACTGACAAAGATACGTATTATCAGGGTGAGAAAGTAATTATTACTTTGGTGATATCAAACAATAGTGACAGGGTAGTTAATTTAGATTTTTTAACTGCAGAGTTAGCGTATTTTACGGTGTACTCATATTTTGATTTGGGTATTACAGGGATGTATTATAAGGTTTGGACAACAAAGCCTGTGATACCGTCGGTACCTAAGGTGTATAAGTTGGTTTTAAGACCAAAAGAGGTTGTCAAGATGGTAAAGACATGGGATCAGACGGATATGAATGGTAATCCTGTCAAAACAGGTAGGTATAAGTTTGTTGCTGAATTAAATACGGTAGAGAAGATATATTTGAGGAAGTAGGATTGGAGGGGTGGCCGAGCGGTCGAAGGCGCTCGACTGGAAATCGAGTGTATCCCCAAAAGGGATACCGCGGGTTCGAATCCCGCCCCCTCCGTTTACAACAAAACATAATCATAATGTTTGTTCTAGTTGCAAAAATAAAGCTTTTCTTAAATGACTCTCCACAAAACCTCAAACAAAAAAGATCTATCGTAAATTCTATAAAACAAAAAATAATCAATAAATTCAAAATATCGATAGCAGAAGTTGATTGTAATGATAAACTTCAAACAGCTACTATAGGAATAGCTATGGTTTCTAATAATCAAAAGATTCTTGACCAAACCATAAATAAAATTCAGGATTTCATACAACAGGTAAAAAACATTAGTATAATCGAAATTTCAACTAACTATTATACTGAGTGAGTGATTTTATGAACTTAATTTATATTGGGAAAATAGCTTCTTTCAAAAATGGATATGCCTATATAAGATATAGCTATAGTGAATTTGAAAAACACTCGAGTTTCTTAAAAGTAGGTGATTTATTGGCTATATGCACGAATAATCAAGATAGATATATTCTGGGGCAAATAGTTGATGTATATGATACAATTATTTCTGACAGAGAGCATGAAATAAAAGCAGCTATAGCTAGAGATGGTGGTATTACTCTAACAGAGATTGATATATACCTTTTCGTAGAAGTAAAGGTAAAACCAATCATAGAATTTGATAGATATGGTGTACAAATTCCTTTACAAAGTATTCCTCTAAGACTAAGAGACGTGTACTTTATAGATCTAGAGACTAAAAAAAATATTATAAAACTTATAAACAAAAACACAGCTAAAAATGGAATTGATATACATATGCCCTACTTAGATAGTTTTCTTATCCATGGGGTTGTTTTGTTAATAGGGTTAACAATGGAAGAAGTTTTCAAAAAAGAGGATCTATTAACGATCAAAAAAAATCCTGAAAAATTGTCAGTTATTCAGATAGCTAAAAGAACAGATTTATTTAAGTTTTCTAATTCATATGTTTCACCCAGTTTGATAATCGGTAAAAAACTTCTCAAAGTTGATTATGATATAATATCCAGATTTGTACTATTACTAAATGATTATTTACCTTGTTTTTCAACCTGTGAGTTTTATATAATATATCAGGGTGTTGTATGGATTTTTTAATTTATGTGGAGTTTATAAAGTTATGGAGGTGTATTTATGAGGAAACATGCGTGGATTTATATCATTGTTATTAATATGGTGTTAGTGTTATTAATTTTTTGGAGTATTGTAATTACGAATGCTAAGATAAAGATTCAGAATTTGTATTCTTTGCAAGAAGAAATAAGAGATATTATTAAAGAGACTAAACCTTCAATAGTAAGTATATTGTCTAGTCCTTCGATTATTGATGAATCTCTTAGGAGGTATTATGAATATTTTAGGGGCACTCCTTTTGAGGAGTATTTTAGTTATGATAGTAGGATAATAGGTAGTGGTGTTATAGTTAGTTCAGATGGTTTAGTAATAACGAATGCTCATGTTGCTATGGGTGCTCCAAGGATAACTGTAAAAACCTATACCCAGAAAACGTACGAAGATATATCGATATTAGCCGTTAGTAATAAGTTAGATTTAGCTTTGTTAAGAATAAATAATCCTTCTGAAAGTTTGAAGCCTATATCATTTACTGATTCTGACAAGGTTACGCCAGGGGATATTGTTTTTGCTATTGGTAATCCCTTTGGTTTTGAGATGACTGTTACTATGGGAATAGTTTCCGCAAAAAATAGGAAAATAAAGGTATATCAGGGATATGAGTATTCTAATTTGATTCAAACAGATGCAGCTTTGAATCCTGGTAATTCTGGAGGGGCATTAATTGATATATATGGAAGGCTAGTTGGGATAAACACTGTTATAGCTTCTACTTCGGGATCCAGTAGTGGTGTTGGTTTTGCCATACCCTCTAATGTAGTAAAAGAATTCATAGAAAAAAATAGAAAAAGGACTTCAATCAATTCTTCTGAGCAACCTTTTCTTGGTGTAAGAGTAGCTGATATACCCCAATACATTAAAAATTATCTTGGAATAGACCATGGTGTAATTGTTGTTGAAGTTGTTCCCAATAGCTCAGCTGAAAAATATGGTATAAAGGTGGATGATATTATACTTATGTTTAACGGTCAAAAAGTAGAAAATGCTAATGAACTTATAGATTTAATCTTACAAACTAGACCAGGAGATAATGTTAAAGTTGTTATAATACGTAAAGGAAAACAAATTGAGCTAAATGTTGTAATGGGTAAAAAATGATCAAAATTTTGGTTTTTATTCTACTAATTCTTTCTATACCGTTCTGTGTAAAAAGATATTACCAAAACATAGTTGTTAATCATAATTTCGATAATTTTTACACCGGTATGATAGATAACAAAGCTTTTATAGCTAAAGATATTTTCTCTAGGAATAAGATAATTATTGCTACTAATGATTTTGGTTATTCTGAGGGGATTTTTATTAATCAACTTAGTGATCAAAAGTTTATGGTTTTTAATATCAGTAACTATCTAAATAGATACTGTATAGGTCTAGTATACTTTAATGAAGATTTAAGAATTTTACAAACCAAAATTTTAGACACTTATTCAAATATTTTTGTACTTGAGGGGCAAGAATTTTATACATCCAGTACCAAGATGTTTGTTTTTAAGGGACTAATTCAGGATATGCTTAATTTGGATTCTCTTATAATTTTCTTTGATAATCAAACTCTAAAGGGTGTTAAAATATCTACGTCTTATACTGATTACCCATTTTTCATATCTCAGTACTCTGATGAAAATTTTGAAGGATTTTTGTTTATATGCATTATGGAAAAAAATACTCATATGAGTTTTATAGATATCAGAGATAGCTACAGATTTAAGAGACTAAATTACGATTCTATTCTAGTTTGCTTTATTGATAAAAATTTGATGGTAAAAAAGGAGTTTGCAATTAGGTTTCCAAGAAATGTAGTTGATCTTCAAGTAATAAAGAGAGCGCTTAATGGAGTATTAATAAGAGTTGACTTTATAGATAGCGTATCTGGCTACGTCATACTAACAGGTCTAATTGAGATTAACTATAAGGATATTATTTTAGTGTCTAAACCAAGTTTGCATAATCAATTTTATGTTGATAGTTTTATGTATTGTAGTTCTAGGGTAATAGAAATTGAATTAGTAGATAAGATTATTAATTTTGACTCAGTTAGATTAACTGAAATATGAATCTATTGGTGGATTTTGACGGGGTACTTTTCGATTCTTCTTGGGAAGTAACTGTTATTATCCTAACTACTTACCTAAATGTTTTCCCACAATCAAACATATCTAAATATTTGAGTAATACAAAGACAATTAAAATTATTGATAATCTTGGTTCTTATAAACCTTCTGAAGCTTTGAAAATAATTCAAAAAGAAAACAGAAGATTAAACAGTTATATTCGAAAACTGAGAACATACTGTATTGATGTTGATGATTTCTTTGTAGTTTCTTATTTGATTGATACCAATTTTTTTAATCTTTCAAATCTTACGTATAAGAAAGTAAACACTAAATTTTACAATACTTTTAAGGGGGAATTGATTGGTCAAAAAAGTGAAGAATTACAAAAATTTATTAAGTACTTCTACGATTCAAGGAAGTATATAAAGGATTCTAATTTCGAGTTTTGGATATCCTTGAGTACACCTTTTAAGGAAGAAATTAGAATATTTTTAGACTTTTATAGTAAGTTTTCCAATGTTGGAATTTTATCTACTAAGCAAAAATATGCTATAATTGAAACTCTTAGTTACTATGGCATGTCTATTGATCCCAAATATATTTTTGCAAAGGAAAGTGAATTTATACACAAAGGAAAAAAAATAAAGGAGATTATTGACTTATGGAATATTCAAGAGAATGAACTACATTTTGTTGATGATTTGTTAGAAAATCTGCTAAGGATAAAATCATATGTACCAAATGTTAATTTATACATGTCCTTATGGGGATATAATAATTATGAACATAGATTAATTGCCAGTAGAAATGGAATCAACTTGATAAAGAGTTTGAGATTATTAAACAACAATTAATTAAACAACGATTAAATGGGGTGATATAATGTTAACTAGAAGGTTAAAAGTAAAGGAGTACTTATATCTATCCAATGCTGAAGCTTTTTTCAGTAATCATAGACCAAGTTTTATGTATTTATCGGGTTTTAGCGGCAGTACTGCTGCTTTAATAATAACCCAAAATAAGGACTATCTAGTTGTGGATGGAAGGTATGTTTTAAGAGCCAAGGAAGAAACTGATAAAGATATTGAAATAGTTGATACCCTTGATAAATCTAGTATACTCAAAAAAGTAACTCAAATCCTTAACGATCTGGGAATAAAAAGAATAGCTGTAGAGTATAACAATCTGAAGGTTTCGGATTTTCTTTTTTTATCTGAGTTTTTCAGAGTAGATGGGGTAAGTTATTTAGTGGAAACCATAAGGTCAGAAAAGGACGAAGAAGAGTTGGAAAATATAACAAAAGCTTTAAGAATAGCTGAGAAAGTAATGGAGGAGGTAGAATCTAAGCTTTATGAAGGTGTGGGTAAGATAACTGAAATTGAGTTAGCAAATTTTATTAAGAATAGGGTAGTGGAGATGGGTGCTGATGGAGTAGCTTTTGAACCCATAGTAGCGTTTGGTCCAAACACTGCTTACCCACACTACTCACCTAGAAATTGTACTCTCCGAGAAAATGATTTCGTAATAATTGATATGGGAGCTGTTTACAAATCTTACCATAGTGATATCACAAGGTCTTTTTGTATAGGTAGAAATCCGGAGTTTGATAAGTTATACAATATAGTTTTGGAAGCGCAGTTAAAGGCAATAGAGTCAATAAGATCAAACATAGACCCAAAACAACCATACAAGACTACGGTGGAAATTTTTTCGAAGTATGGAATGGAGCAATACTTTACTCATGGACTAGGACACGGCGTAGGATTAGAAATACATGAATTACCCTCTCTAAGTTCAGGAGGATTCGGATATCTTAAAAATTATAACGTCATAACTGTTGAACCAGGACTATATATACCGAATCTGGGAGGAATTAGAATAGAAGATATGGTTATAATTAAAGATGGTCAAGCTCAGGTAATTACAAACTATAAAAAATAAGACTAGCATGGATAAATTTCTAATTTTTGTAACTTTTTTTTAACAATTTTCGAGGATGGTTTTTTCATATATAAAAATGGGAGGTGATAAAAATGAGAAAAATTATATATCTGATGATTATTTCAATGGTTATAATTTCAGCAGTATGGGCCGGAATAAGACAAGGTGAAATACAAGAAAATGCTACTTTCAATAAGGTATACACTAAGGACGTAAGAATACAAATGAAGTATATAGTTGAATATTATGGTCATAATAATGTTACGAATACGTGGACTGATCAGTTTGTAGCAGATATGATTGCATTTGCTAAAAATCTTGCATGG
The DNA here is from genome assembly GCA_039630415.1 of bacterium. GTDB lineage: Bacteria > DRYD01 > DRYD01 > DRYD01 > DRYD01 > DRYD01. Next base: position 4,958 of record JBCNVB010000018.1, on the reverse strand, counting down.
AATAGTTCATACTCTCATACAGAAGTGATTACTGCACTAGGATTTGCTGACGCAATGTATACGATAAGCTACACTGCTCCTGAGAGAATCGGAACATATTTCCCCGGAAGAGAAGCAGTTTATGGATATGTAGTTTATAGTAAGCAAGCAATGGGTAACTACTATGCTGATAGAAGTGAGGGTGATGTGGGGATAATCATTAGAGGGAATATAAGTGGTGAAATAATTGTTAAAGTAACAGCAAGTCATAATATATCACCTATTGTGCTTGATCTTGATGGGAACAGAAAGATAGACACATTCAATGGTATGCATATTTCTCAACCCATAATTACACGACAAGATGTTACAAAAAGAGTATGGCAGGTTATGGATATAGATGGTGATGAAGTAATAGAAATAGTTGAAAAACTTGGACCAAAAGATGGACTACTTCTCGTAACTGACAATCCACAAAAAATAGTTCAAAGGGGATTCATTAGTGGAAAAGAACTGTTTGGACAAGAAAGAGGTTATGAAAATGGATTTGAAAAATTGAAAGAAGTTGATCTGAACAACGACAAAGTAATAAGTGGACAAGAATTGGATAATCTGTACGTATTCCAAGACATAAATGACAACGGAATACCTGAAAGAGAAGAAATAAAGAGCGTAAAAGAATTAGGAATAACAAAAATATACACCACTTATGATAAAAACTTTGTTGGAGCATACGAAAGAAATGGTAAAACATATATAATGTGGGACTGGTATCCAAATGCTCTCAACGTAAAATTCAATAACATTAAATAAGAAAAAGCAGGAAAACCCCCCTTCTGGGTAATACTCTTATTACCAGAAGGGGGTAATTCTTTTTTATTGAATTTCTACAAAGAAGGGGGTCTAAAAATGAAAAGGAAAAGTTTAGAAGTATTTTTAATTATACTCTACTTACTAATTACAAATTTAAAAGCTCAACCAGTAAAAGAGTTTAAAATAGCAGATATGATAGATGAAACTATAAATGCTAATAAATTCTATGTTGTTGGATTTGATAATACATCTACTTATTTATTGGCTGTAGCTCCTATAAAGGATGTAACTCTTAAAAGGCAAAATAAAAACTACAGGGTATTTTTTATAAATCTACAAGATGATACAGTCCAAAAAATGGACATACCAATGTATAATATCCAGCAAGTACTCTTTGATAAAGATAATAATAAGAGGGTATTTTTCATGGGTAATAACTTAACTACACTAGCATTAATAGATATTCAAAATAACTCTTATAAAGAATTGTCAAAAGTTGAATACGGTAAAGATTCTTTTCGATTTTTTGGGCTAATTTGGTATGAAAATAATGATATTTATACAGTGGGTTACTATATGGACAAAAAACAAAATTCAACCGATGATTTTGTAGTCAAGGTAGAATTATATAACCATAAAGTAAGATTTATAAACACTGGTTTTAATGTTTCAGCTTTTGAAAAAAAGCTGGATCCAATTACTTTCGTATTCCTTAACCATAAGCAAATAGCTTTTGTAAGAAAAGGGAAAAACGTGCAGGAGCTATGTATAGTGGACAAAAACTTTAATCCACAAGTTATACACCAAGCAGAAGTTTTTAGTGGGTTGGATTTTTCTGAGAATATGTTGCTTTATGGATATAAGGTTAAAGAGGATGTATACTTTTGCTTGTATGACTTTACCAGCAGTAAAATCTACAAACAACAAAAAATAGATTTTTATCCTTCATACAACTTCATTTCTAAAAACTCATATTCGATCATTCTAGGGGATATAAAGGTTAATCCTGTTAGAATGGATGTTTTTGTTGGAAAGAAGGATGAAGATTATGTTTTGAAAAAAGTAATTTCCGACAGTGATATAGGATATATTAAGATTTCCAAAGACGGTAAATACTTTTGTTTTGTACCAAAGGAAGGAGTAATAAAAGTTTTCAAGATTTAGTTCTTATCTTTCTTGCTTTTCTTTACTAGTCTGGTTTTTAGATATTTGTCCTTTATGCTTTTTTGAGACTTTGATATTTCAGAAGTTTGTTTTTGAGATGGTTCTTTTTCAGATATTTCTTCTTCAGCTTGTTGGTGTGCAAATATTTGCATTATATTTTCCGCTATGTTTGCTACTTGTTTGGGTTTATCTTCTTCAGTTATCAATCTTATATCTTTGGATAAGATTTTATCTTTGAAGAGATGTACCAATGGTGCAGCTATAAGTATAGATGATACTGCCCCACTAAAAGTTCCTACGGATAAGGCGATTGCAAAACTTCTTAATGTTTCTCCACCAAGAAACACTATACCCCACAGCGTAAGTAGCAAAGTAAACGTTGTAAAAACTGATCTTACCAATGTTTGAATTACTGATATATTTAGTATTTGATCGAATTTTTCCAGTGATACTTTTTGATTTTGTTTTATTTCTATTTTTAAGTTTTCTCTGATTCTATCGAATATGATTATAGTATCCATTACGGAGTATCCGATAACAGTAAGAACAGCAGCAAGAAATATACTATTTATTTCGAATCCTGCAAATCCCATCATCCCCAGTAGTAAGTAAACTCCTAACATAACTGTTACATCATGTACCAAAGCTATATCTGCTATAATACCATACAAAATGTTATTGCCGAATCTTATTGCTATGTATACTACCTGTGCTGCTAAAGCTATGAATAGAGCTATTAGGGCATTTATCAGTGTTTCTTTACCTATTGTAGAACTTATATTTTCAGATCTTCTTATTTGTCCTCCAAGTTTTTCCAATTCCTTGTTTATTTGATTCTTTTTAACTTCTTCCATTGGCTTTGTTTTTATTACGATTGTTCTTTTATCGGGTCTTTGATCTTGTAGAATGACATTTTGTATTATTGGATCTACTTCATATTTCCTGTAGATCTGAATTATTTTATCATCAGATATTGTTTTGTATAGTTCTACTTCTGTTAGTGTTCCTCCGAGAAAGTCTATACCAAGTATGTTTTTAATTTTACCGGTAATTAATGAGTAAAGTATTATAGCAAGAAACAAAATCCAGTAAGAACCAATGAAAGCTAAGATTTTCTTTGAATTTTTAATTATTTCTAGTTTTTCTTTTTCAGCCTTTAGCGTATAGAAAGAAAGAGCAAAGGTTAAAATTATGAAAAGTAGAAAAAGTATGTAGTTTATCATACTAAGTGTATTCTATAAAAGTGAGGGTATACCTTTGCAAGGGATTAGTTAGGATATATTTATGATGAATTCTGATGGTGGAACGGTTGAGGTTATGTATAGTTCTTCTTTTGCTCTAGACATTGCTACATACATCAATCTTCTTTCTTCTTCTTTTTCCTCTTCTGATACTCTATGATGTGGAATTACTCCTTGTTTCACACGAACTATAAATACAATATCGAACTCCAAACCTTTTGAAGTATGCATAGTCATTATCCATACTTTGTTACTATCTTCTATTCTATTTTCTCTACTTGTTCTTATCAGTGTTATATAGTTTAGAAAACTATCCAAATCTTTGATATCGTAATTTATTGATACTTTTTCACAAAAGTTCAGGAAGCTCTTAATTATTTGATTGTCAGATTTGTTATAGAGACTTGACACTTCTTGCAAAATATCTAGCAAATTGTTTTGTAAGGCAAATTGTATTAAGTTTTGTATTTGTTGGTAGATGGTATAATCATAGTTTTCTATAACTGTTAGTGGCTCATTTTCTTCCAATTCTTGTAGAATTTTTTTTAGTTGTTTATTTTTGATGTTGAAAAAGGATTTCAGGATTCTGGTAAAGTTGAGACTATCCTTTGGGTTGTTTATGAATCTAAGAAAGGCAAGTATGTCTTTAATTTCTTTTCTTTCAAAAAAGTCATATCCTCCTAAAAATTTTACGTTTATACCTTTGCTTATCAAATTTTTTTCAAATTCTTTACCTATTTCATTTGTTCTGACTAGAATTGCTATGAGTTTGTATGGATAGTTTTTCTTTATTTCCATAATTTTTTGGGATACGTAGTTATACTCAGCTTCTTCACTTGTAAATATCTTTATGTTTACTAATCCTTCTTGTTTCGATACTGCTTTTAGATTTTTATCAAATCTTTTCGAGTTGTACTTGATTAGTTTTGTGTAAGTATTCAATATTTTTTGGGCTGATCTATAGTTGTAGGTAAGGTTTATTATTCTTGCTTGGGGGAAATATTTAGGGAAATCTAGCATAATTCTAACTTCTGAATTTCTAAAGCCATATATACTCTGATCGTCATCACCAACTACAAATATGTTACCTTTATCTTCGGTTAAATGTATCAGAAACTCAAACTGTGTTACATTTATATCTTGGTATTCATCTACTATCACAAAATCAAACTTAGACCGAATTTTTTCTTTTATTTTTCTATTCTCAGTAAAGATATTATTGATGCATAGAAGTATATCGTCAAAGTCTAAAAGATTCGATTTTCTGATAAAATGATTGTAATATTCTATGATTTTCTGAGTTTCTTCTTTTATTTGAATTGGTTTATGATTTTTGATGGTTGATATTATGTTAGCTATTATTAGGGGAGAAATTTTAGTTTTATAAATTGACAAAATATGTTTGATGATTTCAATTTTATCTTCTTCATCTAGAATATTTATCTTGTTTCCGATATAGTATTGAGATGTTTTTACGGGTGCAATTTCTTTTAGAAGTTTGATTATTACTGAGTGGAAGGTACCTATGTAGGGTAGATTAAGCTTTGTATACTTTTTTATCCTTTTTTGCATTTCTTCTGCAGCTTTATTAGTAAAGGTGAGGATTATTAATCTACAGGGGTTAATTTTTAGTTTTTGTAATAGGTAAATCGTTCTGTAGGTTATGACTGTAGTTTTTCCTGTTCCTGGTCCTGCGAGTACTAAAGTAGGACCTTGATCTGCTTTTACTGCTCTTAGCTGATCCTCATTTAACTTTTCAAA
>JBCNVB010000017.1:0-4692 GCA_039630415.1 bacterium | reverse complement strand
TGTATTTTGGTAAAAAGTATTATCTCCACTTTCCTTTGACAATATTGGATCTGGAATCCAAGTGTAGTAATCTATGTTTTCGTATAATGGTTTTTTATTTTCAGAAATTTCAATTATTTTCACAGCTTCATTAGAATTACCGTCAAAAAGTATTAAATCTTCTGCTCTACCTAGATGCAGAATAGAGTTTGCTTTGTAATCGTCTAATATCGATTTACGTATGCACTCTAGAATTTCTTGACTGGATAAAATATAGATTATCAACTTTACATCTTCTAATGTGAAAAAGTAATTTGGAACTTGCCCTCCGGGATGTTCTGTATATCCATTATATTCTCTAGAGTCTTTTGATTCAAATCTCTCAATATGATTTTCTTTAGCTAGAGTTCTTAACCATACAAATTCTTTTGCTATTGATTTGAAATTTCCATATATTCCCAGATATAGATTTTCCTTGAGTTTAATGAATTTTGGATCATACTGGTCTTTTATACCTAAAATATTACACAAAAATCCTATCACCGTGGAGAAAGGAGGAATTGGATATGTTAAATTTATCGAAGGAGCATAAGGAATTTTGTAGGAAGCATTGAGTTGAAATATTTTCAATCTCAATAGTTTCATAATCTTATTAACTACTGTTAAGTTAATCGTTATTCTCTAGAATACTGAAATACTTTTCAATATCTTTTCCCAATTCTTCCCAGTCTTTCCAGTAACGATCCTGTGAGGCTATATCAATGATACTACAGTAATAGATATATATTTTCTTTTCATTATTATTAGAATTTCCAGAATCTGTCCATAACCATCCATTACTGAGTACGTCGTTAAGTCCGTAAACAACATATTTTTGGGCCATAGAATCCCATTGTAGATATATGTATGGATGAAATATAGGACATGGAACCTTTACTAAACCGGCTACTAGAAAAACAGGAACGATAGTATTGAGTTCTCCGCTAGAATGTGAATACAAACCATTTCTTATAGCTGACAATATATCTAATATTCTTCTTTTTTTCTCTTCTATAGGAATATTTATCGGTAATATTTTATTGTTAGATTGAGTAACAATCTTCACACCTTTACCCAGGTTAAATGAATCTATGGTAAAACTAACTTTATACAGCGATAAGTGTTCTTCTTTGTTGAAAGGGTTGGGATTAGCTTCTAAACCTTGTTCTTTTGCTCTATTTACCAAGTCATGGTTTGAATAAAAAGCCATATCACCTTCGTATGGAAATATACTTACAGCTTTTGTTATACCCAGTGGAGATTTTCTAGTAAGTGTTACTTCTGTGTTATTTATCTTTTCTATAGACATGTAACCAAAAACATCAAGTTCTTCATTATTTTCAATGTTGTAATTTATTAGATCGAATTGAATAACACCTTTGTATTCTTTAATTCCAGATGGTTTCCAATTGTAAGCATATTTCAGTGTTGTGAAAAGGTAATGCCTTATAGCATTTTTTGATATGAAGCTATATATTTTACCATCCTTTTGTAATTTTTTTATAGATAAAATATTTCCGGCTATTTTTTCATCTCTGTTTAACGCAGAACCCTCAAATATCATCGTGACTGTTATACATGGTATAGATGACACTTATATCACCTCGCTTCGGTTTTTATTTAGGTGATTAAAAACTTTAATTGAATTCATTTCATATTCGAGATTTATACTTAGTACTTTCTACCCAACAATTCAAAACTCGCGATAAAAAAGAAAGAACTAGTACTTTAAAGTAATCTTCATATTCATTTTTAAATATCTCGGCTAACTTTTCAGGAAATTTTTCTTGATTAGTGATATAGCATCTCAATAGCATGTAGTATATATTTTCTTTTTTCCCCATTCGAATTTGCTCAAGAAGTCTTAGACTGATATTTCTGATAGATTCTATTACAGCTGGATTATCCATGGGTATTTTTAATATACTTTCCATCAGATAATCTACCTTTTTACTTTGTTGACTCATACCAGTTTTACCCCCATGAGATATGTTTATAAGTTTTAAGTAAATAGTGATTATGTCTTCTATCACTTCAAATATTACTTTCCTGTTTGTGTTTGATATTTTAATAGCTAAATATTCTTTTAGTTCATCATCAATTTCTTCTGCTTTGTGTGAGTTTTCAAAAATCTTGAATGTATATCTTAATATCAAATAACATAGTTTTTCTATTTGCTTTAAGTTCATGTTAATTACAGCTTCAAAAAATTTAAAGGTTCCTATTCTTTTCACTATATCCATTATTTCGTAGTCAAATAGAACTACAGATTTGTCTCTTGGAATATCCAGGTAATTAACATCTTCATAGTTTTTGTAGATTCTAATTAATTGGATATTCGACATTGACCAATATCCCAATAAAGATTTATATTTTACTACTTCATACAGAACTCTTGTAGGAAATACTCCTGGATAATTTTTGTTATCCATCAATGTAATATCTGTTTCTATTAGTTCATTTAGTTTATAAGTAACGAAAAAGTTAGGAGTATTAATGAATAGATTTTCATTCTTTTGTCTTGATATCCCGAGATAAAAGTGTAAGATTAAGAATTCACAGAAAGTGCATATTTTCATACCATTTTGGTTGGTGTTACCCCAAAATGAGTTAGGAAATGTACGGGCAGAGGGAAATAGCAAAAGACTGTATCTCGTACTAATATCATTAACCCTATAGATATTTTGAAAGCAGAAATTACAATACCCTTTTTTTGATTCTGAGTCAAATATTTTTGTAAATGAAAGTAAAGTAGGAAATTTTTCAATATTATCCTGAAAGTAGTTACGGTAAAAATTATTTCTTCCTTTTAGTATTCTTCTTATTACGCTCTCACATACTTCTACTTTATCTTCAGGAATTGTCAATTCATCTCTGGTATTCTTTATTATCCTTAGGTAACTCTCTTCTATGTATTTCCAATGCCATTTTTTAAATTCCTGTAGTTTTGTATATTTTTGAATTTCATCTGCGGGAGTGTTGAAAATTTCATAAATATGCTTTACAGGTATCGATATTATTCCATGTTGCTTATTGAATAATTCTTCAACTTTGGTTCCACATTTTGAAAGTACTCTAATGAAGCCAATTACACTTGCATTGTATACCCAATTAGATGGATATAGAGTTATGGTTTCTGTATTATTCATGGGGTTCTATATCAAGCAAACCAAAACCTTGTCCTGTTCTGGTACCTAGCCCGTATTCATAGATAAATTGCAAGATTACAGGGTCTCCTTTCAATCTGAATTTTCCTCGAAAACCTTTCAAATAACCATTATAGTGTCTTATGTATACTGTCTTAATATCAATAGGTAGAAGATTTAATTCAAACTGTTTGGCTACACCCGTTATCAGGAAGTATTTTTTTGAAGTTAAAGCCGATAAGACTCTGTTAAATTTTTTGTTCCCGGTGTGATTTGGAACAAGAAAGTAGGAGTCAGGATTACTATTGTATTTGACTTGATCATTTATAACACAAATTCCCAAGGTTTTAAATACTATGGAATCAGAAGAAATCTTTTTTACTGGTTCCAGGTAGATGTTACTTATAGGTATCTCTGTTCCATTAATTTTTAGTCCCCTATTTTTTGTTCTTAAACTTATCAAACCATTGTAGAAATGTGAAAATATTTCAAGATCACCTGTAGAAAAAACAATATTTAGAGGTAAACTAACTTGTAACTCCTTTTGCTTTTCATTTTCTATAACTTTGAAATTTTTTCCTAGATAACTGGTAAAGACAAACGGTTTAACTTTTTTCCGACTGTACAATTCTTCATATTTTTTAACTTCACCAAAAACGCTCTTGATAAAAGATATGAAATATCTTCGATAGTCCAAATTAACTGAAAGTTTCTCATTACTCAAAGCCAATTTTTCATCATTAAAGTAAATTTTTAATCTCATAATATATACTTTCTGTTTTTCCCACGTTAATCCTTTTACAAAAACTACATACATTAAGAAATTTTTGAAACCAGGCAAATGATAACCCTTACTCATTTTCGTGGATAACCTCTATCAAGATATTTTCAAACTGGAGGTTTGACGCAAAAATTGTATAATTCTTTTTAAAGAAACCTTGTAAAAACTATAAATGCAAACCGGTTGAAATATGCCAAAGAGGACTTTAAACTCGCCCTCTATGAAAAAGGGCGATGGTACCCCATGGTTGAAATATGCCAAAGAGGAATTTAAACGGTAAAAACTCCAGGGAAGAGATAGGCTCTCTTCCGTTGAAATATGCCAAAGAGGAATTTAAACCCGTGAGGGGTTTATTTCAGCCGTTGGTCACCAACCAGTTGAAATATGCCAAAGAGGAATTTAAACAATATAAGCAAGTAATACTGCAAGATACTCAGCTTCTGTTGAAATATGCCAAAGAGGAATTTAAACATCCCTCCTAAGGGGATTAACATATCACATCCCTCCGTTGAAATATGCCAAAGAGGAATTTAAACTTTGTAATGTATATTGACTTGTCTCGGTTATGCCACGTTGAAATATGCCAAAGAGGAATTTAAACGCGCATCCTTGTAGGATGTACCTTAGAGTACATCCCAGTTGAAATATTCAAAAGAGGAATTTAAACGTGAAAGACCTCCCCGTCTACCAGGAGTTACCCCCATGTTGAAATATGCAAAAGAGGAATTTAAACTTGGGGGGTAGCCT
>JBCNVB010000016.1:0-57924 GCA_039630415.1 bacterium | reverse complement strand
TCATGATATAATGCACCTATTTTAACTAAGATTGGGTTAACATTGATAGCTTTAGCACACGCTTCAGAAAGCTCAGAAACCCTAAGACTATGATTGAAAGTTCCGGGAGCAAGCCTAGACAAATCCGATAAAACAGGATTGTTTAAATCCAATAACCACCTCATCCTACCTAAATCTATATCCCCTATACCAATTCCCAACAGTAACACTAAAAAATATACCAAAACCAATGACATTATAACTGAAACAATAGAAAAAGAAAAGTATACAGCAAAATTTTCCACAAAACCAAATAACCTAACAAAAGCAAAGTACAAAAATAAATATACAATAATCAAAACAAGAATACTAAAATCAAACCTACCCAAAAATATACCAAACCTGTTACTCTCATTCTTCATCAAAAAATAGAAAAGAAAAACAAAAGAAAATAGAACAAAAAGTAAATAATCAAAACCAATAATATCCCCAAATAGTTGATAATCAACAAAATTCAATATTATCAAATACCAAATCAAAACAAAAAACGAAAGAAGTAGTCCTCCAATAAAGTAACCTATCAAAAATGGTGTCCAGAAAGGTACAAGGTAATCAAAGGGTTTCTCAACAAAAATAGAACCTAATACCAACAAAATCAATAAAATCAAAATATAAATAGCGTTACTAAATTTTACCCCCAAAATACTAAAATTTATCGAACTAAACAAACAAATAAGAAAAATAAATAATGTACTGAGCTTTATCTTACTTTCATAAAATTCCTTAGTTCCAGTATTAATTATGGCTTCATAAGATTCTTCAGTAATAAGCTCCCCCTTCTTTACTACTACACTTCCCTTACTAAGGCTATAAGTTTTAGGTATTCTCTGAATTAGTTCAGATTGCCTTTGAAGTGTTTTAGCAATATCCACAAACTTATTAGGCTTTAGTAAACTAGCAAGCTCTATAATCAATCTATTTTTGTACCTAATCAAAGCCTCTCTATTTTCAAAATCTTTTAGATAATCGGTAAGAAAAGTATCGATCTGATTAAGAGTAGAATATATTTCCTCTTCAGTTATGCCTTTCTTATAAAACACCTCCAACTTGCTAATAATAACCTTCTTAATAAACTCCTTTTCTTGTTGTGTAACTTCAGGAAATTGATTTTGAAGCTGGAAAATTTTATCTACTTGGTAAATAACTTCCCGAGAAATGTTTGTATCTACTTTATACTCCTTGATTCTATATATCTCCTGAATTTTAAGAAGATACTCTCTTTCATCGATATACCCCTTGTAATCCTGTTGAAGGATAATATCAAAGTGAGCTACATAATTTGGTTTTATAGAAAAATATGAACTCATTGTAAAGTAATAGAATAAAGGTATAAGAATAAGGATAAGAATCCCTTTGAGCAGAGGTATGGGATCTTTAAAAAGATTGTGTAGTTTATGAGTTAAACCAAAGTACATCAATTAAATCTGTTTGAGAGCTTCTACACCAGCAGATATTTCTAATAACTCTTTAGTTATTGATTCCTGTCTTCTTTTGAAAAATAGTAACTTTAATTCCTTAATTAAATTTTCAGCATTTTCAGTTGCAGTATTCATAGCAGTAAATCTTGCACTAAACTCAGATAATTTTGAATCCATTAAAACTTTGTAGATTAAACTATCAATATAAAGCTCAAACAAGTATGAAGCTATTTTTTCCAAGCTAGGTTCAAAAATAAAATGGTTAACATTATAGTTAGTAGCTTTAAAATTTTGTTCCGATATAGGTAGCAATGTTTCTATCCTGGGCTCATACTTGATAGAACTTATAAAACTATTATAAACCAATTTCACACTGCTTATATTTGAATCTGATATGTATATTTTTTTAACCAGCTCATTTAATTTTCTAGAAAATTCAAACGAAGGGATATCAGGTATTTTTTCAAAATGATCAACTATTTCATAATTCCTTCTTGAAAAATACAATATTGCTTTTTTTCCAACTGTAATCAACTTTACATTATCCCTTTTGAAACTTTTCTCGAAGAACATAAATAGGTTAGTATTGAAAGCTCCACATAAACCTTTATCAGAACTAAAGATAACCACCAAATCCTTATTCGATTTTCTTACTTTGAAAAATTCAACATTAGAAACGATCAACTTAAAATCAATATTTTTAACCAGTACAGATATAAGTTCCTCAATAGATTTTTGATAATTTTTGAATGGTAAAAAAGCTTTTTGTATTTTTTTTAGTTTAATACTTGAAATTAGCTTCATTGCTTTTGTTATTTGGCGTATGTTAGTAGCAGCTTTTATTCTATTCTTTATCTCTTTTAAAGTAGTAGACATAATCAATCACCCACTTGTTTTATTTGTTTAGCCTTATCTATGATTAATATACCTTGAGTATGATCATACTCATGTTGAAAAACTATAGACTTGAAATCATCTATTTCCCTTACCACTTCATTACCATCCAAGTCGATATACCTTACTTTGATTTTTGAAGCTCTTTCTACTAAACACTGTATATTAGGTATACTTAAACATCCTTCCCAACTATCTACTTTAGGTTCATGGTATTGCAATATTTCCGAGTTGATGTATACTTCAATTTCATCTTTCCAATTCTTCAGATTAATCTTCTCTTTATCAAGGTTACTTCTTATAATGAATAAATTTTTAGGCAATCCTATTTGGACAGCAGAAAGTCCCACACCATCATATAAATCTAGTATCTTAACCATATGCTCTAAAAGTTTATTCAGATTTCTAGAATTTATTTCAGATTTTTTTAAGTTTGAGGATTTTTTTCTCAGAACTGGATCAGGAATTGTTACTACGTGATTTTTATACCTAGCCATTTGTTTATAAGTATATCAAATATTTGTATAGCTAAAGATATCCTAGCCATAACAGTATAACCGAAAGCTACACCAAAAGCAACCATCAAAAACATAATCCCAACTCTTACAATATAATTAACTCCCCCTTTAAACTCAGCAGAGAAGTAAAAATATAATAAGCTACTAAGAACACCTATCAACACTATCAAATCTGATATGGTAACAAACCAATTTATTTGCCCCTGATTTGTAATATTTATAAATGGATCTATAGTTGATCCAATCTGTTTAACAACATCCCCTATCCCTATTGAGTATATAGTTATACCAGCAGTAACTCCCACCATAAAAGCTATAGGTATTCTACTAATCCAACCAATCGAAGGAACTAGCTTTAAAAGTACCATTATACCAAGAATAGTTGGAATAATAATGTTCAGAAAATCCCATACGTTTATAGCAGGAAAACCAATACTCAATTCTTTAGTTAACTCAAAAGGAAACTGTATGGAAAACTTTACCAACGGATTGATTTTTAAAGAGCTCATCTCATAGTGAACAGAACTAATAAAAAAAATGTTTGCCAAAGCTAGAAAAACATTCGGATAAATAAAACTCCAATAAGTTAGAACAAACCAATATCCCGCAGAAACACCTATAAATAGGTGCTCAGCCAACTTATAGTAAAAGTTATCACGATATAAAAAGCTATATATAGCCAATATTAGTAAGGAGGATATCCAAATCAGAATGTTAGTTGATATATTAAAACTTAAAGGGCCAATCTCCATAGTTATATTATTTTTCCTTTGTCAGTTTTATCCTGTTTTACTACCTCAATAATTTTTCCATCCTCAAGTAAAAATACTTTATCAACTAGGTTAACTATTTCGTGATTATGAGATATCACAATTATAGTTTTATCTTTAAAGAAATCAAAAATAGAGTTAATAATTTTGTTAGCTATTGCTGGATCCAGAGAAGAAGTAGGTTCATCAAGAATAACAATAGAAGTATTTCTTAAGAATATTCTTGCTATAGCAATTCTTTGTCTTTGTCCACCAGACATACCCTTACCATCCTCCATTAATACATAGTCATATCCCCCCTTCTGAGAAAGTATATCCTCATGTATAACAGCTCTCTTACAAGCATCGATTATTTCTTCATCAGTGGCTTCTATTCTAGAATACCTCACATTGTTAGCTATACTATCGTTAAAAATATACACCTCCTGAGTTAGTATCGATATATTTTCCCTAACAACTTTAGGATTAATTTCTTCAATATCGATCTTATCTATAAAGATTTTTCCACTGGATGGCTTATAAAATTTAACCAACAAAGAAACTAGCGTACTTTTTCCTATTCCACTTTTGCCGATGATAGCTACTTTCTGACCAGGCTCTATCTTTAAACTTACATCGTTTAAAACTAATTTACTATCATAGCCAAAAGATACGTTTTTAAACTCAATTTCTCCCTTAAATTTGATTACTTCATTATATTTGTAAGCGCTATAATCGAACTCGTCTTGGTTAAGGTTACTTACCGTTTCCATGTATTTCCTTATATAACCAAAAATAACTTTCGTGTTAAATATAGCAGCAGCTAAATTTGCAATAGGAGAAACAGATATCGCCACATACCCCCAATAAGCTAAAACATCAAATGGTTTGAAAACCCCTTTAATTACCAAATAACCACTATACCATGTTATTATTATTAAAGATAATGAAGCTATAAATTCTGCTGATGGTTTCTGTAAAAACGAAATTCTAGCCAATTTTAAATATAGATTCGTATATGTATCCAGTAAATTGAAAACTCTTTGTTTCTCAACATCTTCCCTATTAAATGACTTAACAATTTTTATATACCTAAACATCTCGTTCATATCCGTAATAATCTTAGACATTTGACTTTGTATCATTTCACTAACATTCTCCAATCTTTTGAAAAAGTGCTTCATTATGATAGCAAGTAAGGGTAAAGTTAGAATAGTCAAAAAACCTAATGTCATATCTTTATAAAAAATCCAACCTAGTGAGAAAATTAAAGTAATCAAACTATTCATATATCCGATAATTAGACCTGGTAAATCAGAAACAATAGAAGATAGATTTGAAATAACCACCGAAATTAAGTGTCCACTATGGTTTTTCTCAATCACATTCAATGGCTGCTTAAACAGCAAGTCTATAAACTCTTTTCTATTTTCATTAAGCATAATGTGGGACGCCTTTGAAAGTAAATACCCCTGAAAATATTGGGAAATACCTCTAACGATAAACAATACTAAACCAGTAATAACTATCAAGTTTAGAAGAAACAAGCTCTTTTGAGTGTATATCATCTCAAAAAGCTTGGCTAATATCAAAGGTTGTAATACAGTAGTTAAATTATACAACAGTGTAAATAGAATTACAAATATGATATATTTCCAGGGTGGTTTGAGCTTTTTTATGAATTTAGCTACCTGATTATCATATCCCAGTTCACTTAGAAATCTATTCTTCAAGCTGATAAGAAGATTAGATAAACCTCTCATGTTTTCTTAATTTAAAATTTAAGGGGGAGGTGCTATACCTCCCCCCTTGGTTAAAGACTTTACTGCAAAAACAGTCTATACAGCTTCCTTTAATCTCTTTCCTACTTTGAAAACAGGTACTTTTCTTGCAGGGATATTAATTTCTTGTCCAGTTTTTGGATTTCTTCCTTTTCTAGAAGATCTTTGTCTTACTTCCCAGCTTCCATATGGAACTAATTGGACTTTTACACCTTTTCTAACATACTCTACTACAGTTTCTAGGAAAGCCTTTAGTAGAGCTTCTGCTTCCTTCTTTGTTACTTGCATTTCCTTATTTTTTTCGACCCACTTAACCATGGAGTCTACTACTTCCTTCTTACTAACCACTTTTGGAGTGGTTTTTGCTTTTGGCATCTATATTCACCTCCCTCTGAGTACTACCTTCTCTTAACAATATAGATATTAAAGGAAACTAAAAATTTCCCTTCTTCAAAAATCAATAAAGATAAATTTTCATATTCAAAATCATAAAATATACCTAATTCCTAAAAATTCTATAACGTCAAAGCAAGTATTTTCAAGCATTCAATTAACACTAATTTTGTACCGATTTCACAAATTCAAATCATTCAATTCAAAGTCCCAAATTTATTGCTATTTATCAATATTTAATAGAGGACTTCACGGCAAAATATATAAAACTAAATTAGTAGGGAAACCATTAAATTAAATGAACAAGTCCATAATACAATCATACAAACAAATCCTAAAAGAACTACAGCAAAAAGACCTACAAGATAGTAAAGCAAAGCAAATAAAACAAACCTTACAAAAAGATATATCCAAAATCAAAGAAATAATACAACAAACACTTGAAAATAAGAAAAAACACGAATCAATACCTCATCTAACCCCAGTACAAAAAAGAATAATACAAACAATATACCAATCAGTCCTAGAAATACATAATAAGTATATAGAAATAGCAAATGAAATACTAAATTATCTGCAAACCCCATTATCAGAGGAACTAAAGTACCAGAAGCTAGAAGAAATAGAAAGAAAAATAAATGAATGAAAAAATGATAGTTCTAGGGATAGATGCGGGCACAACAAGAGTAGGATTCGCAATAATACAAAATCTATCAAATATCAATAAAATAAACCTACTAGAATACGGACTTTTTCCCGTCAAATCCAATATCCATCAAACCAGAATAAAACAAATTTACCAATACACAAAAAAACTCATAAAAAAATACAACCCCAACGCAGTAGTAATTGAAAGAATGTACTACTACCTTAACAAAAAAACAGCCTTTGAAGTAAGTCAAGCAGTTGGAGTAATAACCCTAGCATGCTGCCAACTAAACACTCCCCTATTCCTGATAAATCCAACACAGGTCAAAAAAATAATAACTAATAAAGGTAACGCAAACAAAAAACAAATACAAGAACAAATAAAAGATATTTTCAAAAATCAACTCAAATCATCAAAGAACTTAATAGACGACATAACAGATGCCATAGCAATAGCACTATCCTACATAAAAATAAATCAATGAACTGAGAAAAATATGATAGAAATTGCAAAATCTATCTTAATATCTCTAACTTTAATTCTCTGTTTTTCATATTCCAAAATAGTCAACCCCCAACTAAATGCTATAAATAAGAAAGTTATAAATCAAAAGGAGATAAGAGTAGTGGTTTTAGAAATAAATGGTCCAATAACACCAGCAACAGTAATGTATCTAAACAATAAATTCCAAAAGTACAATAAGGATCAAAAAGTCGATTTTATCTTAGCAACAATAAACAGTGAAGGCGGTTTACTTTCGTCAATGATGGAAATCGTAAAAATATTTTACAGTAGTACACACCCAGTGATAACATATGTATATCCTAAAACCAGTAGAGCTGCCTCAGCAGCAATGTTTATCCTCATAGCAGGTCACGTATCAGTGATGGAAGAATCAACCACTACAGGAGCCTCAACACCCTTAATCCAAACAGATGATCAAACACTGAAAAGTAAAATCATCCAAGATCTATTAGCCTTTACGAGAAATCTCTGCCAAAAAAGAAATAAAAACTATCAAGCAGTTGAAGAAACAATAACTAAGTCCATATCTTACACAGGAAAAGAAGCCAAAGAAAAAAATATAGTAGATCTTATCTCAAATTCACCAGATGAAATATTTCAAAAGATAAAAAACATTGAAATAAAAACAGATACCCTTACTTTAGTAAAACTAGAAGAATTTCAAGAAATAAAATACATAAGAGATCCACCAAATATAGTAGAAAGCTTCTTTATGTTCATATCAAACCCATCAATAGCATATTTACTACTAACCATAGGCTTTTGGGCAATAATAATAGAGCTCAACAATCCTGGAAGTTTTGTACCTCTCATCGTAGGTATCATATGTCTAAGTTTAGGACTATTTGGAATGGGAATCATATCAGCTAATATACTAGGCATAATACTGATAATCTTCTCATTTATAATTATGCTGTTAGAACTAAAATTTCAAACCTATGGAATTCTGACAATAATAGGACTTGTAATCTTTCTTCTAGGATCACTGTTAACATTTAAAAATGTTAATCTCTACCACCCAATACCAATAGGAATAATAGTCTTAGCCTCACTTACAATGTTATCAATGTTTGGATTGGTAGCATATATAGTCTCTTCATTAAGAAAAGCTCCTAAGCAAAGTCTAATACCTAAAATAGGAAAAGTAGTTAAAATAGAGAATGATAAAATAATAGTAAACGCGGAAGGAATATTGTGGCAAGCAGTACCCCTAAACCCATCAGAAACCTTTTACCCAAATGAAGAAGTACTAATAGTAAAAGAACAGGACTTAATCCTAGTTATACAAAAAAAACAAGAATAGCATGAGATTTATCGGTAGAATAGAACATTTCGGAAGCTTAATATACGACACCATAAGAAGAGAATATATACCACTAGATCAAGACGGTACAAACATAATCCTCAACCTAAAACCGAATACTGATCCACAAATTTTATACTACAAATACTTTTCCTCTAAATTCAGCTACCCTAATTTTAAAAGCTTCCTCCAACTAATACAATCAGTAGAAATAATAGACCAAAACTACAACTCAAATGTTAGATTCATAGACAACCCCGATTTAGAATACTATATTCAAAAAGAGTTTATATCAGCTCCACTAAAAATTAACTTCGCACTAACTTATGAATGTCACCTGAAATGTAAACACTGCTTCTCAAACTCCGGAAAAAAAACTCAAGAAGAATTAAACCAAGAACTAAAAACAGAAAAAATCCTTGAAATCATAGATGAACTCGAAAAAATGGGAATATACTACATCTCATTCGGTGGAGGAGAACCCTTCCTTAAAAAAGATTTCATACAGATACTAAAAAAAGCAGATCAGAAAAAAATGAATATATCAATCTCAACTTCACTCTCTTTCCCAGATCTAGAAAAATTCATAGAAATGTTTCATCAAGAGGATATAACAATAAGCGAATTAAAAATATCAATAGAAGCAGTAACAGCTAAAGAATACTCTAATGTAAGAGGTAAGAACGTTTTCGAAACACTAAAAAAAAACCTTCTAATCCTAAACGATTACAAAAAAACAAAAAATATTTTTACAAGATTCTCATTTATTTTAAATAAACAAAACTACACTTATTTACCAAACTTTTTGAGTTTTTCAGAGCAGTACAATGCCGATGGAATAATCTTTTACCCTATCTACAACATAGGAAGAGCACAAAATCATCCAGAATTAATGCTCTCTAACCAAGACCTAGAAAAAATAGGCAAAATAATACAAAACATGAAACAAAGAACTAAACTAGAGATAGATTTTTTTAGTATACCATTTAAGTTTGGTAGGAATAGGCTATATTCATCTTTTGGATGCTCATGCGGCAAAACAACCATCTACATATCACCCACAGGCCAAGTCCTACCATCAGGATTCTTCATAAAATATCAAAACCAATTCTCTCTTGGTAACATCCACAACAAAACACTAAGACAAATATGGAAAGAAAATACTACCAATCAACTAAATAATCTACCAACCGATACCAAATGCAATGGCTGCTATTATCTTGATGAGTGCAAAGGAGGATGTTTACTAAGATCTTTCGATAAATATCAAAAAATAGGATATAAAGATCCTACATGTACATTACAATGAAAGATACCGTACTTTATTTGATCCTCCAGGACATCCAAACACTCATAGAAAAACTAGAAAACCAACAAGTAAACCCAGAACTCAAAAAACTCATAACCCAGGCTAAACAAATCACAAGTCAGATAAATACCTGCTTAGAACAAAACCAAGAAAAAGATATATATAAAAAATTACTCGAACTCAAAACACTAGAATTTAGAATAATATTTGAAGAAGTCAAAAATACAAATACATACAAATTCTGGGAAACTCTAATATCAAATATCAAAAATAACCTCATAACCTCTAAAGAACTACAAGAGTTCTATAAAAACGAAATGAATAAACTACTAATGAACGCAGAAATAGTCTCAAATATACTAATAATGGAAGACGAAGATATAGTATTCAAAACCTTTCTGGATATAATTTTTGGAGAAGCCTTTAAAACATACTACGAAATACTTCAAAAACTAAATAATTATATCTATACCCAAAACCAACAACTACTAGATGAAATAATGGAAAACATACCTCTTGTAATATTTTACATAACCCAAATACAAAAACTTATACCAGAAGAATATTCAGAAAATGTTGAAAAAATTCTTGAAGAATAAACCTAAAGAGGTTGATTAATAATGGAAATAAAAGACAAAAAACAAATAATATGCTTTGTAGGTTTATGCAAAAACGTAGGTAAAACAACTTTCCTAAATAAATACATAAAAAGTCTTGAAAGTTACTTAATAACAAGCATAGGATGGGATGGAGAAGCTTTTGATCATCTATTTGGAATTAAAAAACCATCAATAAAAGTAAAAAAGAATACCCTGGTTTGTACATACTCAAACCTAAAACCGACTAACTCTGAAAAAATCATAGATTTACCAATACAAAACTATTTCCTAGGCAATCTATGTGTTTATAGAATGATAGAAGAAGATATAGTTCAAATAGCTGGTCCATCTTCCATTAAGCAAATTAAAATTCTTATTGAACAAACTCAGAAGCTAGACAATATAAATCAGATAGTATTAGATGGCGCAGCAGATAGAAGAATAAGTTTATCAGTAGCGGATACCGTCTATTTCATCATAGGTCCCACCTTTTCACAAGATAAAAACAAAATAACAAAAACTATTAAAGGAATCATAGATCTTCTACAAATACCTGTCCTACCCAAAGATTTACAAAACTATCACGAATTACAATCATTAAATTCTTCCAACATTAATTCACTTAATCCCAACACTTACTATGTGTTAGAAAATCCCGGTAAAGTAATAATAGATTATGATCAAATCCCCGGCTTAGTTAAAAAGTATAACTTCTTTTTCCTGAATAAACCTGAGAGTTTCTTTATAGTTGTCAATTCCTTTAATGCGGATTTAATGTATCACTCACTAGATCCACAAGAAATAATATCAGAATTTCCTGGTTTGAGCAATATAATACCTATTTGATACTATCTTCTATGAATTTTACTAATTCTTTCTTGGAAAGGAAACCAACATGCGTATTTACCACTTTTCCATCTTTAAAGATCATAAGTGTTGGTATCCCCGATATATAGTATTTTTGAGCTATTTCTATATTTTCATCTACGTTAACTTTAGCAAATTTTATTTTCCCATGATATTCTTTAGCTACTTCTTCTACAATAGGTTCAAGCATTTTGCAAGGCATACACCACGGTGCCCAAAAATCCACCAAAACAGGTAACGTGCTATTGAGAACTTCTGTTGAGAAATCGTTTTGGTTTATATGCAATATACTCATAATTACCTCCTTGTTTGAACTTTATTCTTTATATACTCTATAGCTTGAAGAGTCCCGTTTTCTAGAAACTCGAGAGTTGCCCCTCCTCCAGTAGAAATAAAATCTATTGCGCCAGAAAGTTCAGGATATGACTTAGTAACTTCTTTGAAAAATCTGACCGTATCCCCTCCTCCTATACCCCTAAAACCTTTAGCTTGATTTAATGCGCGAAGTATCTCTAGAGATCCTTGAGTAAATCCTTTTTCAAATATACCCATAGGCCCATTCCAGAAGATAGTCCTGGATTGTCTTATCATCTCTAGAATTAATTCATTAGGTATTGCATCTACTACTATACCATCTCCTATATGGTCTATATTTCTTGCTACAGGATTCTGATAATTTTGATCAACTACGATAAAATCAGAAGGCATTGTAATTCTTAGTTCTATTTCACTAGTATCAATTTCTTCAAAGAATGACTGACCTATATTTTTACCTTTATTTTTGTAGATGGTAAGACAGGTAGCTCCCCCAACTATCACATTTTGAGCTTTTATGTTCTTAATTAGTCCCAATTTGTCGGATATTTTTGCTCCTCCCAAAATTAATGTAAAAGGTTGTTCCGGTCTAAGAAACCTCGATAAATTTTCTAACTCATGTTTTACAAGAAATCCAAAAAAAGTAGGTAGAAATTCACTTATTCCTGCAACTGAAGAGTGAACCCTATGAAGAGAACCAAAAGCATCATTTACAAAAAAATCACCGTATTCAGCAAATTTTTTAGCTAGCTCTAAATTGTTTTTTGTCTCTCCATCAAAAAATCTAACATTTTCAAACAAGTATACCTTGCCACCTTGGTAACTTATTCGACGATCAAAATTTTCTATAAAGTCAACCTCAACAGATAAAACTTTACTCTCATTGAGATATTTCCAGACGTGTCTAGTTGTGTATTTTTTCTTATCTTCCTCAGTTTTAGGTCTACCCAAATGCGTCAGTAGTATTATATCACACTTAAGATTTAGTAAGTAATCTATGGTTTTTTTGCTTTCTAATATCCTCGTAGAGTCTTTGACTTTACCTTCCTCTATAGGAACGTTATAGTCTACTCTTAATACCACTCTTTTTGAATATAGGTCTTGAGGACACTGGTCAATGTATTTTATCATTTTGATACGGCCTCCTTAAATTCCTGCTTTATGTAAATATCATCTTGGTCTATATCTAACATTACACTGGTTTCTGGTAATATTTTCCCCTCTAATATAAAATTAGCTATTGCATTTTCTACTGTTTTAGAGAAGAATCTCTTTAAAGGTCTTGCTCCGTAAACATATGAGTATCCGTTTTCTACAAGATAGTCCTTGAGTTTATCAGTTAATTCAACCTTTATTTTTTTATCTTCTAGCTTTTTATTAAGATTTTTGAGCATAATCTGTAGAATTTGCTTTATATGTTCTTTTTGTAGAGGTCTAAAAACTATGATTTCATCTATCCTGTTTATAAACTCCGGTCTTAACCTCTTCTCAAGCGTTTTTATTACCTCTTGCTTTATTTGTTCATAAGGTACATTATTATTGCTTAGTTCTCTTATTAATTCACTGGCTATGTTAGAAGTCATGATAATTATTGTATTAGTGAAGGAAGCAGTTTTTCCATGACTATCTGTTAATCTTCCCTCATCAAATACTTGGAGGAATATATCAAATACCTGTGGATGAGCTTTTTCTATTTCATCAAGTAAGATTACAGAGAATGGTTTTCTTCTAACACTTTCAGTTAATAGCCCAGCTTCTTCATATCCAACATATCCCGGTGGTGCGCCAATTAATTTCGAAACCTCATGCTTTTCCATATACTCTGTCATATCGAATCTTATTAACATATTTTCAGAACCGAAAAGTAACTCTGCTAAAGCCTTGGAAGTTTCGGTTTTACCTACACCAGTTGGCCCCAAAAACAGGAATACAGCTATGGGTCTATTGGGATCCTTTAAACCAGCTCTTGCTCTTCTTATAGCATCAGCAACACTTTTTATAGCCTCCTCCTGATCTATTAACCTATTATGCATTATTTGCTCTATCTTCATTAACTTTTCTTTTTCATCCTGAGTTAATGAAGTTAATGGTATACCCGTAAGTTCAGAAACCACCAAAGCAATTGCTTCCTTATCAACCACACTCTTTTGTGGGTATAGCTTACTAAATTTTTCATATTCCTGTTCATATTGTTTTTGAAGTTTTTTTAGTTCGACCTGTGTTTTTGCTGCTTCTTCATACATAGAATTGAAAACGTAATAATTTATCTTTTCATTTAGTTCATTTATTTGTTTTTCTAGATTTTTAAGTTCATTAGGTATATGTTGATGAAGAGTTTTAATTTTAGCACATGCTTGATCGATAAGATCGATTGCTTTATCTGGCAAGAAACGATTTGTGATATATCTATGAGATAAATTAGCAGCAGCTTCTAGAGCATCATCTGTTATTTTTACTTTGTGATAGTTTTCATAATTTGGTCTTAGTCCTTTAAGAATTTGTATTGTTTGTTCTACCGTAGGTTCTTCTACAAGTATTGGTTGAAATCTTCTTTCAAGAGCAGCATCCTTTTCTATATGTTTTCTATACTCATCTATGGTAGTAGCTCCTATTAGTTGTATTTCTCCTCTTGCTAGATCAGGTTTTAGAATATTGGAAGCATCGATAGCACCTTCCGCAGCTCCAGCACCCACAACCGTATGTATTTCATCAATAAATAGAATAACATCCTCCGATTGCTTTACTTCATCGATAATTGCTTTCATTCTTTCTTCAAACTCTCCACGATATTTTGACCCAGCTAAAACTCTAGTTAAATCTAACTTTATTATATTTTTATTCCTTATGTTTTCTGGTACTTCGTTGTTTACTATTTTTTGGGCTATGCCCTCTACTATGGCAGTCTTTCCTACACCCGGATCACCAATTAAAACTGGATTATTTTTTGTCCTTCTGGACAATACTTCAATACATTTTTGTATTTCCTTTTCTCTTCCCACTACTGGGTCTAGTTTACCTTTTTTTGCCAGTTCATTCAGATTTATTCCGTATTTTTTTAAACTTTGATACTTTTCCTCAGCAGTGGAACTATCAACTCTATGAGAGCCTCTAACCTCTTTCAAAGCAGCCAAAAATGTCTCTAGATTAACACCGTGATTCTTTAATATCTTGGCTGTAAAACTCTTTGATTGCTCTATTATTCCCATTAGGATGTGTTCAGTAGCAATATAATCATCTTTAAGAAAGTTTTTATGTTTTTGAGATAATTCAAAAACTTCCACAAGGTTGGGTGTTATATATATTTGGTTTGAGGTGTACAGTACTTTTGGATATGATTCAAGGTTGGACTTTATTTGAGATTTGAACGTAGATATGTTTATGCCGAACTTAGGTAGCAAACGGTGTATTATATTGTTTGGGTCATCAATGAAGGCTAGTACCAGATGCTCTACATCTAGTTGATTATGCCTGTACTGCTCTAAGTATTTTTGAGCCCTATGTATAGCTTCCTGTACGCTTTTCGTAAAATTGCTAAAATCCATTTAGTAGTAGAATTCTATATTTCTAAATTTTTACCTTCACAATCTGGCTTTAGTTATTTGATATAATTAGAATTCTTTTTCAGCTATGTCGATATCAAGAGGGTTATTGTCAAGAACTATAAGTCTATTTTCTTTTATTTCAGCAGAAGCTGGTTTAGAATCTTGATAAATTTGTAATTCCATTTGAGAAGTTTCGTGAGGGAATTTTATTTGTGTCATTTCTGCTTTGTTGGTTTCTAATTGGTTTTGTACTTCTTGTCTTGCTGCAGTTTCTATTTTTTCAGCTGATACTCCTAGCTTAGAAGCCAATTCGTGGAATATTTTATTATCCTTGGTAACAGTTGCAGAATCTGTAGTAGTTCCGGATATAGTTGCGCTATAAGTGTCCATATCTTCTACAGCTGCATCATGCCTAGCTAATAATCCCTGACCTTTTATACCTTCCTCTAGTAGATAATCTTGATCTATCATTACAGCATCTTCGTCAAGTTCTTTGTTGGTTAAACTTTGCGAAACAAGGCTAGCATCTTTAGCATTCTTTTCTAATTCTTTTGCTTGATTATGTTTGTCTAGTATTTGGTATTGCTGATTTACATCATAACTTTGTTTTTCTACTTTTTGCTGATCCGTGGTTTTTTGATACATTGCGCCGTAGGTTGATGCAGCTTGTTTTGCACCCTGTTGAGATAACCTTTTGACCAGATCGTTAGGATTTATGTTTGGATTTATTCCTGTCATTAATTACCACCTCGTTTTCTATCTTGGTTCCTTTTGATTATTACATTATAAATCTTAACATTACCTTTATATTTTTGTAAAAAAACTGTAAAAATCGAGTAAACTATAGTTTGAAATATCCCAAAGTTTGAAATGATCAAATTTTGATTTTCAGATTTAAAAGGGTTGTAACAGCGAAAATATAATTTCAAAAAGGAATAGACCCAATTGGTTAGGAGGAAAAAATATGGATACAATAGGTATACTAATACCCCTACTACCGCTAATAGCTTTCTTTTTAGTAGCACTAATTGTTTTCATATTTGAAAAACCTAATCATCCCTTGAAAATAAATAAGAACGTATACTCAGGTATAACAATTTCTGCTATATTTTTGTCAATGATACTTAGCTTTATCATGTTTTTCAATCAAGTAGGTAAAGATCCATTGGTTATAAAGCTCTATCAATGGGCTTTTTCAATATCAATAGGCTTCTTATATGATAATCTAAGTTTATTTGTTTTACTTATGGTAACTGTTGTAGTTCTCATGATACAAATATACTCCACGGGTTATATGGAAAAAGATAGAGATTATCCTCGTTTCTTTGCATATTTGAGTTTATTTACTTCTGGTATGTTAATAACGGTTTTGTCTTCATCTTTAGTAACATTTATAATAGGGTGGGAGATAATGGGTTTATGTTCATATCTTTTAATAGGTTACTGGTATCATAAAGATAGCGCTGCTAAAGCTGCAAAAAAAGCTTTCTTTGTTACAAGGTTAGGTGATCTAGGACTACTACTAGCCCTCTTCATATTGATATCCCAGAACATATCTCTGGATATACAAGAACTCAATAAGTATTTCTCTAATGTTGAACTAATAAAAGGATTATTAGTTTTAGTACCAATTGGTATAATGATATCTGCATTTGGTAAATCTGCTCAATTTCCTTTGCACGTATGGTTACCAGATGCTATGGAAGGTCCTACACCAGTATCTGCGTTAATACACGCAGCTACCATGGTAGCTGCAGGAGTATACTTTATAGCACGTCTATATCCTATGTTTTATAATACAGAAATAGCAGGTATCAAACTTACGGTTTTAGTAGGTTTGATAGGTGTTCTATCAGCTTTCCTAGCAGCTACAATGGGAATAGTTAGTAGAGATATAAAAAGAATATTGGCATACTCAACGATGAGTCAGCTGGGATATATGTTTATGGCCTTAGCAGGTTCCGGAGTAGGACTAGTAGCAGCTATATTCCATCTAATAACCCACGGCTTTTTTAAAGCCCTCCTTTTTATGAGCGCAGGTAATGTAATAACAGCAATAGAAAGAGTACACCATAATTTACATAATCATAACAATCATCATCACATCGACCCAAATGATATATGGTTAATGAATAATCTAAAGAAAAATTTAAAACAAACATTTATCCTATTTACAATAGGAACCTTAGCATTAGCAGGTTTGTTCCCATTAAGCGGATTCTTTAGCAAAGACGAAATTCTAATGTCTGTATACAAAGATTTTCCGATATTCTTTTCAATAGGAGTAATAACTGTACTCTTAACTTCATTCTACATGGGTAGAATAATATGGGTGGCTTTCTATACAGACAAAAGCAAGCAGGAAATAGAAAAAACCAATGATCTAGATTACGAAACTGTCAATACGATAAACAGTAATTTGAAAGAAGTTTCTTGGAATATGACACTGCCTTTGTGGATCCTAGCTATACTTTCTGTAGTAGGTGGGTTAATAAATCTACCTTTTGATCTTATACTACCCAAACACTACATGGGACATTATTTAGAAGAAGTTTATACAAATATTCCATTCAAATACGCTAAGTTTAATCTATTTCTGGCAATAGTATCAACAATTATGATAGTTTTGGGATTTATGCTAGGTTACTTCATATACGTGATAAATAAAAATAGATCAATACCACAATTAATAGCAGGCGTACATAAGTTGCTATATAGTAGATATTACATAGATGACGCGTATGAACTTCTATACTCCAAAATTATGAAACCATTTTCTACCTCGTTCTCCTATACTGACAACAAAATCATAGTCCAATTTATTATACTAATTTCAAACCTATTCATAACAATTTCTCAAAGTGCAAGAAAAATACTTAACGGACTATTTTTCAACTACTATACCTGGATAGTAATAGGAGTAATACTTTGTTTGCTATTCATTAGATGAGGAAAAATCTTCAAACTGTTGAATATAAATTAAGGGATAAAAGAATAATTTATGTTTGAAAGTAGAGAAGAAATACAAGATAAACTACAAGAATATAAGGAATCAATATCTGTTGCAGATGAGCAGAAAATACAAGAAATCATAGATTTTTTGTCCAAATACGGTTACCTAGCTGACCTAAGAGATGCTCTAGTAATATACATAACCAAATTCATAAACAATAAAATAGATCAACAATTAAAAGAGTATCAAAAAAGTTTATCAATATTCCCTGAAGACGACGATATTTTTGAAAAATTTGTAACATTAGTAAACAACATTAATATAGATCAACAAGAAAAAAGTATATATCTCAAGACATATATCAAAGTATTATCAACAGTTGGTAAATTTGGGAAAGCCATAAATATAATAAACGAAATAATAAATTCCAAACCAGATGATGTAGATACCATAATTCTAGCTGCAAATGTATACGAAACTGAAGGACATATTGATAAAGCGGTAGAGTTCTACCTAAAAGCAGTCGATAGACTACAAAACTTAGATGAAAAAATAAAACTAAGAGAACAAATAAGCGTTATAGATCCAGCAAACAAAGAAAACATAATGCAATTAGTAGAACTATACAAGGTTAAAAAAGAGTATGAGTTATCCTCAAAAATGCTAAGAAACCTGCTTAGATACAATCAAAACGATGCAGAAGTTTTATATAAAATAGCGGAAATAGATAATTTAAAAGGTAATTACAGAGGAGCAAACATAGCAATAAAAAGAGCCCTAGATATAGAGCCTGAAAATCCTAAATACAAATTTCTATTAGCCGTAATATCCTATAACATGGGCTCTAAAAATGAAGCAGAAAAAATACTAGATCAAATCATACTAGAACTTTACCAAAAAGAAGAATACACCAACGAACTCAAAGAAGCTCTTAACGTTTTATCAACTATAAAAAGTCCACTTCTAGAAAAATACCAATACATACTAGATGAAATCAAGCAAAAAGAACAAGAATTACAACAAGAACTAATACAACAAAACATAGACAAAGAAATATACGAACAAGAAACAAATATAGAAAAATTTGCAATATCACAAGAAACCACATTCAAACGTAACTTAGAAGAAAGAGAAACTCTACCAAGAACTCCAAAAAGAAGTACGGGAGTATATATCAAAAAAGAAACTCCCGTAGAAATGCCTAAAAAAACATTAATATCCAAAAAAGATACCTTAATAATAAAAGAAAGCGCAGTAGGGTTAAAACAATCCCCATTTGCTAAAAAAGAAAACCTATTCAAAAAGGAAAATCTACAATCCAAAAACCTAGATAAACCTACTCTACAAAGACAAGAAAAAACTCTACAAGATAAACCCACACTACAAAAACCAACTTTACAAAAACCGATTCTTGAAAAAGGTGCATCAGAAAGAGAAACTTTTGAAAAACCTATTTTCGAAAGACCTACTTTGGAAAAACCTAAACTAACAAAAATTGCTCCAGAACTAACAGCAGAGTCAACACCAGAACCATTAATAGAGTCCACAATACAAGAAAAAGAGCTCGAAATAGAACAAAACATAGAAGTAGAACAAGAAACTACTACTTTGGATCACGAAAAAATTAAAAATATAGAGATAGAAATATATGAAAACACTTTATCAGAAATTCTATCAAATTTTGATTCATTAGAAAATGTTATTAAAAACTCTATAATACTAATAGAAAATATAGCCCAACTAAGTGACAATAAGTATAGATTGTTACTATGGATACACAGAATATTGGTAATAGCAAGTATATACAACTTGCAAAAAATAAAACAAAAATTAATCACGCTATTAGAGACTTTGGGATATCAAAAAGTGCTAGAGTACATAAACGAGCCCACAAAAACAAACCAGTATATCGATCCTGTCCATTATCTACTAGAAGAAATTGCAACACAAGCGAATTATCAACAGCTTCAATATGCCCTAAAAGAAATAGTAAGATACACGATTGTAAGTAATCTCGTATATAGCTTTATAAAAATATATCAAATCATGAACGAAAAATTTCCAGAAAATATATCCCAAACAGATAAGATATTTGCAGATGTAATAAATGAAGAAAAAAATGTAGATTTTGCCTTTATCTTTCTAGATATTTCTAACATAGATAATGTAAAGTACATAAACACGCAAATAATAGAAGATTTAATAAATAACAATGAATACGTAGAAATTATCGAAAGGATAAATTTAAAAACCAAAGCAAATATAATAATTAAAGCATTACAAGACAGAAAAATAAGTATCATTGAGAAAGTACTACAAAAAACAGTAGATGTCGTATCTCTCATGATAGAATTATATAATTCAACAAGTTCAAGATTTAATATCACATTAGAAGAAATTCAAGATGTAAACACTAAAATAGTTTTATATCCAATTCTAGAGAATCGAGGGAAAGATGATGAGATATATCTGGATAAAACTAAAAATAAAGCTTTTTGGACTGTATCTTACTTTTTCGCATCAAAATATCCTTACCTGATACTAACAGAAATAGATTCGATAAAAGACATCCTGATAACTTGTATAGAAAAAATAAAACAAACAGAGGATAACTTTAAACGATTGCTAATTGAAATTCTTAAACTTATTATACAGGATCAAAAAGATGAGATAGAAAATTACATTGCTAAAGGTTTGCAAGAATTCGATAATCCAAATGAACAATTTATGCTAACTCTAATTCAAGCATGGTATAAGAAAAAATACGATCCAGAAGAATCTAAAAAGATAATACAAAAACTAGAATTGATAATAGATGAAATCAAAGAAAAAGAACTACTCGATTTCTACAAGCTTATAAAATATGGATGAATTTTGGATTAACAGAATAAATCTACTCCAAACAAAGCTAGAAGATGAAGATATAGGATACCTATATGAAGTAGGAGTTAGAGACCTAGCACTATTCTATCGTACATATTTCGATGATGAAGTATTTAAAAATATCCTAGAAAATATATTGAATTTGTTATTCCAAACCCAAAATAGCCTTATTCATCTGGCAATAATACATTTACTAAGTGAACTAGCTTTCATACAAATAACAGAATTTGAAGAATATTATAAAGAAAAAGCTAAATCAATGATAACTGAAATAACTTCAAAGATATCTAAAGTAAAAACCTCAATTGAAAAAGAATATCCACAAGAGTACTTTTTATATAGTTCAATATATTCAGCAATAGCTTCATTCCTAGGTGGAAACACCAAAGCCATGGAAAATACACTTCTAAAAGCTCAAAAAAGTTATCCAGACAACCCTAAAGTCAATCTACTATTGGCATTAGCTAAAACAAAAACATCATCAACAATATATAAAGTAAGCTTAATAGAAGTAATAAAAACTTCGCCTAATAATCTAGAAAAAGCAATAGCCCAAGAGTTAGTGGGAGATATAAGTGAACTATTACAAAGTATAAGCTGGTACGAAGATTGCGAAAACATATACACTGAACTAGGACTATACAGAGATCTATTAAGACTATACTACAAAAAAATAGAAAAACTCAAAACAGATCAAACCAAAAAAATACAACTGGCTCAAGATTACGTAAAAATCTCTAATATCCTACTTAAATTAGGAGAAAAACAACAAGCTAAAAAATACCTACTCGAAAGTTTCAATATCCTCCTACAACTAAATAGCTACATAGAAATAATAGAAATAATCAAAAAAAACAATATCCTAGAAGCTTTTCCAGATAGCATAAATGAATTCGAAGATATAATAATAAAAACCTTTGAAAAAAGAATAAGTATAGATCCTTACAACGTTAACTTATATTTAGAATTCGCAAACTGGCTAGGTACACTATCTCTAACCTCAAAACAAGAAACAACCCTAGTAACAGCTTACCAAATATGCATAGAAAAAAGATTAAACGATAAAATGATAATTGTAGCTAAAAATCTACTTTCAATAAATCCTAATAATCCAGAATACATCTCAATGTATGTAGAATCACTTATAGCAAACCAAGTAAGTGAACAAGAAATAGCAGAATATATAACCCAAAAAATGCAAGAACTCAAAGATCAAGGGAAACAACAAGAATATACCTTCCTAATAGAAAAATTTCAAACACTAATACCATTACAAAAAATCCAAACCATCGAAAAAGAACAACTAATAGAAAAAATAAATACCATAACTAACCCCAACCAAAAAATAAATCTAATAAGGGAATACATTTCAAAATATCCAGATGACCATGAAATATCACACAAATACATAATAACACTTTACACATCAAATCAAAATAAAGCAGAAACATACAAACTCCTACTACAATCACTCGAATGGTACAAAGATAATATACACAAATTAGACCCTAACGAAATAGAAATAATATACAACATCCTTCTTGAAAACCAAGATTTTGAAAACCTCAGAAGAATAATATAAACCTTAAATGAAAAAAGTTAATTATATCTCCAGACTCTTTAACCTACTACTGATAATACTCATACTACCCATAGCTTTTTATCTACAAAAATATGCTCCAAAAGATAAACCAAACGAAAACAAACTCAACCTAGATAAAGCAACAGTAGTACAAGTAATCGATGGAGATACTATAAAGGTCAAAATAAATAATCAAATCCAGACAGTTAGACTAATAGGAATAGATACCCCAGAAAGTACAGAAAATAAAAAGTTAACTAGAGATTCTCAAAGGACACAACTTTCAGAACAACAAATAATTCAAATGGGCTTAAAAAGTAAGCAATTCACAAAAAATGTAATAACACCTATAGTCTATTTAGAATACGATATACAAAAACACGATAAATACGGAAGAATTCTAGCTTATGTATATCTCGAAAATGGTCAAATGCTAAACTACATACTCGTTAAAGAAGGCTACGCCAAAGTATATACTATCCCACCAAACGTCAAATACCAAGAAAAATTTATACAAGCTCAAAAAGAAGCACAAACTAATCAAAAAGGACTATGGAAACTAACACAAGGAGTGAGTATACCATGAAATACTCCTTCGAAATAGAAAATAAAACTATTCACTTTGAAATAAATACTCTTGCAAAACAAGCCGCTAGTAGTGTAGTGGTAAAAAGTGGGACATGCTGGATACTCGCAACTGTAACCTTCGAAGAAAAACCTAGAAACGATATAGATTTCACACCCCTAACAGTTGACTACATAGAACGAATGTACGCAGTCGGTAAAATACCAGGCGGCTTCATAAAAAAAGAAGGTAAACCCACAGACTCCGAAATAATCAAAGCAAGAATAATAGACAGAACCATAAGGCCACTAATTAAAGACTTTTATAATGACATAAATCTATACGTACAAGTATTCTCCGCAGATATAAATGAAAACCCAGAAACTCTGGGACTAATAGCCTCCTCATTGGCACTCAATCTCAGCCCAATACCAATCACCCAAGTAGTAAGCGCTAACCTTTTCAAAACTGAAAAACTAGAACTAATCCTCGCTTCAACTAATGAAAAAATCACAATGATAGAATTCAAAGGAAAAGAAGTAAAAGAAGAAGAACTATTCGTAGCAATCCAAAATGCATTCAAAATTAATCAAAAACTAAACGAAATTCAGGAAAAAATAATAAACGACATCAAACCTGAAAAACTACCAACCACTACAACACAAATACCACCCATACTAGAAGAATTGTATCTTAAATACTTTTCAGAATTAACCGTAAAAGTCCTAAACGAAAAAGATAAAAAATTAAGAAATATTTATCTTGAACAAATATCTCTAGACAATCTCAAACAAAAAATAGCCCAAAACAATCATGAACAAAATATTCAAGACAATCAAACATTGAACTTACTTGAGGAATGCTCAGATTTTCAGTTCAATCTAATCAAGAAAAAGTACCTTAAACATTTCCTAAAAGAACAAGTTTTCAATCAAAAGAAAAGGATAGATGGTAGAGATCTAAGGGAAATAAGACCAATAGAAATAGAAATAGGTATTCTACCATACCCCCACGGCAGCGCTATTTTCACAAGAGGACAAACACAAGTTCTATCCGTCGTAACACTAGGCACAAAAACAGATCAACAAATAATAGAAGGATTAACATTCGAAGAAGAAGCAAAAAGATTTATGCATCACTATTACTTTCCTCCATTCTGTGTAGGAGAAGCAAAAAGAATAGGTCCACCCTCAAGAAGAGAAATAGGACACGGTTACCTAGCAGAAAAAGCTATAGAACCCCTGATACCTCCAGAACAAACTTTCCCCTATACCATAAGAGTTGTATCAGAAGTTCTAGAATCAAATGGATCTACCTCAATGGCTTCAGTATGTGCAAGTAGTTTAGCTCTAATGGATGCAGGCGTACCAATACCCTACCACGCAGCAGGTATCTCGATAGGACTACTAACCAAAGATAACGAATACATCCTTCTTACAGACATACAAGGCTTTGAAGATTTCTTCGGAGAGATGGACTTCAAAATAGCAGGTACAACCAATGGAATAACAGGTATACAAATGGATACAAAATTAGAAGGACTATCCTTCGATATAGTCTACAACTCACTATTCCAAGCCAAAGAAGCAAGAGAAAACATAATCCAAATTATGAACTCCAAAATAAGTAAACCTAATCAATTATCACCACGAGCACCTAGAGTACTTATCGTCCAAATAGAACCCTCAAAAATACCGGAAATTATAGGCCCACAAGGCAAAATTATTAAAAAAATTATAGAACAAACAAACGTAAAAATAGACATAGAAGAAGACGGAAAAGTAATTATTTACTCCTCAAACCTCGAAGATGGACAAAAAGCAAAAGAGATAATCGAAAATATTACCAATATCCAAGAAGGAAAAATTTATCTAGGGAAAATAGTCAGGGTAGAACCATACGGAGTATTTGTCAAAATAGCTGAAGGAAAAATAGGATTATTGCATGTATCAGAAGCAGATATGGGATTCATCCCAGATGCTAGAAAAGTTTTCAAAATAGATGAAGAAATAGTAGTAAAAATACTCAGAATAGATGAAAACGGAAGATTTACCCTAACTAGGAAAG
Source organism: bacterium (assembly GCA_039630415.1). Taxonomy (GTDB): domain Bacteria; phylum DRYD01; class DRYD01; order DRYD01; family DRYD01; genus DRYD01. The sequence goes on along the minus strand of JBCNVB010000016.1, from coordinate 32,973 downwards.
GACTTTCTTAATCAATAAAGCTAGATTATCTAAATCTTTGCAATCTAAACACTCTATATTCTTATCTAAACAAAATCCCCGTATCTTAGAATCAATGTTTATACCTATACATTTCACACCTAACAAGTTACTAAGTACAATTCCATGTAACCTATTAGATATTACCAGTTTTGAGCTTTCTATTAACTTTATGATTTCCAAAACCTTACCCTCACCAAGATACTCAGCATCTTGAAAATATTCCTTTAAATCATAGAGATCATTTTCTTGAAAGACAATAATTTTAACTTTATACTGGTCCCTTATTTTAGTAATTAAATCACTTAACTTTTGAATTTCATCGAATTTTCTTAGCACAAATAAGATATCAAATTGGTTACTATCTTTGACAATTTGTTCAGAAAAATCCCTTATAATTTGAGCAAATTCAGAAAGTGCAAAATCTTCTTCTAGTTTGAACTTACTTGATAGAGTTGGATAATTTTTTTGAAGGAAATCCAGTGATAAGCTATCTCTAACACTAACACTTTCAGCCCAACTAAGTACATACTTAAAAAGAAACTTCGCTATCTTAGTATTAAAATCTCCAATACTATTTCTCTCTATTATAATTTTCTTTTTCATGAGTTTCGAAATAAGTGCTATATAGAAGTAGTATATAAAACTTTTAAGGGAGGTTTTATCTTGAAATATCCCTCCACCAGCAAAGATAGTTGCATCAGAATAATACACCGCCTCACTTATTTGAGATAAATTCCATCTATCATACAATATTACCTTATTATCAAGCCCAAAAATTTTTAACATTTTCTCAACGTAGTCATTCCCGTTAACCAATATCCGTGTATCAAGACCCAAAAAATTAGCGTACTTGTTAACAGCTGATATCAATATAATATCGTCACCAATATTTCCAAAACCATAGTATCCTACTAAACATACCTTTTTTATGTTTTGATCAAACTGCATATTCTAAGAAGCATGGGGTACTTGAAGTATTACTTTGGTGTATTGATTCTCTGAGCTTTGAATTTGGATATTCCATCCCATCGTTCTACAAATCTTGTAAGTTGTATACATACCAAGCCCTACACCAGACTTTGAAGAAAAGGTTCTGAATATTTGACCTATTTGACTTACCTGTTCCTGATTCATACCTATTCCATTGTCTTCGATTATAATATTTATGATCGATTTCGAAGAATCAAAAAAAGCTTCAAACTTTATTTTATTTCTCTCCTTTTTATCATCCCTAAATCTTAAAGCATTATCCAAAATATTATGCAAACACAACTCAAGTTTAGATGGATCAGTGTAAAGATTAGGTATGTTTGGTTGAATATAAAAACTAAACTCTACATTCGGATATTCAGTAAGAATTTTCTCAGTATACCTATCAACAATCTTTTTTAAAAACTCTGTGGTATTGATATTCTGAAAGTTTATAGGTCCTATATTATCAGATAAGTTAAAACTGAGCATAATTTTTAATCCCTTAGAAACTTCATCATCCATAATTTTTATAAGATTACGAACTAAGTTTATATCATGATAATTACCAAGCAGAATAGTTTCTGTAAATCCTTTGACAACTGACAAAACCATGTTCATCACCTGAATTAATACCGTATACTTTTTGCTAGTTTCAATGTAATGACTATCTTGTTCCACTGAAACAGATTTATACAATATGCTACTAGTTAAATCTATATCAAATATTATCAAAAAATACTCATTTGATTTGCTGGATTTTGAATGAAATAACCTTACAATCAGAATATGTGATAGAAATTCTTGATCAAAACCTATATTTGTAGTTATTGATGTTATATGAGTTAATTTGTAATCAAATTGTTCAATAATATCAAGCAAATTAAGTATTTTAGGGTTATTTGTTAAAGATCTTATGTATTTCCCCTTGTCTTGACTACCTATGACATTAACAAATTTTTCAGGATTTTCAATGAAACTTTTTATTCTTAGACTTAGATCGTTATTTTTCGAAATATTAGTAGTTTCAAGCAGTTTGAGAAAGTTTTCATTTGTAGATAGTATGTTTTGTTTTTTATCTACAAGAAGTAATGGTGTATCTACTAACTTCAAGAAATTTTTAAGAATATTTTTATCACGTTTTTCGGATTCTTTCATACAAAGAATTTTACAAATATAGATCTTTTTATTCCTCTATTACGAATTTATATCCTACTCCGTGGACAGTTCTGATATATATCGGATTATCTGGGTTGTCTTCAACTTTTTGTCTAAGCCTTCTTATGTGCACATCTACCGTTCTAGTATCACCCAAATAATCATATCCCCATATTTGCTCTAGTAAATACTGCCTTGAAAATACTCTACCAGGATTAGTAAGGAATAGTTTAAGTAAATCAAACTCCTTAGGCTTAAGTTCTAGCAATTTTTGATCCTTATATATTTCTCTAGTCGTTGTATTTATTCTGAATGGTCCTATTGATACCTCATTTACTTCACTAGGATTCATGCGTGATCTTTTAAGAATAGCTTTTATCCTTGCTATTAGCTCACGGGGACTAAACGGCTTTGTTAAATAATCATCCGCTCCAAGTTCAAATCCCAGTATTTTATCTACCTCTTCTCCCTTAGCAGTAAGCATTATAATTGGTACTTTACTTTCCTTTCTTATTGCCTTACATACTTCAAATCCTCCCATATCTGGTAGCATCAAATCAAGAATTATCAAATCCGGTTTTTCCTTTCTGTATAATTCTATTGCATCTCTCCCCTTGTATGCCTCTATTATTTTATAGCTTTCCTTTTTTAGATGAAATTTGATAAGTTCAACTATATTCTTTTCATCATCTACTATCAGTATTTTTGCTTCTGACACCCTCTAATCCCCTCCCAAACAACTACTTAGATACCTTAGCCTTATAAAAGTCCACTATCTTCTTTACTGCAAATTTATCCCTTATCCTATTATCCAAAGTTTGATAGTATTTATTTAATTCCTGAAAATATTCTTTTGCTTTATCATAGTTATTTACTGAAAGTTGGATATCAATAGATTTAGCAAAGTACTTAGCTATTGAAACTATGATACTATCCTCAGTTTCAAGTTTTTTCCTCAATTCATCATATTTTTGAGTTGCTATTTTATAATCAACACCATACATTTTTTGTAAAGTAGAAGCAAAGTTCAGATAGTTCGAAGATTTTATGTTTAAAATATTATTCTTCTTTTCGACGTTTTTAGCTTGTTCAAGTGCTTTTAAACTTACCTCATCACTTTCTAACGAAACCTTTAGAACTATTTCTGATACTCTAAAGAAATTTACTTTATCGTTGTATTTATCAATGTATATATGATAAGCTAAGGTATAATAGGTTATAGCTTCAACATAACTTACCAGGGATTTTATATATTCTTGCTTTATGTAGTTATCATTAGCTTGTTTGTATGATTTTTCAGCCTTGAGCTCATACTCTTTAGCTAATTCAATAGTGGCCACACTTAAACCAATAAACAAACTTAAAAACACCACAACTATTGTTATTAATATTCGTATTTCCCTCATCTCTTTTTAACCTCTTTGTCCTTTTTTAAGTTCCTCATGTTTTAGTTTTTCTATAGCATTTAGAACCTCCTGAGGATCAAAAGGTTTGACAATGTAGTCTTTCACACCCAGATCCATACTTTGCTTTATAACATCAAATGCATCTATAGCTGTCAACATTATTATTTTTATGTTTTCATATCTGGGTTCTTGTTTGATCATTTTTACAAAATTTAATCCATCCATTTCAGGCATCATGTAATCACATATGATAATATCAATATCTTGATAATTTGACGATAGGATAGAAAGCGCTTCATTTGCACTTAAAACTCCTATACTCTCATACCCCTCTAGATCCAGAATTCTTTGTACGAGATTAACAATATTTTGATCATCATCCACAACAAGTATTTTATTAGGAGTTTTATTCATCTAGCAACACCTCTCATTAGATCTAGTCCTAAAGTTGAGTTAATTTGGTTAATTTTTTGGGTTGCTTTATTTGATGCTCTTTTTGAACCCTCGCAAAGAATGTCTAACAAATACCCTTCGTCCTTTCTAATTTGCCCTCTCTTCTCCCTTATAGGAGCCAACGTAGAGTTTATTAGATTAGATAGCTTCTTTTTACATTCTACACAACCCAGTTTACCTTGCCTACAATTCACCTCTATATCATTTATCTCCTTATTTTGGAAAGCTTTATGTAGACTGAATACGTTACATATTTCAGGTCTGCCAGGAGAATTTTTGTATATCTTTTGTGGGTCAGTAATATATTTCATAATCTTTTCTTCGGTTTCTTTTTCAGTTTCATCTATGTATATTGCATTTTGATAGCTTTTACTCATTTTTCTTCCATCAAACCCCGGTATATAGGGGGTTTGAGTAAGGATAGGTTCAGGCTCTGTAAAAATTTGACCATACAGATTATTGAATCTCCTAGCTATTTCCCTGGCTAACTCCAAATGAGGTATTTGATCCTGACCCACAGGTACATATTTGCCATCAAAAGTTAATATGTCAGCGGTCATTAAAACCGGATATCCAAGAAAACCATAGGTAGCTATTTGCTTTCCCAGTTGTTGAATCTGGTCCTTAAAAGAAGGAACTCTTTCCAACCAACCAAGCGGGGTTATCATGGAAATTAGCAAATGAACTACAGCTACTTCCTTGACCATCGACTGCAAATAAATAGTACACCTTTTAGGATCTAAACCAAATGAAAGGTATTCCGAAAGTAAATCAAGTACGTGGTTTTTTATTTGCTTAGTATCTTCATAAGATGTGGTAAGAGCATGCCAATCAACTATTATAAAAAAGCATTCGTATTTATTTTGATAGTTAACCCATTCCTTTACAGTTCCAAAAATATGTCCTATATGTAGTTTCCCAGTTGGTCTGATACCACTAACAAGGACATCCATAAAAATCATACTCCTTATAGTCAGTTATTCTGACTTTGTAAAAGTTACCCAATTTCAGCTTCATTTTTGTATTTTTTTGAACAGGTATTTTAATAACAGAATCTACTTCTGGTGCATCAAAATAAGCTCTACCTATATAAAAACCATTTTGTTTATCTTCTAGTAGGACTTTAAATGTCTTTCCTACTTGTTGTTTAGACCACTCATCCAAAACTTTTTGCTGAACTGAAGTAACAATCTTGTATCTTCTACTCTTTGTTTTGTAGTCAATTTGTGGTAAAGAGTAAGAGTAGGTACCTTTTTCTCTATAGTATTTAAAAAATCCAGCTCTTTCTATTTTAACTTCTTGCAAAAACTCTATTAATTCTTGGAAATCCTGTTCATCTTCTAATGGGTGCCCAACTATGAATGTTGATCTGATTATCACATTTGGTATTGTTTGTCTTATTGTTTGTATCATATTCTTGTAGTAATCCTTGTTACCTGGTCTTCTCATTGCTTTTAGCACTTTACTGGATACGTGTTGAAGAGGAATATCTATATACTTAACTACCTTTTCATTCTGTGCCATAATTTTTAAAACATTTTTACTTAGAGTCGTTGGATAAAGGTATAACATTCTTACCCAGAAATCACCTTCTATTTCGCAAATTGACTCTAGCAATCTATCAAGTGATAATCTACCATATATATCATACCCATAAAAAGAAGTATCCTGAGAAACTAAGATTATTTCCTTTATTCCTATACCAACTAACTTTCTTACTTCGTTTGTTATGTCCTCTATTGGTCTTGATTTGTATTTACCTCTAATTAATGGAATAGTACAAAAAGAGCAAGTATGATTACAACCTTCCCCTATTTTGACATATGAGTAATAACCAGTTGAGACAAATTTAGATAGCTTTGAAGAGTAATCGGGGGCTAGAGAAGATAAGTTTAATCTATTTGGTTTATTCTCTTTTTGAATACTTTCATGTTCAATATCATCAGCTATTTGAAGAAATGAATTGGTATCATAAAAAGCATATACATCTTCTAAACGTTTGATTATGCTGTCTTTGTACCTGCTAACCAAACATCCCGAAACTATTACTTTACCTTTAAGATCATTATCCTTTAGAGTTTGGATTATATTCTTTATAGTTTCTATGGATTGATTAATAGCTGGTTTAATAAATCCGCAAGTATTTATTATTATGTAGTCACTTTCCTGGATATTATCTTTATATATCAGTCCTTTGTCTAATAGCTTGGCTATTAGAAGTTCACTATCTACCGTATTTTTGGAGCATCCTAATGTTATTACACTGAACGTTTTTTGTTTTGCATTCATTATTTTATTTATTTCTACGTATCAACTCAAACATCCTTGATCGTTTTAAAATGGTATCCACAGTTTTCACATACGAATAAGTTACCTTCGTGTAGAAGCATCTCATTTCCACACATATCACATATTCTTATGATACTTTTTGCTTCTCCCAGAGCTAGTTTTTCAATACTTTCTGAGTTTTCTAGTATCCCATCAGGATTTACATCTTCATAAAATTCATCACTTATTTTTTGCTTAGGCTCGCTTTTACTGATTTGAAATAATTTGTTTTTGCTATATTTTTGCAATCTCCTACCCCCCTATTTTGTATTATTTTAAATACTTTGTGTTCTGGTTAAGCATTATTTGGTTTACCTTTTCTTCCAGGCTCTTTTGTTGCTCCTTTACTTGGCTTTTATCTATGAATATGGCAAACATGTAATCAGCTATAAAATATCTTATATTTTCCCAAGCCCATATCGGCGGCTGTACATATAGCTTGTCTTTACTATAATTCAATACTTTCATATACTCCGGATTTGATTCTAGAAAACTCTTGTAAACCTCAGTATGTTTCATCGTAGGTAATACATAACCCGTATTTATACAGAAATACTCCAGATTCTTGCCATCTATTAGGTATTCTATGAACTTAACAGAAGCCGTTTCTTGCTCAGGGGAAGACTTAAATATAACTAAGTTAGTACCTGCAGAGTATATCCTTCCTCGATCAGCTGGCAAAGAAGCAATACTATAATCCCTACTCTTTGACTTTAAGTTCGTATACCTACTAGTAGTAGCTAGAATTATAGGAGCCTTGTTGTCAATAAAGTCTTTATATGAATCATTAGTCCATACTATTAAACCCTGTCTTTCTAAATCACCTATAACGTTAGTAGTATGATCCAGATTCTTACCTAAAAATGTTGGATAAATTTTGTTTGTAATATCAAAAAACTTATCAGAAGCAACCAAAAGATAAAAAATAATGAAAGTATCTTCATTTGGCTCAAGATATAGTGGTGTTAACCCTGTTTTTTGTTTAAACTCTCTTAGCAAATTTACAAATTGATCAAAGTTAGTTGGTAAATCAGCTACATTTAGATCGCTAAAATATTTTTTGTTATAATAGAAAACAAAGAAACTTTTATTGAAACTGAGTGAAAATGTTTTTCCATCTATTATACAAGCTTCTCTATAGTGAGGATACAAAGAGTCCACATATTGATTAATTTTTTGGCTGTTAAATGATTCAAAATCTTTAATAACTCCAATTTCTTTAAGCTGTGAGACCCAGTTTTCATATGCTATGGATATATTCGGTGTACTATTTTGAGAACAAGCTTTAAGAAGTTCAGAAAAAAGTACATTGTAAGGATTATTAATCTTACCTTGCCCACCCTTATAAACAAGCTCCACAACTACTTTCTGATCCCCTACCATAACGTTCATGTTGTTAAAATCATCAACCATTTTTTGTAAAGCCTTACCACGAGGTGAAGTTGAAGAAAAAGCATGCCAAAAACTTATCTTTATCTCAGCAAAAGCAAAAACACTCAAATAAACCATTACTAACAACACTACCACTACTACTTTCATTTTTTTGCCCCCTTTCTTTTCCATTTCACATATATTAATTAAAACGTCCCTACCAAAATTCCTGACATAAAACAAAAATAAAGGATAAAGTAAATCACAATAGAAAATTCTATACTCGGGAGGTGTAGCAAATGAAAATACAGTACATAGGTCATTCGTGCTTTTTAATCCTAGGATCAAAAAACATAATTATCGACCCATGGATAGAATCAAACCCCTCAAACTCGTCTATAAAAATAACCGATCTTCCTAAAATCGACTATATCATAACAACCCATGGACACTTCGATCATATCGCAGATGTACAAACCATATATAAAAAATACAACAGCCAAATCTGGTGTAATTTTGAACTTTCAAACTACTTCATTTCCAAAGGAATTCAAGCCAATGGAGCCTACATGGGTGGTAAAATTAAGTTCGAATGGGGATATATAAAATTTGTTCCTGCTTTCCACGGAAGCTCCACACCAGAAGGAAATTACGCAGGAGTAGCTACCTCCGTTATAATTCACATCGACAATACAACCATATACCACGCAGGAGATACTTGCCTTAATGCAGAAATGCAACTCCTACCAAGATATAACATAGAAATAGCTATGCTACCCATAGGAGGAACATTTACAATGGATATAGAAGAAGCAGTAGAAGCTGTCAAAATTATCCAACCAACCTACGTAATACCCATGCACTACAATACCTTCGAACCAATAAAAGCAGATCCATATGAATTTAAAACACTCGTAGAACAACAAACCAAAACAAAGTGCATCATCCTCAAATCAGGAGAAGTATTCCAAAAAACTACTACAACATCCTCAACCTGATTAACAAATCAACCTGATTAACAAATCTCAGATATAATCTTGCTTATTAACTGAAAATGGTAGCTATACTCATCTATATAGGAAGAATAATTTCTCAAAACAAAAGCGGGATGATAAGTGCAAAATATATACCTTCCATCTTTTATAAAAAGCCTACCCTTTAGATGAGAAATTTTTAAATTTATACCTAAAATAGCTCTGGTAGAATGTTTACCAACCAATATAATTAGTTTTGGGTTTACCAACTCGATTTGCCGCTTTAAGTAAGGTAAACAAGCTTCTATCTCTTGGTCAGTAGGGTCTCTGTTTTCTGGAGGTCTACACTTAACAACATTGGTAATAAAAACCTTATCCCTAAATAAACCAATAGATTCTAACATCTTATCTAAAAGCTTACCCGCTTGACCAACAAAAGGTAACCCTTGAATATCTTCATTTCTACCGGGTGCCTCTCCAACTATCATTATGTCAGTTTGATAAACTCCATTACCAGGAACTGCATTGTTCCTATAACTATGCAAAATACACTTGTTACATTTTTTTATTTCCTTTTCTATTTTCTTTAGCTCCTCTATCCTTTTTGCAGCCATCCTAGTTTATATACCTTTGATAACCATTAATAAAAGATCCAGCATCCATTACTTTCCTACCTTCCAACTGTAGTTCAAACACCTCAAGTAAATTATTCTCTCCTTCTTTTCCTATGAAAATTCTTTTCCCGTAAATCCAAAAGATATCCATCTTTCGGAACTTGGAATAGTCAAAATTATCATTTTTAACTACAGCCGTTTTCAAAATTTTTATTCTCTTTTTATCAGATCCAAGATTTACATAAATATATCCATCTGGATAAAAGGCTCTTACTTGATTATGTACTTCTATAACAGACTTGGATAAATCAATCAAAGTATCATTAATTTTTCTGGTATAGGAAGATATACTATCGTTTTGCTTGATAAAATATACTCTGGAATGATTATATAGATAAATGAATTTTTTTAATTCCTCCAAAGCTAACATTGAGAGTTTATCCCTTAAAGTTAAAAAATTATCATTTGGGTCTATTTTGATAACAGACTGGCAGATAATATCTCCCTGATCAACTTTCTCAGATACAAGGCAAATTGTAATTCCTGTTAAAGAATCACCATTTAAAAGTGTATACTGAATAGGAGAAGGTCCCCTGTATAGAGGAAGTAAAGAAGGATGAATGTTTATAAAAATTTTGGGTAAACCCAGCCAATCCGACGGAATAATTAACCCCAAATCACAACATATAGCTATATCAGTTAAACTCAATATGGATCTTAATTGATCAATATTTTCAGCCTTTTTAGATGGATCAATTTTCTTAAATGAATCAAACTCAAGAATATTATTCTGAAAAGATGGAAGTATTTCAAGAATTGTTTTTTTTATTATGTTGGGATAGCTTCTTAATCCCCTACCCTTCGGTTTATCAGGTTTAGTAACCAAATAAAATGAGTTATACACTTTTTGCTTATATTGTTGGATTAGAAACTGAGCTATTTCAGATGCTAAATATCCAGATGAAAAGAGAACTATATTCACAAGCTATTCTTTAATGTTACTGAGTTTATCAATATCACTAGTTTTTAAAGCATTTCTAATAGCAAATATTATGGCTAGTCCCACCGTTATCTCCACAGCAGCAATGAGTATATTAAATAAAGCAAACGTTTGACCATCCATCATCTGAATATGACTACTCTTTAGTCTTGAAAATAAGATAAAATCTAGATTAATAGCGTTTAATATTACCTCGATTGAAATCAAAATTGCAACCAAATTTCTTCTGTATACAATTCCGACTATTCCGGCACTTATCATAATCAAACTGGCTATGAACGTCGTGATAACTAGTAAGCTATCCATAATTCTACCCCTCTTAATCTTTTTTAGCTACTGTAATAGCAGCCACTACAGACGCAAGAATAAGTATACCAGCTAATTCAAAAACTAATACAAATCTCCCACCCAAGTTATTCACATCTTTGATATTAAACAATACATTAGCAAAGTCTTTTATCAATGGTTTCTGATTATTAACAGTGATATTTAGTTCACTTATAACCGTAAATCCAACCATCATCAAAATAGTAAATATCAACACACCTAGTATAAAAGCATTGAGATAGTGAGGTTTGAAATCAAATATCTTTGCTTGTCCCAAATCTTCAATTTTAGCGGGAGTATGCATTATAGCAAACAAGATAAGAATAGCTATAGCCCCAGCATAGATTATTAACTGCATAACAGCTAAAAATTCGGCACCTAAAAGCAAGTAAATTGCACTTAAAAGTATAAAAGCGAAAACCAAACTAATTGCAGCCTTAAAAACCTCCCTGCTAAATATCGCAACAAAACTCAGTATAACCACACACAGCAATAAAGCTACATAAATAATCTCACTAATCATACTTAACCAATTCTACACTCAAAAAAATTAACCTTCATAAAAGTCTAGGAGCAGGGTAAAAACTTAAAATTATCAAAAATAAATAAAGTGGAGCTAGTTTTAGTAATGTTCTTTACAAATATAAGCATAATAGTTGGTCTAGTAGGTACAATGATAGTTTTGAAAAAAATGACATCAATAGCAGGTAGTATATCTCATTCTCTGCTGGCTAGCTTAGCCTTAGCAAATATCCTAAAGCTTAATCCTTTGATAACCTCTATACCCTTCGTACTCATAACCTCTACAATAATACACTACATAAAACAAAATAACAAAATAGATCTTGAAACCTCTCTATCAATAATTTGGGCTTTCTGTGTTTCAATCGGTATAATCCTACTAAATCTATCCAAAACAACCTCATCAATCGTGAGCTTCTATCTATTTGGTAACATACTATTCGTAGAAACAATAGACCTTTTAACCTCTCTAGTCTATACAATACTCTGCCTAATATTTTACTTGCTTTTTTCCAAGGAAATAAAAAACGTGATGATAGATGAAGAACAGAGTAAAATCATAGGAATAAATACTACGGTATTTAACATAGCAATAATATTCATGGTAAGTCTTGCAATAGTTGTAACACTAAAAGCAGTAGGTATAATTTTACTTATCGCTTTATTTACGATTCCCCCAACAATCGCTTACCAGGTAACTAATAGCATAGAAAACTGTATCTTACTTTCTTCTTTTATAACTTTCATATCTCTAATTCTAGGCTACTACATATCATTCTTCCTAAATTTACCAATAAGCTCAACAATAACAATAACCTTAATCTTAACACTACTCTCATTCAATCTAATAAACAGAAAGAGAGGGATAATATGGAAAACAAACTAGAAAGAAACATCGATTATATAGAAAATATGATAAACAAATACGAATTCCTAAAACCATTTCAAAAACCCCTAGAAAAACTCAAAGAAAATCCCGATAGCAATAAAATAAATGACCTATTAAGATTAATAAACATCGCACTGCAAGACAAAATAGAAGAACTACGAGAAGAATTAAACAAAAAAGAAGAGAAACTCAGAGCTATACAAGAAGAATTTTCAAACAACAATACAGAAAAATATGAACAGGAAATCCAAAAATTAAATCAAGAAATACAAAATCTCAATACCCAACTCGAAGAAACACAAACTAAAAATCAACAAATAATGGAAAAATATCAAAAACTAAGTATTGCATACAGAGACTTAAAAACAGAATACGAAAACTTTGTATTTAGAACTGAAAAAAATCAAGAAAAACTCAAAAGAGAATCCAAAGAAAGAATAATATCCAACCTGATCCCAGTTTTAGACAGCTTTGAAATATCACTAAAGTCAATCAAAAATACTCAAAACATAGAAGAAGTCATAAAAGGAGTAGAACTCATATATCAACAAATCATAGAAGTTCTAAAAAATGAAGGTCTAGAAATTATAAGATCATCAGAAGGAGATAAATTCGATCCAAATATCCATGAAGCAATAGAAATAGAAGAAACAACCGAAGAATCCAAAGAAGAAATCATAATCCAAGAATATAGACCAGCTTATAAACTAATGGATAAATTACTACGCCCCTCCTCCGTTAAAGTATTCAAACTAAAAAAACCAACCCAAGAAAAAACTCAGACCCACGAAGAAATACAAACCCACGAAGAAATACAAACTCAGCAAGAAACAAAAGATCCTAATCACACCACAATGGAAAACAACAGCTGATGTAAAATTAATAATATGAGAGAGGTGCATGAATATGGGGAAAATACTAGGTATAGACTTGGGTACTACTAATAGCGTAATGGCAATAATAGAAGCTGGAAAACCAACTGTAATACCAAATTCAGAAGGAGAACACCTAACACCCTCCATCGTCAATTTTACAAAAACCGGCGAAAGAATAGTAGGAAGTTTGGCTAAAAGACAACTCATTATTAACCCAGAAAGAACCATCAAAAGTATAAAAAGAAAAATAGGTACAGATTATAAAGTTAAAATAGACAACAAAGAATATACTCCCCAAGAAATCTCAGCAATGATTTTGCAAAAACTAAAACTAGATGCAGAAAGCTACTTAGAAACTAAAATAGATAAGGCAGTCATAACGGTACCAGCTCACTTCGATGATGCTCAAAGACAAGCTACAAAAGATGCAGGCACGATAGCAGGACTCGAGGTAGTTAGAATTCTCAATGAACCCACCGCAGCAGCAATGGCTTATGGTTTTGATAAACAACAAAAAATCCAAACCATCGTAGTGTTTGACTTGGGCGGGGGTACATTCGACGTTTCCATCCTCGAAATCGGAGACGGAGTATACCAAGTGCTAGGAACAGCAGGAGATAACTTCCTCGGTGGAGACGACTGGGACGAAAGAATCATGAACTGGATTATCAACAAATTCTACGAAGAATACTCCATAGATCTTAGAATCCAAAAAGATGCAATGCAAAAAATTCTAGAAGCCGCAGAAAGAGCCAAAATTGAACTATCAAGTAAACTTGAAACAACGATAAAAATCCCATTTATAACCTCAGATGCAACCGGAGCTAAACACATAAACTACACTCTTACCAGAAAAGAATTTGAAGAAATGACAAAAGATTTAGTTGAAAGGTTAAGAAATCCTGTAGAAGAAGCTTTTAAAGCTGCTAATTTAAGATATGGTCAAGTCGATGAAGTTATTCTTGTTGGCGGATCAACAAGAATGCCAATGGTTCAAGAAATGGCAAGAAAAATCTTCAATAAAGAACCCAGAAAAGACATAGATCCAGACAAAGTAGTAGCCCTCGGTGCAGCTATTCAAGCAGGCATAATAGAAGGTAACGTCAAAGAAATGGTACTCTTAGACGTTACATCATTATCCTTAGGAGTCGAAACTGCAGGAGGAGTATTTACCAAAGTTATCCCTCGTAACACACAAATACCCGTCAAAAAAACAAAAATATTTACAACCGTACAAGATGGACAATCAAGCGTAGAAGTTCATGTCCTACAGGGAGAAAGAGAATTAGCCAAATATAACAAATCATTAGCAAGGTTCGAACTAGTAGGGATCCCACCAGCACCAAAAGGAATACCCAAAATAGAGGTAACCTTTGAAATCGATGCAGACGGAATCCTTCACGTAAGCGCAGTAGACCTAGCAACAGGTAATAAACAAAAAGTAGTAGTTCACTCTGTTCTCCATCTAGACAAAGCAGAAGTTAATAGAATGCTCGAGGAAGCAGCCAAATATGCACAAGTAGACAGAAAAATAAGAGAAGAACAACAAATAATTTCACAAGCAACCGTAGAAATAGACTCCGCAGAAAACATAATAAAAAACCACAGTGAAATTCTAAACCCCCAAATGCTCGAAAAATCAAAAAGAATAATAGAAACACTCAAATTAGCTATCGACTCAAAAAAATACGAAGAAATTAAAAAATTAACCGATGAACTTAGAGCTCTCAACTATTCGCTAGGTACAGAACTATACAATCTAATGGAAAAACAAATATCAGAACAAAGACAAACCACCTCAACCCAAACACAACAAAAAACAAAAGAATCCTCAGTACTAGAACAAATAAAAAAAGTAACTGACGAAGATATACTGTCATGGTTTAAAAAGAAAAAAGAAAGCTAACAAAACTATGAAGATAAAACTAGGAAGATAAAAGTATGAAGGATTACTATGAAATACTAGGAGTAAGTAGAGACGCTACTGATGAAGAAATAAAAAATGCATATAGAAGACTAGCAAAGATTTACCATCCCGACGTAGCTCAAAATAAAGAAGAGGCCGAAAAAAAATTTAAAGAAATAAATGAAGCTTTCCAAGTACTAGGTGACCCCGAAAAAAGAAGAATGTATGATAAATATGGCACTATACAAAATACTTATCAACAAACTTCAAGCACCGTCGATATCTTCGATCTATTCTCAGAAATGTTCGATGATTTTATATTCAAATCCTACAGCAAAACATACTCTAAAACAAACCCTATCGATGAATTATACCGACCACAAAGAGGTAGAGATATAAACTTTTCGGTAACCATATCTTTGGAAGATGCATATTTTGGTAAAAAACAAAAAGTAAAAATACCCTATAGTAAAGCCTGTCCACAATGCCAGGGATTAGGGTTTAAAAGAGAAGATTTACAGCTATGTCCTAAGTGTAACGGCACAGGGCAAGTTAGCTACAGATCAAAATCACTATGGGGCACGGTTATAAGTACCTTTACATGTGATTCGTGCAAAGGATGGGGATACATACCCCAAAAATTCTGTGATACATGTAATGGAAATAGGTATATTCAACAACAAAAAGAGATAGAAATCTCAATACCACCAGGTATAGAAGACGGAGAAATATTAATTTTGCAAGGTATGGGACATGAAGGTTTAAACGGTGGAAAAAATGGCGACCTTTATCTAAAAATAAATATCCTCGATCATCCCTTCTTAAAACGAAAAAATTCTAATCTGTACATAGAATACCCCATTAGCTTTATAGACGCTATCCTAGGTACGAAAGCTAAAGTACCTCATATAACCGGATACATAGAAGTAGATATACCCTCCTCAACACAACCAGAATCCGAAATAGTAATAAAAAATCAAGGAATGCCAATAAAAAACTCATCCAAAAAAGGAGATTTCATCATAAAAATAAAGGTCATGTTCCCAACAAAACTTACCTCAGAACAAATAAAAGCTCTTAAAAGTATTAGTCACCTATTCTCTAACTCACCCCAACCATCAGAAACAAAAAAGTCAGAAAATTTCATATCAAAAATATTCAACAGAAACAAACAATCAAAAAAGTAACAAATGAAAATATATACCAAAATAGGAGATAATGGATATACAAAGCTATATAGTGGTGAAAAAGTTCCTAAAAATGACCCATTAGTAAAAGCTTACGGAAAAATAGATACCCTAATTTCTTTCTTAGGATTTTCAAAAGCTCTAATAAAATCTTTCATAAAATCACTCAAAAAATACAAAATCGATCATCAAATATGTGAAATAATAGAAAACATCCAACTTATATGCTTCAAATTAATGACAGATCTAGCAGGAACAAACTTAGAAAATATAGAAAGAATCAATGAGAGCGATATACAAAAAATAGAAGAACAAATAGACAAACTTTGGGAAGAAATTAAAGACCTAAGAAACTTTGTTGTACCCGGTAATGATATATATAGTTCCTCACTACATATGGCCAGAACAACTTGCAGAGAAATAGAACCTCTACTAGTACAAGCAAAACAAAAATACCCCATAAATCCATTAGTACTACCAATGGTTAATAGAATCTCTGATCTCATTTTCTGCTTAGCAGTATACCTAGAAAAAAAAATTAATCAAAATCTCACAGTCATAAAAAACAACAAAAAAATAGTAAAGGAAGAATACAAAAAATGAGTAAAGCACAGCTTATCCTTCAAAAAAATAACATAAAACCTTCACTTATACGAATAAAAATCCTAGAATATATTATGAAATCCAAAACACATCCAACAGCAGAAGAAATATATACCACCCTAAAAAAACAGATACCAACTCTATCTAAAACATCAATATACAACAACCTAAATATACTACTGAGCAAAAAGATAATTAAGGACATCAAAACAAAAAAAGAACAAAGGTTCGACTACATAGAAAAAGAACACCTTAACTTCTATTGCCAAGTTTGCGAAAAAATTTTTGATATACCCCTACAAGAACTAAAAATTCTCTTCAAAGCAAGAAATTTCAAAGTAGAAAAAATAAACTTATACGCAGAAGGTATATGTGAAAAGTGTCAAAAACAATTTTCATTCAAAAAAACTATAAACACAAATGGAAAAAATAACTAATCAAACCGAAGTAAACCTATCTTTCCCATCAAACTTAATCATAATACCCCGTTTAGTAGTAAGTGGTCTACTATCAAACGAGAAAGTAACAATAGAAGAAATAGAAAACATAAAACTAATAATATCTGAAGCAGTTAACCTACTAATACTTCCAGACAGCACGACTATCATCTCAATCAAAATGAATTTAGCTAAAATAGAAAACCAAATCAAATTTAAAGCTCATATACAAAGCCAAGCAAATCAGGAAATAATTAAAAATTTATCCAAAAATGGCTTAACAATATATATCCTCAACTACTTATGCTCTAAATTTGTTCTAAAAGAAAATTCACAAGTTATAGAAATAACAATAGAGAAAGACTTAAAATCCGAAAACCTTTAATTCGAGAACATACATTTGACTTCAACTATTCTATGTAATGATTTAAAGAATGCTTGAACGATTTGGGGGTCGAAGTGTGATCCGGAAGAATTCTTTATTTCCTGAAGAGCCTTCTCTATACTCCAGGCTTCCTTATATGGTCTTTTGCTGGTTAAAGCATCAAAAACATCTGAAATAGCAACTATTCTCCCCTCAAGTGGTATATCTTCACCTTTTAAACCTAGAGGATAACCGGTACCATCAAACCTTTCATGATGTGTTAGAGCTATTTTCTCTGCAACTTGTATCACCTCATGCTTCGAACCACTTAGTAAATGCTTTCCAATTATAGTATGTTGTTTTATAACCTCAAATTCTTGAGGAGTTAGTTTACAAGGTTTAAGTAGTATACCATCAGGTATAGCAATCTTACCAACATCATGTAATGGACTGGATAAATATAACATACGACAAAATTTACTATCCATTCCCAAGCTTTCAGCAATAATCATTGAATAATTAGCAACTCTCTTAACATGATCACCTGTAAAAGCATCCTTTGCTTCTACAGCTAATGAAATCCTCATTATCATTTCTTCCAATACCTGTTCTAAGTCAGTACAGTTGTTCTCCAAATTTTCTTTTAATTCCTTCAAATCATTTTGAATACCGTGTGTCAAACTAATATGATTAAATACATTTGCTTTTTTCAACAAAAAAATCAAATTTTTTAAATCTATAATAGTTTTCGTAGGATTATTATAATCTATCAATATAATTGGACAATTAATATCATCGTTTTCGATATGATCAGTAATTCTAATCACAAAAGCAATATTTTCTTTTTGAGAACTAACAGAAGAAGAGAACATAAAACTCTGGTTATTTATCGTAGTATAAATCTTATCCGTAAGTATGATACTACATTTACTCTCAGAAACAAAATTTCTTAAACATTCCTCAAAATTAGTTTTAATAATCTTCTCAATAAAATTTTTGATTTCAGCATTCTCTATATCAATAACAAACGACATAAAGTACAATCCTCCTCGCTGTGCTATTTTTTATATACTTTAAAATATTCAAAAAGAATTCTCTGTAAAGATTTATATAAAAAAATTTTACAATATTTTTACACGTATGATCTAGAAGTAATTGGAATTTTCTAATCCAGGGATTCTGGAATTCTCTAACCTACAGGCTCGAGAATGGCTGTAAAATGAGGTACTAAAGGATCAGCTTGGACTATTTTATAACCCTTTAGAGAGTACTTATTTTTAGATATTTGATTCAATATATCTGCGACATACTCCAATTGCTTATAAGTGTATGTTCTTCTAGGTATAGCTAACCTAACTAAGTTTCTAATCGCATCTTTACCATACATAAGAGTTCCAACCTCTACAGCCCTAATTCCTCCCAACCTATACATCTCAACTACCAAAGATTGGCCAACAAGATCCTCTGGTTTAAGGTGTGAAATAAAACTAGCTGAGTCAATGAAAACAGCATGCCCACCAAATGGCTTAATAACTGGTATATCATTCTTTTCTAAAAGCTTACCTAAATACTCTACCTGTCTTATTCTATCTTCCAGATAATCTTCTTCAAGTACTTCTTTTAAACCACAAGCAATTACCTCCATATCTTTTCCAGATAATCCCCCATACGAAGGAAAACCTTCATACAAAATGGCTAGCTTTCTAATAAGAGGTATAAATTGTTCATTATCAGTAGCCAAAAAACCTCCCATATGAGCTATACCATCTTTTT
This sequence comes from bacterium, assembly GCA_039630415.1. Classification (GTDB taxonomy): domain Bacteria; phylum DRYD01; class DRYD01; order DRYD01; family DRYD01; genus DRYD01. The sequence continues at coordinate 13,796 of JBCNVB010000016.1, read as the reverse complement.
TCGTACTCATGTAAAATATGTCACAATATTTGGTGAAATTATGAATTATCTCCTTTATTGAGCTATTTAAATTTTTTGCCTTTTTATAGAGAATAGCATTTTCAGCTATTCTGCATCCGTCTATAACCACGATTTTATCGTACTTTTTCGATATATTGTAAGCCTGGATAAGATTATCAAGATCAACAGGCTGACCCCCGACAGCATTGTTTGTAATCGTCATAACAACATGGCTTACTTTAGAATAATTTTCCTTCATAAAGTTTTCAAACCTATCAAGATCAATATTTCCCTTGAAAGGAAACTCACTATTTTGCATACACTCTGGAGTAGGTAAGTTAATAGGTATAGCCTTATGATGTTTATATATAGCAAAGCCCGTATCAAAATGAGCATTACTCACAACATACATTCCCTCTTTGCATAATATTTCAGCGAGGATCTTCTCGGCAGCTCTACCCTGATGAACCGGAATTATAAAACTCTTGTTACAGAATTCTTGAGCACTCTGCATAAATCTTTCAAAACTCAAACTACCAGCATACGACTCATCATACAACATCATCATACAAAGCTGTTTATCACTTAAAGCATTCGTACCACTATCAGTAAGCAAATCTATCGTTACATATTTAGAACTTATGTTAAAAAGATTGTATCCCGCTTGTATTAATAGCTTCTCTCTCTGCTCAACAGTTAAAATGTTAATTTTTTCAGCTACTTTATACTTGTATATTTCCATTCTGCCCCTCCCACCCTTAATGCTTTCCTTACCATATGCTAACTATAAGGTATGAAAACCTTAAACTCAGTACCTTTATTTGGCTCGGAATAGATTTGTATTTCCCCTTTATGATACTCTACTATTTTCTTTACTAAGAACAACCCAACACCCAAACCATATATCCTTCTAGACAGTTCATTATCAGTTCTTATAAATAAATCGACTACATTATCAACAATTTCTTTAGGCATTCCGATTCCATTATCTATGACACTCAAAAGAAAACCTTTTCTTACCTTGCATGTTTTTATTACAATTCTATCCCTTCCATACTTTATAGCATTCTCTAGCAGCTCTGATAGCATATACTTTATCTTTTCAAAATCCGCCACAATTTCAAAATCATCACCTTCTATTTCTACCTTAAGATCTATTTTTTTGGACTCTATTTTTGGCATACTCCTACTTACCACCATATCTATCAACTTACTAACAGAAAATGAATCCTTTTTTATGGAAACTGAGTCTGAATAAAATTTAGATACTTCTACAAGTTCATATATTCTCTCTTCCAGTCTGTATATCTCACTTAACATTATTTGCATTATATCCCTAAGAGATTCCTGCTTTATTTGAGCTTTCATAATATACTGTACATAGCCCTTGATAATAGTCAAAGGCGTTTTAAGCTCATGAGAAATTGCATTTATTATATTTACCTTCAGAATTTCATATTTTAAATGATAATCATTGCACAATATAAAGCAAATTCTGCTTTTTAAAGGTACAACCAAAAAATTTAGTTTAATCGTTAAATGATTTATTTCGAAAGGTATATCGATTTTCTGAATTTTTTTTAATCTTTTTAGAGCTTGCCTATTTTCAATGTAAAAAATCCTGATCTTTTCTATAATTTGATCTATAAATTTTTGATGCAGTACTGTATCACCAAACGAATCGGTATTATGAGTTAATTCACCCTCACTATCAAAACAAACAAAAAATTTATTCAGTTTTCTTAGGAATTTTTCCAATTCAAGGTTTCTAAGACTATACCAACTCGATTTTACCACAAACTTAGATAACTATATTAAGGATTTTATTCTTAACAAATATAGTGTTTTTTATTTGTTTGCCTTGCAAATACTTGTATATTTTTGGGTCATGATAGACCATGTTTAGTATTTGATCTAGTTCAGTGTCAGTATCCACTTCAACTTGTCCCCTCAGTTTACCATTTATCTGTATTGGTATGATTACCTTCTGTTGGAAAAGATATTCCTGCTTGATTTCTGGCCAGTTACTCTTAAAAACACTTCCTTCTTTACCCCATCTGCTCCACAACTCTTCAGCCAAATGCGGAGCAAATGGAGATATCGACTTTATCAATACCTCTAATATCAACTCCTTGTGATACCTACCCATTTTCTCAACCAATTCCTTCCTATCCTCAAGGTAATTCAAAAGTTCCATCAACGAAGCTATTGAAGTATTGAAATGATATCTTTTCGTCTCAAATTCATCAGTTACTTTCTTAAGAGTAAGATAAACTTTACTTAGAATATCTTTAGCATTGTCCGGTAAGGTTTCTTCAGAGTTATTATTAACTCTTGGGGTTGATAAATTATTTCGTACGGAATTTATTAACTCATCACAGAATTTAAAATATCTGGTTATAAATCTATGAACTCCCTCAATTCCTTTATCCGACCATTCAATATCTTTTTCTGGAGGAGCAACAAAAAGTTCAAATACTCTACCCGTATCAGCACCATACTTCTCTACAACCTCTTCAATAGATACAATATTACCCAACGATTTAGACATAGCTTTCCCATCTTTACAAACCATACCCTGATTTAACAAATTCTCAAAAGGCTCCTTACAAGGTACTAATCCTAAATCATAAAGAAAGTGACTCAAGAAACGCGAGTAAAGCAAGTGCATTACAGCATGCTCTATCCCACCTATGTATTGATCAACCGGAAACCAATACTTCAAATCATCATAGTCAAAAGGTTTATCTGTAAGTTTCGGATTGGTATATCTCCAGAAATACCAGCTAGAACACATGAAAGTGTCCATTGTATCTGTTTCCCTTATTGCCTTACCCTTGCACTTCGGACAAGTAGTGTTAACAAACTCTTGACAATATGCCAATGGAGAATCACCTTTTCCAGTTATGTTTACATTTTCGGGTAGCAATACAGGTAAATCTTCGTAAGGTACAGGAACTATACCACATGAATCGCAATAAACTATCGGTATTGGAGCCCCCCAGTATCTCTGCCTTGAAATTAACCAATCCTTTATTTTGTAAGCAACTTCTTCTCTTGCTAAACCTTTGCTTTCTAGATACTTGACAACAAATTTTCTGAATTGATTACAATCCATACCGTCAACATTTATTTCTTCAACATAGCCGGTGTTAAACATTTGTCCCACCGGTTCCTCATATGCTTTCTCGTTAACTTCGTAAGGTGGCATTATAACAGGAATTATTGGTAAGTTATAGGTTTTGGCAAAATCGTAGTCTCTTTGATCATGTGCAGGTACACCCATCACAGCACCAGTACCATAATCCCACAAAACATAATTTGCTATCCATATGGGAACTAGTTTCTGATTTAATGGATTTTGAGCATAAAAGTTCGTAAATACTCCCGTCTTTTCTTTATTCCGCTCAGTAGTAGTTAAGGACATTGATCTTTGAATATATTCTCTTATCACTTGATCGTTCGTAAGCTCTAGAATTTTGTTAACTATTGGATGCTCTGGTGCAATAGAGATAAATGTAACACCTGGTAAAGTATCCGCTCTAGTTGTGAAAACTTCTATGTACTCATTAATTTCTGGTACCCAAAATTTTATTCTTGCTCCTTTGCTTTTACCTATCCAATTGATTTGCATTTGTTTTACGTGATTACTCCAACCGTTTAATTTTTCAAGTTCTTCGAGTAAGCTTTCAGCATATTTGGTTATTCTAATGTACCATTGTTCTAATTCTTTTTTTCCAACAGTTTGTTTACATCTCCAGCATTTACCATCTATAACCTGCTCATTTGCCAATACCGTTTGACATTCATAACACCAATTTACCATTCCCTTTTTTCGGTATACCATATCGTTTTCAAATAGTTTAAGAAACATCCACTGAGTAAATTTATAATATTCAGGAGAAGAGGTATCTATCTCTCTGCCCCAGTCATAAGAGATTCCTAGTTTTTTGAGCTGTTTTTTCATGTTAAGGATATTGTTTTGAGTCCACAATTTAGGATGGATTTTATTTTTTATGGCTGCGTTTTCTGCAGGTAATCCAAAAGCATCCCAACCAATAGGATGCAAAACATTGTATCCTTTCATAAAATAATACCTCGCAATAGCATCTCCTATGCAGTAATTTCTCGCATGCCCCATGTGAAGTTGTCCACTAGGATACGGAAACATTTCCAAAACATAGTACTTTTTTTTGGTTTCATCTTTTTCTACTTTGTAAACCTCATTTTCTTCCCAAAATTTTTGCCATTTCTCCTCTATGTCCTTAAAGTTGATTGTTTTCATATTTTCACCCTCTTTGTTAAAGTTTTTAGCTCAACGATATTTTATTTTCAGTTATAATTTGACCTATTTGTTGACAAACGTCTGGGTTAACAAGATTACTCGTATCTCCTTTTATTTGTCCATAAACAACTAAATCTCTTAGTATCCTTCTCATTATTTTAAAATTTCTAGTTTTTGGGAGATCGGGTACAAAAATGACATCCTTAAGAGCAAAAGGCTTACCAAGTTGGTTTATAACTGTTTCAAATATATTTTTCTTTATGTTCTCAAAATCATCTGAATTTGCTACTACGAAAGCTAATGGGACCATACCCTTTATTTGATCAGGTATGCCTACAACAGCTGATTCTTTTACATCCTTGACACTATTAATGATTGTTTCATACTCAGCAGGCCCTATTCTCTTGCCAGCTATTTTAAGAGTATCATCCGCCCTTCCCAATATGTACCAAAAACCATCGTTATCTATATATGCTAAATCTCCATGGTACCAAATGTTTTCAAATTTAGACCAGTAAGTTTCTATATACCTTTGATGATCATTCCAGAAAGTTTTTGCTAGACCGGGATTATGATTATCTATACATAAATACCCTACCTGACCTTCTACATCATTACCTTCATCATTTAAAACTCTAACACTAATTCCTGGAACGGGTGTATTGAAACTCATAGGTTTGATATCAAAAATACCCATACTAGCAAGTATTCCACCGCTGATTTCAGTCCCACCAGAATAGTTTATGATAGGCTTAGTAGATTTACAAATGTTTTTAAAAGTCCACTCCCAATGGTATTCATCCCAAGGCTCGCCAGTAGAACCTACCATTCTCAAGCTACTCAACTCCAGTTGACTAACATTTGATTTTTCAGATATTGACCTAATGTACGAAGGAGATAAGCCCACACATGTTATTTTGTATTTTTCAACCATTTTCCAGATTATGTCAATATCGGGATAATCAGGAGAGCCGTTATAGATAAATATAGTTGCCCTGTTTATTAAAGTTCCGAATATCAACCATGGTCCCATCATCCAACCTATATCAGTAATCCACGTAACAATGTCATCTTGCTTAATATCAAACACATGGTACATATCTTGTGCAGCTTTGATAGGAAAACTACTGTGATAATGTATTATCCCCTTAGGCAAACCCGTAGTACCCGACGTGTATATTATCATAAGCGGATGATCTGATTCAAATGAAGGAACTTTTATGTAACTTGAACATCTATCTGGTAAATTTTCATCAGTGTCTATGTACAAAACTTTTGAAACATTTGTTTCTTCCAAGGACTGCTCTAGAATACTTCTCATATCTATTAGTTTACCTCTCCTGCAATTACGAGAGAAACTGATGACCATTTTTGCGTTAGAAGCCTTTAGCCTTACACTTATAGCCTCCTTACCAAATCCAGAAAAAAGAGGTACACATATAGCACCTATCCTAGCAATTGCTAAAAAACATATAACACTTTGTATTGATAGAGGCATATATAAAGCAACTCTATCCCCCACTTCTATTCCAAAATTGGCTAAAAAGTTTGAAAGTTTATTAACTTTTTCTTCGAGTTCTCCATATGTGATTATTCTTTCGAATCCGTTTTCATCTACTTCTATTACTGCGATCTTTTCTTTGGGGGTATCTAGACAGTTGATAGATATGTTTATTTTACCACCTACAAACCACTTAGTATCTATCCCACTACCCTCTACTATTTTCTTTGGCTCTTCTATCCACTTGAAGTTTATATCCTTAAAAAATCTCCTCCAGAACCATTCGGGATCAGATATCGACTTTTTGTAAAATTCCCAATATGACAAGTTTTCTTGACTGATTATTTTATAGATGTTTGAATTTTCGATGGTTTGTTGTGAAGGAGTATAGGCAACTTTCAATCTTTCAATGGAACTTTCTATTGATTTTTCCATTTTATCACCCCGTACTTTGATTATCCTGTGTTATCAAGTCAAAGAATATCTTGTACAGATCAGCTTTGTAGGTATTCTTAAGTTCGTCAACTGTACCGTAAAATATGCTTCTTCCCTTGTTGATTATCATTACTTTGTCGCATATCTGTTCTATTTCAGCTAGGTTGTGAGAAGTGAAAAGAATAGTGGTTTGGTTTTTAAGTTTCTTAACTATTTCGAGTATTTCGTATTGTCCGATCGGATCAAGTCCACTTGTTAGCTCATCCAAAATTAGTAGTTTGGGCTCTATGATTATAGCTTGTAATATACTAAACCTTTGTTGCATTCCTTTGGAGTAGTTTGATAAAGGAAGATGCATAAACTTTGATAATTTAACAAGCTCGAAGTAGTACTCGATTTTTTCCTTTGGAATCTGTAGATTATATAGTGAGATGTAGGTTTTAAGGAGTTTAATTGCAGGAATGTGTATAGGATAGTAGGGTATTTCTGGAGCGTATCCTATCATTCTTCTTGCTTCGTATGATCTTACATCTATACCGTCTATGGTTATTTGACCTTTGTCCAGGTTAATGAGATTCAAGATGGCTTTGATAGTTGTGGTTTTACCAGCTCCGTTGGGACCAATTAAACCAAACGCATCGTTTTTGGATATACTAAAGGTTAGCCCTCTTAAAGCATATATGGTTTCTTTACCCCTACGGTAGGTTTTGTGAATGTCCTTTACTTCAAGCATTTGCTAAATCACAAAATTTGCTCCCACTCCTCTGGTTTTATTATTTCATCCTGTACAGTTTGTGGTTCAGATTTAGGCAAAGATAGGTTAGATTGCAAGAAATTCGAAAGCTGATTGTATATTTGTGCCCACTCTTTTTCAGTTAGTTCGTTAAGCTTCTTATTCTTGTACCTATATACAAATCGAGATAGCTTTTCTATGTTCCAATTGAGAAGATTCACGATTTCTATAACCTTTTGCTTGTAGGATATTTTTTTAGTTAAATTAGTTTCTTGTTGTTCTTGTGTTTCTATTTCTTGTGGTTCGAATTCAGCAGATTCAATGTATTTGATTTGTTTTAGTGCTTTTTGGATAGCTAATTTTTGGCATAAATTATCGTTTTCGACGAATGCCTCTATTGTAGAATCATCAGCTTTTCTTACATAGCTAAAAGATAGTTCGATATTTTTAGTTTGTATATGGCATTGTGCACAGGCAATTCCTTTGGGGTACTGGTTAGATTCGAAAGATGATGATATTAAAGTAACTGTTATTTTCATGCTTATTTTTTTGGATGTGGTTGGTTAGGTTTAAGTCGGGGTGCGCGGACTTGAACCGCGGACCTCGTGCTCCTAAGGCACGCGCTCTAACCAGTCTGAGCTACACCCCGTATTCAGCACTACCTATTTTTTCTTTTCTACACCTTTTCAATTTTACCTTCACTGAATAATATTAATAGGAACATCAACACTATAGTATAATTCATATCTTTGCCCCCTATAATTAAATTGATTTAGTAAATAAATTCTAATTGCAACATTTTGAAGATTTCCAAACCATAAATTGGAATTCTCAGCTTCGATGAAAGTGCTACTTTGTCTTTGTCCCAAACGATTACCATTTAAATCTCTCTCTTCACTTATAATAGTGTAACTTATACCATGATTAACTCTATTTCTATTTACAGTTATAGTTTGGATAATAGGTACAGGGTTGGGATTATTGGGAACAATTCTTACCGAGTAAAACTCAACAGAGTTATTCGTGACCTGCCTTATGGGATTTTGCCCACTAATAGGAGAAATATTTTTAGCCAACTCTTTAGAAATTTTATTTAACATAGTTTTGGAAGAAAGAGCTATGCTATATTTTTTATAAAGTTGGAAACCAACTCTTTGTATAGTTATTGTAGACATGAATATAATAAGGATTAAAAGCATACCCAGTCCTGTTGCAACGATTAATTCAGGTAAAGTAAAACCCTTTCTCATTTTACATACTCCTTATAAGGTACATTATGGGTAAAAAGATGGATAAGCAAAGGGTGGCAGTTATAAACCCTGCTATTATGGCCATAGCTGGTTCGATAACTCTGTTGAAAGTATCGAGTGCAGCATTAGCTTCAATTTCAGCCATTTCAGCCAACTTCCTAAGAGTAAAAGGCACCTCCCCACTTTCCAAAGCAGCATTCATTTGCTTTACATACATTGTCTTAAAAGTGTTATCAAAATTAACTATTTCATATAACTCTCCTTTTTTTGTTCTATCAAACATCTTAGAGAAAAAAGAAGAAAAAGGTTCCACTGTTTCTTCTTCCAATATTTTGAACGTTAAAGAATAAGGTAACCCACTTTCCAAAGCTGTAGCCCACAAATTTAAAACTAAAGACACATACGAATTATAAAATATCTTACCTATTACAGGAATAGAAAAAATATATCGGTAAAAAGTTTTTAAATTAGCCTTAAAAAGGTTAATAATAATAAAAAGCAATGAACCTATGAGAATACCCAAAAATGTTACAACTTTAATATCAAAAATAGTTGTCAAAAAGTTAAGGAATTTAAAAGCAGCAGGAGGAGTTATACCCATATCAACATACAAATTCGTAAAAGCGGGAATTATCAAATTTTTAAATAGTATCATTATAAAAGAAAGAACAAAAAGGAAAATCAGGGGGTAGATAAGAGATTTTATCATGTTTTGTGATAAATTTTGTCTTTTTACAAGCAAATCCTCTAATTTCTTCAATGCATAATGCAAATTCTCAGTATTTTCTCCTATCTTTATAATTGAAGTTTCAAATTGATTAAAAAGATTGGATTTCTGCAAAGAATAAAACAAAGGTTGCCCGTTATTAACCATCCTTCTTACTTGATTTATTTTGTTTGCATATTTACTAAAAGTTTTTTCAATGATGTTTAATGAATGGATCAAAGGTATCCCACTTTCCAACAAATATCTAAATATTAAAATAAATGTTAATTTTTCCGTAGATTTCATACTCATTTTAAAAAGTAAATACCTAATACCCTACAAGTAGAAAATTTTGCATTGAATATATTATCTCCTCCTCTATAATCAGTAATCACTTTTTCTTTATAAGGATTATACCTGCTATATGCAATATTAGTACCAAAATAATATAGTTTCTTGATGTATTTATTTGTTATGCTCATTGTGCTATTTTGATCATAAAATGCGACAAAATTCCCATTTAAAATAAGATAGTCATTAGAAGTAAATGAGATTGAATTCACAGTTATATTTTTAGCAATAGCATAGAAGCTACCTTTAGAGTCAGCAGGGAAATTAAAAGAATTGTTTTCTGCAAAATTTACAAAGTTTTCTATACTACCAAATTCTTGATAAACAATATGTCCTAAAATATTTATATTTTGGCTAGTTACAAGAAGAACAGGGTTATTTATAATTCCACTATTGAATGTATTGGGATTATCACTACCAATTTCAACGTTAACATCAGAAAAAATCATAGTCTTGTCATTTGCTGTTTTATAAACAATGCTTCTTTCTAAATTACCTCCTTGCCCATAAACAAGCAAAACTTTGTAAACATAACCATTTTCAGGTCGTAACTCAAAAGGATAAGGCGAATTTGGGTTAACAGGTTGAGAACCAGGAGGGGGATTTAATAGACTATCAAGATAAGTTTGTAAATTTTGATCATTAGTTACAGTATTGGCAGGTATTATATCAATCGTCGTTGGTTGATTTATTAGATAATAATTATATCTATCAACACCATTGCTTGATCCCCATCCATAAGATCCTCTGTAAAAAACATCAAAAAATATTTGTTGGTTTCTATCATTAGGATAGAATTTTATTCTAACACTTTGTACCTCTTTCTGATTTACTTTGTCAGCTATATAAATAGAGCCATACTTAGTTAGATCAAGAGTCAAATCGGGAAAAGTTCTGCTACTTACACTTTTTGATCTTAAAAAATCCCTGGTTGAAGTATATGAATTAATTAAAAACTGATCTAAGTCAGAACGCACAAAACCAGCATAATTGGCATACTTTTTTAATTCTTCCAAATTATGGAAAATATAGTATTTTTTGTCTTTATCTCTTTTTTCTTCAACTCCTTGCCCATTAACAGTAGTTTGAGGATCGATAAAAGCTCTGTCAAAAATTTTTTGATCTGCTGTTATAGAGATAGAATCAGCGGTAGTAACAAAATTACTATAAGTTGTATTACTACTTAAAGTTGTATTACTACTTAAAGTTGTAGTTCCTTCAGATTTTTTTACAAAATACACATTAATATCAGAAAGTAGGAGTTTGTCCTGGACAATAACCTTAGCAGTCATTTGATCATTTTCACTAATATCGACAAGTAATCTTGTAGGAGAAATACGCCGAGCAGAGAATGAAAAATTATATCCCTTAAAGTTGTAATCCCCTGTGTATCGTCCTACTCTATAATTTTCCGTAGCTACAATTACCACACTTTTTATAATACTGTAATACTGTGTATCTTTCACTAATTTTCTTGTTATTTTTATATCTGAGCCGAGGTAGTTAAAAAGGATAATAGAAAAGAAAGAGATAAACATCGTAAAGAGGGCAAGCCATAGATAAAGAATATAAGCTTTTCTCATTTTCTTACACCCCCTATTTTTTATTTAAACCTTTTTTTTACAATTCCTAAAAAAAACTAACTTTTTTAACATTTTTTTAACTTTCGTTTATATAAGACAAGGTAAGTAAAAAAATGCATAGAATTTTTATTGAAAAAGAGTAATATGGAGGTTGGATTTATGATAAAAATTAATTATGATAAAAATATAGCTCACCTTTCACATAAAACAGCAAAAAAAATAGTAAATGATGTCTTCGATTTTATTAAACAAAGATCAACTGTTAGTATAGAAAGAGCAACATTAAGAATAATGGGGATAAATGGAGCAAACGAAGAAGGAATACCATATCCAAATATACTCGTAGATAAAGCAATACAAGCAGGTATCATAAATGATGGAATATCCTATTTAGCAGCATTTCTTTACCATAAATCAAATCAAGATATACATAAAACCTTAGAAATGATAGAAAAAATAACAGTCCAGCATATAAAAGAAGTAAAAAAAGAAATTTACAAATACAAAGAGGTAGCAAACAAGTTAGCACAAGAAGGAATTAATTTAATATTAAAACAAAAAGAAAAAAGAGAAGAATTAATATCAAAATACGGACTTCCTCCAACTCCCTGGATATACGTAATCGTAGCAACAGGAAATATTTTCGAAGATAGATTACAAGCTTTATCTGCAGTAAGACAGGGAGCAGATTGTATCGCTGTTATAAGATCATCAGCACAAAGTTTAATCGATTATGTTCCGGAAGGACTTACAACAGAAGGTTATGGAGGGACTTTTGCTACCCAAGCAAACTTCAGGTTAATAAGGGAAGCATTAGATAATGAAATGGAAAAACAAAAAAGATACCTGATGCTTGTAAATTACTCATCAGGATTATGTATGCCAGAAATAGCAGCATTAGCAGCAATAGAAAGATTAGATATGCTACTTAATGACAGTATGTATGGAATACTCTTTAGAGACATCAATCCACAAAGAACCTTTATAGATCAATATTTTTCAAGATTAATAATAACATTAGCAGGAATAATAATAAATACGGGAGAAGACAATTATCTAACAACAGCAGATGCGTTTGAAAAAGGTTATACGATAATCTCTTCACATTATATCAATTATGAATTTGCTAAAAAATGCAACATGCCTGATAATTTAATAGGGTTAGGGCATGCTTATGAAATAAGGCCAGATATTGAAAACTCTTTCCTTTATGAATTAGCACAAGCACTACTAATAAGAAATCTTTTCCCTAATTGCCCATTAAAATACATGCCACCAACAAGATGGGTAACAGGAAATATATTCCACACACATATCATTGATAACATGTTCAACTTAGTTTCAATTCTAACAGATCAGCACATACACCTAATAGGAGTGTTAACAGAAGCAATACATACTCCACTTCTACAAGACAGATACCTTAGTTTAAAAGCAGTAAAATACACATTCAACGCTGCAAAAGACTTCTCAAAAGAAATAGTAATAAAAGATAAAGGGTTGATAGAGGAAAGAGCAAAGTATTTGCAGCAAAAGGCTTTCGAATTATTAAAAACTGTAGAAGAAAAAGGGTTGTTTAAAGCAATAGAAGAAGGTTTATTTGCAGATACAAAACGTCCGTTTAACGGAGGAAAAGGACTTGAAGGAGTATTCCTTAAATCAGATAAATATTTCAATTCTGTAGAAGAAATACTTATTGGAAATACTATGAATAGCATTTAGACAAACAAGAATTTGGCCTTATCCTTACAGAATTTGCCCAATTCGAAATGACATCTTAATCCACAAGCAGTATTAGATTTATACTACATATGAAAAACGATTAATCTACAAAAGCAATTTCTATATCTTTTTCTATTTGCTTAACCATCGCGTTTAAATTCTTGAAACTCTTTACTTTTCTTATAAATTTTATTATATCGACTACAACAGGTTGGTAGTATACTTCATGGTTAAAATCTTTAATCCAAACCTCAACAGATATTTCATAGTTATTTATAACTGGTCGGGGACCAATATATAAAAGTCCATCAAAAATTCTATCCTTAAAATCATTATTTAATATTCTCACTTTTGCCTTATAAATTCCGAAATAAGGTATAACTTTGTAAGGTGGAACCAGGATATTTGCCGTAGGAAAACCTATTTTCCTACCAATCTTTTTACCCTCGATAACTATTCCACTAATTTGGTAAAACCTTCCCAACATATTAAAAACATCTTCCATTCTTAAAGGATAGTTTATAAGGTAGTTCCTAATCAATGAACTATGGATAGCCCTATTTTTGTATAAAACCTTTTTTTGAACAACCAATTCGAAATTATATTTTTTAGATAGTTTCTTAAGTGTATTTACATTGCCTTCCGCATTCTTACCAAATTTAAAGTCGTATCCAACAGAAATTACTTTAAAGTCGAATAGATTTTTAAGATACTTAATAAATTGTTCAGGGGATAAATCACAGATATTTTTAAAGATGAGAAACTCTACTTTTAGGTCAGGGAAAATTTTTTTTAGTATTTCTACTTTTTCGTTATTTGTTGTAAGAAGGGAATTATTTTCGTTTTTGAAAAATAATTTTGGACTGGTATCGAAAGTAATCAAATAAGAATCTTGAGAATAAACGTTTTTGATTACTTCCTGATGTCCTTTATGAATTCCGTCAAAAAAACCGAGTATTAATTTTGTCATCAGTAAGGTTTTAGAACTCTTTTAACTTTGAAATTTATTAGGTTATCTGATTGAGCTATTGCAAGATTTTCTTTTCTTCTGTCTTTGACCACAAAGATATTCCTATCGTTATATTTTCCTTTTTTTTCTATATGTATAACATTTTGGCTTATGAAGCTGTGTCCATTTCTTACCTTGAAAACTGTCCTATCGTTAACTACTACAAAAGGAAACTCGTTTAATATTTCCTCTTGTTTTATAATATAATCCGTTATATTTGA
>JBCNVB010000015.1:0-4024 GCA_039630415.1 bacterium | reverse complement strand
TCTGTTATAACGATTCCGATAATCTTCGGATAATCTTGCATCAACGCACCTTGAATAGCTCTTTCCAAAAGCTTGGCTCTGTTGTACGTCGGTATTATAATGCCAACTGTAGGTAAGTATCCATATTTATCCATAATATTCATATATTGTATTGTACTTTTAGTACTTGAAATAACAAAAAATTTCTGCTCTTTCGCCACCATATAATACTTAAACTTCTTATCTAAGTTACTTCTTATTTTACATCCTCTCGTGCTGAATATTATCCCTAGATAAAGACAAAAAAGCTCTATCGAAATTCAAATTTAGTTCGATATGTTTGTCCAGATCTTGATATTGCCATGTGCTATAAAACGATCCGCTCCCTATATTTTGTGTGCTGCTTAGACTTCATATTAAAAACTCAGAGAAACCTTGAAGAAAACACTGGATCTTCAGAAGAATATGCGAGAAATCCCAGATTTCAAGGAAACCGTTCCTAATCACTTCACTTATTGTTCCTAAAAACTTCACGAGAAGTTATCTGGAAAATCTTTGATCAACCTCTGAATTTGTTTGAAAGAGAATATCTTTTGCTTTCTTCTGTGATTTACAACAATGCAAGATAATGCTTTCGTACAGCAATGTTATTTTTATACTACTGCTAACGCGGAAAATAGGCAAGATAGAATATAAGGAGGTAATTATGTCTTGGCAAATAAGCGAAAGCCGCATAATCTGCTACTGAACCGATTCCAAAGGAGCTATAAATGAACAATGTTAATCATGTTAATTCAAATTAATCATGTTAATTCAAAATGTTTAGCCAACTTTCTTTATTCTGAATAACAGTATCTTCTCTCTATCTCTGTTCTTTTTGATGCCTCCAAGTATCTATTCAGATCTTTACATCCATCTGTAATTCACCCCCCTTACTTTCCAGTTTATGTTCATTAGACTTTTTCTTATTGTCGGAGGGAAGAAATATAAAAGCCTCCCTTTTAGTATTGATAGCTTTGCCCCTATTGCTTCTAATCTTCCCATCTTTGGTCTTGAACTTGATTGTATAACGATACCTAAATTTTTTAAGATATTTAGACTATGGTAATTCGATTTACCCCTAACCACACCATTTACTACTTTAATGACCTCCTTATTCACGGTATAGAAATTTGAATACTTTCTAGATCTCGATGTTCCGTATATCTCAAAATCCCATGCACTCTCACCCTCTCTCAATAGATCTCTCAGAACATCCTTCCTATAAACGGAAAGTCCCGCAGATGTTCTATATATGTCCTCTTGGTCAATTTTGCTTATGAAATCCCTTGAAAATATTTTATCTATAGATTTTGGATAGAGACTTAATTTGATATGCTCTGGAGAATTTAATAAAATCCAGTCAAAAATCTTGTTCATTGTCTCTTGATCTACCCTCGAACAGATAAATAAGTCTTCTAGAAAAATAAAAATATATTCTTCTGGTATTCTAGATAATGCCATCAAAATATTGCTTGACCACTCCTTATCTTCTCCTACCCTTATATTCCGAACTCTATGACCAGAAAAGCTTTCTCATAGGAAATGAGATATATGTTCAGCAGGAAATCTGGCCTAAATCTCCAAAATAGTTCAAAAAATATAGACTATACTATAGATCTGAGTAGCAATAACAGGATGGAACTAGTATAGTTATTTTCCCATTAAATGACATCCTCTTTGAGGTATTACTCTTATTCATTCAATTTTATAGAATGAAAATTACGAACAAAACTTCAGAAATCATCATTGATAGTATTCTCATTATTCATTATAAGGCTTATTTAACCACGAAACTGTAATTATTCTTAATAAGTTCAAAGTTTCAATCAAAATAACTATAGACACTGTAGTTAATAGTGTATACTCAGCTAACAAACTCAACCATTCCTATATATCTGAAGTCTCTCGCTATATACATCTTAATCTTGAAATATATTACACTATAAAGCAAGTCTAACGACGGATATTCATTGAGTGATTCAGTTGCTTTCTTGTTTTATTACATATCCTTTAAAATTAAGCATCCTTTTTACACTTCAGGATTGCTAATCTATAATCTTTTTTAGCCGGTTCCAGAATTTCTTAATCATCTCTGATCACTTTCATTATGGCTCCTTTGAGAACATAAAAGTATTGAATTTTCAGTTTTAATTTTCTAATTCCTGCTTCATTTTTAGTGAGTGAAAAAATCCTATGTGCATTAAATTTAACACGTTCTCTTCCGACCGGGAAAGATATATAAAGCGCCATGGTGAATGGATTCCATAGATACATCCTTCCCTTATAGCAACTACAAATGCCTAAGTTGTTTATTTTTAGAAATTTTGTTTTCAACAGGATATATACTGGAATTGATGCCGTAAAATTTCTATTTTTCTATAGCATAAATTTTTCCATAGCATAAACCCATAACTGGAGAAGATAAACTCTAATAGAAGAATTCTTACATCTTTCGTAACTTTAAGATAAATAATAGGACAATATTTTCATACTCTTTCCTTTTATGAAAACGATTTCTTCCTCTCGTTTGGAAATGGTAGAGAAGCTATTCTCATAAAGCTTTTGATTGAAAGAAAAGCTAACAATGTTTCTGTTATACAAAGGGAAATAACACTTCCAAATATAGAAAAAAATTTAGTAAATGTAACCGCAAGTATTATATGAGAAATATTAACAATTAACATAATTCTAACTACAATATGTTTAAGACCAAATGCGAGAAGTCCTTGAGTTATAAAAACTCCACTAAGTCCCTTTATGAATACCAAAAATGAAAGAAATCTCAGTATATTAATGGAACTAGAATATCCATCACCAAGTAATATCTTTACGATCAAATCTGCGGAAATAAACAATATTGCAGAAATAAAAAATGCAATAGAACCCACCAAGACCGATAACTTCCGAACAATTTTAAGACCTCTTTCTTTCGATTCTTTTGCAACCCTGCTCATATAGGGGAAGAAAGCTCTTGTTATCGGAAAAGATAATAGGCTCAAAACCATGTTCACTATCTTTTCTGCTGCGTAATAATACCCAACATAAGTTTCACCAGAAATTAACCCTAATATTAAAGTGTTTGATACACTGTATGCTTGAGTTAGCGAAGATAAAATGAAGAAATCTCTTCCCTTTTCTATCTGTTGAATTATTTGATATCTACTCGGAATAAAAAGTCTTACGCCGTAAAATGTGAGAGCTGAAATGATCAAAATCACACCACACATCAATAATCCTACTGAATTGAGAAAGTGAACGAGATAATAATCTGATTGTGACTTTATAAAAACAAAAACATTTATCACAAAAATTAATCGCCCAACAAAATAAGAAATAGTTATAAATTTCATATTCTCAACTCCCTGAAAAAACCAACTCGGAATTGAGGCATATCCGATAACCATGCTAAATGTCATAAAGTACAAAAACCAATCCTGACGGAATCTTTCAAAAGAAAAAACTATTACTGACATCAAGAGCAAGGATAAGAATATTAACAGTATCTTGGAAAGCATAACTGAACTAAAAATCTCAGATAGTCTGTCCTTATTATTTCTACTTAGGGATACCTCTCTTGTGGCAGAGTATTCAAATCCATAATCCACAAAAATCATAAAATATGTCACAAAAGAAAGAGCAAAAGATACAAGTCCATATTTTTCTGGTCCCAAGACTCTGACAAGATATGGAAATGTTATTAGAGGTAAAACATAATTCATAATCTGAATAGCACCTAATGCACCTATGTTTTCAAGTAGAACTCTTCTTGTTTTGATTCGGGAAAGATTTTTCAAGTAATACTTCATAATCATCATTTGTTTCAAATAACTAACTATAAGACTAAAATAGAAATAACTAACTATAAAATAAAAACTAACTATAAGACTAAAATAAATTGCTCATCTGCGAACATAGGATTTTGAAAATCCCTACCAAGGTTTTTCCTATCTTTATATCACCTTGCGGTGGATATCACCATTGGATAAGAGGAATTCCCAAAATG
>JBCNVB010000014.1:0-25356 GCA_039630415.1 bacterium | reverse complement strand
GTGGATGATTATGGTAATCAGATAGACATAGTTCCAGCTGCTTCTAGCCAAGTGGTTAACTTAGGTGATACTTTTTACTTGGTTATAAATGTAAACTTTAAAAGTCCGTCGGCTACTAGTTGGTATGTTGAAGATAATTTTAAACTGCTAAAAATAGATGAATTTTTGAATAATTTCAATGTAATATCAAGAACGATAGATAGGAAGATAACTCAAACGAACGATTATGATATTATGCAGTTGACGTATACGTATGTATTACAAGCCAGGCAGCAGGGAGAATTTGTATTAAAAGATATAGGGCTTTTATATAGTGTGGTTGACAATAACCAACGTGTAAATAAATTTGCTCCAATGGATAGTAGCAAGCAGTTGGTTATAAGGGTACTAGGTGGTTATACTCCTCAGCCGAGTCCTTATCCTATGCCTCAACCGAGTCCACAACCAACACCTCAACCGAGTCCTCAACCAAATCCTCAACCTAGTCCCCAACCAAACCCTCAACCGAATCCTCAACCGAATCCCCAACCAAGCCCTCAACCATCACCTCAGCCAACACCCCAACCTTACCTACCAACTCCTCAACCTGCTCCACAACCAACTCCACAACCCTCACCTCAACCAATGCCACAACCCTATCCACCAACTACAGAAAATGAACAGTCCTCTTTTAACTGGATTAATTTCATCCTCCTAGGAATACTAGGTTTAACTCTATTGTCTGCAATAATACTCGGAATATATTGGCTCTATAAACTAATATCAAATAATACCCAAACCATAAAGAAAGAAAACCAAGATACGAACATAATAACCATAGATAAATTCGGTTCAAAAGGTGAAAATATAATAGAAAAGATTTCACCCCTTGACTACTCAAAAATAAATTTATCTTCCAAAATTGATGAAATTTCAAGGGATCTCAGAATGAAGAAATATTCCTCTATCTCGGATAATCTAATTATAATAGGCCAATATCTGGTACATAAAGTTAATACGGTAACAAAAGAAAATAGTTTAAAAGAGTCTGTTGATAAGCTCAATTTTGCAGGTAAACAAGAATTAGCTAATCAAATAAAGAATACTTACTCAGAATTGGTAGAGTTGTCTTTATATGGTTTTATTCAAAATGATAAGCCTGTGGATGAGCAAGTTGAGGATAGAATTAAAAAATTGCTTGAGCAGGTTAAAAATCTGAATAATTCGTTGAGTATTTTGAAAGGCTGAATAAATTTTGGAATACTAGGGGTAGGAAGCTTTCGATTTTGATTTTTTCTTGCTTGCCGGTGTCTAAGTTTTTGATGGTTATCTCATCATTAGATATTTCTTCTTCTCCTACAAAGATAGCGTAATTTAGATTCAACTTATTGCATGATTTGAGAGCTTTGGATAGGTTATCAAATTTGAGTAAATGTATTTCGAATTCGTTGTTTATTTTTTTCTCTGTTAGTTTTGAAGATATACGCATGTAAAGATTAAGTATTATTTTGTCTGCTTTATCACATAGAGAAATAAGAGCTATTCTTGTTTTTTCATTAAGTATTTTACTGAGTAGATTATTTTGTTGAAGAGTGTTTACAAGTCTTTCTAGTCCTCCTGCGAAACCTACAGCGGGTATATTGTATTTGTCTTTACTTATCATAGATACAAGATAATCATATCTTCCTCCTCCTGCTAGGTCAACTCCTTGATATTTAACCTCAAATACTGTCCTGTTGTAGTAGTCTAATCCTCTAACAAGTAGGGGATTTTGGATGATTGGTATATTGTGATTGGAAAGATGTTCTAGTAGATTTTGGAAGTGTTTTTTACAGTCTGTACATATGTAGTCTATGGATTTAGGTGAGTTTAGAGAAATATTTTTACATGATTGTTCTTTACAATCAAGAATTCTAAGAGGGTTTTGTTCTAATCTTCTGTTACAATCTTTGCATAGTTGGCTTTGATATTTTTTAAAATATTCATACACTTGGTTTCTGTAGTTTATCCTGCATTTTATACAACCTATGGTGTTTAGGTGAATTTCTGTTTGGATTCCAAGTAGTTGATATATTTTATGAGCCAGGTAGATGACTTCAAAATCTGCGAATTCGTTTTCTAATCCTAAGAATTCTATTCCGAATTGAGTAGCTTGTCGGTACCTATCTTTTTGTGGTTTTTCATATCTGAATATACTTCCTACGTAGTATAGTTTGATAATTGGTAATTCGTTTACTAGGTTATTTTGGATTATAGCTCTTACCACAGGTGCTGTAATTTCTGGCCTTAGGGCTAGGTTTCTTCCTTTTTTATCTAAGAATTCATACATTTCTTTACTAACGATATCACTTGCTAAACCTGCGCTTATTTTAAACAATTCTGAATATTCGAAAATAGGTGTTTCTATAGGTCTATATCCAAATATCTCAAAGATTTCTGTTATTAAACTTACTACTCTTTGTCTTGCTGAGCTTTCAGGGTATAAAAAGTCATTTGTACCTTTGGGTTTTTCTATCATACAATAATAAGATACTATGTAAAATTACAAAAACCTTTTTGCGAAGTAATTCGAAGATTTATAGAGGATAGGCAATTAAAGTTATGGAACATATAAAGAAGAGAGAAGAGGTGAGTATATGATAGAACAAAAAAGTTATTCTTTTTGGATAAGTAAAGAGGATACTGTAGCACTGGAAGATGGTATAGAGATAAAAGAAATGTGGGTTGCTATGGGACCTCAGCACCCATCAACACACGGAATATTACAGCTACTTGTTAAATTAGATGGTGAAATAATAGTTGATATCAAGCCTGTTATAGGATATCTACATAGAAGTATGGAAAGAATTGCTGAGAGTTTGACCTATGTTCAAGGAATACATATAACAGATAGGCAGGATTATATATCTGCAATGAATATGAATTTGCCGATTTGTATGGCGGTTGACGAGTTGTTGGGGATAATTCCATCTAGAAAAGCCCAAGCTCTTAGGACTCTTGCAGTGGAATTGAATAGATTAGCTAGTCATTTGTTGTGGTATGGTTTGATAGCTTTGGATGCGGGAGCTGTTACTCCTTTCCTATGGGCTTTCGAATTAAGAGAATACATACTGTCTATTTTTGAAAAACTTGTAGGTGCTAGATTAACTTTACACTATATACGCCCAAGTGGTGTAGCTTATGATATAGCCGATAGTACTTTGAATGATGTTAGAGATTTTGTGGTACTTCTTAAAAGAAAATTACCCGATTTGCATGGTATATTAACTGAAAACCCAATATTTATAAGCAGGATGGAAGATGTGGGTTATATTCCGCAGGATATGGCTTTGAGTTATGGAGCATCTGGACCTGTTTTGAGAGCTGCAGGTGTAAAATGGGATTTAAGAAGAGCTGAACCTTATTTACTGTACGATGAACTCGACTTTGAAATACCCGTGGAAACCGCTTCAGATAACATGGCTAGATATCTCGTTAGAATGAAAGAAATAGAGGAAAGTATAAAGATAGTAGAGCAAATAGTTAGAATACTTGAAGATCCGTTTGTTAAATCGCAACCGAACATAGATATAAGAATAGGTTGGAAAATAAATGTACCTCCAGGACAGGTTTATGTCAAAACAGAATCCCCAAGGGGTGAGTATGGAGTTTTTGTTGTTTCCGACGGATATGATAAACCATATAGAGTAAAGTATAGAAGTGCAGCTTTTTCTAACTTATCACTACTACCTGAAATATCCAAAGGTCAATTAATACAAGATATGATTGTTACACTAGGAACATTGGACATAGTGCTTGGAGAGATAGATAGATGATAGCTTTAATTTTAAACATAAAAGGTAAAGTACAAGGAGTCGGAATGAGATATTTTATAAGGAAAAGAGCTATTGAATTAGGTATTAGTGGATATGCAAAAAATTTAGCTGATGGATCAGTTGAGGCTTTACTTATTGGAGATCAACAAAAAATACAAATCTTAATTGACAAAATAAAAAATGAGTCTCCAGGGTATGTATTATCCTTATCTTCTAAAGAAGCTGAGGTTTTGAATGAGTATATTGGTAATTTTGAAATATTGTGACTAATAATCTACCTCTTATATACAATAAAATTTCTAATCTTTGTTTATCTGAGAATTTTGAATCAGATTTCGGATACCTATGTAGCTTGATAGATGAAAATATAAAAGCGGGAAACTTTTGGATAGGTTTGTATTCTTACTACAACTTATTCAATAAGATGCTTCTTTTTGCTAATCAGGATGTGTTTATACCGAAGTATATCTATATTCTTGAAAGGACTGAAGAGATTCTTCAGAAACTATGTTGTAATTATGAGCATATTGTTGAGCTGATATCTAATAATCCTTATGAAAAAAAAGAGTTTATTGAAAGGTTAAATAAGACTTTAGATTCGAGTAACTATGGTATAGTGTTTGAAAAGATTAGGCGGCTTAGCAATAGGATTTATGAAAGTTTAGCTAGCTTAATACCTAATAAAAATCAGGTAAACTACTTGTTTAACCAATTATCGCTATATAACTTTTTAAAGCTTTGCAAAGTATTGGTAGGTAGTAATCAATTGGATCAGGAAGTGGTTGTGCAAATGGTTTTAAATAGTATTAGTCAGGATGATAGGATTCAAATTACGGAAAAAATTTCTGATGTGATTGCTTTTGGTATAACGTTTTCAGATATTGAATTTGTGAGATTGATGGTTCAGAAATTGCTTGTTGGGTTTATTTTGAAGATCTCGGAATATTGTCAGGATTCTGCTTCAAAAGCTGCTTTTGTTGTTTCTAATTACGAAAATATTGCAAGGTATTTTAGGATGGTTAATAACTATGAGCTTTCTAGTGTAATATATTTGCTTGCTGCCATTGAAAATTGGTTTCAGGATAACTTTGGTTATTGTGCAAAATGCTTGTATAAAATATCTAGAATGGTATCCAATTATTCGGTAAGACATATTCTTGTAAATCTTGCAATTAGTATTGCTAATTTGGAAACTTGTTTTTATTCGGAAATTCTGGGTTGGAAAAAGGAGATAATTCAAATTCAATTTACTAAGTCTGATCTGGAAAAAACACTTTCCTATATAGCTTTTCATATAGACCCCAGTACTGAATTAATTCATATCCTAAATTCTAAGTTGTTCAAGTTTATAGATAGTATAGTATTCAAGATTAAAATTTCAAATGAGAAATAAGGTAATTCTAACCAGACCAAAACTAGAACAAAACAAAATCATAAAAAAACAACTAGAAAAAGATTTTAATATTAAAGTAAAAATACTGGAATTAGTCGAGATAGTACCTATAGACTTTAACATTAAGAAAGCTATAGGTATAGTTGATTTATATGATTGTATAGGTTTTACTAGTCAAAATGGTGTAGAAATATTTTATTCTTATTTGGCTAATTATAGTAGGGACGGGATAGAAAAGATACGTAAGAAGACTATAGTAGCGATAGGTCCTAAAACAGCTGAAAAAATAAAACAGCTCTATAACATAGATAATGTTTACATACCTTCAGAATATACTTCTGAAAGCTTAGAGGTTATGCTTAGTAAAATGAAATTAAAAACTTTACTTCTAAGATCGGCATTATCCAGGAAAATAAATTTGCATAATGTGGATGAAATTTACATATACAACTTGCATCCAATACAGAACAAACCTAGAATTCATCTAAATAACTACGACTTAATAATCCTGACTAGTTCTTTTATTACGAAAATATTTTTTAGTAAGTATGCTGCAAATGATTTCAAAGGTTTCTTTATTCCAATAGGACCAACTACGCATAAAGAACTATTAAAATATGTGGGAGTTGATAAGATAATACAACATTCTCATTCCTATACTATTAGCGATGCTGTTAGTAGAGTAATTAATTTTTTACACACTAGACAAAATTTTTTAGAATTTTAACAAAAATATGTTTTTATTTTGGGGATGGCTATAAACAAACTATAGGAGGGGGTGGTAAAATGTTTAACAACATAGGTTCGATAGGTAATTTAGGTATTGTAGGTATGGTTGGTATACTTGGTGGAGGTATACAAAGAACAGAAGGATTAACTTCTAACGTAATATCACCTGAAACTGGAGTAACAGATAGTGTATCTGTAACAAATCCTTTCACAATGGGTTTGATGTCTGGAATAGTTGGTGGCATACTTGGGGGATTACTTGGTGGAATATTGGGTAGTTTACTTTTTAATCCACTAACTAATTTTGGTCAAAATCCAACTTCACCATTTTCTTTCCCCGGATGTTTCCAACCTCCAAATAATAATCCATATTCAACTAACCCAAACGGTGTTAACCAACAAATGATACTAATGATGATAATGATTCTGCTTGCTATGCTTATGCAACAACAAAATCAACAACAAAATCAATTCAATATGAATCAATTTAATCTAAACTTTACTAATATAAACATTAACTTTGGTTTTCCTGGTGCAAGAATTTTCTAATAAACTTTAGCTTATAAAAACTACTGCTAAAAATTGAAAACTACTGCTAAAAATTTAAGCAGGATAGTTTGAGTTTAACAATGAAGTAAATAATTACATTAATATGAGGTTAGAAAATTTTCAAGCAGGTAAAAAAATTATAGAAATAATTCGAGAAAGAGGGATTAATGAGGATGAATATATAGTTGCCGAAATAGATGGTAAATTAGTAGATCTTAGCTATACTCTAAGTGATCAAGATAAGGATGTAAATTTAATAGGAAAAGAAGATCCACGAGCTTTAGAAGTACTTAGACATAGCACAGCTCACCTAATGGCTCAAGCTATAAAGAGAATTTACAAAGATAAAGCAAAAATAACAATTGGTCCACCTATAGACATAGGATTCTACTACGATATAGATTTTGAACAACCTATATCCGAAAATGACCTAGCTACTATAGAACAAGAAATGAAGAAGATAGCAGATGAAAACTTAGCAATAACAAGACAAGAATTACATAAACAGGAAGCAATGAAATTATTCGAAGAATTGAAAGAAACGTATAAAATAATTCTTCTGCAGGAGGATATAAAAGACGAAATTGTATCGATATATAGGCAAGGAGAATTTGTGGATCTTTGTAGAGGACCACATGTGTTATCAACGGGGAAAATAAAGTACTTCAAGCTTTTATCTGTAAGTGGAGCTTATTGGAAAGGCGACGAAAAAAATAAAATGCTCCAAAGAATATATGGTACGGCTTTCTTTTCTGAGCAGGAATTAACAGAGTTTTTAAACAAACGTGAAGAGGCTAAAAGAAGGGATCATAGGTTACTAGGAAAGCAATTGGAACTCTTTGAAATAGATACCTCAGTAGGTGGAGGGCTAATCATATGGCTACCTAAGGGAGAAAAAATTAGAAGCGTAATAGAACAATTCTTAAGGGAAAAATTGGAGGAAAATGACTACGTTTTCGTAAGAACTCCACATATAGCCAACTCAGAATTATGGAAGGTAAGTGGACATTTACAAGTTTACAACAAATACATGTTTCCAATAATGAAAACTCAGGAAGAGCAAGAATTTGTACTAAAACCAATGAACTGTCCATTTCATATCAAAATATATCAAAGTAAGATAAGAAGCTACAAAGAGTTACCTCTCAGAATAGCGGAGTATGGAACAGTTTATAGGTATGAAAAATCAGGAGTACTGCATGGTTTAATGAGAGTTAGGGGATTTACACAAGATGATGCTCATATATTCTGTACACCCGAACAAGTAGAAGATGAGATAATTAGCTTGATAAACTTGACAAGAGAAATATTGACTAAGTTTGGATTTGATAATTATTTAGTTTATTTAAGCACGAGACCAGAGGAGTTTGTGGGTGAAGAGGAATTATGGAACTTAGCAGAGCAATCATTGAAAAATGCTTTGGAAAAGGTAGGGGTAAAATACGTAATAAATCAGGGAGAAGGGGCTTTCTACGGTCCCAAAATAGATGTGGAAATTACTGATGCTCTGGATAGAAAATGGCAATGCTCTACCATTCAGCTAGATTTTAATCTACCAAAAAGGTTCAATCTAACATATGTTGGGCAGGATAATTCTAGACATACACCTGTAATGATTCACAGAGCTATTCTTGGTTCTTTTGAGAGATTTTTTGGAGTACTAATAGAACATTACAAGGGTGAATTTCCAATTTGGTTGGCACCAACGCAGGTTATTATACTACCAATTTCTGAAAAATTTAACGAATACTCACTACAAGTTTACCAAACACTAAAACAAAATAGAATAAGAGTTGAAATAAATCTAGAACCTGAAAGGTTATCTTACAAGATAAGAATGGCTGAAACACAAAAAATACCTCTAATAGTAATAGTTGGGAAAAAAGAACAAGATTCGGGATTAATAAGTGTCAGAAAAAGACCAGAAGGTGATCTGGGACAAATGACTGTAGAACAATTTATCCAAACTTTTTTCGATTCTAGTAGATGAGTTTTTTTGAAGAAATAGATCTACCAGGTATAGGAAAAAAGTATATCATAAATATCCCTGAATATGAAATAAATGTGATTGTATATGAAAGTGGTATAAAACACCTTTATTTTTTAAAAGAGGATGAAATAGTTTTTGAGGTTACTCTTACACGGGAGGATTCAAAGAATTTAGGAATGATTTTAACAGAAACTTTCTATAAAACTGTGACCAAAGATAAGGTAGAATATTTTCAAAAGCAGATAATATTTGAATGGTTAAAGATTCCTTCTGGGAGTAAGTTTATTGATAAGACAATATCGGAGTTAGATATCAGAGCAAAGACGGGAGTTTCTGTAATTGGAGTTGTAAGAAAAGAAGAGTTTATACTTAATCCTGATCCGATCAATTTTAAACTTAATAAAGAAGATATCTTAGTATGTGTGGGTAATAGGCAGCAGCTAAATGAATTGGAAAGATACATCAGACAATAGAAGTGATATAAATACTACAAAAAATTGTGTAATAGCTGGGTTTGGATCGATTGGATCATTTCTCTACTTTTTACTCAAAAATAATCAAAATAATGTTTTTGTTTACTCTAAAAGGGATAAACTAAGGTCATATCAGATTATTTTCAGAAATAAGTATAGAGTTCTTGGTAGTTATGTGGTTGACGAAATAGAAGCTTTACCCGAAAAAATTGAAATTGATTACCTTTTTATATGTACAAAATCGTATGATGCTGTGGATTACTTACAAACTCTTAAGAGGGAATATGAAATACAAAACGTTGTTCTTACCCAAAATGGTATAGGACTAGAAAATGAAATAGCTCAAATATTTGAGAAGAATATATACTATCTTACACTTACTACTGCGTTAGATTTTGAAAAACAGAATTTGATAGTATATAATCCTTATAAGTCTCAGGCAATTTTAACTTATGTTAGTAGTAGTGATGTTAAGGCTATAGATGAAGCGTTT
Source organism: bacterium (assembly GCA_039630415.1). Taxonomy (GTDB): domain Bacteria; phylum DRYD01; class DRYD01; order DRYD01; family DRYD01; genus DRYD01. Next base: position 15,935 of record JBCNVB010000014.1, on the reverse strand, counting down.
AAAAATTTTACTCCTAAAATAAATAGTAAATACTGTCATTTTTCGTTTTCCAGGGATCATCTTAGTGTGAGATTTTCAAAGCTAATATTGAATTTGATTTTGAATGTTGTACCTGCTTCTTTTTGTCTAGAGCCTTGGAAAGTATACAGAAATAATGAGCAAGCTATAAACTTTGAAAAGCAGCTAATTATTGAAATATTGAATCTTATGCAAGTTATGGGATTAACACTCTACAACTTTAAAGGTTATAATACAACTTTGATATGTAATTTCTACAAATACTGTCCTTTACAAATTTTCAAAATTCTCTACTCTATGGATTGGTTGGTAAGATTACTTAGGGATTATAGGATTCCCTCTTTTTACAGAGATCTTGTTATATACAGAAGAAGAACTGAAGTGGAGTACTATCTTGGCTGGTTTAAATATTATAATAAGTTGGATTTACCTGTAGTAAAGGAACTATACCATAGAATCAAGGTTATAGAAGCTAAAGGATAATTTTTTCTAGTTAGAGAAATAATATTCTAGTGAGTAGTGAGGATAAATTCACTTATCTGTATATCGCTTTATTTAGTATAGTTTTTGGTATAATTGGTTTTCTAGTGGGTAGTTTGTTTAATTTTTTCCCCGGCAGTAATTTTATAATGTTGGTATTGGGGTTATTTGTAGGTTTGGTAATTGGTTTTTTAATATCATTTATTGTAAAGATAAGGAAAGAAATCAAGCAAAAGGATAAGTACAAGATATGACTGTTAAGAGTAGTTATAGTGGAAAGGATATAAAGGTTTTAAAGGGACTGGAAGCTGTTAGACAACGTCCCGCAATGTACATAGGCTCTACCGATAAGAAGGGACTTCATCACTTAATAAACGAGGTAGTGGATAATAGTATAGACGAAGCTGTAGCAGGCTACTGCGATTATATAAAGGTAATCCTTACAAAGGACAATGAATGTATTGTGGAAGATAATGGGAGAGGAATTCCTGTTGATATTGTTCCTTCGGAGGGTAAATCCGCTCTGGAAGTGGTTCTTACTGTTCTTCATTCGGGAGCTAAATTCTCCGATAAAGTGTACAAAATATCTGGGGGACTACACGGCGTAGGTATATCTGTTGTTAATGCACTATCGGAGTATCTCATAGCAGAAATACACAGAGATGGGTACATATGGACACAGTCTTATCAAAGAGGAATACCTACAACCCCTCTTCAAAAGAAAGGTAAAACAGGCAAAACAGGAACTATTATAAAATTTAAACCTGATAGCTTAATATTCAAAACAATCAGTTTTGATCCTAGCTATGTAATGGAAAGATTGGAAGAGCTAGCTTATCTCAACCCGTTTGTAACTATACATTTTATCGATCAAAACACTAAAACGGAGAAGATAATAAGATACCCTGGTGGAATATCGGATTTTATCCAAAATATTCTGGACAAGAATTCCTTTCAAAAAAGTTATGAGATTCAGTATGTTAAGAATGTATATGGCGATATAGTTGTGGAAATAGCTTTTGTTCATACTGATTCTGATATTGAGATATGTAAATGTTTTGCAAACAATATAAATACGGTTGATGGTGGGACTCATCTTACTAGCTTCAGAAATTCATTTACTAAACTGGTGAATGCTTTTGCTCTGGAATCGATAAAGGAAAAAGATGTGAACTTAACGGGTGATGATATAAGGCAGTCAATGGTATATATCATATCGGTTAAAATTCCTAATCCTCAGTTTGAGGGTCAAACAAAAGCAAAGTTGGTTAGTCCAGAAGTAAAAAATGCTATCGAAAACACTGTAATGAACAATATCAAGAAAATATTCGACTCTAATCAGGAGATAATAAACATAATTTTAAATAAAGCTCTAATCTCATATAAAGCGAGATTAGCTGCTAAAAGAGCAAAACAATTAGTAATAGTCAAATCAAAATCTGAGATTCTATATACTGTAGCAGGTAAATTAGCTGACTGCATTTCTAAGGATATTTCGAAAAGAGAAATATACATAGTTGAGGGTGATAGTGCTGGAGGGTCTGCAAAAAATGCTAGAGATAGAAACACTCAGGCAGTACTACCATTAAAAGGAAAGATTATAAATGTTGAAAAGTCAAATATAGATAAGATCTTACAAAACAACGAAATAAGGTCGATAGTAGCAGCTCTTGGATGTGGAATAGATTATGAAGGCAAATCAGTAGATTTATCTAGAATTAGATATTCGAAGGTAATAATAGCAACTGATGCAGATGTTGATGGCTACCATATAAGAACACTATTGCTTACTTTCTTCTATAGATTTATGAAACCTTTGATTTATCATGGTTATTTGTATCTTGCTCACAGTCCACTTTACCGAATAGTATGTAATGGGCAGTATAAGTACGTATATACCCAAAAGGAACTAGAAAAGGAGATAAAGGGTTTGAACAAATTTAGTGTTCAAAGGTTTAAGGGGTTGGGAGAGATGAATCCTGATCAACTCTGGGAAACTATAATGAATCCCAGAACTAGAATACTTAAGAAGGTTTCACTCGATGATGCGGAAAAAGCAGAAAAAATTATAAACATTCTTATGGGTATTGATGTTGAGGAAAGAAAGAAAATAATCCTACAAAATGCTTTATCTGTTTCATTTAATGATCTAGATATATGAACATTTTTCAAAATGTTAGGTATAAGGCTAAGCAAGATACCTTAAGGAATATTCTGGCTCAAATAGAAAACAGGTTTAAGGCCAAAGAGGTATACTACTTAGAATTTGATGAGCATTCTTCTTTCTGTATAAATCATTTGGGTGTTGATAGGGATTGTTCATCTTTCCATAAAAATATAGTCGATCGATTAGAGAGAGTATGTTATGAAGAAAATATTCCTATAGTTGTTCTGGATACAACTAAGGATCCCAGAACGATTAATACTCATCTTTCTAGTCAAATGTTATCAATTCTAGTTGTTCCGGTCAAGTTTAATAATCTATGTATAGGTACTTTAACAGTTATAAGGGACAAAAAATTTGATATTAAAGATTTAAATGAGTTAATAAGTTGGGCTGATAATATAGGTGTTTTAATGAGTAGTAAATTGCACAGCTTTGATATAAACGAGATAGTAAAGGATATTTCGGGATGGATTATACAAAACGTAGGGCAAGATAGATTTGATGTAGGAGAATTCATAAATTTTATATCTGCTCTTGGAATAGATTTACGTGTAGCATTTTTATTTCAAGAGGAGAAAAGTTATGGTAATTTGCCTTGTGAGATAAATAATTGGGAAGCTTTGTTGGAAGTGTGTCCAGCTGTAAAGAAGAATTATTCTGTTAACTGTTCTTCTTGTAGATTTTCAAAGGTAAAGGGGTATATATGCAGTAGGTTAGGTAATCAGATTCCATTTGGTGTCTTTTCTTTATCCGATCTTTCTAGTGAATTTGAGGATAAATGGAATGAGATATTTATTAGTCTTTTTTCTAAAATGGCGTTGTTCTACCATGGATCAAAAAAACTGTTGGATAGCTATATATTCAGGAGGATTTTGGCTATAATAAATGAGCTTTTACCAGATAACAAATTCACTATTGATAATGTAATTGTTAAGGTTATTGATATTATATTTGATGTATCGAACTGTGCTGCTGTTTATGTTTACTCTTCGAAATCTAGAAGTAGATTTGAATTAATTAAAATCAATCCAAAGTATCAGAAATTTTCTAACTTGATCTATAACTACTCGTATCACAAACTAAATGATCTAGATTTACCTAGTAGTGTTAATTTCAATGGTACTTTCTGTTTTTTTATCAAGTATGCCTCTGAGTGCATTGTATTTGATATAATTTTTATAAATGATTCAAGATCCAACTCAAATGTTTCTGAGAATATCCATAGACAAATTGGTATACTGAAAAACTTTTTGGAATTTGTATGTATTTTAAATTCTATTTTTGATAATTACAAATCTGAATTAAGGCATAAAAGAGATGAAGTTAAGGGTTTATATAGTAAGATAAGGAAGCTGGAGCAGGAAATTCATTCGTATCAGGAAAAAATGATAGCTCTTGAGAATAAAGTAAATTATGCTAAAAATAGGGATGAGTTTCTCAAATATATTTACTCTTTGAGTAGTTTTAATGATTTTGAAAATAAATTCTCCATGCTTGTTAGAATACTTGATTCTTTTATAACATATCGCGTAAATTCTGCTGTTTGTATCGTTTACAATAAGATTATAAGCAGATTTGAAAGGATTACTTTTTATAGTATTCCTGATTATTTGCAAGATAAGGTTAGAGTTACTTTTGGTGAGGTTTTGACAAAGTTTAGTCCTAGTATCATTACTAACTTCCTATCTAATTTTAATCTAATTCATAAGGGTGATCAAGAATTTCAAACTATCTCTGATTTTTTTGTTGATTTTCAGCGTACAAATATTAAGTCTATACTTACAATTCCTCTAACCTTATCGGATGAAAAAATTGGTAGCTTGATATTACTTTTCAATAGTAGGATTGAATTAAACAATGAGGAAAAAAATTTTTTGCTTTTCATTGGTAAGGAACTATCAAGAAGGTTGAGAATCCTCAAGAATCAGGAAATTCTAGAGAAGCTTAGACAGATATATGCACTAATACAGGATTTCCTGGATAAATTACATTTTCAGAATAGTTTAACCATAGAACAGCTATTTGAATACATATATCTTATACTTTCGAAATTGGAATTCAACACTCTCGTGGTATATAGGGATAAAAAGGATTTTATAATAAAGAACTGGGTTGAGTTTAAACTAGAGTATGCCAAATCTAACTTAAAACATGATTTACCTTCCACCATAAGTCTACCTCGTGAAGTTTTATTATCGCTAAATAAGGTTATGATATTTGAAAGGGATAAGATTTACGATGATAAATTTAGTTTTATTAATTATTTTTTTGCTGATAATGCTAACCTTGTTTTTGTTATTCCTTTTTCAGATGCTAAATATTGGCAGTTTAGCCAGGAGTATGCTAATTTAATTGCTGTTGCTTTTTCAGATAACTTAGCTTATTCATTTTTTGATATTCAAATCCTAACTCTTGTTCAAAAAATGATTTCCATGGTATATAATAACATGTTTTTGTATTATATAAATACCAAGGATAAAAGAATATTGTTTGAAGTTTTTGAGGTTATGGATGATGGTATTATTGTTATGGATCTTGAAAAGAGAGTTTTACTAATAAATAACAGTGCATTAGATATACTTCAGGTAAATTACTCAGCAGAGGACATCGTTTCGAGAGGTATGAGGATAAATGAACTTATTGCTGACAAAACTGGAGACCTTGTACAAAAGATAATTAACATTGATGATTTAATTGAAATCTATCTATCTTCAAACCAGAAAACAAGCGTTGTAGGAGAGGCTACAATTGACTACGAGGATATATCGAAGATTATTAGGTATAATTTCTCCTTGCTTACATTTCCTATAATCACCAATGGGTTTTTGACTGAGCAGCAAGAAAACTATAACTATCTTGTTGTTCTGAAAGATATAACTCATCAAAGGAATTTAGAAAAGGAAAAAGATGATTTTGTTGCTACTGTATCTCATGATATTAAAACTCCTCTAACTACTATGAAAGGTTACCTTTCAGCTCTACTAAGATATTCTGACAAAATAACGGACGATCAAAGAGATTCTTACTTAAGAGTAATTAATTCGGAGATAGATAGAATAAATCGAATGCTGAATAATTTAATGGATCTTAGAAAACTAGAGATAAACATACTTAAAATAAATCCTGTCAAATTCGATATAATAAAGGTAATTAATAAAGTTGTAGAGATATTTAAAATTAGCTATATAAATTTTGATTTTGAGATCAATACCAAAGATCAAAGCGTAATAGTTTTTGCCGACAAAGACAAAATAGAACAAGTACTTCATAATCTTTTGTCAAATGCTGTTAAGTACTCACCCGTAGGTGGAAAAATCACAATAAGTGTGGAACAATTAGATAAAGAGGTTATAGTTAGTGTCTCTGATCAGGGTGTTGGAATACCACCGTCTGAAATAGACAAAATATTCGAAAAATATTATAGAACAAAGGAAACTCAAAAGAAAAAAATTAGTGGTAAAGGTTTAGGATTGTATATTACCAAGAAAATAATAGAGCTTCACAAAGGTAAAGTATTCGTTAAAAGTGAATTAAATAAAGGAACAACTTTCTCTTTCTCACTACCTCTATGAGTTATACCCCACTAAGGGTAAAAAGGGTATCGATAGAACAGAACAAAATAGTTCTCATCGTATCTTTTTTTGAAACTAAAGATGAATTAAATGATATCATACAAAAACAGTATACTTTTGATATATCGCAGCTTATATTTGTTTTTTTGGGATATATCAAGAATATTGAGCAAAAAAAGGAAGAATATTCTAGAGTATCGAGAATATTAAAAAAAATAGTTAGTCTGGGTTTGTATGATCAGGAAAAGGAGAAAAGTTACAGTTTTAGAGAAGATATTTTTCTCGATCTAGTGTTTTTTAATGAAAATCCAATTTTTTTTAGAATTGATTTGACTACTTTTAACTATAAGGATTTTCTAAAGGATGAATCAACCTTTTCTTCCTTTTCAAATATGCGTAAGTTTATATCTTGTTTAGTTGATCTATTTGGAAAGCAGAAAACTGACGATATAATTCACAGTTTTCTATCCTCTAATTCGCTATCTAAGATACAATACTTCTCAAGTGTATATGAATTTGAGGATTATGTTATGAATAAGATCAAAAATATAACAAAAGGTTTTTCTGAAATGTATGATCAAGATTCTGATAGTTGAGGATGAGCAGAATATCGCAGAAAATGTTCGGAAACTGATTAAGAGTAGATTCAACAATTTGGATGTGTTTGTTTGCGACAGTATAGCTTCCGCTAGGCAGGTCATCTATAAAAATAGACCTCATATCCTTATTCTTGACATTAATCTTCCTGATGGTAAAGGAACAGATCTTTACAAGGAATACCGAGAGTTCTACCCTGAAGGAGTGGTAATTTTTTTAACATCGATTGATAGTGATATTGAAAAGATAATTGCTTTAGAGTTAGGAGCTGAGGATTATATCGTCAAACCCTATAATCCCCAAGAACTCCTTGCAAAAATAAACAATTGGATAAAAAGAATATCAAAAGCCAATAAAGAGTATATTCATATATGTTCGGATTACTACTTCGATAAGCTATCTGGTAACATATTAATATACAAAGATAATTTCTATCATTTCTTATTTAACCTAACCTATAATGAGTCCAAACTTTTCGAGATTTTGATCTGTAACGTTAACAAAATTGTGGATATAGAATCAATAATTTCTGAGCTTAATATAGATTTATCTCAAATCCCCGTTATAATTTACAATCTTAGAAGAAAGTTTTCAAAGATTGCAAACTTAAAGATACATACTATAAAAGGAGGTAAACTAAAGCTAGTAATACAACCATAGAGGTTCACAAAGTTAGGATACAAGAATGAAGATCGGTGTTGATATAGGTGGAAGTCATATTGATATGGCAGTAATTAATCACGACTTTTCTGTGAATATTTTGGCATCTATTGATATTAATCAGAATTATTCTTTTGATGATTTTGTAGATTTTTTGATGCAGGAACTATTAAAAAGGGATATAGTAAGAATCCATAAGTTGGGTTTAGCGATACCTGGAACAGTTGATAGTTATAAATCATTAGTTATAAAATGTCCTAATTTACTAAAATGGAAAAATTTGGATGCGTCTGTAATAAAAAGAATAGCAATGAGTAGGGGGGTAATGATTGAGAAGGTTAATGTTTGTAACGATGCCAATGCTGGTGCTGTTGGGATTTTTAAAACCATGAATTTAAGTGATCAAAACATTATTTATGTCGTTATAGGTACTGGTATAGGTGGAGGTGCTATCATAAATAATAAATTGCTTCTAGGTGCAAATTTCTCTGCTATGGAAATAGGACATACCAAAATAAATCGAAAGTCATATACTTGTGGATGTGGAAGCATGGGATGCATTGAAACCTTTGCTTCAGCAAAAGCTTTAACTAATTACTATAATCAATACAACAATAAACATTATCAAAATCTTCTTTCTATTATTCAAAATGAATCACCCCAAAAAGTTAGAAAGCTTTTTAATAGATTCTCGAAAATGTTAGCTTTATTGGTTTCTAATCTAATTTACATACTTGATCCAGATCTAGTCTTTATCGCTGGAAAAATCATTCTTTCTGAAAAACTATTCAAAAATACTTTTCTTGATAATCTGTTGAGAAATTTATCGATGATAGAAAATTATGATATTAAGAGAGTTGTTTTTGTAAAGGGAAATGATGGATATAACGTATATAATTTGGTAGGTAGCATTTTTTGTGATGAATTCATCTAGGAGGTGAAAAATGGAGTATCTAGATATTGAAAATTATCTGGATCAAATTCAACGGGCTGCTAACTATTTGCAGTCAAAAAAATTTGAAAACATAGACGTCGTAGTTATACTTGGTTCTGGGTTAAATGATATAGCTGAAAGTTTTGAAAAGATACAGCAGGTTAGTTATGGAGAAATACCTGGTTTTTCTCTTACAACAGTTGAGGGGCATAAAGGAAAGTTAACTCTATGTTCTTATCTATCATTTAGAATTTTATTCATGCAGGGTAGATTCCATTTTTATGAGGGATATCCTATGCATAGAGTTGTATTTCCAATTAGAGTTTTTGACTATATGGGAGTAAAAAATCTAATAGTAACGAATGCTTCAGGTGGGATAAATCCAACGTTTAGAGTGGGAGATGTAATGATAATAAAGGATCATATATCGCTATTTATGTCGGAAAATCCTCTTAGAGGACCTAATCTGTCTGATTTTGGTCCTAGATTTTTAAGCATGCAAAATGCCTATGATCAAGAATGGATAATTAGGATAAAACAAAAAATGCCTAATGATGAAAGGATAAAAGAAGGTGTTTATTGTATGGTACCGGGTCCAACTTATGAAACACCTGCCGAGCTTAGAATGCTAAAATTGCTCGGTGTTGATGCTGTAGGAATGTCTACGGTACCAGAAGTTATCACAGCAAGACACGGTGGTATAAGAGTAGTCGGATTTTCTGTTATTACAGACATAGCTGAAGAGGTTGTAAAACATGGTGTAACTCACCAAGAAGTACTTGAGAATACTAAAAAAGCAGCTGAGTTGGTAAAAAGTCTTATTAATATCTCTATCGAAACTATGTATGCTTAATCAATATTATTGGGTTAACTATTTTGGCAGAATATTTTGTCTGTTTATAATTGGGTTAACGCAGTACTTACTTTTTAATTCCTTAGTAGCTGATGTTTATATATACGTAGCAATTATATTGATTGCTTTAATTGTTTGGAATGTGATTTTCATCATTATGCCTAAAAGGAGAAGTGGTGTATTAGTTAGCTGTGTTATTGAATCAATATTATCATCAACCTACATTTTTGTATCCAAAAATCCCTTTGGATTATTAGCTTCTTTTATGATACCTACTTCTACTGCAATCCAATTTGTTGACGGATATATAAAATATGCGTTAGTTGCTATTAGTTGTGTATTCTCAATAGTTGGCTTTTCTTCTATTTTTTCGCTTATTTCAGATCCTCTCTTCCCTACTCTTATGTCTTATTCCGTTATTAACATCTTATTTAGCATTTTACTAATACTTACTTTCGTATTTATGAACAGAATAATAAATGCTTTTTCTGTTCAAATAAATACATATAAGGACCAAAGTGAGTTATTAGTATCCAATATTGGTGAACTTGAAAACAAAATATATCAGTATGAGAAGCAAATAGAAAATCTCAAAAATGAATTAGAACAGGAAAGGGTTGCTTTTAATGTAGAAATGGAAAAGGTTATAAAAGAGTATCAAACGAGAAAAGATGAAGCTTATAATCAGATTAAATCTCTCAATAGTGAAATGATCTTAAAAGATAAAACGATCAAAGAACTAAATCAAACGCTAGATAATGTTATGCGTGATCTAGAAGAAAATAGAAACCTGCTTCAGAATATGCGAGAAATATTAACATATTTGACTGATAACATAACAAATTTTCAGAGTTTGTATAAAATTTCCGAAAATATCATTGAAATAGTCTCGAATTACATACCATATGATACACTTGTTATTTTCACAAGAGATGAAATAAATGGTGTAGTTGATACTTTTCTTGTTTCAGGTCAAAATGCAGAGTTTTATTATAGCTACAAAAAAATAGAGGTTGAAGAGATGTATATTCAATCTTTTGTTCATGGTAGAATAAGTTTTGCAAATAGGGATGAAGAATCAGTTATAAGACCTTTTTATCCCAAAGAACAGTTTGCTGTATCTGTACCAATAATCGTCGCAAATAAAAAAATAGGCATGTTATATATTTCTTACTTGTCTTTAGATAAATATCAAGAGATAAGTGAAGGATTTTTGTGGGATCTTTCTAGATTCATAGGTATCATGCTTTATACAGCAATTGCTTACAGTAAGTCTGTTAATCGTGTTATATGGGATGATGTTCTATCTTGTTATAGTGCAGAGTTTATATGGGAATTTATAAATAATCTGAGCTTCAATGCTAAAAGATATAACGAATTTTTTGCTCTTGTCTTACTATCCTGCCCAGAAATATTTGGTAAAGGACTGGAAAGTTTGTCTGAAGAAGATATTAAATTAATTAAACAAATAAATCTAGCTATAAAGTCAACCATAAGAGAATCTGATTTGATATCTTTCGTAGGAAATGGAACCATAATGGTAGTGCTAACTAAAACAGACAAAGAAAAAGTTGATTTGGTTTGTAACAGAATTAAAGTCATAGTTGATAGTAAAATTAAGTTATTGGGTTATATTTCTGATAGTTCTATGGTTTGTTCTGTGTATCCATATAACGATATGGCTGTATCTCAGTTAATTGAGTTATCTATTCAAAGACTTGCAGAAAATGTATTGCAACATAAATCAGAAATAGAGATAATCAAAGTATGATAATCATAGGTCTAATAGGTTTGCTAAGTATTTTAAGTTTTTGGGCGTATGATTACTATGTTAAGAGGGTTAAAGTGGGACAGTATATAAGAGAGGATGCTCCTTATCATCACAAATCTAAACAAGGCACTCCTACTGCAGGTGGAATTATATTTTCTCTTTGCATAGTTGCCCTATCTCTCGTAATCAATTACCTACAACCACTACCTTTGTATAGTTTATTTATTGTTCTTACATTAGGTAGTCTAGGGATTGGGTTTTATGATGATTTAATGAAAATATTGAATAAACGTAATCTGGGATTAAGAGCACGTGATAAGCTATTTCTACAACTTTTAATATCAACTGTAGCCTGGTTTATACTTTACATGAATAACCAATACTTTATTGATAAATTTGGTTGTGGATTTACAACTTTAATTTTTGCTGATAAATCTATAGATTTAGGATGGTTTTATCTAATTTTTCTATTTGTATTCTTTTCTGGAACTACAAATGCTACTAATTTAACTGATGGACTTGATGGATTACTGGCCTCTGTTTCGTTGTCAACTTTCCTTGCATTTGTAACTATTTTCTTAATAGATCCTGTTCTGTTTAGCTCTAACATTATTTACTTATTGCTCGGTATCATTTGCTTTATTTCAATTTTTTTATACTATAATTTTCCAAAGGCGAAAATTTTTATGGGTGATGCCGGATCGATGACAATCGGTTCTTTGTTTGTATACTTTTGTATTGTATCAAAAACTGAACCATACTTTCTATTCTTAGGATATATTTACTTCCTTGTTGCTCTGTCTGTTATTTTACAGGTTTTGTATTTTAAGTTTACAAATGGTAAAAGGCTATTTAATATAACACCTTTACACCACCATTTTGAGTTAATGGGATATAATGAAAAAGCTATTTTGTTAAGATTCAATCTAGTAAACTCGATTTTTATCTTTGTAGGATTATTCTTGTGGTTGTATAAATTTATACGAGGGGGAATATAGAGATGTCTAAGCAGTTGCAGACAGAGATAAAACCCCAATGGTGTCCAGGATGTACATACTTTGCTGATTTGCAATCAATTTACAAAACCTTTGCAGATATGGGATTCGATGAAACTAACCTGGTTTTAATCGGTGGAATAGGATGTACAGGTAGAATAACAAGCTATATTAACGTGTACACTATTCATACTTTGCATGGAAGACCACTACCTGTTGCTCTGGGCTTTAAACTCTCTAATCCTTTAATGAATGTGGTGGTTGTAAGCGGTGATGGAGATTTGATTTCTATCGGTGGAACACACTTTATTCATACTGCAAGAAAAAACATTGATATAACGGTTATAATGTTTGATAATTTCGTATATGGTTTAACCAAGGGTCAGGTATCCCCTACTTCTCCTCACGGATTAGTTACTCCAACTACTCCAAAAGGTAACTTTGATGAACCAGTAAATTCTGTAACTTTGGCTTTAACGGCTGGTGCTACCTTTGTAGCCCAATGCTTCGCATTAGATATAAATAAAACGTTTAATATAATCAAAGAGGCTATCCAACATAAAGGTTTCTCTTTCGTTAACATCTTATCACCATGCATAACCTACTATAGAGATGAAGACGTAAAAACTTTTAAAAATAAGATAAAAGAGCTAGATGAGCAATATACAAATGACTTATGTAAAGCCATATATAAATCAACAGAATATCGCTACTATACAGGAGTATTTTATAAAGAAAATAAACCAACTTTTGAATCCTCTGCTCTAAATGGAAATATACCTGTACAAAGTGAATTGTACCAACAGGAAAAAGTAAAAAAACTTTTAAGGAGCTACACTTGAAATATATAATAGCTTCCAATTGGAAAGCTAACTTCACTCTTCAAGAAGCAATAGACTGGTTTGAAAAAGTTACAAGTTACATTGAAAAGTTGCATAGTTCTAATATAAGGGTGATAGCTGCTGTACCTTATCCCTATATACACCACTTATCAACTAATTTTACTACATTGGATGTTTTTTCACAGAATATATCCCATGTAGAAGGAGGAGCTTATACCGGTGAAGTAACCATATCCATGCTAAAATCCATTAATTTTAAGGGTTCGATAGTTGGACACTCCGAAAGAAGACACATATTCAATGAAACAAATGAAATAATCAATAAAAAAATATTGCTATTACAAAAAAATAGTTTAGAATCGATATTGTGTGTAGGTGAAACTCTAGACGAAAGAAAACAAGGTAGAACAAAACAAACAATACAGCAACAAATAAGTGAGGCTCTAAGGGGAGTAACCAATTTTGAATTGATTACTATAGCATATGAGCCGGTATGGGCTATAGGCACGGGCATACCTATTGATATAAATGATTTGATAGAGATGGAGAAATTCATAAGAGAGTTTGTACTAAGAGAATACAATTGGCAAGCAAAGATTTTATACGGGGGTAGTGTAGACAAGGGTTTCATACGTGAAATTATACAAAAAACAACTTTAGATGGAGCTTTAATAGGTTCAGCAAGTTGGAATCCATTCAATTTTATAGATATCATTGGTAATTTGTAGAGTTAGAATTCAGGAATATGAATAGTATACTAGATTTTGTGATTATCGGTATATCTTCAATTATATGTGGCTTTGTGCTTGGTTTCGAAAGGGAAATTCATAATAAACCTGCTGGGATAAAAACTGTAACTTTAGTTGTGATGGGCAGCTCATTTTTCACGTTTTGTTCTGTTAATGGATTTGAACCTTTTAAGGATTCCAAAGTTGCAGCACAGATAGTAAGTGGAGTAGGTTTCCTAGGAGCTGGAGTAATACTTAGAAGTGAACTCAAGGTTATGGGATTAACTACAGCAGCAACTTTATGGGTTGCTGCTTCTATCGGAATGCTGATAGGTACCAAAATGATTATACAAGCCTTTATAGCTACTATACTTGTAGCACTAATGATAAGCATATTTAGAATACTTGAACAAAAATTGGTGAGCAAGTATGTTTCTGTTGAGTTTGCTGTGTTCTTAGATGATGAAAAACAAATAACCATTATAAAAGATTTACTTGATAATTTCCAAATTAAGATAGAAAGATTTGAAATACTTCATGAAGAACAACAAATAAGAGTTAATTTGAAAGTACATTCTGATTTTATTCTGTTTTTTGAAAATTTTATAAAGGAATTGAAGAAGAAAAATATAAAATATTCTTTATGAAAGATTTACAAATGATTTGGCTGTAAGCAAGAGGGGAGAGGGTAAATGATTTTGAAAGAAGAAATAGAGATAAATGCTCCAGCAAGCTTAGTATTCCAAGTAGCTAGTGATACAGAAAAATTCCCAGAATTTATACCTGACGTAAAGTCAGTAAAAATTATCCAAAAAGAAGGTAATATTCAATTAACTCAATGGGAAGCTAGTATAGACGGTATGTTTTTCAAATGGGAGGAAAAAGAAGTATTTTATCCGGAAAAAATGTACTTAGAATACACCTTAGTAAAAGGAGACGTTGATAAATTTGAAGGATATTGGCAAGTAATACCTATTTCTGAAAATAAATGTAAGCTTGTTCTCCAATTAGATTTTGATGTAAATATACCTATGTTATCTAGTCTCATAATGCCAACGATAAGATTTAAAGTTAAAAAGAATGTGCAGCATATGCTAAAGGCTCTAAAAGAAAGATCTGAAAAAATAAGTTCGTAATATGAAAGGACCTTTTGCTTTCTTTATACATCCACTTGACATTAATGATCTTTACAGAGTTATACCTGTCTTGAAGACTAAAAGTGTTGATTTTGTAGAAAGCATAATTAAATTTATCGATCCATTTGTAGCAGTTGAAATGGAAATACAAACCTTACTGGAAAATAAAATTTATGGGATGTTTATAGTTATTCCGTTGTTATCAAAACAGTTTATATCTGACGAAAAGCTTGCTATGAGTAAACTTATGGAGGCAAGCAAACTAGCTATAAAGTTTGGTGCAAGAATGGTTGGTTTGGGAGCTTTCACTTCTATAGTTGGTAAAGCTGGAATGAATCTGGTTAAAACTTTTGGAGATGTTCTATGTTTTACTTCAGGTGCATCATATACGGTAGCCTCTTCGCTAGAAATACTTGATAACGTTATCCAAGAAAAGGGAATGAACAAAGGTAATCTGGTGGTTTCTATTGTGGGAGCTACTGGTGCTATTGGAAAAGCCATAACTAAACTAATTTATAAAGGATACAAGAAAGTATTTGCAGTTGCTAGAAATAAGTCAAGATTATACTCACTAAAAAATGAAATTAAGTCTGAAAATCTGATAGTTTCCACTGATTTAAAGTCATGCTGTATGAATTCTGACGTTATTATTACCGCTACTTCTCATCCTTCAGAAATTATATTCCCAGATTATCTGAAATACAATAGTATTATCTGTGATATTTCTATGCCACACAATACATCAAGAGAGGTTTTAACCAAAAGGAAAGATGTTACTGTTATTGAAGGAGGAGTTATTCAGTTACCTTCTGAACCCAATTTTAAGAAGTTGTTTAATGATTTATCTTGGAATGATATAGTAGGTTTTCCGGAAAATAATGTCCTAGCTTGTATGGCAGAGACCATAATTCTTACTGCAGAAGAAAAATATGAAAATTATAGTATTGGTAGAAATATAGATGAAAATAAAATTAGGGAAATAAGTTTACTAGCTAAAAAACACGGCTTTAAAGTTAAAAAGAAAGAATTGAGTAAAAGTTTTTAGTAGATTTTCCAATATCTTCTTTAAACAATTATTCCGGCTAATACAGCGGAGGAGAAGTTAGCTAGGTTTCCGATGATTAGAGCTCTTAAACCAAGCTGAGCGATTATAGGTCTTATTTTGGGTTCCAATGCTCCTAT
>JBCNVB010000013.1:0-238491 GCA_039630415.1 bacterium | reverse complement strand
CACTACCTCCGCCAATCGATATTGGCCCAAACGGAGATCCACTTCTACCACATGATGACAACAACAACGGTATCAACAACAACTGTAAAACAAATACTACCAATATCAGTCTTATCACATACACCACCTCCAATTTTATGTTTATCTTCATATTGCCCTTAAATAGGTAGATATCTTTGATCTATATTTTGCTTTCTCGTATATCCTTTAGGTATTGTAAAGTATTTGTAATACTCTTCTGAGTAGGGTAAAATCTTAACTCTTATTAACTTTTTGGCATATAGGTTAGTGTAGGATATTTTCGCGATTATGGTATTAGGTGGTATTTTGATATGCCTCATAAGGTGTCCAAAAAATAGCTCTTCTCTAATTGAAAGGTTACTATTTCTCTTGGGGTTTATAAGCATTAGTAGCTTAATTTCGGACTCTGAGAGGATAGAGGATAGTTTTATATAGCAGACACTCAACTGATCAGTTCCTGCCCCTTGAATTGTAATCTTTTGAGCCTGTATTTCTTTACCGTTGACCTTAACTACCTCGGTGGTTTCTTTATATTTAATAGATCGACTTTGAGTATCCTGCATATAAGGCACTAATTGAGAATTCATGTATGCTTCTATTTTTCGTTTCGTTGTAATTATATAACCTTCTTCCAAGTGATTTATGAGAATTACTGTTTTGTTTTTTTTGTTTGTAATTATGGTGTGACTTAGATATCCCTCATGACTTAAGTTGAAAGAATGCAAATCTCTTGTTTCGTAAGTTAATATAGTACTTCCAAAATTATCACGTTCTTCCATGAAAACCATATATTGTAATGGATAGGAAATTGTTGAAAGCCATACAATGGTTATCAGGAGGATGAAAATCCTTTTTAGCATTTATATGACCTCCCTTCAGATAGAAGTTTTTTGTATATCGTTGATTATTTTTAATTTTTCGCGGATAATGATTGCTTGTTCAAACTCCATTTTGTCCGCTAACTCTTTCATTTGTTTTTGCAAGTTTCTTTTTAGTTCCTCTAGTTGTTTATTTTTCAATTTCTCTATGTATTTTATGAAATCCTCGTCTTCTAGATATACCAGATCCTGGACAGTAATTATTTGAGGTACATTATCTTTCCCTATTAGGTTGAAGATAATTTTCAGGATATCTTTTGGTTTGGGAGGTATACTTCGAGGAGTTATATTGTTTTCAAGGTTGTACTGTATTTGGTACTTTCTTCTTCTTTCTACTTCATCAACAGCTTGCTGAATTGCTGGGGTTATAACATCTGTGAATATAACAACTTTTGAAGTAAGGTTTCTTGCAGCTCTTCCAGCCAACTGAATTATGCTATTTTTACTTCTTAAAAATCCTTGCTTATCTCCATCAAGAATTATAACCGTAGAAACCTCGGGTAAATCCAATCCTTCCCTTAGAAGATTAACACCTACTAAAACATTATACAATCCCTTTCTAAAATCGAAAAGTATTCTAATTCTTTCGAGTGGTTTTATTCTTGAGTGTATATAAGAAGATGGTATGGAATTTAGAACCAAGTACTCACTGAGGTCTTCCGCCTGCTTTTGAGTAAGAACATTTATTATTACCCTGTTATTTTTTTGTATCTCTTCTTTAGCTATATCTAGGAGTTGTTGGGTTATATTTTGATTTGGCTTGATAATTATTTCTGGATCTACTATTCCACTGGGTCTTACGAGTAATTCTACGATTTTAGAGTTTTTAATTTCAAACTCTCCGGGTGTAGCAGATACGAAAATAATTCTATTAGTTTTTTCTAGGAATTCTTCGAAAGTTAAAGGTCTATTGTCTAGGCAAGAAGGTAATCTAAAACCATGTTCTATTAGTATTTCTTTTCTATTTCTATCTGATTTTTGCATGGCTCTGATTTGTGGTAAAGTTACATGACTTTCGTCAATAAAAACAACAAAATCTCTTGGAAAATAGTCGAGTAGAGTATAGGGTGTACTACCTGGTTCTCTGCCCGAAAGATATCTAGAATAGTTTTCAATTCCTGGACAGGTACCAAATTTTTCAAGCATTGCTAAGTCGTATTCCACTCTGGTTTTTAGACGTTCCGCTTCTAGTATTTTATTCATACTTATCAATTCTTGATATCTTTTATCTAGATCTTCTCTTATTTCCTTCAGAGCCTGATTGAAAATCTCATATGAAGATATGAACAGTTTGGCAGGATATATTGTAAAAAAATCTACTTCAGTTATTTTCTTAAAACTTGTATTTTCAACAATATATAAGTTAGATACCACATCTTCCTCGATATCTACTCTTAGGATATTATCTTCACCTGAAGGGAAAACATATACAGTCGATCCTCTTAGCTTAAAACATCCCTGCTTAAAATCATTTTCGTTATTTTCGTAATATATGCTTACTAATTTTCTTGTAAAGTCGGTTATATTTATTTTTTGACCTTTATAGAGATTAATGAAAGAGCGTTGATACTCTTCAGGAGATCCGAGATTGTATATACACGATACGCTTGCAACTACAATACAGTACGGGTTAGATATTGCCGCCTGCGTAGCTCTATGCCTTAATTTATCTATTACCATGTTTATAACAGCCTCTTTTTCCAAGTATATGTCCTGCTGAGGTATATAAGCTTCAGGGCGATAAAAGTCATAGTAACTAATGAAGTACTCCACTTGGTTATTAGGGAAAAAATTTTTGAATTCTCCAAATAGTTGGGAAGCAAGAACTTTATTATGAGAAATAACAAGTGTTGGTTTCTGAAGCCTTTCTATAACCTTTGCCATTACAAATGTTTTACCTGATCCAGTTACCCCTAACAAAGTGGTAAATTTATTTTTCTTCAGACTTTCAACTATTTGTTCAACAGCTTGTTTTTGAGCCTTTGTTATCTCAAAACTACTCTCTACTTTGAACATTCTTATTGATTTATTTACCAGTTTTTGACTGTTTGTCTATTAGCATGATTAGTATTAACAAACTTGAACCTATGGTTATAAAGCTATCAGCGAGATTAAAAACAGGGAAATGGTATACAGCTATAAAGTCAACTACTTTTCCGTGTATAATTCTATCTATTAGATTTCCTATTCCCCCTGCAGCTATGAAAGAGAAAGAAGTGTAATAATAATTTGCGAATTTGTTATTACGAGCTTTGAAAAGGGTAAATATAAGAAGAATAAGAAGGATGAAAGAGTTAACTAGAATATATTCGTTGTTTTTAAGTAATTTAATACCAAAAGCGCTACCTTCATTATATACCAGTATTATTTCAAACCAATTCCACTTAAACCTAAACCCTTCCAAAATTATTTTTTTGCTTAGTTGATCTGCAAGAATAAGTAACCCTATCAAAATGATATAGAAGGCTATCAGCATGCTCAATTTATATAATTTCTGTAAGTTGATCTCAAACCTTCCGAAAGAGGAGTAAAACGTATTTTTGTTAATACTATCTATAGCAAAAAGAGAAAGGAGTACTCAAATGCAACCATACAAGGGAAAAATAATTTATTTCCCCCAGTATTTAGATCTTTCACAAAGGAAATTAATTCTCCAAAAAAACATGAATGATGCAAATTTAATAGAGGAAGAGTACGTATGGACAGATTTATCGAGGATAGATTTAAACGCTCTAAGTGAAAATCAGTACTCTTCGTTATTTTTAGGTGACGAATCCTACGCTGGCAGTGAGAACTTTATCAAGATGAATAAAATAGTAAAAGACATCTTCGAAAAAGATTATGTTCTACCTTGCCATAATATTAAAGGAGCTTGGAATTTAGTTATTAAAACCTTTGAAAAATATCCAAACCATCAACTAGCAATATTTTTTTATAATCCTTTTGAACACTTCCATCTTACAAACTTAATCAACTATTATAAAATACCTTATAGTACAAATGCAAACAATTCTTTGTCAAACGGATCTCAAAATCAGAATAATCTGATATCTATACTAATGCTCAATTCTGTAGAAATTTTTGGATACGGCGATATAACTAAGCTTGTTGAGAACATAAGAGACAGATCAGCACTAATGATAGGTGACTTTTCAAGTATATTCTCTCTAACCAGAGCAGATTTAAATAAAATAAAACACTTAAGCAAACTTTTTGATGTTATAGTAATCGATGCCTGTTTTGATTTAATGTGCAATAATGGTGCAATTTTAGTTACAAATGATTTTAAGTATTATGAGTATCTTACGGAGTGGGTAGTGGCATTTGAAGGACTTCATACTTACGGTGGCCTAGCAGGTAGAGATATGGAAGTAATAAATGCAGGTTTAATAGAAGCTCAAAATCAACAAATGTGGGAATACAAATTCAATTCTATGGGCTTTCTATACAATAATCTAAAGCATCTTTCAAGTAAACATTCAAACTTTAAACTAACAGATAGCTATACTCCACATTATTTTTATATATCCCACAAAGATCCTAATATAAACAATACTCTATTTATTATAGGCCAAGTCAGAGGATATAATCTGGACAATCATCTTTTTATTTTTCTACCTTCAAGAAGATATCAAAAGCAAAATCTAGAACTTTTCTTAGACACGTTTGAAAGATATCTAAGTGATCCTAATATAACTAACATAATAGATCCAAGACAATACGTATCACATAACTTTAAGGGTATAGAAATAATACAGCTTTTCTCTTTTGAAAGAAGAGAACAAGTACTAAAAGAAGCTGGGTATAACACTTTTCTGATTCCAGCTAGTGAAGTTTACATAGATTTTCTAACCGATAGTGGAACAAGTAGTATAAGTGATGAACAATGGAGTAAAGCTATTCTTTATGATCAAAAAAGAGCTTACAATTTGTTGAGAGATTCTATACAGGAAGTCTTCGGGTTTGAATACTTTTTACCTACACATCAAGGTAGAGCAGCTGAACATATACTATCTCAGACAATGATAAAACCTTCTCAATATGTTATCAATAATATGTACTTTACTACTACTAGATTCCATCAAGAGTATGCAAAAGGAATCTTTGTAGATCTGATAATCGAAGAAGCTTACAAACCGGAAGTGTACCATCCATTTAAGGGTAATATAGATGTAGATAGATTGGTTGACTTTATAGAGAAGAATGGAAAAGAAAAGATAGCATATGTTTGCGTTGAAAACAATGTTAATATGGCAGGTGGACAACCAGTATCACTAGATAATCTCAAACAAATCAGAAAAATATGTGATCATTTCGGTATCCCTCTTGTACTCGATGCTACTAGAATAGCAGAAAATGCTTTCTTTATCAAAGAAAGAGAACAAGGGTACCAAGATAAATCCATTAAAGAGATAATTAGAGAAATCATGAGTTTAGCGGATGCAGCAACTATATCAGCTAAAAAAGACCCCCTAACCAACATAAGTGGATTGATACTTGTTAGGTCTCAAGAATTATACAAACAAATGGTAAAGATGCTTAACATATTCGAAGGAGAATATTACAACGGTGGTTTAGCCCCAAGAGATATAGCTATGCTAGCACAGGGAATATTAGAAATGACCGACTTTTATTATCTAAAAAACAGAATTGAGCAAGTCAGATATCTAGGTAATTTGCTAAAACAAAACAATATACCCATCGTTGAACCCATTGGAGGACACGCAATTTACTTGGATGCCAAAAGATTCCTGGAGCACATTCCTCAAGATGAGTTTCCGGCCCAAACACTCGCAGCTTACATATACCTATACGGTGGCGTAAGAACCATGGAAAGAGGAATAGTTTCAGCAGGTAGAGATCCAAAAACAGGTAAACACAAATATCCAGAACTAGAACTCGTCAGAATCACTATTCCCAGAAGAGTTTACTCCAAAGAACATATGGAATATACTTGTCAGGTAATAAAAAGCGTCTATGACATAAGACACGAGATAAGTGGGTTAAACATAGTTTACGAACCTCCTTTCCTTAGATTCTTTACCATACGTTTTGAACCCATAAAACAAATAGTAAAACTGAAAACATAGGTAGGGTGAACGATGAGGATTGTAGTAAAAGCAACTGAAGAAGTTTGGAAATACAATGATGATTACTTTCTATATCCCATATGTCTTCCCAATCTTAAGTTATTAGAAAAATTACAAACTCATTTTCAATCTAAGATTACTTTTATTTCCCACGATCACACAGTAAGTTTAATAAATGACTTAACTAAAGCTTATGGTCTTAAGTTAGATTATGAATTAGTGTCAGACAAAATTTTAGATAGAGATAGTTTATTTCTTGATCTAAACTCTCCTCTCATGTTTTATAAAGCCTCAGAAATAATTAAAGCTATAGAGAATAAACAAATAAGCAAACTAACAAAAATTAGAGAATTTAGTTTCAGAATAAGAACTTTAGAAGATATAGAAAAGCTATACAAGCAAGTTAAAAAACTATCAAAAAGATTTAGCGGCAATGTTTACTTGGGTGACAACATATTCATATGTCCCTTATCTAGTATAGGTAAAGATAATGTGCTGTTTGATAACGTGGTAATTATAAACTCTATTATTGGCAATTCGAATAGGATAGGTCCAAATGTAATGATATATGATTCTGTAATAGCAGACAATAATAAATTGTTGATTAGTTTTGTTAGAAAAAATAAACTAATGGATTGCAATATAGGTCCGTTTAGTCATTTAAGAGAGGGTAATATTTTGAAAGACTCTAAGATTGGAGCTTTTGTTGAGTGCAAGAATGTTAATGCTGAGGGTAATTTGAAAGCTTCACACTTAGCTTATTTGGGTGATCTTATAATTGGTAAGAATGTTAACATTGGAGCAGGAGTGGTTTTTGCTAACTACGATGGCAAAACAAAATATACTTCTATCGTTAAAGATAATTCATTCATAGGATCAAATGCAGTAATAATATCTCCCAAAGTAATTGGTCCTAATTCCTATGTAGGAGCAGGAACTGTGGTAACAAAAGATGTTCCAGAAAATACAGTTGTAGTTGGTAATCCATCCAGAATACATAAACAACTATGATTCCAGATATTGATATTCACAGTTTGTATCATAGAGTTATCAAAGCATTAGAAAAGATAAAAGATTTGAAAATCTTGGTAATGGGTGATATTATACTAGACAGATGGCTAAAAGGTGTAGTTGAGAGGATATCACCGGAAGCACCAGTACCGGTACTAAGGGTAGAAAAAGAATGGAATGATCTAGGTGGAGCAGGTAATGTGGCCAAAATACTATCCTATTATTGCCCAAATGTAACCTTAATGGGATTCCTTGGTAAAGATCAATTCAGTGTAAGGGTCAAGAACCTACTTCAAAAATACAATATAAAATCCATAACTAGTACCTACGATAAAACTATAGTAAAAACTAGGTTAATAGCTCAAAATAATCAACAAATAGCAAGAGTGGATAGGGAAAAACCTGAACTTAAATTTCCAGCCCAATTGATAGAGGATAAAATAAATCAACTCCAAGAACCCTATGATTTGCTAATTATGATAGATTACAATAAAGGTTTTTTTAGTTACAACTTAATGGGTTGCATAAGTCAAATAAAAGTGCAAAAAGTTTATCTTTCTCCCAAGCCATCTAACTTTGAATTATTTGAAGAGTTTATGAAAACAAAGCAGATAGAGTGTATTTCCTTAAATAGACAGGAGTTTCAGGAGTTGTCAAAAATTGTAGGGCTTAATAAAAGGAGCATGTTTGACAGTATGAAAGAGTTTATACAAAGATACAATATAGCAAGTCTTTTGGTAACATTGGGTAAAGAAGGGTTGAGCTTGGTTAATAAAGAAAGATTAATTAAGGTTGATGGATTTGAGGTAGAGGTTTTTGATGTTACTGGTGCAGGTGACAACGTAGTATCGATTTTTGCGCTATTTAACTACCTGGGATTTGATTGTTTAGAAAGTGGTATGTTAGCAAATATTGCGGGGTCTATATGTGTATCTAAGCCTGGAACAATTGCTGTCAAACCAAAAGATATTTTAACATTCTTAGAAAAAACTGCATATGAGACATCCAAACGATAAAATATTCTACAATTGGGAAAGACTAAAATTAGTAATTGATAAGTACAAGCAAGTAGGAAAGATTATAGGTTTCACGAATGGATGTTTTGATATAATTCATAAGGGTCACATAACTTATCTTTATCAAGCTAAAGAATATTGTGATTTGTTAGTTGTAGCTATAAACAGTGATAAAAGTGTAGCAAAAATTAAAGGTCCAAATAAACCCATAAATACTCTAGAAGATAGAATGATTGTTCTTGCTTCTATAGAAGCTGTCGATTTTGTAGTTCCATTTGAAGAAGAAACACCTATTCTACTGCTTGAGTATCTTAGACCAGACGTGTATTTCAAAGGTGGCGATTATAAAGGTAAGGAAATACCAGAAATAAGAATTATTGAAAGATACAGGATTAGGTACGAAGTTTTAACTTTTGTGCCTGATATATCAACCACAAAGATAATATACAAAATAAAAGGGGGACTGTAGATGTTTAACATATTTGGTAAAAAAGAACCTCATTTCTCGGTGGACAGCCCCGTTAAAATGACTATAATAGAAGCTGATAAATGGATAGATATTTATGGATTAATAGATAACATTTCCAAAGATTCTATAGAACTTAAAGTTCCTCTTCTTTCACAATACATGTCCAATAATCTAGTTCCTATAACACCTGAAAAAACTGCAGATACTAATCTAATAGAGATACAAAAAGATGGTACAGTAAAACTTCACAATTTTCAATCCCAAATAAAAGATATTGTATTAGCAGATAGAGTGATAGTAATAAGTAAGCCATCAAAAACTAAAGATAAACCGTTTGGTAAAGCTAAAGAACTTATATCCAGCTTTGATTTGGAAGTTGAGATTGATATTGAATATAATGCAGTAGGTGTACCACATACTCAAAAAGCCAAAACCTACAGAATATTCCATAATGGTATCAGTTTATTTACCTCAATTCCTATACCTCCTAAAACGGTAATAGAGGTGTCCTTTAGAATCCCCTATATCGAGTACTTGGACAAAAAAAAGGATAAATTCACTGCAATAGTAGTTGAAAGCAAGCAGTTAGAAAAGAAAAAATTTGAAACTATACTAAATTATGAAAACATTGAAGATAGTTTGAGAAATTGTTTACTAGAATACTCCCTATTGAACCAAAAAGTCTAAGTATTAACTTACAAAGTTTAACTTACTAAGGAGAAGACAAGTATGAATAGAAGAGTGGTAGTAACGGGATTGGGTACTATAAATCCTTTGGGAAACACGGTAGATGAATTCTGGCAAAATCTAGTAAATGGGAAAAACGGTATAACATTTAACGATAGGATAGATACAAGCAATTTCGATTGTAAAATAGCTGGTTTAGTCAAAAACTTCGATCCGTACAACTACATAGATAAAAAGCATATAAGAAAAATGGACAGGTTTGTTCATTTTGGATTAGCCTCAGTTCATCAGGCATTGGAAGATAGTTTGATTAATTTATCGAATGTAGATGTTTATAGAGTAGGTGTTTTCGTAGGCTCTGGAATAGGTGGAATTGAAACATTTGAAGAACAGGTTGGGGTATTATTTAGCAAAGGAAATAAAAGAATTTCTCCCTATTTTGTTCCCAAAATGATAGTGAATATACTGGCTGGGTGGATAGGTATCATATATAATATTCGGGGGCCGAATTTAACATATGTAAGTGCATGCTCTAGTTCTCTACATGCCTTAGGGGAAGCCTATGCAGCTGTTAAAAGTGGAACTGTTGATATAGCTATTGTTTGTGGTTCAGAAGCTCCAATTACTCCTTCTTCAATTGCAGGGTTTGAGAATATGGGGGCTTTATCTAAGAATAACGATCCCCAAACAGCTTCCAGACCATTTGATCTAAACAGGGATGGTTTCGTAATAGCAGAAGGTGCAGGATGCATTATACTGGAATCTTTGGAAAATGCATCTAGAAGAGAAAGCAAAATATACGCTGAAATTGTTGGCTATTATCATACATGTGATGCCTATCATATTACTGCTCCAGATCCAGGCGCATCAAGTATCATATACGCTATTTCAAAGGCAATAGAAAATATCGATATTGAAGAAATAGACTATATCAATGCTCATGGGACATCCACACCTTACAATGACAAAACTGAAACATTTGCAATAAAATCTGCTTTGGGAGAAAGAGCATATAAAGTTAACATAAGTTCTACTAAATCAATGATAGGCCACACTCTAGGAGCAGCCGGTGTTATAGAATCTATCGCAACTATTCTGTGTATTTACAATCAAACTGTACACCCGACTATAAACTACACTACTCCAGATCCAGAGTGTGACCTTAATTACACTCCCAATAAAGTTGTACATAGACAGATAAATGTAGCACTTAAGAACTCTTTTGGTTTTGGTGGACATAATGTAGTAGTTGCATTCAGAAAATTTTCATAGAACCTCCAAACCCCCTATAAAAATTTTTCAAAATCCTGTATAAAAATTTTCTAAAGTGGGTATATTATAGGTGTAAGGCAAAAAGAGTAACAATACATAGGGTACGAAAGAACGATACAAAGAAACAGTACGAGAGGAGGTGTAAAGCATGGCAACCCAAACAATAAAGCTAAGAATGCTAGAAGATAGAGTACTAGTAAAACCAATACCTCAAGATGAGAGAACAGAAAGTGGGATATATTTGCCTGATACTGCTAAGGAAAGACCTCAAAAAGGAGAGGTAATCGAGGTTGGTCCAGGAAAAATGCTGGACAATGGTACCCGAGTAGAACCAACCGTTAAGAAGGGTGACAAAGTTCTATTCGGTAAATATGCAGGAACCGAATTAAAGATAAAAGGAGAAGAATACTTAATCCTAAGAGAAAGTGAAATACTGGCAATAGTAGAAAGTGAATAGGAGGTGTAAAAAATGGGTGGTAAGATGGTACTATTTAATACAGAAGCAAGACAAAAGTTAGAAAGAGGTATAAGAACTGTTTATGATGCAGTAAGAGTAACCCTAGGTCCAAAAGGAAGAAATGTAGTGCTAGAAAAGAAATTTGGTAGTCCTCTAATCACAAATGATGGTGTTACAGTAGCAAAAGAAATAGAGCTTCCTGATCCAATCGAAAATATGGGTGCACAACTACTTAAAGAAGTAGCAACCAAAACAAATGACATAGCAGGAGATGGTACAACAACAGCAGTAGTTCTAGGTTATAACATAATCAAAGAAGGTCTCAAAGCAATAGCAGCTGGAGCAAACCCAATCTACCTCAAAAGAGGAATAGATAAGGCAAAAGAAGTTGTTATTGAGGAACTCAAGAAGCAAGCAAAAGAAGTTGATTTTGAAGGCAAAACAAAAACTGATGTAGATGATCTCGAAAGAGTAGCTACTATAGCAGCTAATAACGATGAAGAAATTGGTAAAATGATTGCGAAAGCTATTAGAATGGTAGGTAAAACAGGTGTTATAACTATCGAAGAATCCAAATCTTCTCAAACAACCCTAGAACACGTTGAAGGTATGCAATTTGACAGAGGTTACATATCTCCTTATTTTGTAACAGATGCAGAAAGAATGGAAGCAATACTTGAAAATCCATATATCTTAATAACCGAAAAGAAAATAGCATCTGTTAATGATATACTCGGAGTACTAGAAGTAGTAGTAAAAGAAGGAAAATCACTACTAATAATAGCAGAGGATGTAGAAGGAGAAGCTTTAGCAACATTGGTTGTAAACAAACTAAGAGGAGTTCTAAATGTATGTGCAGTAAAGGCTCCAGGATTTGGTGACAGAAGAAAAGAAATGCTCAAAGATATAGCAATACTTACCGGAGGACAAGTCATAAATGATGAACTAGGAGTTAAACTAGAAAATGTCAAAAATAGCACCTATTTTGGAAAAGCTGAAAAAGTAAAGGTTACCAAGGAAAACACAACAATAATAGGAGGCAAAGGTAACGACGCTGAAATAAAAGCTAGAATAGAGCAAATTAGAAAGCAAATAAAGGAAACAGATAGTGAATTTGATAGAGAAAAACTACAAGAAAGACTTGCAAAACTTACTGGTGGTGTTGCAGTAATTAAAGTTGGAGCACCAACAGAAACTGAACTCAAAGAAAAGAAACTTAGATTTGAAGATTCTCTTAATGCGACAAAGGCAGCTGTAGAAGAAGGAATAATTCCAGGTGGAGGTACAGCTCTCATCAGAACCATCAATGCCTTAGAAAATCTTGAAAAAGAATATATGGGAGATATGGCAATAGGTATTAAAGTAGTAAAATCTGCTTTAGACAGACCACTAAGACAAATAGCAGAAAACGCTGGTTTTGACGGAGGATCTATAGCAGAAGAAGTCAAGAGATCTTCTCCAACACATGGTTTTGATGCAGTTGAAGGAAAGATTGTAGATATGTTCAAAGCAGGAATCATAGATCCATTGAAAGTTACAAGAAGTGCTCTTGAAAATGCTTGCTCAGTAGCTGGAATGGTATTAACCACAGAAACTGTAATAGCTGAAATACCAGAAAAGGAAAAGGAAAAGGGTGGACATAGTCATCCACCAATGGACTACTAATCTAAAGGGATAAAAGAGAAGGGTGGGTTTAAAAGCCCACCCTTTTTATTTTTACTTTTTTTTATTTTCTTGTTTTTTTTATTTTTTTGCTTTTAGTTCAAGAGCTTTTTTAACGGCTTCGAGGGGGTTAATTAGTCCGGCTCCGACAGAGTATTCTCCTGCGTCTTTTACGGGAGTAGCGGTTTGTTTTATGATTTCTTTTACTTGTTCTGGTGTAAGGTCAGGGTTGGCCTGAAGCATTAAGGCTACTACTCCAGCTACTATGGGTGTAGCCATTGAAGTTCCGGATAGCATTATGTAGTAATCTCCGTATCTAATGACTGGTTCTTTATCTATGGTAGAGTTGGGGCTTCTAAGGCTTACGACTTCTACTCCTGGGGCAGATATATCTGGTTTTTTTTGTTTGTCTACTGGAGTTGGTCCTCGGGAGGAGAAGAAGGCTGGGGTATCGTCTTGTTTTGATGGTGTATTTTTGTCGTCATAAGCGCCTACGGTGATGGCGTATTTACTAATTGCCGGGCTAGCTATTGTTTTTGCAAGTGGTCCACTATTACCTGCTGCAACAACTACTACAATTCCAGCTTTAGTAGCGTCTTCTACTGCTTTAGCTAGTATATCATCTTTTTCCTTTATAACTGAATCTACTCCGAGAGACATGGATAGAACTTTTATATTATACTTTTGTTTATTTTGTATAGCCCAGTATATAGCTTTTACGATGTTAGATAATCTTCCGCCACCCATTTCATCAAGTACTTTGATTCCGATGATATTAGCATCGAAAGCTGGTCCTTTGTATTTGGAGTTAGCTTTTGAGCCGTTACCAGCAACTAATCCTGCACAGTGTGTACCGTGTCCATTGTCATCGTATGCATTTTGCACACCGTTTTTACCTTTTACAAAGTCAACAAATTCAATAAGCCTATCTTTTATGTCTGGGTGTGGGTATATTCCTGTATCTATGACAGCTACTGTTACATCTTTTCCTGTTATTCCCATTTTCCAAACTTCGTCTGCATCTATTACTTCTGTAACTACATCTATTCTTTTAATATGATGTGGTAACTTATTTCTTTGTTCTGTAATTTCTATGGGTTTATGATACTTAACAGTTGTGTTGTTTAAATTCTTTAAGTTCATTTTTTACCTCCATTAAATTTTTATTCACTTTTTTGATTTCATTTTTGAAATGAAAAGGATAGCTTTTTAAAGGTGCTTTTTTTGTAAAAAAAGTGTAAAAATTTATCGGTACAAGGTCCTAAATTAACACATAAAGAATATAATAATTAAAAGGGAGATGAGTATGATAAATGATAAAGTCAATACTCTAAAGCTCGCTAGTTATAATCTTAGGAATTTGTTTGATAATATAGACGATCCGTTGAAGAATGATGGTCCTCCCAAAAAAGAGAGTGAAATAGCGGGAATAGGAGACATAATAAGAAGGTCAAATGCAGACATAGTAGCTTTACAAGAAGTTGAAAATATACAAATATTGACCAAATTATTAGAAACAGCTGGTTTAAAAGATAAGTATAATGTAATAGTTGGGAAATCGGATGAGAGAGGTATAGCAACTGCACTTTTGGTAAGTAAGAAATTTAAGATAAAAAACTACACGATAAATGAGAATAATGAAGTTTTTAAAAGACCACCGGTAGAAGCTCTTATAGAAATAATGCCTGGTTTCCAAGTGAAAGTCTTTACAGTACACCTAAAGTCAAAGAGAGGAGGAGTAGAAGCGGATAAGCAAAGATACAAAGAGGTAGAAAACCTTATACAAAAAACTAAAAATACAGATACTCCAACTATAATAATGGGAGATTTCAATGATTTACCTGATTCAATAACAATCAAAACTTTAGAAAGTAATGGTTTTACAGATGTCAGAAATCTAGACAAAATGTCACGAGAAACAAAATATCCTACATATTATGGAAAGTATAAAAGCGTTTTAGACTATATATTTGTTTCAAAACATTTTAATGAATCAGTTGTTCAGAGAAGTTTCAATGTTGTAGGTAGGTACGAGTATCCTAATGTTCACAAATTCTCTGATCATCGTATGATCGAAATACAATTAAATCTAGAAAAAGTAATTAGAAACGCCCTATAATTACAAATGATAGTACTTTTTCCGCCATCCATAACTAAATTCCTAAATTTATGTGAGATAGTAATATATTACCCTGACAGAATAAGCTATATAAGTGATCAAGAGTTTAGTGTTAAAAAAAATAATTTACAATCTTTTCTAACAGATCTAAAAAGTCAGGTTATAGATGAATTTAAGCTACTAAGAGCAACAGTCAATATAGAACCTGATTTTGTTACAAAAATACAGCAAACCATTTATAATTTGGAATCTCAATTGAAAAATGTTCTTGAAAAACTAGAAAATACTGACCTAAAGGCAGTAAACAGTGATTTTGTTGAAGAATTACTACAGGGGATAATAACTATCCTTGACGTTAACAATCAGGTAGCTGGAATCCTAAAAGAACAGAGCTTGATTTCTCCTTACCCTATAGTTGACAGATTTCTCAAAATTTTCTGGAGCTATGTAGAAAATATAACTAACCTTGAATCTTTCCCCGTAGATTTACTAATTAGGTACCTTTTTGGGGTTTATAATTTAATCCAACAAACTGAAAAGAAGCTAAATTTAGAGAAAGTGTTGTTTGAAACTCAAGAGGAAGTAAAAACAATAATACAAGAGCAAATTGATTTTGTAGAAGCAATAAAGTATGCTTTAGGAGCAAGTTTTGAACTTATCAATGGTTCAATAAATCTATCTGAGGAACCCGATTTAGCAAATAAGATATTTATTCAAATTAATCAAGCTTCAAATGGTCTTTTTGTAGCTGAGAAAGAAAAGTTAAAGAAAATTAAATTTGATGAGTTACTGCGTAATTTTAGCAAATACGATGATGATACAAAAATGCTATTAGCTAATATCTTAAATGATCTTTTGCTTTCCTCTTTTTTAAATTCCGAGTTTGTAAATAGTATACAAAACATGGAAGATAATCGTCTAACAGCACTAAAGTTTATAATAGCAAATAGAAATTTAGAAGGTGATTATCTACAAATATTTGAAAATCTTGATGAACAGGAACTACAATCTATTACTGCTGTATTAAGTAGCTTAAATACAAACCAACAGGATATCAACAATTCACAAATAAAAGAATTTATAAATAGTTTTGTTCTATATGCTAGTTTTCATCTTCCTTTATCGGTGTTCATTAATATATTGCAAAATGTGAAAAACATTATAAAGATAGGAGCAATAATAAATACAAATTTCAAAGAAAAATTAATCGAATTACCTTCAGTTTTGGATAATCTTGCAGAGGAATGCATTAGCTATTGTATTTACGAGGATAATATAGAAAGTATGTATTTATGTTTTGTTGAGTCATTATTGATGTACAGAAGCTTTTCAATAGAAGTTTTAAGTTTACTGACAAGCAAAATTTACTGTCCTAGATGTAGAGAAGGGAATGAATTTTTAAGTGAGAAATGTAGAAAATGTAATCTAGTTTTTCCACTATCAATAGAGAAGCTTTTTTTAATAAGCCTTCAAAAAATTCCGCCAATAATCCAAAACTATGTCCTATCAATCATAGAGAATTATTTAATCAATAATGATCAAGAAAAAGCTTTGTCTCAAGTTAATCAAAGTATCAACGAACTGGATAAACTATATACTAGCATAAGTAAAATATCCGAGCTAGAGCAATATTCTAGGAATACAGTAGTTCTGAAAAACTGTCTAATAGATATTAGAGAAATGATTGAGAATATGGATAATCAAACGGCAGTACTTGAAAAGTTGATAGAATTCATGAAAAATGTAGAATTATTATCAGGTCTATTTTTTGGTAAAATAAGATTTTAGTAGTATTAGTATCTTTAAGAAGGGAATAAGGAGGGAAAGGGTATTAGGTATCAAAATTCTAAAATAGGTTGGGCCTCTAGCTCAGGTGGTTAGAGCGTACCCCTGATAAGGGTAAGGTCTCTGGTTCGAGTCCAGAGAGGCCCATTACTACTATATGATAAAAATTTTACAAAATTTTCTAGAAATATGCAAAAATATAGAGTCTGCCCTATCCTCGGAAGATATCATACATAATGTACAAAATCTACAAAATCTACTAGAAAAATTTCTACAAGCCTATCCTAAAGTGAAACAAGGTCTATATATTCTTCTCGAATCTAAGTTTAGTAACAAACAAATTTACTATGATTCTCTTGAAGAAGATCTTATAGATCTTGACACTCGAGTACTAGAATTCACTCAAAGTACACAAAACATGATAAATAATCTACTGGACCTAACAAGATATAACAATCCTTACTCGTATAAACTAATAGAAATGTTTTCGCAGAATTTAAAAACCCAAAAGCAAAATCTAATATCTATGATAGAAGAGATACTATATCTTACACTAACGGTAATGGAAATAATAGAACAATTTGAAAATCCTGAAGAAATAGAAACTGAAGAAGCTGGGACATAATAAATTCAAAATGAATATCTCACAAATTAAATCTAGATTGACCAAACTTAAATTGATTTTAAAAAATGCTTTAATGATTTTATTTATTGCAATTTTCCTATCATTTTTTTATGTCAGAGCCGAGACAATCTCAACAGCGGAAGGCAGTATAAAACATATAGGAAAATCTACCTCTTACTCCCCTCCTTTTATCCTCTTATCTTCCCTTCAAAGATTTTACGTAACACAGGAAGTTTATGATGCACTTACAAACTCTAAACCTTTTAATAAACATCTATATTTTGAACTCAAAAATAACAAAATTGTGAGTTTTTCAGAATCCCCCCCCTCAAACTATGTTTACTGCTTCCCTAGCATAATGAACGTAAGAAAATATGATTTTGATAGATATGATGTTTTATATGTTACGTGGTATTTCAATTTCTCACCATTTGTAGAAATAAAATCTATAACAAAAAATGTATCCATATACTATACTTCAAGCAATTCTGTTTCGATAATAATTCCTAAAGATCAAAGAGGTAGAATAGAACTAGTGGCAATTTATGAAAATAAGAATATCAATCAACAAAAAAAATACATAATAGAGATTTAGAAGGGTCAGACATGTACAAAGAGGGTGATATAGTCCAAGATTTAAAACTAGAAAGTTCAGATGGAGAAGTAATAGAAGTTGGTAAGGGTAAGTGGATTGTCTTATACTTTTATCCTAAGGATAATACACCTGGCTGTACAGTCCAAGCACAAACATTCTCAAAATTGAAACAAGAATTTGAAAACCAAAAAGCAGAAGTAATTGGAATAAGTAAAGATAGTAATAAATCTCACGAAAAATTCATTCAAAATTGTAATCTTAAAATAAAGCTAGTAAGTGATAAGGCTGGACAAATAGCAAAATTATTCGGTGTTCAAGGTAAAATCTTTTTTTCAAGAGACACTGTATTGATAGATCCCAACGGTAAAATAGTCAAAATATGGAGAAAAGCATCGGCTCAGAATAATCCACTAGAAGTTCTTGAATTAATAAAACACTATAACCAGCAAAAATAAACCCTCATGTTTCTAAAAAAACTACTTTCCTCTTTCCTAAATATCATCTTTATACTCTTACTTGTTACTTTGATATTATTACCTCGAAAACAAAAGTTACTAATTGCCATAATCTTAGCAATATTCTATTTTTTTTCTACCACTATAGGAGCAAATTTAGCAATATATAACTTGGAAAAACCATATTTGAATAATTACTATCTCTACTATTCCCTCATTACAAATCCCAAAGATGTAATACCTATGTTTAAAGAGATAAATAAGATAGTAGTTTTGACGGGAGGAATTAAAGCAAATGGAGAACTATCTGAAGATAGTTTATCAAGACTCTTGACAGCTTTACTTATATATCAAGCTATAAAAAAATACTCTAATAAAGAACCAGAGATTCTAATCCTAGGTAAAAGTATACAATACAATACAAACATAGCCAAGTATATGAAACTTCTTGTCACAAGCATACAACCCAAATACCTAAAAGATGTAAACATATTTACCGAAAATGAATCATTAGATACTTACCAAAACGTAAAAAACCTAAAAAATTTCGTAAATTCAAATGATAAGATAGCCATAGTTACTTCAGCTTTTCATATTACAAGGACTAAAATATCTATTAAAAACACTTTCGATAAGAATTTTGTTCAAAACAATATAATTTTTGTGCCCTGCAACTACAGATACCAATATAAAATATCAAAATATGATTTCTTACCATCAATAAAAAACCTTGAAACAACAAACATAGCTCTATCAGAATTTGTAGGTATAGTTTACTATAAAATTTACTATTCTATCAAACACAAAAAAACTAGCAATTAGAACATCTGTATGTTATAGGTAGGTTTGAAATGAAATTCTCGATACATATTTTACCAACATCTATCTTATCATCGTTTGAAATAAAATAATACATATCATCAAATTTATTAGTATATTCAAAGTATGAAGTAAATATTTCCTGAACCTGAAAGCGAAATGGAAAATTAAACGTTACTCCACATATATCACAAATAGTAGGTATACTACAATCGATTTTCAAATTCATCAAAAAACTATCAGCAATTTTTTTTATCGTATAGTAGCAATTAAGGATGAATGGTTGCGTATTATATAGAGAGTTTATTTGGAAAGGTTGGATGATAATATTAAAACAATCAGATAAACTATCTACTTTTTGGTTTATAAGATCTGATAGATCGATAATGTATACGATATCTGCTTCAGGATTATATTTTACTTCTTTCATTTTTGAGCTATATGTAAGCTAACAACTCCAAAAGTGAATAGGTAATAATCAACTTTCTTAAAGTTAATAGATAGAAGGAAATTTTTAAATTCTTGGGCATCAAGGAAATCAACTATACTTTTTGCGAGATAAGTGTAAGTTTTAAAGTCTCCGGATATTATCTTAGCAAGATTAGTTGAAAAGTGTAATGTGAAAAAATCAGATATGGTTCTGATAAACTTGTTAGGTGGTCTACTAGTTTCTAAGCCGCAAAAATATCCACCTTCACAAATAACTCTGTATATCTCCTTAAACCTGTGATAAAACATACCATCTATAGCTAAATCATTAGGATTTTTCAAATTTCTAATACCCAAGGATATAGTTACTAATTTAGCTTTGTTATTCTTGAAAGGTAGAAAACCAACATCAGCTATAATCAAAAATACATTTGGGTTTTTATATACTTTTTTCTGTTTACATATGGATAGCATTTCGAAACTGAAATCAACTCCTAAGTAAATTGAATTTGAATAGATTTTAGATGTATCATAAAAAATTTGTTCTAGAAACTCACCCGTTCCAACACAAAGGTCAAAGCATATAAACTTATCATCTCTATTTTCATTTATTAGTATTTGTTTTATTATTTTTGAAGCTTTTTTTCGCCAGTATATATCAAGTCCTAATGTCATTATATGGTTATTAAGTTCGTAAAATTTGTATATTTTCTTGTATCCCTGCTTAAGATTATACTTTAGGTAGTCCATACTTTTAGCTGCTCTAATTCACTTTCTATTTTGTTGATTACATTATTTTTTATTAGCTTGTAGGAGAAAAGTATGGAGTTTTTAATAGCCTTGTAATTTGCTCTTCCATGAGTTTTTACACAAATTCCCTTTAGTCCAAGCATAATAGCTCCACCATATTCGGAGTAGTCAAGGAAATTTCTCAATCTTCTAAAGCTAGATCTTAACATTAGACCAAGAGCTTTATTTATTATACCTCTGGAAAACTCTTTTTTTACCAATTCCATAATGTATTCAGATAATCCCTCGAAAGATTTTAGCATTATGTTACCACTAAATCCATCAGCCAGTACTATGTTTACTTTTGAATTGACCACATCATAAGGTTCAACAAATCCTACGTAATTAAAGGGTGAGTTATTCGATAGAGAGTACTTTTTAAGTATAGCGTTAGCTTCCTTTACCAGACTATTTCCTTTGATTTCTTCATTTCCTATGTTTAGGATAGCTATTGTGGGTTTTTTAGATAGAATAATCTTGTAGTAACTTGAAGACATTATAGCAAATTGAAGGAAGTATTCTGCTTTGCATTCAGGATTAGCTCCGCTGTCAAGTAGAAAAACTGGTGGAGTAGAAAAAGGTAAAGCTGTTAATAGAGCTGGTCTTTTAACATTTTCCATCCTGCCTATTACTAGCACAGATCCTTCCAAAAAGGCTCCAGTATTACCAGCATATACTATTCCATCTGCCTGTGATTCCTTTACTAATTCAAAAGCTTTCCTTAAGGTATTATCCTTTTCTTTGATAAGTTTACTTGGAGAATCCTTCATACTAACATAGCTATCACAAGAAATGAAGGTCAGTCTATTTTTCCAGGAATTGCTTTTAATAAAACTCTTAATTTTGCTCCTCTTAGGAATTAAACAGACTATTTGTTTTATTATCTGGTCTATATCTACCGATTTATGATGTGTTGCTATTATTTCTAAGTCATTATTTTCCATTAGGGAATAAAACACTCCTTCTAGAACGGATATAGGCGCATTATCTCCTCCCATGAGGTCTATGCTAATTCTAACCATATAGACCACCTATGATAGAACTTGGATAAAGCACGTTAGTTAATTCAATAAAAATTTTTCTAAAATTTTCCGGGTTGTAGTGATTGGTAATACTAGAAGCATTTCTCCTTATTTTTTCAGCTAGTTGGTTATTAGATAATATGTTTGCTAAAGCATAGGCAAAATTTTTGGGTTCTTCGTAGGAAATTAGAACTCCATTTTCCATGTTTTTAATTATCTTGTTAAATGGAGGTGTATCGAGAGCAAAAACTATTCCTCCGCAAGCCATAGCTTCTACAACAACCAAACCTAATGTCTCTGTTTTGGATACGAAAATTATACCTTTAGCATCTCTATACATTTGTATTATTTCATCTTGGGATTTATAACCTAAAAATAGGATTTTATCTGCTATATCTGAACAGTATTTGATCAATTTTTGTTTTTCTGGTCCATCACCAACTATGTAAAGGTAGCAGTCAGGTTTTAATTTTAAAAATTCCCTGAAAACATCTATAAGAAAGTATATATTCTTCTCTTTACCTATTCTGCCAACATAAAGGAGAAAATCATTATCATTTTTTAGTTTGCAAAATTTATTCTGAGATGCACCATAAAAAATTTTGTTCAAAGGAAGAGGATTTATTATTATTTTATTTTTAGAATCAACCTTATTTTCAATTTTTTGCTTAACATATGAATTTGCAACCATTATGTAATCTACTGCGTTTAAAAAAAACTTTTCTATTAGGTTAAGTACTTGCTTAGTAATTACCTTCGGTAGTGGTAGGTAGTGTAGATAGTACTCCCAGAATGTATGATAGTACAGAATCTTTATTACTCTTTTACTGTCTTTCTTTACATATTCAGCTATTTTTTGACCTATTAAGAAGCTATTCATTATATTATGAAAAAATAAAATAAAGCAGTCATAATTTGAAAGCATACTATATATTGTTTTAGCTAAGTTGATTTTCATAAACCGGTCCTCTTTACTAAAAGGAAAAATAATCGAAGGTATTCTTATAACTTTTGAACCTTTATAATCTTCCACCTCGATTGAAATACTTTTTTGATAATTAGGAGCTATAATATAAGTATCGAACACCTGATCATGTAGAGTATCTATTAATGTTTCTATAGCTATTGTTACACCATTTATTCTGGGGTAAAAGCAGTCAGATAGATGGATTAAAGCTATTTTCCCCATCTTCTTTCTCTTCTTTGGTATTCTACTATTGCATCTATTAGGTCTTCTATTTCAAATTCCGGCCACATTTTGGGACAAAAATATAATTCAGTATAAGCTAATTGAAAAAGTATAAAGTTACTTATTCTATACTCCCCTCCCGTTCTTATCAATAAATCTGGAGAACTTATTAAAAGATGGGAATACAGAAGATTATAATCAACTTTTTCTGCTGTATATCCACTGCTAATTATTTTCTTCACAGCTTGAATTACATCATATTGTCCGGAATAATTTATCATTACGTTTACAATCATCTTATCAAAACTTTTACTTTCATCTTCTATTTTTTGAAAAACTTCTAATAGTTCTGAAGGTAGATTCTCCCTGTCTCCTATTATTCTTACCCTTATTCCTTCTTCAATAATTCTATATATTTCTCTTTTTGCGTAAAACAGCATAAGTTTGAAAAGTATATCTACTTCCTCCCTTGATCTGTTCCAATTTTCTTTAGAAAAAGCAAAGAAGGATAGTTCTCTTATTCCTAACTGATTACAGAAAAGTATAATTTTTTTAAAAACTTCAAAACCTTTTCTATGTCCTACAGAAAAAGGTAATTTTTTAGATTTGGACCACCTTCTATTTCCATCCATTATAAAAGCTATATGAGATGGTAATTTGGTTAAATCTATTTTTTCCGTTTTTGGATATGTAGAATATATCATAGCTTTATATTTACCAGAATATTTGTTCCTTGAGGACCTGTATTCATTATTATTGAATCACT
The DNA here is from genome assembly GCA_039630415.1 of bacterium. Taxonomy (GTDB): domain Bacteria; phylum DRYD01; class DRYD01; order DRYD01; family DRYD01; genus DRYD01. The sequence goes on along the minus strand of JBCNVB010000013.1, from coordinate 215,335 downwards.
TAATTGTATACATATAGTAAATCCAAATCCTAGTGAATCTTGGATAGTAGAGTAATTTGATAAGGCTATATATGGGATTTTATCAATATCGATTCCTTTTCCTTTATCCGAAAAGTGCATAAATATTTGATTAGGTAGGATGAATATTTCAGCTTTTCCTCCCCCTCCATGTTTAACCATATTGGTTGCAAATTCACTAAATACTAGAAGGATATTGAATAAGCCTGGGTTTTGCAAGTCTGGAAAGTTTTGCTTTATTATTTTTTCCAATTCCTGCCTAGATTGGTACACATCAACATTATACAGTATCTCAAATATTTTTTGTAATCTGCAATTTTCTTTAACTTTGCTTAGTTCATTATTAAAATCATTTTTATCGTATATTTTCAATTTACCCTGTGTTGCTTTTGTCAATAATTCATTTATAACTTTTATATCCATCTTATTATCTATTAGAAGCTATAGGTTTGTTTTACGTAGCTCAGATATTCGCTCAAGAATATTTTGATAATTCCTTCTGGGTAAGAGCAATCAAAAAAATTCACAACAAAGATGTCATCTTCCTTTATTTCTGTAAAAAAAACTTTTATGTTATTATAGGATAAGGTTATTTGTTTTAGATTTTCAAATATCAGTGAATGGTTATATTGAGATATGTTTTGATTCCATGAAGATATATCAGATTTTATTGATTGAAAGCTTTCTATATAACTGAGAGAGTATTCCAAAAGTGGTTGAAGAAAGTTTGGGTTTTTTGAGTAGCTTTCTAAAATTTCTCCACCAGCCATTCTAGATATTACAAAGTATGCCAGTGTTCCATCAAATTCGTTTATACTCATATTTTTTTAGACAGGGGTTTGGGTATTTCTATAGCGCTCCCTTTTCACAGCCCCGTAAGCGCTCCTATATTATCTCTAATAAATACAAACTATTGTATATCTCAACCAACTCGTTATACGATAAACTCTCCTTCTGTACAATTACATACATATTACCTACCTTGAATATCATTGTATAGCAATCATCCCTAAAATAGCCTATTACATACGGTTCAAAATCCAAATGATAACTGTATAATTTGTACAGCGTGTATATAGCCTCCGTATTTACATTACTTTCATTGTATACTAATTCAAAATCTTCATTAAGAACATAGAAGTTAGTTATTACTCCACCTACTTTAAAATTCTCAAGATTTTGTAAAACTCTACCTATAATACCCATTCTATTTTTCTTCAGTTCAAATGGATAAGACAAAATCACACTATCCTTAATAGTTGATTCCCAAACAAAACAGCTAATTAATAAACCTTTATCATAATCACTAATAAAGCTCACATAAACCTGGTTCTTACTAATACAGAAAATATTTTTAACTCTACTGATTACAGAGTCAATACAGATAACTTTAGAAACATTTTTGTAATACTCACTAATCAATTCACTGTACTTGTTTTTTGGGAAAATCTCAATCAAATCATCTTTAATGCTTACTACATAGTAGTCTATAAATGACAATTGTCTTTTTATGTTATTTTCAAAAAATAATAGATTATTTTCTATAAAGTTTGTTCCCCTCTTTTGAATTAGATCAGTTAGATTATCAAATACATTTTTCAATTCCTGATAGTTAATATCGTTTTCAAGTTCGTTTTTGAAACTTGCTTTTACTTGGGTTAGCAAATCATCCAAAGAAACTTCATGGATAGTATGCTTATCTATTTGTTCCCTCTGTACTTGTTCTATTTCAGTTTGTACAATTTGTTTTTCCTCTTGCTGTAAATACTCCTCTTTTTTTATCTCTTCCTTTAATTCATGAGTACTTTGCGTTTCATATATTTGTTGCAATTCCTGACCATAAAACATATTATCGAATAATTGAGTTATTTCATTTTGTATATTTTCTAATTCAAGAGTTTCCTCTTCTTGTTGTATCTGTTGGATTTGTTCTGATTGATCTTGCATAGACTCAGTTTGTACAGGTTCAGTTTGTACAGGTTCAGTTTGTATAGGTTCAGTTTGTACAGGTTCAGTTTGTATAGGTTCAGTTTGTATAGGTTCAGTTTGCACAGGTTCAGCTTGTATAGGTTCATTCTGCACAGCTTCATCGTGCAAAATCTCATTTTGTATGTATTCCGCTTGCTTTATTTCACTTTTTGGATATGGTAAAAACTTTTCGTAGTCCAATATAATAGTTGTAGTAGTGAGTTTTCTTATGGTGTAAATTCGTTCCATTTTTTGCTTTATTCGTTCTAAAATATCATTAAAATGCTCTGGAGCTAAAAGATGTTGATCTATATGCAAAATATCAAATTTATGATTACTTTTACCTACGATTGGATACGAAAAAGCTTTGTTCTCAAAATTTAGACAAAAGAAAAAGCTGTATTCAACGTTTAAAATCTCTGCTTCTTTGTAAAAAAGAAGATAATCATCAAAATTTTCGCAATTACCGAATACAAATATAAACATAGTACTGAGATATTTAACTAAATAGACATCTTTATCATATTCATAAATAGTTATACCCAATCTGTTTTTTAGATAGTCAAATATGATATTTCTCAGCCATATATGATTATTAAAGTAAAATTCGAACTGTGGAGAGATAGTAAGATTTATTTCTTTCTTTTCTTCTGATAATTTTTTACCGCAGATTGGACATCTGAACCCCTCTATTAATGTTTGACTATTTATCAACTTGTTTAGTTGGAAAATACTAGATCCAGAAACCTGACACTTAAAAACTATATGTATTTTAATGAAATCATTTTTTTCCAAATTTTCCAAGTAGCTAAGATCTTCAAGTGATAATTCAGAGTATTTCCTAGTTATTACTTGATAACAAACTTTTAGAAATTTTTGATCTAAAAAATTTTTATCAAAATCTATCTTGGATGTATCAACATGATACTGCTTAAAAAATTTTAAGTATTTACTATCAAGATCACTAAAAACTTCTGAAAAAGATATTTCAGACAAAGATAGTTCATTAGCAATAGATTTTAAAGTATCGGAATAATCAATTTGTTGGGAAGAATATAAATCCAATTCAATTATATTTTTTTCTTTACAAAATTTAACTAAGAAAAGGTCCTTTTCATCATTTGAAATGAAAAACTTAGGTAGAATTAATTGATGGATTTGTATTTGATCTAAATCTTTGAATGAAAAAGTTCGGAAATTGAGTTTTTTCATTAACTGCAAAATAATTTGATTTATTTGATTATTATCCAGTTTATCGGATATCTTATAGTAGTAAGCGAATCGATTCAGATATTTTTCCGATAAAAAACTATTCATGATCTATCACCCTACTATCATAGAAATCAATTCCGATTTTACTTGACTATCTATGGAGTGATTTTTTTCTATTTCCTCCTTTATCATTTGTAACTTCAGAGTATCAGAGAGCTTTTTAAGGATTTCTATTAGTTTTCTTATATTTTGAATATTCGATGGATTATGTTCATAAGCTATTTCAAAGTATTCTTTAGCTTCTATAATTTTACCCATTTTTTCGTATACATTTCCTATGTTAGTGTATATTTCGTAGGCCAACGGTTTAATAGATATAGCTTCTTTGAAATAATTTAAAGCCTGGTTATAATTTTCCTTTCTAAGAGATATAAGACCCAGATGGCTTACAGCGATAAAATCAAGCGGATTCAACTCATATGCTCTATAAAAATCCGATTCAGCTTGATCTATTTTACCCGCCTTGTAATACAACACTCCCCGCTGAGAATATATTTCCGAGCTATACGGACAATTCTTTATACCCATATTGTATACATTTAAAATTTTCGCTACCTGATTAGTAGAAATATAAACTAACGAAAGATACTTGTAAGTTGTATCTACATTGGGGTAATCTTTAATTAAATCTGTCAAAATCTGTTCTGCTTCTTTATATTTCCTAATAAGTATGTATACAAACGATAAATACAAGGATATATCAAGAAAATCTTGACTACCTTTAAACTTATTTGAACTCATGTATTGATAAACTTTTTCTAATTCTTCAACATATCCCAATTTACTCATGTATATGTTAGCTATAACCTTGTTGTATAGATATTTGTATCCCAAAGGATTCTTATTAAGTAAGTAATTGAATTCTTCCTCCGCAAGCTTAAAGGATTTTGAAGCCAAATAAGTCTTTCCAAGCAAATACTTTACATCCTCATTTTCATCATGTTGAATCTCTACTAGCTGCTCTATAGTTAGATCGTACATTTCTCTAAGATAATATATACATCCAAGCAATATTCTAGTAGAGTAAAAATATTTGTTGCTACTAAGTGCTTCAAATAGATAACTTATGGCCTTATCCAAATCACCCATTACTAAAGCTATCTTAGCCTGAATATACGCTAGGTAATATTCCTGAATGTTTGATATATCTGCAATTTTCTTAACTATTTTCGAAAGCTTATCAAATATAGGTTTCCTGTCCTTTAGTTTGATTTTCTTGAATATATTTACTCTTTCCCATTTTTCCTCAACCAGACTCTTTTCTATATCTATCGTTAGCATATGTAAAAATAGAATAACCGGATTATAGAAATAAAACTCAACAAACTCATCAGGTAGAAAATATATGACTTCATCAAAGAAGTTTAAATCATAGTTTTCTAATCTTTCTAACAAACTATTAAATTCTCCTATGTTACTATCATCTATATTCTGATAGTCAAAACTATACACATACCATATGTCTTTTAAATAGTCTCCTACACTTTCCCAAATGTTCTTTATTTGGTCCGAATTGATAAAATCAAATTTTATACCTAAAATCATATACAACTTTGGTATAAGATAGATGTTTTGTTTAACAATTGATATAGCAGAGCTTATATTCTTTTTGTATATCTCGGTTAAAGTTTTGAGAAAAATGTAATTTTCTTGACTAAGTTTCTGTTCTTCCAGTAATTTTTCCACTAGATCAATCTTTTTAAGCTTCAATAAACAAATGAAGTAAATCAAAATATAACTTTCACGATATTTATTGTCTGAAATTAGAGAATACTTTTGTAAATAGAGATCTATTTTCTGATAGTTCCTAGTCAAAACTAAGGCAAGTAAATAAAAATAATGGCCATTATAGCTTGAGATTGATACTAGATTCTCAAGCTCTATAATTCTCAATAACTGTTTTCTTTCATAAAGACTTTTATATATTATATCCACAATTTTCTGCTTTTGTGTATCATCTACCTCTGAAGAATTAACAAAATATAAGCCCTTCTCCATCATCGTTTCGAAATCACTAAATACATACAGTAACTCTATGTAATTCTCGTATAGACTATCAAATTGCTTTGGGTTTTTAAATAGATCCTCTTCTATCCTTGCAAATATATTTCTAGCAGCATTAATCTCACCAGTCTTCAATAAGCAGTAAAAATAATAATAAGCTATCTTGATATTGGAAGGATATAGATTATATAGTCTTTCTAAATGTTTTTTGGCAACTTCGTAAAAACCTAATTTGATATTACAATATGAGAAATAAAATACTGTTTCGCTATCCTGCTCATCTATATTTAGCATAGAAAAGAAAGATAATAATTCCTCATACTTAGCTAGTCTTAAGAATAGATTAATTATTAGTTTATAATCCTGTTGATCTAAGATTTTCTGGTTAATCATCACAAGAGAGTACTTATAAGCATTTTCCAAATCCCCAAAAGAGTAATAAATCCTTATTAACCTTCTTATAGTTTCTACGAATATGTCATGTGGAACAGAAGATAGGGATAAAATATTTTTAAGAGTAGAAACAGATTTCTCTTTTTCGCCTTTTATGTAATACATCTGTGCTAATTCCAGATACAAGTTTATTTTTTCTGGACTTGCAAATTTTTCAAGAATCGATATACCTTCATCATACTTTTTAGCTATAGCATATAGCTTAGATATTAGAACATATGCTTCCAGCAAATTAGGTTCCATTTCAGTAGCTTTTACAGCAAAAACTAAGGACTCTCTATAATTCCTTAACTTGTATAAAATCTTAGCAGCCTCAAGAAAGTAAACACCCCTGGGTTCAAGTTCTATCGCTTTTTGAATACTCTTGTAAGCCCTACTTAACTGTCCCAAATTTACATACGCTTTAGCTAAATTATAATAAGCATATGAATCATTCTGATCCAAATATATTGATTTTAAAAAATGCTTTATAGCCTCATTTACATTACCAACCTCTAGATACGCTATACCAAGATTATTATGAGAATAATTATCTAAAGGATTGAGCTCAACAGATTTCTTATAGTAATTTATAGCTTCTTCATAGTAACCTATAGTATACAGTATTCTACCTATTTTGTAATACCAAAAATAGTGATTTGGATTATAAAAAATAGCCTTTTTATAATATTCTACAGCTTTTTTATAATCATTCATTTCCTCGTAAACTGTTGCCAAATAGAAGTAAGCCTCAGCTTCTGATGAATCAACTTCTACTACTCTGTTAAGGTACTCTATAGCTTCTTGGTATTGACCCTTTTTAGTGTATATGATACCTATGTTAAGTAAGCTTATTTTATCCTCAGGGAAAAACTTTATTATTTCCTTGAAAGCATTTAAGGCATTATCAAGATCACCTTTCTTTGTCAAAATCAAAGCATATTGTCTTTGAGTTTCTATATCTTGTGTTGCCTCAGAAATAGGCAAACTTGATTGTATTTCTTGAATTCTTTTTATCTCCTGTAGAATTCTTTTCTCTAATCCTATAGGATCTCCACTCTGCCTTACCAAAGACAAAGTTATATGAAATTCAGACAAAGCATCGGAGTATCTCTTTAGCTTTGAATAAGCCAAAGCCAAATTAAAATGTGCTCTAGTAAAATGAGGATCTATCGATATAACCTTCTGCCACAAATTTATAGCTTCATTTAAATTACCTATGTTTGAATAAATACTACCTAATTCAAAAAGTCCCATCTTGTGATTTGGCTGTAGTTTTAAAAGCAAATTATAGTACTTTAAAGCCTCGTCTAAATTGTGATTTATAAAATAAAAATTAGCAACTCGATATATTAGTTCCGGTTCAACCTCATTTGGATTTGACTTTATTTTCTCTTCTATCAACTTTATATCTTCCATACCTTAGTTACCCATCTTTCTGTAGTATTTTGGTTGAATTAATGGTTTTTCATACAAAGTAAGTATAACATCTTTCACCCTATACTGCCCCCTATGATCCTCAAAACCTTTATACAAATAAAGCATCCCAATGGGCTTCTGTAGATTTGGAGAAAAAGTACCACTGGTAACAAATCCAACCTCAATATCATCCATGTAAACTTTATCTTGTTTCCTTGGAATTCTCTTGTTTTGATTAACCTCAAAGTATTTTAAAGACTTATTTTTAATAAAACTTCTTTCAACTTTTACAGCCCAATTTAAGTTAGCTTCTATTGGAGTTGTTTTGTCATCTATTTCGTTTCCGTACAAAGGTAATCCCGCCTCTATTCTCAGCGTATCCCTGGCTCCAAGTCCACACATAACTTGTCCATATTTTTCTAAAACCCAACTCAAAAAATCTCTCATCAGCTTAATAGAAGAGTATATCTCAAAACCATCCTCTCCAGTATATCCACTCCTTGATATTAAATAGTTATCTTTTATAACATAGTCGTAAAAATAAATATTTGAAATATCAAGATTAAAGAATTGACTAATTACACCACTAGCTCTAGGACCTTGTACAGCTATCATCATAAGTTCATTACTAACATCCTCAAACTTTATTCGTAAACCCTCAAAAATTCTCATAAGTTTTTGTTTATTACAAGCATTACACACTAATAAATACTTATCAATATAGTCGTATATAACTACATCATCCTCTATTGTTCCTCTATCGTTTAGTATTAATGCATACTTAGCTTTACCCTTATTTTGATAAGGTTTTATTGTATCTATTTCAACAGAAAGTACAGTATTCAAATTTTGTATTTCTGTATTCTTGTACAAGAATATTCTTCCCATATGATAAAGGTCGAATACCCCTAAATTTTGCCTTACCAATTTTGATTCTTGCATGATACTTGTAAAGTACAGTGGACAATCATATCCAAAAAAGTTAGTATATACTAGACTCGAACTTTCATAAACATTTGCTAATGGACTTTTCATGCCAACTAATCTACAGGCATTCTTATACTTTCTATCTTGTCGTAAGCTATTTCTTTTGCTATTTCCATTACATATTCTCCATTATATTTTAGATTTTCCCTTACGATACATAACCTTCTTCCCAGTATCCCTTCAGAATCTGGATAGAACAATAGAGTTCTAGATATTACAAAGTCCCTATCTATTTTTCTAACTATTGGTTGAACTAGACCTAGCTTATCAAAAACTTGATCCTCAATACTTCCATATGGACTATAAGGATTAGATGAAGATTTAAATACTTCTATTGCAAGTAGATCAAAGAATACATGCAATTCTGGTTCAGTAAACATTCTAACAAAGTCTAAAGCCTGCTCCTCATTCTCTATCCTTACTCTATTTTTAAATACCTCTACCGAATTAACCTCTATCCTCTCATCATCTTTTATCAAGTATAATTTTAGTAAGGCATTTACAGGATAGAAAGAAATTTTATCGAAAACTAATGCCAGCTTATAATCACTCTTAAACTTTCTTTCTATATTTTTACTCCAACCTAAATAAAAGTCCATACTAACCTATATCTCACACCTATAAGCTAGAAGTTTTTGTAAATATTATCCACATTTTTAAAAGCTTCCGAAAAAACTTCATTCCAAAAAAATGAAAAACTTTTAACGAATAAGTCTGTTATGAATATATAACCCACATTTTCCATTATGCAAGTTATTTGACTATTATCTTTTATCAATTTAAGTAGGAAGTTTTGTTTAACGTCATAGTGCAAAGTTTTTTCATAGTAGAAAGCTATTACAAATATTTTTTCCTCGTTACCAACAAAGTCTATTATTTTATATATGCAACAACCATTACCTATAAAGTATTTTTTTTCCACCAAAACATTCTCCCTTAAGGTCTGATGAACTTTATTAAAAGTATTACCTAATTCCTCTTGATTATCCGAACCAAATTTCACGTTGATCATTATTTATTATATTCACTAAATATTCTGGTTATCCTTTACAAAAATTTAACTTTTAACCAATTAAACTAGTTGTGAAAAAAATGTAAAAAATATTTGATTTGATTACCATAAAAGAGAGTTTAATAGTATAAACATAATAACAAAGAGGGAGGTAAGAAGTATATGGCAGGTATAAATCCTCAACTAATTCTTACCGTGCTACCAACAGTTATAAGCACTGCAAAAAATGCAATAGATAATGTAAATGAAAGATATAAACAAGAAGTAGAAACTCACTACCAAAAACAAAAAGAGTTTAACGATATCATTTACCAAGAAATAAAGAAAAGAAAAGAAACAGATAAAAAATTATTTGAACAACTCAGAAACGATAATAGCACAAAGCATGAAAAGCAACAATCCATATGTAGCTCTTGGTCACAAGCTCTGGGAACTAATATTGAGTGGGAGTAAAAGCTACCATAAAAAAAAGGGGGTGTTTAGTACCACCCCCTCTTACCTTTTAACATCCAGGCTGTTTATTAGAACTTTGTTGCACCTTCTACTTTTATACCCTTCTTATCCATCTTTTCATACTGCATAGTTTCGTTTAACTTTGGTAAATCCATTAAAACAATTGGTGTTATGGCTATTATTAGCTCAGCTTTTTCATTCCTCTTAGATCTTGCCTTGAATATCTCACCTATAACAGGTATATCCGAAAGTAAAGGAACCTTCTTTATAGAATCATTAGATATGTTTCTGAATAATCCACCAATAAGTACAGTGTCACCCTGCTTTATTCTCACCGTGTTTTGTACTCTATTCGTAGATATGATAAAGTATTGAGTACCTTGTATTTGAGCTCCTAATTCTGAAACTTCTGGAGATAGGTTTAAAGTAACATATCCGTCCGGTGAAATATCAGGTGTAACTCTTAAAATTATACCTACGTTTATATACTGAGCCTGTATTTGACCAGTTCTATAGTCTGTATAAAGTACAGGTATTTGCTGACCTATTTGTATTTCAGCTTGTTGCCTATTTTGAGTCATTACATATGGTGCAGACAATACCTTACCCTTATTGGTTTGTATTAAGTAATTAAGAGTAGCTTGAAAAGTAAGAGAATTCCTTGTAAACCAGTTAACACCCCAATATGGAGTATCTACGTTATTACCCTTAGTACCAGATAAACTTTCGTTAACTTCCTTTATGCTAATATTGTTTGCCTGGTTACCCCAGTCTACCCCTAACTGCCTGGAAGCTTCCTCTGTTAAAGATAAAAAGTGCATTCTTAAAGCTACCTGAGGTAAAGGAACGTCAACCGCTTTTACAAAAGATTTCACAGTTTCTATTATGTCAGGCGTTGCTGTTATTATTAACGAATTCATTCTCTGATCTATTGCTATCGACTCCTTAGGAACCAAATTACCCATCATTTCTACCACATTCTGTGCTTGAGCATAGTTTAATCTTATAACCTCAGTAACTGGAGGAGTAACCGGAGGAGGAGGTGGTGGTGGTACATCTAACTGACTTATCAAGTTCTTTATCTCAACTATTGTTTGTACAGGAGCCTTCACTAGTAAACTATTTGTCTTCTCTACTACCTGAACATTCGCTTCCGGAAAGTTAGACTTGATTATAGGCTCTATCTCCTTTGCCGAAGCATTTTCTAAATTTATAACCTGCGATTTTGTCGGACCAGCAGCCTTAATGTCTTGTTGAAACTTCTCCAACTTATCAGGAGTTGCTACATATGCTATATCATTTACTATCCTATAATCAAAACCATTAGACAAAAGTATCATTTTCAAGGTCTTCTCAGGATCAACATTTACCAGCTTCATTGTCAATTTCTCTTGATACTTTATAACCTCAGGAGCAAAAATAACATTCCAACCCAAGTTTTCCGTTATCAATCTAACAGTATCTACTAAAGTAGCATCCACAAGATCTAGCGTAATCGTTCTTCTTGGAGTATAAGCAGGTTTTTCATGTTCTTTTTGAACTTTTTGCTCAACTTTTTTCTCTTCCTTTTGTTTAGCTTGCTCCTTCTTTCTCTTTTTCATTTCCTTGAGTATATCAGCAATAGTCTTTTCCTTCTTTACCTCCACCTTTTTTACTTCAACTTGATCCTTAGTTTTTTTGTCAGCTTGTTTTTCCTCAGTTTGTTTTTGTGGTACTTGCTTTTCTACAACCTTTTCCGTAGCTTTCTCTGACGGCTTAGTTTCCTCCGGAGCAGATAGAACGATATAATTTCTTATACTACCCTTAGCTTCGCTGTATGCAGTTTTTGGACCCACTGGTTCAGGTAGATCCTTCTCTTTTATTTCTACCACAGTTAAACCAACAATAGTATATACTTTGTACACTATAGGACCATAACTTAAATTAATATCCAATACCGCGTTCTCATTTTCCTTATTAACCGCAACTTTAGAAACTGGACCACCAGGCATTAATTCAGCTTCTGTACTTGATAAATTTATATCAGTGTTTCTCAAAACAACCCTCAGATTTTTCTCTTGGTAAAAAGCCTTGTATGGAGCAGAAGTATTAATCGTTATTTTTACCATTCCATCTATCTCTTTAATCTCTACTTTGGATATAGTTCCAGCTAGACATATGTTTATCATTATAGCCGCTATGGTAAGAAACTGTATTATCCTTTTCACTTAATTTCACCTCCTACTTTTTCTTTTTGGTTATTACTAATTTTTCCATTCCCTTAACTAAAATTAGACTATCATCAGTTATATCAGTGATGGTATATCCCCCAACTATGTCACCTTTTTTAACTATGTAGGTTCTATTGTTTTCTAGATGTCTTAAAATTGCTCTTCTTTGATCAGCATATACCGATACTCCTTCAAAGTTAAACATCATAGGTGACTCTTCTGCTATGTTTATAGAATCACTAGCCTTATCTTTTTGAACTTGAGCTTGTTCTGGATCTTCTATCTTTTCTTCCACCTTTCCTTCAGTTGCCTCTTCTTTCTTCTTTTCTTTAGTTTGAAGAGCTAGAGCTTTTAAGGATTTTAAGATAAAAGGATCTTTTAAATCAACTGTTTCCCTTTTTTCAGGTATGTTAGGTTTTGAAGCAAGTTTTTTCCTTACCTCCTCAACATCCGGTATAGGAGTACCTAATTTAGAAGTATCTATTTTTATCTCTTTTGTTAAGTCACCGGGGGACTCTATAGCCGACATTTGGTCAGTTGTACACCCACTTAATACTAAACCCATTAAAGCTAAGCTAACCAATACTTTAGTATAAAATTTCATAATTCATCACACCCCCATTTTATCTTATAATCTGTAACATTTCAAGCGTGATACTTATAGAACTTACAGGTGATTTACCAACTTCTCTCGAAGTAGGAGAGAAAGATATATTCTTTATCCTAATCAGAGCTCCTATCTTATTAATATCAGATAAAGCCTTTATGAATCTTACTACAGTAGCATATTTACCACTTAAACTCATTGTTATCTCAGTACTTCTAACTGCTATACCTTCACCTTCTTCACCAGAACCTATACTTCTATTCGATATTGTTCCAAAACTTATATTATTCAACTTAAAGTCTTTATCTTTAGATTCATTTCTTACACGTGTTACTATTTCTTCCAAGCTTTTGAGGATTGTAGACATAAACATTTCATTCGTTCCTTCCTTCATGGAAGGGAAAAACTGTTCTTTAAGCTTTTCGTATTCTTCAGCTATCTTTTGATATTTTTCATAGTCATTCCTTACTTTTATAGTCATATCATACAATTCCTGGGCTTTCTTTAGCTCCTCCTTCCAAGCATTTTCCTTCTGAATTAAAGGATCATAATTAAACCTCCAGCTCAAGAAAAATACACCTATTGCTGCTACTATACCAATCAAAAATTTAATTAAATCAAATGCATTCATTGACTACCCCTCCTTATCTCTTTTTATAGTAGCTTTCCATAATATCTATTGAATACTCAAAATTTAGCTCTACGTTGAAATTGGATACAACCTCTCTATCCTGTTCCTGAATGTTTATACCTGTAACTTTGGGATTTTTGAAGACTATACTGTTATTGATATTATCAAGAAGCTGAGCAGAATTCTTTAGAACCTTATCTCTAGTACCTACTATATTAACACTAAATGAAGCAGTTTTTGCATCAAAGTTAATTGTTAAATTTGTCATCCACGCTTCAGGAGGCAAAATATGAGGTAATTCCACTATGATAAACCTCTGAAGAACCGATTCATTGAATATTAACCTTAGAGTATTTAGCTCATTATTAATTATCTGAATATTCTTTATACTGTTTTCCATAGCTGGTAGTTGATTTTGAAAGTTTCTCGATTCTTGCACATATTTTTCAACTTTTTCTTTAATAGCTTTTATTGATGCTATCTTTTCCTGAGCCATGAAGTATGGAACAATATAAGCAATTCCTATCATAACCAAGATAATAATTACTATAATTATCTCCTTAGCCCAGTTTATAGTTTTTTCTTGATCAACTATAACAATTCCCATTCTAACACCTCCTAATACTTATCTATCTTCTTACGAATTTCTGCTGTCCATGTCCAAGAGCAAGCCCCAAAGCATTTATATATATACCTATTTGCTTCTTAAAGTCACTCTCTATCTTCCTATCTATCTTTATTATATTCGACAACTTAGATAAATCAATACTACTGACATTAAGTGATGTTTCCCTTGAAAAATAATCAGCAATACCTTCAATGTAAGACATTCCACCTATAATGTATACATTTGAAAACTCAAGTTTTCCTTTATAGGCAATTAAGGTTCTCTTAATCTCTTTTGTAATAGCTTCAAATCCCCTTGAAATTATAGGAGCAAATCTTGGATCATTGAAAGATATTCTTTCAAACTGATCTTCAGTAAAATCAGAACTTCCTGTTTTTTCAATTATTCTCTTTCTTATTTCTTCTCCCCCTATCCTCAAGTTTCTCATTTGTTTTAATTTCCCGTTGTTAAAAACCATTATTTTTGTAATAGAATATCCCAAATCAACCACAATATTATTTTGGTTCCTAAAGTTTTGATAATTGGTTCCCTCTAATAATCTCCAAACACCCAACTCATCGAATTCTACAGCAACCTTCTCTAAACCAGCAGCAGCTAAAATATCATTCATTGCAATAACATCTTCCAACAAGAATGAAACTATCAAAACCTCTTTTTTATCTGGTGAATCGGGAATATCTTCATTAAGGGTGTAAAAAATATATCTGGCTTCCTCTATTTTGTAGGGTATATAGTTTCTAGCTATTTCTGCACCCTCTTTATCCATATTTGTCTTCTTAGGAACTTCTATAGTCCTTACTATCACATTTGGACTTGAAATACAACCTATGACCTTAATTACCTTTTTTTGAGCTTTATAAGCAGAAAATATTTCAGACAACCGAGCACTTATTTCCTCCTTATCAGTTATGTTTTGCACAGGTACTTTGGTAAACCAATCAACCCTACATGATTTCAAATTTTTCATATCTTGCCAATTAGAATCTGCAACAACAATTTTTAGAAAGTAACTACCTACATCCAATCCCACGTATATTTCTTTACTACCCAGAAAACTCAACATATTTATCAACTGAACTCCATTAGTTACTCGTAATGTATATTTTTCATAAAAATTAAAATTCCTCCTAAAAAGGTAGATAAAAAATTAGGAAACCACAAAAATATTAAAACACCAGTTTTAGTACACAGTAATTGAAAAAAGGTTAGCAAAACATAATATCCAATAGCAACAGATATAGATAAAACTATCCCCAGAAAATTACTAACTCTAACCTTTGTTAAAGAAAAAGGAAATACCAAAAACAATAAAAAAAATCCACTAAACGGAAAAATAAATTTCAAATTCAGCTTAACATACATATCAAAGGCAAGATCCTTAAATCCCGCTTTTTCATACTCCTTAGCCATAGAATATAAACTAAATACATTCATCTCTTCTCTATGCTTTTTCCTTTTTTTATCGTTCAAAAACTCAAAAGTATATTCAATATTCATGATCGAAATCTTGGTACCCCTAATATAGTCATATATCACAACATTATACAGAACCCATACATTGTCTGTTTTCTTTTTTGCTATCTCTGAAACTATATTTTTTTTTATCAATTTCGATATTTTATCTTTTACTACAATAAAAACACCTTTCATTAGTTCTATATCCCCTATGTATTCCTCAGCCCACAAATAACTTACACTATCCTTACCTTGAGAAATATGAGAAAAGTTTTTAATAACACCTTTGAAATCTTTAGAAGCAGAGTAGTACATATCCAACCCAATGGATATAAATCTATAAGCCCAAAACTCGTTAAAAATAAAATGCACTAGACTAATTAAAAACCCCAAAATAACAATCCTCCTAAATATAATCATAGTAGAAATACCAAAACTATTTATAGCAATAATCTCAAAGTTACTACTAAGCTTACCTATACAACTAACAACAGCAAATACCACAGAAACAGGTATAACATAATTCAAATATATCGGAGATATAAATAAAAGATATTTCAAAACATCAAATAAACCGTAAACACCATCAACTAACCACTTTATAACTTGATAAAGTTGCGAAGTTAGTATTATTATAAAGTTAAAAATTATGAAACCTATCAAAAATGATTCTATGAAATTCACAAAGACATACCTTGTAAGGACACTTAGCTTAACCACTATATTCATCTTTCTACAATGTATACCAAAATAATACCAGCAGTCAACATAACCATATTAGCTCCGAAAGCCGCTAAAAAAGGATCAAGCAAATTATTCTTACCCAAAGCAACAAAAAAAGAAAACAACGTATAATACGCAAATATTAACAAAACACTTATAAGTAAACCAATAAATCTTCCCTTATTCGCAAAAATAACAGCTAAAGGAAAAGATAATAAAACTACTATAATACAAGAAATAGGTAAACTAAACTTCAAATATAATTGAGTCTTTAGAAAATTATCCCTCCAACCCAATCTTTCCCTATTGTCTACTTCTTTCTTTAGCTCATCATAACTCATTTCCCAGGGATTCTTAAATTCCTTTATTATTTCCTCAAAAGACATCCTAAAGGGTATCTGAATCGTTCTAAATTTAACCTGTGCTTTTACAAATCCTCGATTAGAAAAATCAATCAAAAATCCGTCTTCTAGGATCAAAACTAAATTCTTAACATACCCTTTTTTAGCTGTTATAATCCTACCAAAAGTACCCAACCTAATGTCAGATACCATAACATTGATCAAAACTTTGTTTTTTCTATCAACCTGCCTAACTATAACAATCTCCCCATTGGGCATTTTAAAAAAAACATCAGAATTAATAAAAGATATACCACTACCTATAATCTTTTCTTTTATTATCCGCTCCGAAACCTTCATACTCACAGGTACTATACTCTCATTCAGAAAAAAACTTACAAAAGTCATAAAAACAGCAACAAACAAAAAAGGAAGAATAATGAAAAAAAATCTAATCCCCAATATTCTCATAGACGTAATTTCAAAACTAGATTCTAGTTTAGTAACCGCGTTTATAACAGCAAACAAATTAGCTACAGGTATAGCAACCACACAAAAAGCAGGTATTCTATAAACCAAAATTTTTGTAACACTTACAATATCAACACCTCTACTAATCACATGATCAACCAATATAAACATTGTCTCACTTATCATAAAGATAATAAAACCAATAAGACCTATGAAAAACGGCTTTACCATCTCACCTATTAAATACTTATACAAAACGAGATTCAACATAAAAATTGCAGAACGAATTCATATAAATACCTAGGCAATTTATAAAGCGAATACTCTATCTCAATCCTCTCAGTAAATTTATGAGCATCAAATCCTGTTACACCCCAATTTATACACGGCATACTTATCTTATCCTTCAAATCTATACAATTACCCACCATATTATCCTCTAGATAATCATAATCCCCTATCTGTCCCAAAAAGCTCAAATCAGATATGTAAGGGAAGTAATATCTAATTTCTATTTCATCATTCAAGTTCTGAAAATAGCTTTGTATAAGCTTTCTTAAAGCCAAATCAGTTCTAACACTCGGATAAAATGGTGGAAGATAGAACAACAACACTAACGGATAATTAACCCCCAAATTATCAATCCAATCCTTTAATAAATAAATAAGACCTTCCCTATAGTCTTGATATTTCCCATCAATCACAAAACTTTCTTCAACTTTAAACTTTTTACCATAAATCCTACAAAATTCTTGCAGAGTGTAAACCGGTATAGTAGATATATGATATTCTAATCCCAATTTCTCAATTAATTTCATTCTTGTTTCAATAATATTCTCAACAGTTTGTTTTGCAATACTTTTGTATAAACCCAGAATATACGAAAAATCCCGTTGAAAAAACAAATGATTTACATATGCAAATGCATACAGGTTAGTTTTCACATTGTAACTTTCTCTCATATCTCTTACTTTCATTACTACTGGAGGACTAGTAAATTCATTTTCAAAAAACTCAATTAGATCAGTATTGTTTTCAACATTCGACAGAATACAAGACAGAATGTAGTTTGGATTTATACCTTCTAATGATTGCCCTACATGAGTTTCAATTCCTCTTACAAGTATACCAACTAAAACTTTACCTATGCTTCCTAGATATACTTTCTTTCCAACACTATAGTCAGTGTTGATGCAAAAAATGAATTCCAAACCTCTGTCTTTCTGAAAATTCCTAAGAAACTCTAGGGCATTAATCATACCCTTAGAATCTCCTTCCTCATCACAAACAAATAAAAAAATAACGTAACCTGAAAAATTCTCAATATTTTGAGCCAAATAGTTTAGTACTTGTATATTTACCGCTATTCCTCCCTTCATATCAAAAATCCCTCTTCCAAACTCAAATCCTTCAAACTCCAACCCCTTTTCTTGTAAAATCTCCTTTAGCTTACTTTTTAACTTTATGGGATCAAAAGCAAATTGTTTGATATTACCATAATCCTCAATATCTACTGTATCAAAGTGCCCCAGAAAAACTATGCACTTATTAGATTCACTTTTTCTACCCTTTATAACCGCAATTACGTTCTTCCTTCCAAGAGTATCTTGCTTAATTGGCTGGAAAAATACAGATAGATCCTGATCATATAAGTTATAGCTCTTCTTACACTCAAGAAGATATTCGTATATGAAGTGAGCTATTTTAACCTCCCCTTCTGTTCCATTTATACTCGGTATTGAAACAAGTTTAAACAGAAGATCTTTTATTTCGTACATATCACCTATCTACAATCCTGCCATATTTTTAGGTATTTCTTACAAATTTGCTTTGCATCAAACCTTTGCCTTAGATAGTCACCAATGTAAATATATTCACTAAAGCAGAAAAGATCATAGTTCAAATCCAATCTAAGGGGGTCAATAAGTTTTAGAGATTTATTAACATATTGACCTAAAATTTCAGGATATGGACTATTTTGGGTAACCACAACAGGTTTACCAAGATACAACCCCTCTATCCCTACATAACCAAAACTCTCAACCAATGAAGGTATAGTTACTACATAACAACTTTTTATTAATCCTAAACTAATAGCTCTAGTTACAAGATACCTTTTTCTACTATCCTCCACAAAATCAAGAAAACTATTTACGTTTATGATCTTTACCTCTTTTCCCTCAAAAGATTTAAGAGTTTTATAGTAATCCACATCATAATCCTGAATTGTTCCAACAATAACTACAGGTAAATCCCTATTGATCCTATTCCTATAGTAACTAATAATAAAAGGATGTATATTCTTGACTCTATCAAACCTGGAAAGTATGAGTATATACTCCTTTGGCAAATCTTTAATAATCTTCAAGTAAGACCAACTAACATCCAATGCATAATCTATCTCTTCAAAATCTATAAAATTATCCATAACAATTAGATTAAGTCTTTCAACATGTATACCTAAATCCTTTAGAAATGTTACAAATTGAGATTTTTCCCATTCTGAGCTAAAAATTACGTACTTTATCTTTTGTTTTTCAATAAACCATCTACTAAAATTTTTTATAGCATCGTAATTTTTGAAAAAAAACTTAAGTTTTTTTAATAAGAAAGCTAAACCAGTGAAATATCTCGAAAAAAATCTCGTAAAATAAGAAGCACTTACAAAAAGATTATAGTACAAAAAGTTAAAAAAATTAGGAGTTAATCCCAGCTTGATATCCACTGAGGAGATAAAGTATGAAAAATCAAAATAGAACAGATGATTTATATCGTTATTTTCAGAAACAGAACTAAAACTAACATCATCCATAAGATGTTTTATTAACCAATATGCCTGCAGTGTATCACCAGCTATCCTTAATGGATAAATCTCCTTCCCTTCAAAATGAATTGATCCAGGAAAAGTAAACCCTATACCAACCCTCATTCCTTATCTCCTCTTGTAAGAATTCTAAAGTACGGTACTTTTGAATAAATCATCTTATTCACATAAATTTTGCAACCATAAAGATAAGACTTCCAAAAAAGAAACTTATAGTACTCATCCGGATTGTAATTGAAACTTTCAACTTGATTTACATCAAGTAAAATGTTAACATTAAAATCATACTTATTAAAAACAATCCTCTCATAATCCGAAATATTCTGCCAAAAATTCTTACCTAAAATGAAAAATATATTCTTATCTCTTGAGTAAGAGCTACTCTTAAAAATTTCAAAAAACTCGATATTTTTAGGGAATTCGAAAAAATATCCTGCAACTTTGTTATAAGTATGGTACAAAAATTCTCTGTTTAAATTAACTTTATCCTGCTCCTCAAAATTGACTATTTTAAATCCATCAAAACTGGTAAATAGTATACCCTTATCACTATGTACACCGCTACCTAGCTTATCCTTTATAAATTCCAAGCATTCCTTGTAATTTTCAAAAAACAAGTCATTAGCAGGGTATACATATAGCCCAACAAATTTGTCTGGATAGCTGTACTCCAGACTAATCTTGGGATAAAAAGGTAAAAAAACAAAATGTTTATTAGCTAAGTCTACATTGTAAAAATGGTATTCGGTTTGATGTTTATACACCTCAACCCTAGTATAATAGTTCAGATATATGTCTATATTCGGTATACCTCCCATCGAACTAATAAAGTAATCCACAATTCTTCTATTTTCTCTTAGAACATTATCGTATATTTCTTTAGTTTGTAAGTGTATGAGTTTTTGTTCAGATGTTTCCGAATCCCTCTGATCTGTAGTTTGCACAGATTCTGAAACCCTTATTACAGACTTGACATTACCTTCTATTTTAACGAATTCTTTGTCTAGATCATAGGTTACCTTTTCAGCTCTGATTGACTGATCCTTCTGTTTTCCATTTACATTTCCTTTCAAAATAAGTATTCTGGTTTTGTCATTATATATTAACTGATTTGCAGTTAAGTATAAATCCTTTGAAACTATTTTCACACCATTTGGAATAAATATGTTCTGTTTCTCCCAATTATACACTAACTCATTACAAAATATTTCAAAATATTCCCATTTTTTATCCTTATCTTTTTTATCATTCTTAAGCTTTATATATACGTTATTTTTTGCAATAGCTTGTTTATTATCAAAAAATAGTTCGACAAATTCAGCTCTCATATATGCCCTAGGATTGTATAATCTGGGATTTCCTTCTGCTATACCGTACTTTCTCTCTTCATAATACCTAAAAAAGTCACTTCTTACCTTCGTATCAGAATAATAAATATTTACATTTCCCTTTAACTCTACAACCTTACTTTTAGCATCATAAAACAAATTGTCACTCGTATGATATATGTACTTTACATTCTCTTGATTTTGATTACTTTTATTTTCAGATATGCAAGGAAACAAGATCAATACTAAAACCAACAAAAATATAAAAAAGTTCATCTTATTACGATATTAGAAGCTTTTTCTAAACGATTCATTATTGACAAGCCTAGATGTTTCATAGGAACGCCAATAATCATTATAGTATTCTGCGAAGATTTATCAGCTAAGTATAGCTTTTCAAATAAGTTTGATGCCATAGTCTTTAAATCAAACTCATCAGATAAGTAATCCACCATCCCAAAACTCTTTTCATTAATATCAAAATTCTTACATGGTAAGATTAAAAATAAGTCCTTTGAATCAATCTGATTAGCAGTCAAGTAATTATAGATCTTCTTGATAGTCTCCGTAAAATCTATTTGTTCATGATCCAGATGTGGGTATATGAGAATAGTATTTTTCTTAGGGCTATAATGTCTAGGTGACTGCCCAGGAGAAAGAATTTTGTCGCTATCATAAAGTCTTATAGGTTTACAAATTACCTTTTCTATGGTTTCGAGATCCAAAGCTCCTGGCCTTAGAAGATAAAACTCTCCATTGTCAAAAGCTAATACCGTAGATTCTAGCCCAAACTCACATTTTCCCCCATCAAGTATACAATCTATTTTACCATACAGAGTATCTGCCACCTGAAAAGCTGAAGTGGGAGAAATATATCCAAAAGGATTTGCACTCGGAGCTGCTATAGGAACTCCCGAGTATTTTATCAATTTAAGAGCAATTGGATTCTTTGGCATCCTTATAGCCACCGTACTTAAACCAGCAGTAACTATCGAGGGTATAGAATCTTTTTTGGGTAATACAATCGTCAAAGGACCAGGCCAAAAATGATCTATTAACTTTTCTACCTCTTTTTCAACCCCTTCAGCATAAAGATATATATCCTCTTTTGAAGCTATGTGAACTATTAGAGGATCAAAATCTGGCCTACCTTTGACCTCAAAAACTCTTGCAACAGCTATTTTATCTAGAGCATTCGCTCCCAGTCCATATACTGTTTCGGTTGGGAAAGCTACTAGTCCACCCTTCTTTATTATCTCAGCCGCAAAGATTATATTATCCTCGTAGTATCCTGATAACCATTTGGTCATTACTCAACAAAAATAATCTTTTCTACCTGCTTTTTTTGATAACTTTGATCATATACGTAGTCCTTGTCTTCTTCTTCGTCTTTTGTGTATTTATGTTTTCCGGAGCAATAGGGGAATTTATCGCTAAGACCACACATGCAAATCCAGATTTTCTTATCTCCACACTCTATAGGTAACGGTTCTTTTTGAGAAAATCTAACTAATCTAGACATGGTGATATATGCCGAGGCCCAGAGTCGAACTGGGGACACACGGATTTTCAGTCCGCTGCTCTACCTCCTGAGCTACCTCGGCTCTCTTTTACTCTACTTCTCTTATTCTACCATAATACACACCTATCCTCCATAACATAAAATTTTATGACTTTCATAGTTTTTTTACATTTTTTACAAAAAATATATTTACTCTCAGCTCGAGGAAATAAATATCCATAAATAGAGGTGATCAATATGTTCGGAGTTAACTTAATAAACAATTTCTCAAATCTACACCTACAAAATATATCCACATTCTCAGCTAATATATCAACACTGAATATTAATCAAAATTTACCAGGAATAACAGATTCACTAAATCTATCAAGTCTAACAAACATGACTCAAAACATAAACATCACAAACATAAACATAAATATACTTAATTTTCCTTTTAGCAGTTTTTCTCCACTTTCACTAGGCTTCCCCCACATGGCCCAACATGCCAATTTTAACCAGATAAATAACCAGATGTTAATTATGTTACTAATGTTGATGTTAATGTTAATGATGAGCTCTATGAATCAGGGTCAAAGTACGTTGAATCCTAACATAATGCAACTACCTAATGGGCCATTTATGCCGCTTCCTCTTCCAAATTTTGGAGGTTTTCCCAGTACTTTGGGATTTCCACCAACAAATGGTTTCCCAACATACGGTCCTCAGAATCAAGTTGAAGGACCTTCCTTCGAAATGGGTTTCGTTGGTGGAGGCTCTTCAGCTATAGTTAATTTAGCCCTACAACAGGTGGGTAAACCTTATGTTTTCGGAGCTGCAGGACCACATTGCTTCGACTGCTCGGGACTTGTATACTGGATATTCAAAAAACTAGGTAGAAAAATACCTAGAACAGCAGACGCACAGTACAATGTTGGAATGCCTGTTAGCCGTAATCAACTTCAACCCGGTGATCTAGTATTCTTCGCTAACACCTATACATCAGGTATATCACACGTAGGAATATACATAGGAAACGGTAAATTTGTACACGCAGCAAATAGCAGAAAAGGAGTAATTATCAGTAGCTTGACTGAAGGCTATTGGGCTCAACACTACGCAGGCGCAAAAAGAGTGTAACCCACAAAAATAAATAACCAAAAATAAACAAAATATTTAACCATAATAAAACTTTCGGAAAAGGCTCATAATAAACCCTTACAACACCCTCACCCCTACCCAACAATAAACCCTTAACCAACCCATTAGCCCTAAAAATCTTAACCTCTTTACCATTAAACTTAGCCTTCCAACCCCTATAATACAAATCGTTAAACACCACCACACCTTCACCATCATTCTTATAATAAAACTCAACATAATTCCACGAATCCTTCAACATCTTTATACTAGGCTTACTCAATCTCCTACCCTTAAACATATACCTTTCACTATCCATGACTACTACATCCCTCATACCATACTTTAATGTCAGTATACCATACTTTATCTCATCTATCCCCTTCGCAAAGTGAATCTTCTCAGGTACAAAAATCAATGGCAATGCCTGTGGATTAATATACAAATCATAATCCATAAATCTACTATCATATAAATAAGCTCTTCCCATAAACTCTTTATTAGCAACTAAATCGTATGCGGGGACTTTCATAGGAAAAATATATACCTCCAAATCTTTTATCTCATACCTCCTACCATAACTATCGATAGGATAAATATTGACATATAAACCCTTCAAATCATCGTAATTATCTGTTCCACAGATAAAAGGAATACAAAATGTCTTAAAACCAACGTTTGGAAGATAGTAATCATTCAAAAAATAATATCCAATTCTCTTATCCTTAGAGTCCCTTATCTCTATACCCAACCCGTCAGTTAATTCAAAAGCTAATCTTCTGTATCTATACCAAAAACTCATCCTACTAACGTTAGCCTTGAAACAAACCATCACAACTCTGTTATACAAGTTGCTACTAAATCTAACAGTCAACTTAGAACCAGTTAATAGTTTAATAGTTTGATTATTAGAATCAAATTGTAAATTTTTTGAAAGTCTGGCTAAATTCTCAAAATTAGAAAATGTAAGTCTCTTAGTTTCCCTTCTTAAAGATTCCAAATTAACTAGCTTAAGAGATCCAACATCGATAAAGTTATTGTATTTATTTCTAAAATCTTTGTTAATAAAGATGTACTTTACTGAGAGTTTACTTATAATGGCGTTGGTTAGGATATAGAAATAATCATACGGATAAACAAAAAAGCCATTAGTCCATATATTAAAAAATTCAATTAAGCTAAAAGGTATAATAGGGTCATAATGATTAAGCATTCTTTGTCCAGCAACTCCTGGAAAGAGCACTGAAAATCCGGTAAAATAACAAACTCTGTACTGCTTATCAAGCTTGGAGATGTACTCTAAGTATTTTCGTATGTTTTCCTTTTTAGCCCAACCATTGTTAGTATACGAAGGATACAAATTATAAAAAACAAACAAACTCTCAGCGAAAAATATAATAACTAAAACTAAAATAATCTGCGTTTTATTAACTTTGACAAATCTAACATATCGCTGGAAGTAGTATACAAGTAATGAACATATAAAAAGTAGGCCCAAAACCAAGGGAAAGTAAAGGTCGTAACTTTTAATACTTAACTTAGAAATCTTACTACTAATCTCAGGGTTTATTAAAAAACCTATGGAAACTAAAATGATAAACAGATAAGTAAAAAAAGCAACCTTAATAAATCTAATAAGTTGTGTGTACCCACTCAAAATAAAGTATATCCCGATAGGAATAACTAAAGATTGAACAAAACAGATCTCCATAAAATGCCTAGCTGCTAACCTCATCTTTGAATAAACAGGTAAGTCAAACATTATATGATGTAAAATCAAATTATACTTACCCATAGCTAAAACAAAACAAACAATTCCTAGTATGCAGTAAATAGCCATTTCTCTCCTTAATTTAGGATTGGAAAATATTTTAATATAGGCAAAAACAGTCAATGGAAGTGCAAAAAAAGAAATGTAGAAGAAGAATTCCATAGGTATAGTTCCAGTAAGAGGCCCATAATAGTCTGGATTATTCACACTCCCACCATATATAAAAGGTAAAACTTGATTAAGTAATCCGTACAATGGGAAACCACCCTGATTATATATTTCAAACCTAATGTAATCTCTAATCGAACCATTCAATAGAGTCCATGCTTCATATAGAAAAATAAACGTCAAAGGTAAATTAAATACCATAGCACTAATAAGTACTAGAATGAAACGAAAATTCATTAGTAAAGTAAACAAAAAAAGGAGTATAAGGGTATACACAAAGGCTTGTGGATAGCCAGCCAAAAGTTGATATCCCAAACTTATACTTAATCCCATAAACCATATAAACAACCTTATCTTTCCATATTTTGTCCCCCTATATTTACCCCACTCATCTATAATCAAATGTAGGAATAATAAACTTAACGGAAGATAAACTACAGAGTTTTGAAAAGGAACAAAATCACAATGAGATATAACTATACCAGTTAATCCGAATAAAAAACCACTAAGGAATGAGTATAACCTATCCAAACCTATTTTTCTATAAACATAATTAGCATACAAAAATCCAAAAAATTGTACCATAATGAAATGAATATAAATACCTAGGTTATACGCCCAATAGGGATCAAAAAATTTAAACAATATAATATTAATTGGATACAATCCACTAGCTTGTAGTATACCTAAAAAAGGTAAGCCTAATCCTTGATAAGGATACCATAAAGGGAAATCACCACTTTTCAAGCAGTTACTATAAAAAATCCTCAAGGGTAAAAACTGATTAAATGTATCAACACATCCTATTACCTTATCTTTAATAGGTACAAAAAAAATTAAAACCAAAATTGAATAAAGAAGTAAAATATCTATGTTGTATTTTCTAACAAAATAACAAATTCTACTCAACATAGAGATGCTTGTTTATATCAATTATTATTTTTGTTATTGTGCAAGCGCAGAAAGAGTACAACCCACAAAAATAGATAACCAAAAATAAACAGAATATTTAACCACAACAAAATTCTCGGGAAAGGTTCATAATAAATTCTTACAACACCTTCTCCACTACCTATCAATAAACCCTTAACTAATCCATTAGCCCTAAAAATTTTAACCTCATTACCATTAAAATTAGCTCTCCAACCCCTATAATACAAATCATTAAACACAACTATCCCATCTCCATCATTCTTATAATAAAACTCCACATAATTCCATGAATCTTTCAATATCTTAACAGTAGGTCTACTAAATTTTCTTCCCTCAAACATACTCCTGTCACTTTCCATAATTGCTATGTCTTTTATACCATACCTTAAAGTCAATATACCATACTTTATCTCATCAGCACTCTTTACAAAATGAATTCCATCAGGTACAAAAATTAGTGGTAAAGCCTGAGGATTAATGTACAAATCGTAATTCATAAATCCAGTATCATATAAATAAGCCCTTCCCATAAATTCTTTATCAGTAGCTAAATTATAGGTAGGAACCTTTAAAGGGAAACTATATATCTCCAAATCCTTTATCCCATACTTCCTACCATAGCTATTAACAGCATAAATATCAACATATAAATCTACTAAATCATTGTAATCATCTATTTCACAAATAAAGGGAATACAGAATTTTTTAAAATCAACATTCGGAATATAATAATCGTTCAAGAAATAGTACCCTATTTTCCTATCTTTAGAATCTCTAATCTCTATACCTAAGCCATCTGTTAATTCAAAGGCCAATCTCCTATACCTATACAAAAAGCTCATCTTACTAACATTAGCTTTGAAACAAACCATTATAACTCTGTTAAACATATTATTACTAAATCTAACAGTTAACTTAGATTTAGTTGATAACACAATAGTTTGATTTTTAGAATCAAATTCCAAATCTTTTGAAAATTTAAGTAAACTATCAAAATCTGAAAACATAGACCTTTTAGTTTCCTTTTTTAAAGATTCCCAATTAACTAACCTAAGAGAACCAACATCAATAACCTTACGGTATTTAGTTCTAAATTCTTTATTGATAAGCAAGTATTTCACTGAGAATTTACTAATAATAGCATTGTTAAGAATATACAAATAATCGTTTGGATAAATAAAAGAGCCATTAGTCCACACTTTGAAAAATTCAACTAAACTAAAAGGTATAACTGGTTCATAATAGTTAAGCATTCTTTGTTCAACAACTCCAGAAAATATTATCGGAAACCCAGTAAAATAACAAACTCTGTATTCCTTATCAAACTTGGAAAAGTATTCCAAGTATTTTTGTAGGTTTTCCCTTCTTGACCACCAACTACCAGTATACGATGGATATAAATTATAAAAAACAAACCAACTCTCAACAAAAAATATAATAACCATTACCAAAATAATCTCCGTTTTGTCTACTTTGATAAATCTAATATATCTCTGAAAATGGTATATAAGCAATGAACATAAAAAAAGCAAACCAAAAACTAGTGGAAAATAAAGATCATAACTCTTGACACTCAACTTAGAAATCTTACTACCAATCTCGGGATTTATCAAAAAACCTATTGAAACTAAAACCACAAACAAATAAGTAAAGAAAGCAACCTTGATAAATCTAATAAACTGAGTATACCCATTTAAAATAAAGTATATTCCAACAGGTATAACTAGAGCTTGAATAAAACCAATCTCCATAAAATGCCTAGCAACTATCCTTACCTTCGAATAAATAGGCAAATCAAACATTAAATAATGTAAAATCAAATTATACTTCCCCATAGCTAAAACAAAACAAATAATTCCCAATATGCAGTAAATAGATAAATTTCTTCTTAATTCAGGATTGGAAAATATCTTAATATAGGCAAAAACTGTTAAGGGAAGAGCAAAAACAGAAATATAAAAGAAAAATTCCATAGGCAAAGTACCCGTAGAAGGCCCATAATAACTCGGATTGCTAATACTACCACCATATATAAAAGGTAAAACCTGATTAAGTAAACCATATAAAGGAAAACTACCCTGATTATAGGTCTCAAAATATATATAATCCCTTATCGATCCTTTAGATAAAGAAAATGACTCATATAAAAAAATAAAAGTCAAAGGGAAACTAAACACTATTGCAGCTAAAACCACTAAAATAAAACGATAATTCATCAATAAAGTAAATAAAAAAAGGAATATAAGAGTATACAGAAAAGCTTGTGGATATCCGGCCAAAAATTGATACCCCAAACTTATACTCAACCCCATAAACCATAAAAATAATCTTAACTTACCATATCCCGTACTACTCCAATATTTATTCCATTCATCTATAATTAAGTGCAAAAACAGTAAACTCAACGGAAGATAAGGAATAGAGTTTTGAAAAGGTACAAAATCACAATGTGATATAATCAAACCACTTAAACCAAACAAAAATCCACTAAGAAAAGAATATAACCTACCTAATCCTATCTTTCTATAAATATAGTCAGCATACAGAAATCCAAAAAATTGAGCCATAATAAAATGAATGTAAACACCTAAGTTGTAAGCAAAATAAGGATCAAGAAACTTAAATAAAACAATATTAATTGGATACAACCCACTAGCCTGTACTATACCTAAAAAAGGCAAACCTAATCCCTGATAAGGATACCACAACGGGAAATCACCACTTCTTAAACAATTACTGTAAAAAACTCTCAACGGTAAATACTGATTAAACGTATCAGCACAACCTATCACTTTCCCACCAATAGGTGTGAAAAAGATTAAAACCAAAACCGTATAAAAAAAGACAATATCTAGGTTGTAATTCCTTGCAAAATTATATATTCTGACTAACATTATATCATACTACAATTTCTGAAGAACACTTTCAACTTTTGATTTCATTCTGTTGCTATGCCCTTTCCTACAGTCAATTTTCAAAATTACACTAACCCTATTGTTATCTTCTTCTACTTTAGCTATCATCTTTTTAACCAAATCTAGCAGTTGATCAAGATCTTCAGTTTCAATTATAGTTCCCATAGAGGTTAACTGATAGTTGATCTTGTTTTCAGAAAGTATCTTTACAGCTTTAGCTACATCAGAAGAAACACTTTCCTTACTTCCAATCGGGGTGATACTTATCAATCCCAGATAACTCATGAACTCTCACCTACTTCCACCTTTTGATTTGCTTTCTCATTTACCACTTGTTGGAGGACTTCTTTAAAGGCATCTATCAGTTTATCTTCAGGAGCAACTTTAATCATTTTTCCCTTTCGATAAATTATTCCTTTACCTTTTCCACCTACCACAGCTATGTCTGCCTTTCTTGCCTCACCAGGACCATTAACTACACAACCCATAACTGCAACTGTTATATTCTCTTGTACACTTTCCACCTCTTTCTTGACCTTCTCTACTAAATCAAACAGATCAACCTCAATTCTTCCACAGGTAGGACAACTAATTAACTCTACTCCTCTCTTTTCATACCCCAAAGCCTTTAATATTTCATACCCTAATTTTATCTCCTCCTCTACACTAGAAGTCAATGAAACCCTTATAGTATCTCCTATTCCGTGGTAAAGTAAAGTACCAATACCAATAGAACTCTTAACATATCCACTCAATCCACTACCAGATTCTGTAACTCCCAAATGCAAAGCATAAGGCACTTTTTCAGCTAACATCATGTAAGCTGATATCATATCCTCTACATTACTACTTTTAACGGATATTTTTATATCATAGAATCCCATGTTCTCTAATATTCTTACTTCATCAATAGCACACTCAACCAAAGCTTCATAAGTAGGATAGCCGTACTTTTCAAGATATTTTGGATGAAGAGAACCACTATTAACACCTATTCTAATGGGTATTTGAGCGTTTTTCGCAGCCTTTACAACTTGCTCAAGTTTATCATATCTCGATAGGTTTCCCTGGGGTGAATCAAGTATATTTCCCGGATTTAGTCTAAGAGCATGTATACCTGCTTCAATTGACATCAAAGCTAGTCTATAATCAAAATGTATATCGGCCACCAAAGGAACAGGAGAATTTGGAACTATCTTTTTCAAAGCATATGCTGCTTCCTTATCTGGCACGGCTATTCTCATTACCCTAGCTCCAGCTTGCTTAGCAATATTTAACTGCCTAATAACCTCCTCCACATTGGTAGTTGGACATTTAACCATACTTTGAACAACTACTGGATTTCCACCACCAATAACAATATCTCCTATCCTTACTATCCTAGATATTCTCCTCTTTATCATCTTATACCCTCCCTATATTTTTTCAACTATAACAAAAGTACCCATATGTTTTTTTATTCTTACAATTTGTCCAGCAGGTATTCTAGACCCATCCTCACTTTTAGCTAGTAACTGTTCTATTTTATCCTCAGTTTTTACGTTTACTTTCCCGAATCCATCTTCAGGTATATCATATAAAACCTCTGCTTCCTTACCTTCATAATAAGATCCACTCTTTACAATACTACTAGTTTTGAGAAAAGACAAAACCACTTTTACTACATAAGCATATATGAACAAAGATAGGAAAGTAGAAACAAAAATAGACACCAGATCTTTAACCCTTGAAGGTAGAAAAAACAGTATACTATGACTGATTAACCCAAATCCTCCGAACAAAGCAGACAAGATAAGTACCGCGGAAGGAGAAGTAACAAATAGCGGCAATCCACCTCCATGGTCAGCTCCTGAAGTATCGTGATGCACCGAATGATGATCAGCTACTGAATGAACATCCCCATCTCCACCTAAATCCAACATACCTAAAAAAAACAAAAAAATAAGTAAACCTGTAGCACCAAGAGCTATTACTAAATATACCCACAATAAATTAAAAGTCACTCCCGGTATAAAATACGATACTATTACAAGTATAAGTAAAAGAAGGGGAATGATTATTATCACTCAATCACCCCCTTAGTAAGGACTCAACATAATCCTCTTGAAATCATTAATTCTTGCAGCCTTAAGTAAAGCTTCCTGCTCTGAAATAACCCCTTTCTTAACTAAAGCTTTAAGGGTATATTCTTGTACTCTATACCCTTTCTCTCTTCTTTCAATCATCTTCAAGTAAACCTCATTTATATCACCCATTGAAAGCGGTTTGACAAATTCTGGATCATTGAAATAAAAATCATAAATATACTTCAAATCACCTTCATTAGAAGTAAACAAGTTACCAGATATAACAATCTCCAAAACCATAGAAAGATATCTAAATACTTTGTTTTTATTTTCTCCAGACATACCAGCAATTTTTTCTAGTACAGATACTATTCCATCCGCGTTAATAGTAGCAATAACAAGCAATCCACTAAGAGCTAAATCCAATGCCATTTCCAAATACTCATAGTTTATAATTTCCTGAATAGCAACTATATCAGGTTTTAGTCTTCTTACAATTCCCAAAGCATCTTTTACTAAACCACAATCTTTACCGATTACAAATTGATAAATAATACCTCTATTGTTAGAAAATTCTTTCTCAATAAATTCTTCGATACTAGCAACCATAACGCTTCGATTTTCAAGAATATAATCTATAGATGCGTTATAAATAGTAGTTTTACCACTCTTTTTAGGCCCAGCTATTATTATTAATCCTTTGTTTTTATTCAAAGCTTCAATATATTGAACGGGTAAATCTAAACTCGACAACTTAACAGTTTCTATTACAGCGGGAGAAAATATTACTGACATTTTAGCTTTTTGTGAAAAAACTATACAGCTGAAAGGTAAACCATTACTTGTAACATAGTTACCCAACCAGTATCCATTCGTTTTTAGATCCGACATATCTTTTTCATTCATAAATATTCTCAATATCTCCTCTATTTTATCTCTCTCTAGTTTTTCATCTATGATGTTTTGAATTTTTTTATCCCTATATCTTATAAAAGGCGGAATATCTTCCACCAGGAACAGTCCTTCGCCGTTTTCTTGAAAGAGTAGGTTTAATATTTTATCTAGTATGTTCATAGTTCTGTTTTTGTGGGGGATTTGTATTCCGCTTTTCGCCCCCAAGCGGAATTGAATACAATATCTTTTTTACCTTTTCATTTACCCAATAATCTATACTTTTTGATTCCTCTAGTCTTTGCCAAATTAAACTAGAAGAAATTTCTATTCTTGGGATTTTTAACAAAATAAATTTTTTGTCGATATCTAAGTAAGTATCTAATATTTTAAGTAAAATTTCATTGTATTCTAACGCTTTATTTTTGAGGTCCTCTAATTTCTGTTTCATGTAAATTTTTAAATCTTCACTTTCTATGTTTCTGTTTATAACTGCAAAGTAGTCTATTTTTTCCCATATAGAATCAAAATTATGCCAAAAATGAAAAATTAAACTATCTATACCAATTATGAAAAAAAGTGTATCAATGGGATGTTTCTTTCTAAAATAATCGACAGTTATATAGGAATAGGAATCCTGATTACTTGTTATCTCAAAGTCCGATATCTGCACCTTGTGATAGTATTTTGATTCTTCCAAAGTATACTGGATCATTTGAATTCTTAAGGATGGTTCAAGAAAGTACTTTCTTTTTTTATGAACGGGATATTTATTTGGCACCACGTAAAGTAAGTCTAGTTTTAATTCTTCAATTGAGTAGTTGATAACGGTTACATGTCCAATGTGGATTGGATTAAAAGTTCCAGAATATATTCCTATATTCATATTTTTGATACTAAGGCTTGGACAAAAAACTTATTAGATATGTATGGTATGTTATAGAACTCCTCAATTCTTCTTAGTTCATTGTATTTAGAATTTCTTTCACTTCTAGCTGGGGCACCAGACTTTATACAATATGAAATATTTACAGCTAGGTGAGAAATCGTATTATCTTCCGTCTCTCCAGATCTATGAGAAATAATACAGCTAAAATTATTACTATTTGCCAAATTAATAGCATCTATTGTCTCCGTAAGAGTTCCAATTTGATTTAATTTAATAAGGATAGAGTTTGCTGCTTTTAGTTCTATACCTTTACTAAGTCTTTTAGTATTCGTAACAAATAAATCATCACCAACTATTCTTATTCGATTGCCATATTTTTGAGTGAATTTGATCCAAGCTTGCCAATCCTCCTGATCAAAAGGATCTTCTATAGATATTATTGGGTATTTTTCTATCAATTGTGAATATATTTCAGAGAGTTGTTCAGAAGAAATATAACTATTCTTGTAGGCATATTTTCCATCCTTATACATAGAGCTAGCAGCAACGTCAAGAGCTATAAAAACTTTGTCAGTATAGCCCGCTTTTTCTATGGCTTTAAGTATGTAATCACATGCTACAAAAGGACAGTCTATGTTGGGAGCAAATCCTCCTTCATCACCAACTGATACACTATGACCATCTTGCTTTAATATTTTCTTTAGATGATTGTAAATTTCACTGCCTGCTTTTAAGGCTTCAGAAAAACTATCAAAGTTTATTGGGCATATCATAAATTCTTGAAAATCTAATTGATTGTCCGCATGGACTCCACCATTAATTATATTCATAAATGGAACTGGCAAGAAGTATTTTGTTGAACCGCTTAGTAAGCTAATATATTTGAAAAATGGTAAGTTGTAAGATTTGGATAAGGCTTTAGCAATACTTACTGAAACCCCAAGTATTGCATTTGCTCCTAATCTACTTTTATTCTCCGTTCCATCCAGTTCCCTTATCTTTCTATCCACTTCAAATAAATCGTCCACCACCTGATCCTTAAGTCTATCTCTTATGTAATACACAGATTGTATAGCTTTAGAAAGTCCTTTACCATGAAAATTTTGATCGTTATCTCTAAGTTCAAGAGCTTCAAAATCACCAGTAGAAGCTCCTGAGGGAACTATGAAATTGTCATAGTACATACTTCCATTTCTTTCTAGGAAAGCCCATACCTCCAAAGCAGGATTTGATCTACTATCTAAAACCCAAAAAGCTTTTAAATCTCTTAAAAATGTTTTCATTAATACCCCTCCTTTAGAAATCCTTCCATCTCTTTTGATAAAACTTTTCTCAGTTTAAAGTTAGCATTCCTTAGTTTTTGCCTAATTCTTTCTTTTGAATACTTTTTACCAAATACAGAAAAAATTATATCTCTTATCTGCTCAAGTGTTTTCCCTTCATTATCTAGTAATCCATAATACTCAAGAACTATTATCTTTTCTTCGTCATCAAGATAGGTCATTACATTTCTTATTATGTTTTCTTTTATATCCCTTTGTGTTAAGTCAGTTTCAGGTTCATCATATTGTTCACTTTCTATAAACTCTTCAATTGTTTTAGTGCTATTAGAAAATCTAACATCCTGTAAAGAAATTTCTGACTTCAAAGACATAAAATTTATTATTCTAGAATACTTCTCCTTCAGATCTGATATTTTCAAATTATAAATCCTTTTGAAAATATCGTCTTTTTCTGAAAGTTCAGGATTTTCTTGCTTTATTTTTTTTCTTACTTCTTCTCCAAAGATATAGTCTATCAATTCATTTATAGTTGGTTTGCATCCATATTGATGAATATACTGGTTATATGCTTTTATGAATTTGGAGTACTCAGAGTAGATAGAAACAGGTACTTTGACGGTTGTTTCTTGATAAGTACTTCTCAAAATTGAGTGGTATATCCAGTAGGCTGCATAAGTTGAAAACCTTACGTTATATCTTTTTAGATCGTATCTTTGAATAGCTTCCAAAGAAGCAGCAATGCCGTCAGAAATATAGTCCATGTAATCTGATTGCTTGTTCATAGTTTTATACAGCTTAATTATATATGGGAAAACCAAAGAAATGAGGATTATTTTGGCTTCCATTTTCCCTTGCTTAGCATCATTTATTATTTTCAACTCTTGCTCGCGTGTAATACCCTTAAAATTTCTATAATTCTCTATAGCCCAACCATAGTCATTAAATGAACCAATTTTAACCTTACTGTATATCTCCTCTAAGTCTATTTTATCTGCCTTGATTTCCGCAGGTTTATTTGTTTCTTGACAATTTTCTAAGTTCTTCTTCAATTTCCTTTGCTTTTTCATAGTTACCCTTTTTGATATATTCCTTTAAATCCTTAACCAAGTACTTTTTTCTTAAATTGTTGTATAATTCAAGAAAATAAAGTTCCCTTTCTTTTGAATCTAGCTTTATTGTGTTTTTGACAACCATTTTTAGCTCTTCTGTGAGATTATTGTCATGAATGATTTTCTGTGCTGGTTGAATCCCTTTGCTAACGCATTCCTCTAAATATTTAAACAATATATAAGCCTTATCCTTTTCAAAGTAATCTCTTTGCACTTTTAGATATTCACTTGTATAATACTTCTCAAAAATATCGAAGTTAACGAAGCAAAAAATAGCAAAGTATATTTCTAGATCTATTCTTTGTTGCAAACTTATATCTGATACAATTTTACTTTTTATCAATCTTCTTAAGTAAGTATACGGTAAAGAAGATTCTTTTGAAAATTTCTTAATATATTCCTCTCTTATTATTTCTTTTTTCACACTTTGTAGGAAAAGTACTATGAATTTTTCCAAAAATTTTTGCCTTTCGTATATATCAATAGTGGAAAGATAACATTGAGTTAAGTAATCAATATCAGACTTGATATTGTTCAAATTTTCAATAAGCTTTTGGGAATCAATAGATAGTAATTCAGATGGATCCTTTGCTTCTTGTATTATAACCACTTTTACAACCAAGTTCTCTGATACTAACTTAACCAATTGATTAAAAGTAGAAATTTGTCCTGCTTTATCAGAATCTAAAGTTAGTATCACCTCAGAACAATATCTTTTGATTAATTGAATTTGATTGTTAGTTATAGAAGTTCCCATCAAACCCAAAACATTTTGGATACCTATACTATGAAGAGCCCATACATCAAAATATCCCTCAACTAAAAAAACGTTACCTGTAGACTTTATATAACTCTTAGCAAGATTAATGCCATATAAAGTAGAAGATTTATTTAAGCCTATAGTGTTGATATATTTTGGTTGTTCATCCTCAATCGTTCTGCCCGCAAATCCTAATATCTTACTATTGTGTGAAAAAATAGGTATAACAATTCTTCCACTAAGTATTTCCTGATAATCTTCTCCTTTTTTGTAAACTAATCCAACTTTAACCAGTGATTCAATACTTATTCCTTTTTTTTGACAAAAAGTTAGAAGATTTTTGATATTTTTGGGGCAATATCCCAAACTGAATTTTTTCCAAACTTCTGATCCCACTTTTCTAGATTCCAGATATTTCCTAGCCCTTTGACCAACCTCTGTTTTGTTCAGAACATTACTATAAAAACTCAATATCTTTTCATACAACTCAAAATCAATCTTAACTTTCAACCTTTCCAGGTTCTGGTTATCCTGAAGTGGTATATTAAGAATATCAGCTAAGTAATAAAGAGCTTCTTTGAATGAACAGTTTTCCATCTCCATAACAAAATTGAAAACATCCCCTCCTTTGTTACAGCCAAAACAATACCACAATCCCCTTTCTAAATCTACTGATAATGATGGTTGACTATCAGCATGAAACGGACATATTGACATATACGTAGAGCCTACCCTCTTCAATTTCAAATACTTACCAAAAAAATCTCCATAGTTTATTGTTTTTTTGATATTCAGGATCAAGTCTTCCATAAAAAAACCCGACTTATTATCCCTAGTTTATCATCATCAAAATACAAATAGTATGCTCTTTATAATCCTTAACATCAGAACTTAAAAGAAATCTATAAATCGAAGGTTTGGAATACTTGACAATCAGTAGAATGCTATAATACCTATACAAATCTGGCTTATTAAATATAAAATAACTATATTTCTGATGCTCTTTAAGTTGTGAACTCGATGAGGTTACGTATAACCCAACAGTACAAACTACGAATAGAAGTGGATAATTAGAGCTTAAAAAACGACTGTAAAAAGTCTCATCTTTGTACTCAACCGCTATCAAAGCAGCTATGCATATAGAAGACAATATTGGATTAGGTGATTTGATTGCTACATCCTTCAATTTACTTACAAGTAGGTAATTTTTGGCTATATTGAAAAGAGGCTTATCAACCAAATCCAGAATCCATCTGTATTTAGGATCAATATTCTCCTTCCAATCTTGATAACTACTTGCTAGAGCTTTTGATAACTGTCTACTGACCAAAATGTAGTAATACACGGAGGCAATATATTTTATGTAAACATCATTTGATTGCATAGCATTCTTTAGAAAAAAAGGTCTGTTATCTTTGTCTAGCAGTGCTTTAGACAAATAGTAAGCATCAGAAGTTAGAAAATTATTCCTAAGTAAATCTTCTATTCTCTGCTTTCTTTCTATTAACTTGCCTTCCTGTCCCTCCCAAATAATGTAATCCCTCACAGATAAAAAAAACGTATCAACATAACCCTTTGAAAGAGAATAATCAATATTGTAAATAGATTTTTGTTGCATCTGAAAATAATATCTACTTAGCTTAATCTTATCCAAAACAATAAAGTATCCGTATAAGATTAAAAATTCAACAATAAAAATAATCACATAAACAGAGTACTTTCTAATCTTAACTACATGCATACTAAATGCTCGAAACTTACCTAGCGATTAGTACAACATTATGATTAGGAGTTTTTCTTTTGATGAATACTAAATTTTGCTTTTTGTCAGTGTGAATTATTGTTAACGGATTTTTTTCCTTTACTTTTATACCATAGTTTTCGATATCAAATATTCTCTTATCTTCATTTAGAATCAAAAATATTATATCGTATATTTTTTTCGATTGGTATCTTTTTATTTGCTTATTTTTATGTTTAACTACTTTTTCGAATACTCCTATTTGCTGATTAATAAAATCGTTCGAGTAAACTAGCTTTTTAATCTCCATTTTATCCGAGAATACAGCTAGAACATAGTTCCTAAAACCACTCCGTATAATCAAATTAGAATAGCTAGAATAGAGAAGTTCTGTATTAACTAATGGACTATAAAGAAAGGAATTCAAATAACCAACTATATTCTCAGCATTAACATTATTCAAAATCATCAGAATAACATCATTGAATAAGTTATAGTTTATCTTATACTCCGTTAACTTACCCAGTTTGCTGTTATACAATAAAGAGAATCTTTTATCCTTTAGTTTTTGAACAAATCCTGGGTGTAAAGTAGTATTTTTATCTGAACACAAAACCCCTACTTCAAGTGTTAAATCTATCTGTGTTTCGAAATCCCATATCTTAGTTGCTAAGAAATTTGTTGCATTGATTTTATTAACATCTGCAGATAAATTCGTAACAAAAACTCCGTAAACAACACAAGGTGTATCAACCCTAATAAATCCTTCATTCAAGTTCAAAATTTTTACATTATCCTTTGGTAATGTCCCGTTAAGAGGATAAATATATGATTCTTCCCTCTTTGAAGCAATATATTTTAAGTAAAAACTTACATAGTCAGTAGCTTTTGAAAATACATCATATACTGTAAGAAGCTCAATAACATTTAGATTTGATAAATTATTTGGGAAAGAACTATCATAGTAAAACGAGTAGGCAAAAAGAGGCAAAAATTCTACATTTTCTCCATCATAACTTAATTTTTTCATGAAATCAAACGTATATGTCTTGTAAACAGCATAGAAAGTTGGTGCTTTAGAAAAATACTCATTCCAGTATCTATAATTAGCAGATATTTTTCTCTGTACTATCTCCTTCATTGCAACAGGACATACAACAATGTCAACATCTCTATTTCTAATTCTATCAATGAAATCTTTTACACTATTAAAATTCTGATACCTAACCTCAAATAAAGACAAAACTTTTGACTGACTTACACTGTTAATACGCTTAGTTAAAATATTCTCTATTGATGAATTTGTAATATATGAAACCACATTTATTGTTTCTTTTGCAGAAGCTCCACTTATCATCAAAACCAAAAATAAGACTAAAATAAGCTTTGTAACTACTATTCCTTTCATACCTATACTCCTTTCTTTACTGAAAATTTTTTAAGTCCGTTGGAGAAAATCTTTCCTTAAATATTTCTGACAAATATAAAACCTTCCTTTGAAGTTCTTGGTTATAGATAACAATCGGTATATCATCAACAAACTCCGAAATTACTTGTCTACATGCTCCACAGGGAGAAATAAATTTTTTGACAGGTACGTATAAACATAAGAATATCCAGTCCAGATTTTTACCATCAGGAAAATAGCCTTCAGAAATACATTTGAAAATCAAGTTTCTCTCAGCACATATACTTAACCCATACGATGAATTTTCCACATTACATCCACCAACAAAATTAAGTTCGTTAAGTTTATTATTTCTTATCACTAAACAAGCAGATACCCTGAAATTCGAATATGGACAATAGGAAGTCTGATTATAAAATTTCAGAATTTCTATGATCTTACCCTCTATTTGATTTAGATATTCAATGCCTTTCATTTATTGATGATGCTTACTATTTTTTGTGCTCCTTCCTCTGCAGATTCTGTTATTTCAAAACTCAACTTTTCTTTAAGAGTTTGCAATATCCTTTTACCTTCTTCATAATTAGTTCCTTGAAGTCTAACCACAAGAGGAGTAGTATAGTTATTCTCCTGATAAGCTTGTAGAATTCCAGTAGCTACTTCATCGCATCTGGTTATACCACCAAATATGTTTATGAATAAACCCTTAACTTTGGGATTTTTCATAACCAGGTTTATACTCTGCTTAATTTTCTCTGCTCTTGCTCCACCGCCAACATCTAGAAAATTTGCCGCTTTACCACCATACAAGTTTATCAAGTCAATCGTATACATAACTAATCCAGCACCATTACCTATTACTCCTATATTCCCGTCAAGCTCAACATATGCTATACCAGAATCCTTTGCTTCCTGTTCAATAGGTGACCTTTCCTCATCTTCTTCTAATTCATCCTCTATATATGCAAAAGCATTCTCGTCTAAGATTATTTTAGCATCTAAAGCAATTAAGCCAGAACCATAGGTAACCAAAGGATTTATCTCTGCAAGTACACAGTGATTTTCTTTAAATAACCTGTATAGCTTGATTGCTATCGACTCTATTTGTTTGGCAATATTTAAATCAGTATTGTATACCTTTAGTATAGTATCTCTTATTTGATGTTCAAGTAAATCTCTATTGTCCAAATACTGCTTTGATATTTTTTCTGGGTTTTTCTCCGCTATCTCCTCTATATCTACACCTCCACAAGCAGAGAAAATAAATATAACCTTACACTTACTACGATCTATCATAAAACTCATATACATTTCATTTTCTATGGGGATATACTGGTCTATGAGAACTTTGTTCACCTTTACACCTTTTATTTGCATATTTAAGATCTGCTTTATATATTTCATAAATTCTTCATTATTTTTGGCGACTTTAATACCACCGGCCTTACCTCTTCCACCTACCTTTACCTGGGCTTTGATAACTACCGGAAAAGTTAACTGCTGCTGTAATTCCTGTAAATATATGTAATCATTCTCTTGCTCTTTGGATATTAGTATTCCCTGTGTGGTTGGTATACCATATTTTTGGAATAGCTTCTTTCCTTGATACTCGTACAAATTCATACAGATTCCTCCTTATCTTCAATTCTCTCTTATAATGTTCATAATCTTTTCCTTTAGATCCGGTCTTATTGGTTTTGATATTTCCTGGTTAGTTTTCTGTTTATATCTTCTTTTGAATTCTTCTTCAAGTTCTACTAAATCCTTCAAAGCTTTTTTAAACCTATTTTTGTAGTAACTATCTTTTACGTTATTGTACCCTTTCAGAAGAATTTCAGCCGATAAGTTAAAATCTGCCTCTTGCTCAAGAACTATCCATGCAAGTCTAACATAAGGCTCATATCTGGAAGGATCTATTTCAATAGCCTGATAGTAGTACTTCTTTGAATACTCAAATTGTTTTTGATATTCATAGCACATTGCTAGAAATAGATTAGAGTAAAAGTTTTGTGGGTTCATATTATAGTATTCCCAAGCCCAATTAATAGCTCTTGAAGTAAAACCAGTATCTATAGCATATGTTATTGCAAGTACATAGTATTTCTCGTTTGTTTTATTCATGGACAGAACTTTATCGTAGTAATTAATAGCCATTTCTACGTCTCCCAGACCCTCATAAAACTGTGCTAATTTTAGGTAATATCTATCATTTTTTTCAGGATTAAGATTTTCTATTAAATCTATCCCTTCGTTAATTTTAGCCTTAGATCCCTTGTAAGTTAAACCAAGAATATAGTAAGCCTCTAAATTATCTGAATTCTGCCTTAAAAAGTCCACTATAATTCTATTAGCCTCTATATTCTCATCTACAAAAGTTAAAGCCTTAGCATAGAATAACTTGACTATACTGTACTTATCTATATATGGCTTTAGTATGTTTATAATCTTAGTATATCTTTTGTTTTCAATTAAAACTTGACTATATATCTTTAAGAATTCAGGCGTTAGTTGTTTATTTTGTTTAAGTATATCAAAGGCTTTATCAAGCATTTGCTCAGATTTTTCAGTCTCGTTTTTATCATAGTAAACCTGTGCTATAGCTACTATAGCCTTCACATTATTTTCATCATACCTGATAGCCTCCTTAAAGTATATCTCAGAGTTGTAAATGCTCTGCTTTATATAGTACTCTATATAACCGAATGTGTATAAAATCTTGGAAAAATTTTTGTTTTTCTGATTTTCCTGCTTTACATTACTTACGAATATTTCTTTGGCATTTTTCAAAATTGGGACATAATCTTTGTTTAAGTTAGCATAAATTATTGCCATAGTACAATAGTAATCCAAACCCAAAGAGGATTTTTTAGACTCTAAAATCTCTATAGCTTTGTGATAATCTTTGTTATCAATATATTTTTGTATTTCTTGCGTTATATCAGCCGCTTTAGAATAAACGAGGTAAAGTAGGATAAATAACAGTACTATTGTATAATTTTTAACTTTTTTGCCCATTGCTCTAACCTCTGAATATCTATTTTTATTCCATCCTTCCCCTGTTGTATGTAATTCATTCTCTGGATTTTCTTAAAATTCCTAACAATCACTTCATGAGAGTTACCAATTATGTACGATATCCACTTTTTGTTATTGATTAGTAAATAATAGTTGTTATTCTTAGCTCTTTTTGCGTAGGAATATAGAAAATATAGTAGTTTGTTAAGACTGTCAAGAGATTTATAGTTAGCTAATTCAAGATATTTTTGCCTAATTCTTTTCTTTTTGTTTTCCTCGATCCTTCTTCTAAATAATTGATTGGTTTGAGTATTATCAGGGATCATAAAAATAATAGTCTTACGGGGTATTATAAAACTTCCCTCAGGAACCACCTTTAATAGTTCAAAATCAATCAACTCATAGGGGTAAAAAGTATCAATCACTACATTTTTATAGTTATTCTCTACCAGGAATAATACGTAATTGCTATATAGAAAACAGTAGTTTGTAAGGTACGCCTTATTCTGCTTGGATTCCAAATCTTTAAAAGATATTTTTTGAATTTTGGATATCCTTTTAAGTCTAATTTGATTAACTAAATTCTGAATTTCATGCTTAGATAAACCCTCAAAAATTTGAGAGTTTTTGATAAAAAGGTTTACTATTTTTTGATCCTCCGAAGTATTTTTCCTCTTACCTACTTTATCCTCTATTTTTTCCATTTCCGAAGTTACTATCGTTTTTTCAACAATGCGATCTTAAACTCAATTTTTTTTAGCTTTAATTTGTCACCTAAATCTAAAATACTTCGTAGGTAGACATTCACCTGCAAATCAACTACATTTTTATCAAATATCCTATAACTTTTCATCCTTAAATCATGCTCCAATTTATATACCTGATTATTAAAGTATAGAAAAGAATTATCAGGAGAAAGATGTATAAAAATAGGTTTTTTATGTACAAGATGATTTTTTACAAATAAATATTCTTCGAGATTTGAAAATCGATCAAGAAAAATGGTAGATCTTATAGTATAACCTCTAGAAGTTATGTATAGATTTGTAAAAGATCTTGCAGCATAAAAAGTATAAATTCTATCAGAATAGTAGAATATAATCGCTACTGTATTTCCCTTTGCAGAAGGTAAGAATGTTTTCGCTTCATATATACCCTGACCTACTTGATCATCACATACATAAAATCTACTATACAACAAAACAAAAAATAGAATAATTACAAGTATCATTACAATTTCAAAAAAATTATGCTCTCTCACGATTATTTATTTCTTTAAAAAAACCCTTTTACCTTACAATCTCTATCAAACATAGAGGTTATAAAAAAATAAAAATTAATTTTATAATTAAGCCGATGGAAATAATAAAAAAAATACACAATTTGGAAATAGATAAACAAACTCCCCTGGAAGTAAGGGAAAAATATTACCAAACCCCAGAAGAACTAGAAAAACTAAGAACAAAAATAAAACCATCTGATTTCTTCGCTCTCTTCACTTGCAATAGAGTATCCTTTTTCCTTTTGTCAGATCGATCTGAAATTGAGAATTTCAGAGAAAATGTATTTCCAGGCATAGACCCTAAATTAAGAACTGGCATAGAGGCAATAAAGCATCTATTCAAAATAGCTTGCGGTCTAGAATCACAAATCTTTGCAGAAACCGACATCATAAACCAAATAAAAAAACATTTCAAAAATCAACAAAATAAAATAAATCCAATCCTACAACAACTTATCCTATCATGCTTTTCAATACATAAAGAATTCCACACATTTATTCTCCCAAAACTAAAAACTCATCAACAAAATCTTGCCCAAATAGTTTACGAAACAATAAAAAATACACCTTCACAAACCCCCCTAATTTTGGTAGGGTACGGCTCAGTAAACAAAGCTATCCACTCAACTCTCAAACAGCATTTTAAAAATATCACTATATTTTCCAATTCTGAAGGAATACCTAAACAATTACTAAAACAAAAAATCTCTCAACTAAACGAAAAAATCATTATAATATCCGCAACCAATGAAAACAAATATATACTAGAAGATCAAGACTATATACCACCAGATTCAATAATTTTTGACCTGTCAGTACCAAGAACTATCTCTCCTACCCTTGCTAAAAAATATACATTATTTGACCTAGACAAACTAAAAGAACTCTACCCAATCTATCATAATTTAGACGACCAAAAAATAATTCACACATTCCTTAACTCCAAAGTTAACGAATTCATAAATAAATTGATAGTAGATGAAATAAGAGAAGAAATAAAATCTCTCTACCAATACCCCCTGACAATAGCTGAAGAAAAGATAAACAAATACTACAGCGAAATCATAAAAATAATAGAAAAAAAAGATGAAAAAGAAATCAAAGACTTTCTGAAGTATGTGAATCAAAAAATAATCAACCAAACTCTAGAAAAACCTATACAAGTGATAAAAGATTTATACATAAAAACAAAGAAAAGGAAAGTAGTAGTTGGCACCAGAGGATCAAAATTAGCTCTAACACAAACAAATATTATCCTCGAACTCCTAAAACTCTATTTCCCAGACCTTGACTTCTACGTAATAACTA
Source organism: bacterium (assembly GCA_039630415.1). Classification (GTDB taxonomy): domain Bacteria; phylum DRYD01; class DRYD01; order DRYD01; family DRYD01; genus DRYD01. The sequence goes on along the minus strand of JBCNVB010000013.1, from coordinate 170,372 downwards.
TAAAAACAAGCGGAGATAAAAACATATTCACAACCAATTCCTTCGTTAAAGAACTTGAAGAAGCCCTAATAAAAGAAGAAATAGATATTGCTATTCATAGTTTAAAGGATGTTCCCTACAAAATACATCCATACCTAACTATAGCAGCAATTCCACTAAGAGAAGAACCCAATGACGTATTAATATCAAAAAACAACCTCAACCTATGGGAACTAAAACCACAATCAATAATAGGCACATCAAGCCTTAGAAGAAAAATCCAACTTGAAATGCTAAGAAATGACCTAATTATCAAACCAATCAGAGGAAACGTAGATAGTAGAATAAAAAAACTCAAGAACGAAGAGTACGACGCTATCGTACTCTCCTACGCAGGAATTAAAAGGCTAAAACTAGAAAAATTAGTAAGTTACATTTTCCCAATAGACCAAATGGTTCCCTGCCCAGGACAAGGAGCAATAGCCATCCAAACTCGAAAACATAGCTACCTATCCGAATTACTACAACAAATAGATAACCCTAAACATAGAAAAGAAGTCTCCATAGAAAGAGAATTAATGGGACTATTAGAATTGGGATGTTCATTCCCTCTCGGTATAAACGCACAAATAAAACAAGACAACACCATCGAACTCAATATTTTCCTACAAATAAACAATCATACCATAAAACAAAAACTTATCAATCCTAACATACAACAACTATATGAACAAATTAAGCAAACCATATGTCTTAAAACCTAACCGCCTATACCATTTGTCTTATCCTATTTTCAATCTCAACCAACTCTACCAACCTATCTATCAAATCCTCAAAATCATTCGAATATATAAACTGATGAAAATAGTCAAAAGTTGAAAAATCTTCCGTATTAAACAAAAACAATGATTCAACATTTAACTCATTTATAACTTTAAACAGAATATACCATAGGTTTAACTCCTTTACTATGAAAGGTTTTGATAGTGAAAAGTAATCTATCCCAACAACCACCTTCTCTTTCCCAACATAATAAGCAAAATCAAATGGCAAGAAGTCTAAAAATTTTACCCTATCTCCAGCAAATTTCTCACTATAACTTATCTTCGTAATTTTCCATTCATACTTATTACAATACTGACAATGAAAAAAATCATACTTGATTTTACATTTGGGACATCGAAGATAATTATTTTTAAATAATCTAAGCACAGAATTGCAAACCTCACAATATGGAGATTTTTTACAATAACCACAGTAAATCCTATTAAAACCAGAACTCAAGCTAAAAATAAAAAAATAATTGGTACCTTGGCCAGACACCATTTTCTCAACATCCCAGACAGAATAACTCTCAAAAATAAGCTTTTCCTTTATTTCCACAAAGTCACTTATTATACTCTGCTTGTAAATGTCAAAGTACGATCTATAGTTTCCAAAAACCGGAATGTAAGAATAAAAAACTAGCTTTGATCCCAACTTTAAAAATAATTCATAAAACACCCCCCAAAAATGAAAATAATCAATAACTATGTTATCAAAAAATCTGTAAAGAAGAAGACCCCACACAGGCAAAACCAAATCTTCAAAATCAATCTTATCACCTATCAACTTATAATCATAAACAATAAGTAAGTTTTTCTTGGATTCATCAACTATCTTATCCAGCTTAGTTCGATCCTTCTTATTTCTACGAACAAACCTATATGCAAATTTTGAACCCTCATCACTCAACTTACCTAGTAAATCAAAATTTTTGGGTTCAAAGACATAATCAAAATCGTACTTGAATCTTCTTTTTATTTTCCTCCTTAAACCCCTTATCACTTTTTGTATATGCTGTTTACTAAATTTTTTTAGCTCTACAAAAACCGTACTATACCCATCTAAGTAATTATGCTCTATTTTGTAAATCGAACTATGAGAGATTTTTATAATTCCTTTAAATTGAATTTTAATCAAATTTCTGTACTCAATAAGCATATCAATAATCTTATCCAAACCCTTGTACAAATAGCTAATAAGGCTTTTTAAATTAATGCTATCTACAATCTTGCAAAAACTATCAAGTAAGATACTTAAATTATCTATTTGGATTGAATCAACAATTCTAGGTTTAGCTATTTTTACTATCTTTGTGCTTATTTTTGGATAGCTCTTTAAAGGAATTCCTAAGAAAAAATACTTTCTTATGCTAAAAACATACAACCTATCAAAAGATAAGTTAAGACTATCCGGAACCTCAATACAAAGTTTAGTCTTTGGCAAATAGATTATCATGAAGGGAAACAAAAATCTAGGAAAGCTTCAAAAATAAGCTTCTTATCAACCGTATTGTAATATTTATTTAGAAACTTTTTTATCAAATGCGGTTTTTTAAAGATTGTTAGGTTAATAGCATTCTTAATATTATTTTTACGTATTTGTTCATGATTTCCAGAGTAAACATACTCCTCAACCGGTATCTCGAAATTATTAAACTTTAGTACTCTAGGTCTAGTATATTGCAAGGGTTCCAGTAAGCAATCCATACCTGCATAGTTAAAACTGTCATCAAGTACACTGGCTTTATCCACCAAAGGTTGCTCAGAATCAATAAACTTATATCTTAATATCGCCTCAAGTATTACAAAAGAAGCCAACTCACCAGAACTAATCACATAATCACCAATCGATAATTCCTCGTTTACAAACCTTAAAATCCTATCATCAACCCCCTCATAATTCGGACAAATGAAAATCAATTCATCTAACTTAGACAAATCCTTTATAGTATACTGGCAAATCACCCTACCCCTCGGAGAAGGCAGTATCACATACGGATTAACAAACTCATTTTTACAGTAAATAAGAGATTCCAAAAGAACATCAAATCTCATTATCATACCCTTCTTAGATCCAAAAATATAGTCATCAACCTGCAAATGCTTATCCTTACAAAATCCCCTTACATCCACTACTTTAAACTCAACTTTCTGTCTTCTAATAGATCTTTTAGTTAAAGACAAATTCTGTATCATATAATTAACTAAGTGGGGGAATATTGTCAAAAAACCAACCTTCATTTACTACATTCGTTCTAAACCCTTTTCAAACTCTAGAGCGCTGGAGAATAGCAACCTTAAGATTTTCTAGCAGATCTTCAAAATAAAATGGTTCACCATCATATTTCCTAACCAATATACTTTTCTTGTTTCCCCCAAACATGTAATACAATCTCCTAACTTGACCCAAATAATTTTGCTCGACAAAAATTAATAAGTCAGAGTTATAGGTAAACTGTTCAATTTTCTCCGTAGGGAAGGGATACAAAACAACCAACTTTATTAACCTAACCGGAATATTAGTCGCTTCATATAAAGTTGTACACACCTCTTTAACAATGTGATAATTCATTCCATATGTAATGATACTAATTTTGGGATCTTTCCCAATGTCCTCATAACAAGTAAAATTATCCTTAAAACTTAGTAACTTTTTCATTCTTTTCTCAACCATCTTTAACCTAATAGAAGGATTTTCCGTTATGAACCCCTTCTCGTTATGTTCGTTACCCGACGTTTGAAATTGTAAGCCTTTTACAGAAGGTATTATCCTATAACTTATACCATCCTCCGTAAAATCATAACGATATATCTTACCATCCGATGGCGAAGATATATACTTACCCCTATCTATTTTTATGTTGGATAGAACCTCATCAGAAATTGCTTGAGTAGTATATACATTTTCACCTAAGTTAAGATCGGAAAGTATAATGACCGGTAACTGATACTTTTCAGCTAAATTAAAAGCCTCTATGGTATACATGAACATTTCATAAGGATCTGAAGGGAAAATAACTATCTTTTCGTTATCTCCATGAGCACAAAATAGGGACATTAATATATCGGCATTTTCAGTTTTAGTTGGTAGGCCAGTAGAAGGTCCTCCACGCTGAATATTTGCAACTACTATCGGAGTTTCGGTCATATATGCATACCCTATACCTTCTACCATCAAGGAAAACCCAGGGCCAGAAGTAGCAGTCATCGCCCTTACCCCAGCTAATGACGCACCTATACACGAATTTATCGCTGATATTTCATCTTCCGTCTGTATCGCTATACCACCAAAATTACCTATATTCTTTACCATAAACTCCAAAATACTACTCGCCGGAGTAATAGGATAACCCGAGAAAAATTTACAACCAGCAGCAAGCGCACCCAAACATAACCCCTCATTCCCACTCATCAACATCCTTTTATTGTCCCCATTTACTGCAGGTACCTGTACTGTCGAATATCCCATAGATAAAATCATTTGTTTTGCTATATTATAACCCTCTATAAAAGCCTTTTTATTTTTCTCCGCTACTTCAACTGACTTCCTAGAAAACCTCTTCTCTATCTGCGATAAAATAAAAGAGTAATCTAAATTATTGAAAATAGCTATCGAAGCTCCTAATGAAACCATATTTTTAGACAAACCACTACCCGTTATATCTCTCGCAATCTTAGTAAGCTGAATAGGTAATTTTACACAATCAGTATCTTGTAAACCGTCTATGGTAGTACTTGGATCATATATCACAAACGTTGATGGTCTTATTTGCTCTCTAGAAACTTTTATAGCATCCTGATCAAGTGCTATTAGAACATCTATTTTCTTTGATCTTGCAAAAACTGGTTTATCAGAAAACTTAACTTCAAACGTAGTATTTCCTCCTTTTATTCTAGAGGAGTATTTTCTATAGGTGGTTATTTCAAATCCATTCTTGAAAGCGTTAAAAGCAAAAATGTGTCCTGTCGAATCTATTCCCTCTCCCTGTTCGCCGGATATTTTCCATACACAATACATATATTTTCCTCCCTTTGCTTATTTTATTACCCTTTTACCACACCTATAGGTTTAAGTTTGGCAACTAACGAAGATATACCCACTTTACTTACTATGTCTACTACTATAGAGGCGTCCTTATATGCCTCAGGAGCTTCCTCTACTACAGTGGATCTACTAGAAGCTTTTACCATTATACCTTTTTCTGCTAGTTGCTTTAGCAAATTTTCATAATTTATCTGCTTTTTAACCTGATTTCTACTTTTCACCCTTCCTGCTCCATGACAAGTGTGTCCAAATGTAAGTTGATAAGCTTTTTGAGTACCAGTTAAAACAAACGAATATCTTCCCATGTCACCTGGTATAAATACGGGTTGTCCAATCTTTTTGTATTTTTCTGGTAAAAGAGGATGGTTAGGAGGTAAAGCTCTTGTAGCTCCTTTCCTATGCATAACTAACTTCACTTTCTTTCCTTGTAAGTTGCAATCCTCTATTGTAGCCATATTATGACTTATATCATAAACTAAATCAATTTTAACACTTTTTCCTAGAGTACGTTTAAAAGCCTCCCTTACTTTGTATGTAATTATTTGCCTATTCAAATGCGCATAGTTAGCAGCAGTATTCATTGCTGTTATATATTCTCTTCCTTGCGGGCTATTTGCAGGAACACATGCTAACTGTTTATCCATTACCTTTATACCATATTTTTCCATTGATTTAAGCATTATGTTGATATAATCAGTAGCTATTTGATGTCCAAACCCTCTAGAACCACAGTGAATCATCACAACAAGCTGGTTTTCATGTAATCCCAAAACCTCTGCTGCTTCCTTATTGTATATTTTTTCAACTATTTGAAGTTCTAGAAAATGATTTCCTGATCCTAACGTACCTAATTGAACTCTACCCCTTTCCAGCGCTTCATTACTTGCTATATCTGCATCAACATCATCTTTTACCCCTCTATCCTCTACTAACTCTACTTCTTCTGGATAAGCCATATCATTTTCCAAAGCCCAATTTAACCCCTTCTCTAAAACTTTCTTAAACTCACCCTTGGAAAACCTTATATCACTCTCACTAGCCAGACCAGAAGGAACATGTTCAAATAAACTATCCAATAACTTCGACTTGATCTTCTCGTTTATTTCATTTGCAAACAAGTTTGTTTTTAAAAGTCTAACTCCACAGTTGATATCAAATCCTATTCCTCCTGGAGATATTATCCCACCATTATGGTAATCTGTACAAGCTACTGCGCCAATAGGAAAACCATATCCCCAGTGAACATCTGGCATTACAAAAACTCCAACTAAACCCTGTAAATTCGTAACGTTTATTATTTGTTGTAGAGATTGATCGTTCTGAATTGATTGAATTATTTCTTCATTAGCAAAAACAAGGGCAGGTACTTTGGAAACACCCTCTCTATATACTTGGTAAGTATATTCTTCTACTTTTTTTATAATTTCCATATTATAGCAGTGCTTAAGCTTATCTAGTACATTTGCTCTTTGCCGGAGAACTTCCCTCTAAAAACAAAATAGCTATAATATGTATAAAGTGCTACGATTGGTAAACCTATAGCTAGAATAGCTAGCATAACCTTTTGTGTTACAGGAGACGATGAGTTATTAAAAATAGTTATACCTATATCTCCTATACCTCTTACAAGATAGGGATACTGTATAACTCCTATTAAACACCAACTGAAAAATAGTTTAGCAGTAGATATCCAAAAATAATTTGATCTAACAAAAAACATAGATATGCTTAGTAGAATTATTATTGCACTTATAATCCAAAAGAGCAAAGGCAAATTTTTAAACATGTGATGAGTAACAAAAACAAAGATCACAAAAAGAATTAAGAAAGCAGAATTAGAATATTTTATTATCTCCTGAGCTTTAGTAGGTACATTACCTTCTACTTTGATAATCAAATATCCCATTGCATGTGTTATCAACAAGCTAAGTCCTAACAGTCCTACTAATAAAGCATAGGGTCTAAGAAGAGTAAAAAAGTTACCCGTAAACCACATTTCTTTACTCATAGGTATACCCATTATTATATTTCCCAATGCCACTCCCAAAATAAGTGAAGAAACTAGATTACCTATAAAGTAGCAATTGGCCCAAAAATTTCTTCTTTTTTCATCTTTTAAGTACATCTCTATTGAAGCAATAGAAAGCAAAAGAGAAATAAGAAGTAAGAAGACAGCAAGGAAGAATCCACCAAAGATCGTTGCATAAGCTTGTGGAAATCCTCCCCATATTAGCACCGCAGCTGCTATTAACCATACTCCAGCTCCATCCCAAAACGGTACTACTGAATGTATTACCGCCTTTTTATCAGCCTCTTCTTTTGATATTACGTGAAATACACTGCCACTTCCTAAAATAGGACCATATAGGAACGTATATACAAAGAATGCAGCTCCTATTGCTAGGTATAGTAGATGTTGAGTAACATATCCTTCCATGTTACATCTCCTCCTATGCTTCCTGAGAAGCTTGCCTTAGCTCTTCTACTTCCACTTTTTCTAAATTATTCTCTTTAATTATTTTTGTTATAAGTTGGTAAGCTACGTAAGATAGAAATACGAAGAAAGCAAGTAGTAAAATTATCGTTAAAAATACGTTTAGTGTATTTAAACCAGGAGTTAAAGTGTCTTTAGTCTTGATTATTCCGTATATTATATACGGTTGTCTACCTATTTCAGCTGTATACCATCCTGCAGTGTTTGCTATAAATGGTAAGGGCCATGAATGTAAAACAGCCTTTAGAAACTTGGGATTTTCGTAAGCATTCTTGTATATCAACAATAAACCCATCAATCCTAGTAATGCGAAAAAGCTTCCGAGAAATATCATTATCCTGAAAGTATAGTAGGTTATAGCTACCGGTGGGTGCTCCTTTACGACTGTTCCATCGTCCAGTGTTTTAACAAATTCTTTTATTCCCTTCATTTCTATATTTAAGTCCATGTGAGGCGGGAAAAACTCTATTCCATACAATAGAGCATTTAAGTAGGGAACCTGAATATCTATTATGTTTCTCTGGTTTTTTTCATCTACTATTGCTATTATAGACATTGGTATATTGGGTCCCCTCGTCGTTTCCCACATTGCTTCAAAAGCTGCCACTTTTGCAGGCTGATATTTGTATGCTACCATAGCTTGTAAGTGTCCAGTAAAGAATTGACCAACCGCTGATAGTGCAAAAATTACAAATGAAATTTTAAACATAATTCTAGCTACTTCAAGATTTTTCTTATTGATTAGGTAGTATGCCGCTATTGCTGAAGATAGTAAAGATCCTGTTATCCATGTTGCTACAGTTGTATGAAGCATTCTAGCTATCGTCGATGGATTAAATATTGCTTGGACCCAGTCTACTATGATTATTTTTTCTACTTGTCCAATTGCATTTTTTATTATTTCATAACCTGCCGGTGTTTGCATCCAACTATTTGTTGCTAAGATAAAAAATGCTGATAAATGAGTGCCTAAAAATACCATCAGCGTAGAAAACCAGTACATGAATTTAGGTAATCTGTTCTGCCCAAATAGTAATAAACCCAAAAACACTCCCTCTAGAAAGAATGCAAACACTCCTTCCGCAGTAAGGGTTATTCCTATCAAATCCCCAGCTATTTTGGAGAATTTAGCCCAGTACATTCCAAATGCAAATGATAGTGTAAATCCAGTAACCACACCCACTACAAATACTACTGCTAGTATTTTGACTAGTAACTGGGATATCTTATTATACTCCTCCTTCTCCCTAAAAAGATATAGGGTTTGAAAAATAAGTATTAGAAGAGCTAATCCTATGGTTATTGCAGGAAATATGAAGTGAAATGTTGTTGCCATGGCAAAGTGTATTCTTGCTAGTATTAGTTCCATCTTTTATCACCCTCTCCCCTACTATAGGGTTCTATAGTCTATCGAACAAATCCTTTAAATTATAAAAGATTTGTTTATAATCCCTAAATTAATTAACTCTTGTGCTTCTTCCTTTGTAATTTCAAGTGGTAATACTATCCCTGGTGAATCCAGAACCCTAATATTGTAACTAAGATTAATCCATTTTACATTCCTAGTTGTACCTGGCTTACTAGATACCTCACTCTTACTTCTACCGACAAGACAATTGATTACTGAAGATTTACCAACATTTGGTAATCCAACAAACAAACAATTCACAAATAACTCTCTTAATGCTATTCTTTGTAAATAATCGTATAACTGCTTACAATTGGTATAACATCCATAAATAATTGGTAACCTTACCTTTGAAAAATCTGATAAATACTTCCTAAATTGCTTATAGTCAAAATCTTTTACCAAATCCATTTTGTTAACAAAAATAACCAGATTTTTACGGTAATTTATCCTTTCTATAAACTCGAATAGATATCTACAGGTTAGAATAGGACTCCTAGCATCAACTACCCAAACTATTAGATTTAACTTATCCCTAATCAACTTAAACAGGTCAAAAGCCTTTTTTACATGTCTTGGGTAGGATAACCTATAAACCGTACTCATGTATAATTTGATTCATATCTTCTGGCAATTCCGATATAGCTCTTACTACCTTTCCCCTAAAACTAAATTCTATTTTATAAGCATGTAACATTTGTCTTGCAACCATTATGTTCATAACTTTTGGACCATAAACATAATCCCCTAAAACTGGATGACCAATCAAACTAAGATGTATTCTTATTTGATGTTTTCTACCAGTAAAAATTCTCACTTTCATTAAACAAAGACCTCTACTTTTAGATATCACACTGACTATAGAAATAGCCGACTTACCATCTACGGGGTAATTTATCTCCTTGACTTTAAATCTTGGTTCATTTAAACATATGCAGTAATAGGTTTTCTCAACAGTATTCCAGATTGATTTTACTTCTTCAAACACTTTATAGACCTTAGCAAAAACCACTACTCCTGAAGTATCCTTGTCTATTCTGTGTACTGCCTTCACATGCTTACCTATTTGCTTTTTCAAAATTGCTTCTAAACTATTGGGATGCTGATCAACTACCAAATTAGGACTTTTAGATACTATTACGAAATTTTCATCTTCGTACAATATTTCATAGTTTGGCTTTATTTCAGGAAGAACGATTATTCTGTCCTTAGCTGGATCTACCAGATAAGAACCTATCCATACGATTTTATTGTTTACAAATACCCTCTTCTGATCAATAATTTTCTTTGCACTTTTTTTTGATATGTTAAGTTTTTCAGATAGGTAAGATAGGAGGGTAGTTTGGTTTGGGTATATCATGAAGATATCTGAGTTATGTTAAGTGGGGAAGGTGGGATTCGAACCCACACGAGATTTAGATCTCATTGGCTCCTGAGGCCAACGCGTCTGCCAATTCCGCCACTTCCCCAGGGTATGGAGAACTAAATCCCTTTACCTATCGTCTTGACTTGAAAATCTTCTTTGGCTTTGACCTCTGTGGCCTCTACTATTCCTATAATTCGAATTTCTGTAGGATTGTTCTCTTTGATCTTTCATATTTCTAGAAGTTCTATGATTTCTGGGATTTGATTGTCTTGGTCTAGCCATTTCTACTCTAATTTTTCTTCCTCTGAGCTCTTTGCCATTTAGTTCTTCCATTGCTTTTTGTGCTGATTCGTCAGATTCGAATTCAACAAATCCAAATCCTTTATTTTGAAGTAATCTTACTTCTTTTATATTTCCGTATGCTTCGAATGTTTTTTTAAGTTCTTCTTCGCTTAATTGATAACTGAGATTCCCTACAAACAGCTTACTCACTCACTCCTCCTTCAGGCACTTTTGGGCGCAACAGGTATTATTTTAGGCCCCTGTTAGGCACTTCATTTCTGTTCTCCATACCCACTATTTATTTTACTACCCTTACCCATTTTCACCTCTATTATCCTTTTTACGATCAAAAACAATACAAATCCAATAACTGCACCCCATATCGTCCTTAACAAACTATAAAAAATAGGAGTATGTATATGAAGAAAACTATCAACTATACTAACAACCCCAATAAATGCCAAAGGTATAAAAAATTTACTGTATGATGAAGCAAGTATAGAAGGATCACCCACCAAAAATTCTTTAAATCTTGGTCTAGCTATAAATACCTTATCCATTAAATTCCTTATCTTATCCTCATATGGGAAAATAATACCGCAATTACCACTTCTTAACAAGTATAATGACAAAATTCCTACCGCTAAAACAAAACCTAAAAAATCTATGACTCTCATCCTCCTCAATAAAAACAACCTGATCTCATTTAAACTAAAAACCGCAAAAATTGAGTACGCTATCGGTAACAATAGGAGCAATTTTATAAAACCTACCTTCTGTATACCAACTGCGTACATGTTCTCGTATATCATAGAATTTACAATTACACCCATGCTAATCGAACATATAATAATCTCTATATATCTAACTAAAGTATCCCTATGCGACTCAAATATTCTAAAAAATAGAGCCACTAAAACAACACTTACTCCCAAAACTATAAGTAAATTAAATAACCAGTATATTTTCAAAACTTTACTAACAATCATTCCTACACTGTTCAATACCGCTATAACAATAAACCACACACTATTTAACACATATCCGTTTGCAGATATTACTTCATGATAGTAACTATAGCTTACAAAAACCAAAAGAGCAAAAAATAATAAATATACATAGCTAATAACGCTAATTAGTTGCAAAAATTCATAATTTTCAGCCTGATAATTCGTATAAAATTGATTCTTAATTCTTTCAATTATCTGAATATTTTGAGAAAGAGAAAATCTTTCAAAGAATCTGAAAAGTACTGCTTGGCAATTTCTCTCATTAATAGCGGTGTCTATAGAACCTATTATTTGTTCAGGAGTCTTATTCTTTAGAACTATGGTACTGAAAAGCTTAATAGCTTTTTTTTGGGCAATAAAATTGGCTCCACTTTGGACACTCCTACTATCATAAAACTCTGGAAAAACAAATGTTAAGCCCTTTAACTCTATGTACTTGACTACTTCATTCATTTCCTGTTCAGAAGGATACCCAGCAACAAACGGACCCGTAAATATTATCATATCCCCTGCCTTCACTAAATCATCTAAATAGCTCAGATTATACAACAATGAACTGACTCTCCATAACACTTTCTTATCCTTTGATATACTCTCTATTTCATTGGTTACAAAAATTTGAAGATTGAAAATATACTTACTATCACCGTAAACTACCAAAATGTTTCCATACCTTTCACAATCTATTTTAAGTGACCTTAGTGCTTTTTCCGCCATGCTCAGATCTTTTTCCAAAGGGAAATATGCGAAACATACCTGTTTCTCCCATAGTCTATTTGACAGGGGCATCATCCATGACTTAGGATCAATCCTCAAAGACTCCAAAGTTGCCAAATCTACTTTACCTTCAGCCCTTAACTCACTCAAACTTTTTAAACGAATCGAAACAGCATTGAAATTAGGTGATATCTTTTCTTCAACATACCCCTCAGGATTGTCAGTATAAGAAGAAACAAAGTCTATCGCTTCATCGTAATCTAATATAAAGAATCTTTCAGGTGTTATATCAGCAAAAAAAAACCTAATTAAGAAGTACACCAAAGCTAATATATACAAAATGACTCTCATTACTTCAACCTCCTATATATTAGAAATATCATCAATCCGAAAACAAAAAGCGATATCAATGGCGTTAAGTTTTGAAAGATATTTATATCAGCTTTTAGAGGCATAATATTGAATGCTATTAGGAAAACAAAAAGGATTCCTAATATAGTGTCTCCCGCTATCAAACCGGAAGCCACTAAGACTTTTTGCTCTTCCTTTTGTTTTATTAAGTTAGCAAACCAACCTCCTATTAAGATAGGCAAAGAAAGATGCAAAGGCAAATATACCCCAACTCCAAAAGCTAAAACTGAAAACCCCAACATTTTAGCTATTAACCCCAAAAACATACCCACAATAATCTCATTCCATTTAACGTTTCCTTGAAATATACTCTGCGCCAAAGTAGATATTAGATTAGCTTGAGGAGCAGGTAAACTGCCACCAACAAAACCATATACACTATCTAAAACAAAAATCAGATAACTTAAGAAAAAACTGGATGAAACAGCAGATATGATACCCACAATCTGTTGATTGTAGGGAGTAGCCTTGACCAAAAAACCTGTTTTTAGATCCTGGGACATATCACCAGCTATGGCTAACGAAATACAAGCTATAACACAAACCACTAAAACAGTAACTATTCCTATCTGCCCAGTTAAACCTATCAGTTTTAAAGTTAAAGCCACAGCAATTAGAGTAGAAATAGTCATCGCACTAACAGGCTGATTACTAGAACCAACCATCCCAACTATGTACGATGATACAGCAGTAAATAAAATAGCAAATATAATTAAAACCAAAAACGACAAAAATTTACCCAATAAACTATCCAGCGGATTAACAAAGAAAAATATAATCCCACCCAGAAAAATCAATAAAAAAGCAATAGGGAACGGCAAATCTCTATCATGATTAGGATTATCATACCATAAATCCTTATGAGGATCTTTTTGAAAACTTATTTGCTTACTTTTTTGTTGTGAATCCTTCCCAAAACCCAATATAACCTTTAAAACTATAGGCATAAATTGGAAAAAAGAAAAAATAGCACCAGTTATTATCACACCAATACCTATATATCTTACGTAATCCTTGTATATCTGCGTGGAATCCAAACTAGGATAAAACATACCAATTAACGGTATAATAACCCACCAAGCTATAAGAGCACCAGTAGCTACCATTATACCTATTCTAATACCAACCATCATTCCAACACCCAACAAAGCAGGTAACAACTCAGCAGAAATCACTATTTTTTGTAAAGCTATAGGTAAACCCTTGACCTGAAAGGACAATGTAAAAACATCATCCAAAATCTTATAAACACTCTGACCAACAGTTATTTTTATATTTTGCAAAATTTTGACTATAGAAGCTATGAAGAACCCAAAAAAGAGGAATTTAGCATTTTCAGTTGCTTTTTGTCCAGTTTTAAGAACCTCAGCACAAGCAGTACCTTCTGGATATGGTAAACTATCATGTTCCTCAACTATATGTGGTCTTCTGAAAAGTATCATAAATACAACTCCCCATAAACTACCTATAAATGTCAAAATTACTATAAGCCAATAGGAAGGTATAAAATCAATTACTTTTTGGGATTTGAGAATAAAAAAAGCTGGTACAGTAAATATTACTCCAGCTGCAACTGCTTGCGCAACTGAAGCCATAGTTTGTACCATATTGTTTTCCAGGATAGTACCGTTTTTGAGTATTTTGGTAAGTACTATCATGGATATAACTGCGGCAGGAATAGCCGCTGCTACTGTCATACCAGCTTTTAAACCCAAATAAGCGTTTGCAGCACTTAGCACTATACCTAGAAAAATACCCAACAAAACAGATCTTACCGTAAGCTCTCTCATGGTATAATTTTTCTCATACTAATTTAACCCACTCTGGATTATGATAAAACAGGAAGTACATAACCGTCTTTGTTACATATATAGCAGTAAAAAAGCTAACTACATTTCCCCACAAAAGAGCAAAACCAAATCCTTGAATTGTCGAAGTTCCAAATATCATCAGAATCAATGCAGCTATTATGGTTGTTAAATGACTATCTAGAATGGTATCAAAAGACCTAGCAAAAGCTAAGTCTAGAGAAGTATTTATGGGTTTACCTGATCTTATCTCCTCTTTTAGTCTTTCAAATATCAGTATATTTGCATCAACCGCCATACCTATTGATAGTATAATTCCAGCTATTGATCCCAAAGTAAGTACTGTACTGCTGACCGATATTATCCATAAGAAAAGTAAGCCATAGAAAACTAGAGCTATTACTGCAACAAAACCAGGTATTCTGTAAAATACTATCATGAATATGGCAACAGCCAAGAGAGCTATTATTCCCGCTTGCAAGCTTTTTTTAAGGTGTTTTTCACCCAAAGTGGGACCTATAGTGTAGGCTTCTAATACCTTTGGAGGATAATCCAATTTTCCAGCATTAAGATATATGGCTAACTCACGAGCTTCTTTGAGAGCTTCTTCTTTACTTTTAGAGCCCAAAGTAATAATTCCACTTCCACCAGTAATTACACTTTGTACTACCGGGGCTGAAATCTCTTTATTGTCAAAATAAATGTATACAGGTTTTTGTAAATATTCTCTTGTAACTTGCTCAAATATTTTAGCTCCCTCCGAATCTAGAGTAAAGGCAACATGAGGATAATGGGTATTAGGATCATACTCTACTGTCGCTTTTATTATTCTATCTCCCGTAAGAACAGTTTTTTTAGTAATTAAACCGGTGTTAGGATCGTATTCATCTACTTTGAATTCCAGTTTCCCTATTTTTGTTACTCTTTCCAGAGCTTGTGAAGTATCGGTTATTTCCGGAATTTCTACGATAACTCTGTTATTCCCAGCCTGCTGTATGATTATTTCATAGGTACCTGTAGGGTTTAGCCTTCTTTCCAGTATACCTATTATCTGTCTCATTTCACCTTCTGTCAGAATTTTCTTGGAAGGATCATACATTTCCAACATAATATGGATTCCGTACCTGAGATCTAAACCAAGTTTTATAGGTACTACAGAACCTTTTGTAAGCGGATAAAACAAATGAAACACAAAGTATAAACTAAGAAGTGCTATTATTATTGCAAAAAAATAGGATAATTTCCTTTCCATGTTAGTATTTAAAGTTATACCTTCAACAAAAATTTCCTCTTCAAAAAACTATAGCTAATTAAGAACTAAGTCTAAAACTAACTCTAAGTCTAAAAAATTGTAACAGACAATTTCTCCTTTTTTGTATTTTTAATCGATATTATCCTGTAATTTTGGTTCTCTCTTACTTTATCAGGGAGAATATTCATTATGACTAAGTTTTCCCTTTTTCTGATGATTAAATTATTTTCTACATAAGCTCTATTAGACCAAAAATAAGGTAAATCAAAGTAGTGAATATATTTATTTGGTGTTTGCAACTTCTCTTGTAAATATATTAGGCAGTTCTCTTGAAATTTCTTATAGTTTATAAATCCTATCATATCCTGCAAACCATTATAGCTAGCATTCGTGTGTAAAACTTCAAAACCTTCATAATTAAGTTTAAGAATTTGTTTTATATTTGATTGAGCAAGTGGAAAGCTTAGATATATTCCCCTAGGTACTAAAATCCATCCTCCTTTTTTTTGATATTTCAAAAAAGAGTATATTTCCACTTTCGTAGGTTCATTGAAATATATGTACGTCCTAACTAAAGCGAGCTCTATAGAATAGGGTGGTAAATCAGTATAAAATAAATCAATAAAGACATAAACCAAAATCGACAAGACTAAAGCAAATACAAGATTTTTCATCAACATAACTACTTACTCTGATCCATTTGCTTGTCGAATATCAAAAGATATACAACAAAAAATGCAAGGCAGAGGATAAAGGTTATTAGATAGGGTCTTAAATGTTCGGTAGCATAATATACTAAAAATTCTGATAAACTCCCATAAAGATTTACCTTGAAAGTTATCCCCAATGATATTAATACAAGCATTGGTATACCGTAGTAGATAGCTAGTAATTTTCTTTCAAATTTTTCAGCGGAGCTGTATAGAATAGTGTAGATAAAACTAAAAGTAAAGTACAGAGGGAATGTAAGTAGAGCTATTACAGGTACTATAAGTATAGTTGCACAAGTAGGTGCAGCAAGAGGAAAGATAGCCAAAACAGTAAAACAAAACCATCTCTCTTTCTCTACTCTTTCAAATGCTTCTTTAGAAATTTTATTCCGTTCTTTATATTCTTTGAAGATTTTGTAAAATAAAGGATAAGTTAGTGAGTAGATGATAGAAGTTATCCAAACAGCAATCCATCCGACTTCGTAGATGGGTGTGCAGAGGAATATCATGTTTTATAGAGGGATTTTGTGGGATTGAGGAGATGGCTGGCACCGACCTACTCTCCCACTGGGTCGCCCCATTAGTACCATCGGCGCTGGTGGGCTTAACTTCCGGGTTCGGAATGGAACCGGGTGTTTCCCCACCGCTATGGGCACCAGCCAATAATATCTTTTCTATAACCACACCACCCAAACCTTTTTAAAATATCCCCAATTTTTATTGATCTATGTCAATATATGAAATTAAGAAAGAAGGATAATTATCATAATTTAATCAAACTTATTTCGGAACCATATTAGGAGGTGATAACATGGAATATAAAAAGATAAAAATATCATTGCTGATCATTTCCGTAGTACTAATAATGATAGGGTATCTTTTATCATGTGGAAGTAAAGGAGGAGGCAATACCGTTCCAACCAGTACTGCAGGAGCATCAACATCAGTCAGAAATTTTAATAATCTTTCTGGCTTTGCAAGATCTATCACAAAAATATGAAACAATATCTTTTCAGCAGGATATACAACAAATGCAAATGCAAATGTATTTGTAATAAAACTAGATAGTTTAGATATCTCATCAGCAAACTCAACTTTAAAAAATTTTGACAACATCCAAAGTAATAGTTCCCTTGATTACTGTTTTGATATTAATAATGACTCAACAGATCTATATCTTACAGGAAACAGTGGAACAATAAATAACCTAGATGCTTTCGTACTAAAAATAGATACCAATCTTAATTTTTTACCAAATTTTGGGAGTAATCTTCCAAGAGATCTAGATGGTGATAATAATAACGATTATGGTTTTCTCTCCTCTAACATTGCAGGAGGCAATGATGAAGATTCCAGTACCTCAATATTTGTAGACTCAACAGAAATATACATAGTAGGAAGATCATGGAATGGTAATAACTTTGATGGTTTTTTAATAAAACTAAATAATTCAGGTGTTCAACAATATATTGATACCTTCTCCAATATTGCAGGAGGTAATGAAACAGATGAAATTAAGGTAGTAAGAGTAAATTCATCAAATATATTTCTTGGAGGATTAAGTAAATCAACTTCTAAGTACAAATCATTCATTATACAAGTTAATAAATCAAATCCAAACAACAGAAATACTTTTATTATCGATGATATACTAAGCATTCCTAATATGGGAAACTCTTCAATAGAATCTTTGTATGTAGATAATAATAACCTATTTGCTGTCGGAATGTACAAAAATACAAGTACAAACCACGATGATATGTATGTTGCAAAGTTGGATTTGTCATCTAACAATTGGACACATAATCACTTCAGTTTGGTCATAACTGGTGACAAAGATATAACCCCAACCTCTATATACTTTGCAAATAATACAATCTACATAGCAGGACATTTTGTAAGATCTAATAATCAAAAAGATGGATTTTTATTAAAATTAAATCCTTCAAACCTTCAAGTTCAATCTACACCATACCTAATAGACCTGTCAAATAATAATAATGATCCTCAAAGTCATACTGAAGTGTATGATTTTGTTGTAGATGGCACCTCAATTTTCTTAACCGGTTCAGCTTATAATAACACTTCATGGATACCTTTTGTATATAAGATACAGGAATAAAATACACCTTAATTCCATTGAATTTTATCAATAAAAATAAAGATATCAAATAGAGGTTATAGAGTAAATTAATATAACAATTATATTGTCAGTTCTTTATCAACAGACTATTAACTATAAACACAGAAGGAGGTAAGCAAAAAATGCTAAAAGTAGGTCAAAAGTTTCCATACTGTAAAGTAAAATGCTACCACAATGGAGAAATAAAAGAACTAAACCTGGAAGAATACAAAGGTAAATGGATAGTACTAATATCACACCCAGCAGCATTTACAGGTGTATGCCAAGAAGAATTAGTCGAAATATCCAAAATATACGACGAATTTAAAAAACTAAATTGTGAAGTAATGTCAATAAGTACAGATACAGTTTACACTCTCAAAGCTTGGAAAGAATCAACAGAAGCACTAAAAAATGTTCAATTCCCAATGATATCAGATTCTACACACAATCTAACATCTATGATGGGAACATATGATGAAAACGTTGGCTTAACAAGAAGAGGAACAATCATAGTCAATCCCGAAGGGACTGTCGTCCATATGTGTGTTAATGATTTCCTGATAGGAAGAAATACCAGAGAAATTCTTAGAACTCTGAAAGCTTGCAAATATGTATATGATAATCCAGGACAAGCATGCCCACCCAACTGGGATGCTCAAGAAGTAACCAAAGTATAAACGAAACAACCAGAGTACCATATAAAGTAACGAACAAATAAGGGGGTGATATATTCATGGAATTCGGAAACATTTTCCTTATAGTAGGTATCCTTGTAGTTTTTGCAGTTATAATGATGCTAGCTTATTTCATCGTTACACTGTACAGAAAAGTTCCACCTAACAAAGCACTAATAATAACAGGAATGGGAGGAAGAAAAGTAGTAGTTGGAGGAGGTGCTATAGTACTTCCTTTAGTTCAAATAGCCCAAGAACTCTCACTTGAAGCAAGAATTATCGACATAAGAAGCCCACAAATACTTACATTAGACAAAGTTCCACTATCAGTAGAAGCAGTCGCAACCGTCAAAATAAACTCAGAAAGCATGGCTAACATACTTAACGCAGCAGAAAGATTCCTTGGTAAAACAGACCAAGAAATAGACAAAAATATAAAAGAAATTCTAGAAGGACATACTAGAGAAGTAGTAGCTAGAACTAGATTACAACAACTTCTCCACGACAGAGATACCTTCATTCAAGAAGTAAATAAATCAGCAGCTAAAGACCTAGCTACCCTAGGTTTGAAAATAGATGCATTCACTATCAAAGACATCCTCGATCCAATCGGTTCAATAAAACTAGCTCTTACAAGCTTAATAATAGATGTAACAACAACCAAAATTTTAACCGCAGATAAAATACCAGTAAGCGTAAGCGCTACAGCAGCAGTAAAATTTAATCTTAACGAACTAGAAAAAGCAGGTGAAAGATTCCTTAATCAAAGATCAGATAGTGTAGTATCCAGTATCAGAGAAATTCTGGAAGGTAAAACTAGAGAAGTAATAGCTGCAGTAAATCTCGAAGAATTACTTCACAAAAGAGAAGAAATAGTAAAGAAAGTTGAAGAGGCAATAAAAGATGACTTCTTCAAAATGGGCTTAATACTAGATACATTTGCAATCAAAGATATAGGAGATCCAGAAAAAGCAATAGAATTCAGAGTCGCTCCTCAAATAAAAGAACAAGAAACACAAGCAAGAATGAAACAAGCAGAACTAGAAAAGGTAGCTAAAAACTATGAACTCGAACAATCTCTAGAAATAGCTAAAAGACAAGCTGAAACAGAAAAAGAAAAGAGAATATATACAGCTCAACAAGACGCAGAAGCTAAATCAAAAGAAGCACAACAAATGGCTGAAGCCAGAAAAGCAGCGGCAGAAGCAGAAGCACAAGCAGCTGAAAAAGAAGCCGAAGCTGATCAAAGAAAAAGAATAGCTCAAATAGAAGCTGACATGAAAGTATCTGAAGAAAGAAGAAAAGCAGAATCAAAACGCGCAGAAGCTGATATGGCTTACTACCTAACCGAAAAAGAAAAACAAATAGAACTCCAAGTCCTAGAAACACAAAGAAAAGAAAAAGAACTAGAAGCAACTGTTAAAAAACCTGCAGAAGCAGAAAGATTCAAAATCGAACAACTAGCAGAAGCAGAAAAAATGAGGCAAATAGCCCTAGCTCAAGCAGAAGCAGAAAAAATAAAACTTAGTGGTCAAGCAGAAGCTGAAGCAATAAAAGCTAAAGGAATAGCAGAAGCAGAAATCACAGAAGCACAAGGTATGGCTATAGCTAAAGCTATGATGAAAAAAGCAGAAGCTTGGAGAATGTATAACAATGCCGCTATAGCAGAACTCATGATAGAAAAACTACCAGAAGTAGCAGAAAAAGTATCTAATCCACTTAATAAAGTAGAAAAAGTTATAATGATAGGTGGAGGTAATGGCGCAGGATTCTCCAACCTAACCAGAGATATAGCCGGAACAGTAGCAACCGTACCAGAAGTACTGAAAAATATCACTGGTGTAGACATTATCGAACTAATTAAAGGACTATCACCACAACCACAACAAAAACAATCAACAAATCAATAAAAAATGCAAGCATACATAGAAATTCTAGATCTATTGCAAGAGTACCTGGATGATTACCAAAAAATGGTACAAGAAAAAAAGATAAACAGATACAACGCTCCACTATTCTTGCAGTATAGAAGTGAAATTCAAGACTTAATAGACTATTTCGAACAAAACAAAGAAATCATACCATTCAGTATATATCAAGATTTTCAAAAATTAATTTCTTCTTTAATTATGGCAGACGAAGAACTAACGCATCTAATACCAGAAATAAAAAGATTTGTTAATTTATCACACTATCAAACTAAGTATCCTAAGGAGCACTGGTGGTGGTATTCCTGAAGAAATTGATTCTTTTCTCGACACCAATAGGTAACCTAAAAGATGTAACACTCAACTTTCTAGAAAAAGCTAATGAAGTAGATGTATTTCTGGCTGAGAAAATCTCAAGAACCCTAAAACTACTGAACTATTATAAGATAAACAAAAAAATCCTATCATATCATGAGAGTGATTGGTACAAAAGACAGAGTAAAATACTTTCACTAATTGGTAGGTATGAAAAGATTGGATTTATGAGTGGAGCAGGGACCCCAAATATCGAGGATCCTCCAATAAATTTAGTAAAGTATGCAATAGAGAATGGAATAGAAGTAGAATTAGTACCCGGTGTTAGTTCTCTGTGTTCAGCTATGTCACTAAGTCCCCTGCCCCACACCCCCTTTCTTTTTCTTGGTTTTTTGGATAAGAAAAATAAATACATCGAAATTTTATCCTCTTGCCCTAATTATGTTAAAAGTATTGTATTCTTTGAATCTTGCCACAGAATAAAAAAAACTCTCAATAATATGAAGCAAATATTCCCAAATAGATCAATACTAATTTTACATGAACTTACAAAAGTTAATCAAAAGGTAATATTCTCTAAACTTAAGGAATTAAAAGAGGATCAATTACCTGAAAAAGGAGAATACACGATAATACTTTATAACCAGCCATGATTATTTTAGCAGGTAGCTATCCTAGATCAGAAAAACTTATACAAGCTACAAGAGATTTTGATAGAAACAGAATATCCCTAAAAGAGTTGAAAAGTCTATACAATCTGGAGTTAGATAATCTTATAGAACTTCAAAAAAAAGCCGAATGTGAATTTTACTCTAATGGGTTATTCAAGTATCAAGATTTGTTAAGACCACTGTGTAGTTTTATAGATAATTGCCGTGCCGAATCACTGGTAAGATTTGAAGAAACCAATATGTTCTGGAGGAAAATTCATATCAAGAAATTGGATATTAACCCCTCAAACTTTTCAATCTACTTGGAAGAGTACTTGGATATAGGAAAAATGGGTCAATTTAACTACCTAGTTTCTTTACCAGCTCCCTTGACTCTTAGAAAATATTCTAACTTAAAAACAGAAACAAGTATAGAATTAATATCACATATAGCTCAAAAATTAGAACAAGAGTGGATCAAAATATCTCAAAAAAGCTTGATTTTAGCTTTCATAGAGTACACTCCAGTAACAAAAATAAAACCAATAGTAGATCTATGTAGAAGATTACAATCACTTAAATCAACCAAGTTTGTACTTTTCAAAAATAAAATACAAAACTATAAGGATCTAGAAAAACTTGAAGTTGATGGAATAGGTTTAAATTTCTATAAAAATCCTATAAAACAAGTTGAGCAAATTAACCTAAATAAATTCCAAAACCTAATTTTGGGAGTAATAAATACGAACACCACCCTACTTGAAGATAGGGAAAAATTAATAGAGTTTATAGAATATGTCAGAAAATTCTATCATGGAAAAATTTATTTATCAGATGATTTTTGTGCAGAACTTTTGCCTCAAGAAGTAATGAATCAAAAAATTCTCAATATAGCAGATCTGAAATTTTTGTAGTTAATTTACTTCAATAATTTGATTCTCCTTATAGCAATATTTACACCCAGTATAACGAGTAAAATCCCTATTATCTGATATGCATTTATCTTTTCATTGAGTAGTATGACTGAGAGAAGAATAATGGTTGGTTGCTGAAGCATATTTAGGATAGATACTTTGGTAGATCCCAGTAGGTTAAGGGCATATAGAAAAGCTATGTTAGCAAGAGCACCAGCAATACCTCCATAAATACCAACCCAAACCTCATAGCCTCCAATAATATCTGGACTCTCAATCAAGCTCATAATAGAGGACAAATAGTATCCACCTAAAAAAATGCAAATAAATATCAAGTTGATCAGGAAAATATAACATGAAACCACTATGGGTGTATACCTATGAGTTAGTTCATCCAGAGTTGTTCTATATAATCCTGAAGACAAAACTCCCATAAAACAAATAACAACTCCTAAAAAGAAATTAAGGCTAAAATGCAAGTTAATATTATAAATTTCCAAAAGTAAACAAATTCCTATGAAAGCAATTAAAAATCCAATCCAAAAAACACTATCGACTGTATTTTTACCTTTTAGTTGATTTATCATAGTGACAAAGGCAGGGTTTGAACTGAATATAGTGAGCATTACGAAAGCAGGTATATATTTTAACGATATTATCATTGCAGAAGTCGTGAAAAGTAAAAGAAAGGAAACTCTAGAAATATTCAATATATCAGTTATCGCTAAAACTCTTATCTTAAATCCAAGAAGATATATAAGGGGTATGATAACTATACCAGCAAATAAATTTTTAAAAATGATGATTTCAAATGGATTTAGCTGATGCTGATTGTAAAAAAATTTGACTATTATGGGTTCTAAAGAAGCCATAGCTATTGAAAATATTACCCAACCAATACTCATAAAACCTTATTTTATCCATTTGTCTATCTTTTGCTTTTGAACTATTTGGAAATAAATTTGATTCATGGTACCCAATAGGAATAGGGTCACAACCATGTTAGTTCCTCCGTAGCTGATTAGAGGTAAAGGTAAACCAGTTATTGGACCAGACATAGTATTCATTGCTATATTTATAAAAGATTGGATGAATATGATACCAAAAACATAGCCGGAAATTATCTTATGCTCGATTTGTACCGATTTATAATGAATTATTAGGAGATGGAAAATTAGCAATAAGAAGAGGCAAATAATTAACAGCGACCCAATTAAGCCTATTTCTTCAGAAATCAGAGAAAATATAAAATCAGTATCTTTTTCTGGTAAGAATCCAAGTTTAGAAACGATTCCTTTTCCAATTCCCTGTCCCCATAAGCCTCCATTTATGTGACAATTAACACTTTGTATGGTTTGCCATCCGTTACCCAAAGGATCTTTGTATGGATCTAGAAAAGTAATAAGTCTTTCTAACTGATAGGGCTTTATTACAAAACTTCCAGCTATGATAAACAGGCCCATAGTAAGAAGAATAATAAATCCATTTATTCCATAACAATAGTTAACAATCAATGTCGTAAAAAAAAGAAGTAAAGAAAAACCAAGATCTGGCTGCAAAAATATTGGTATCGTACTTATACCAAATATCGACATGGAAAGTACAAAGAATACAAGTTTATTTTTGATTACATAAGCAAGATAAGCAAATACAAAAGGTAAAGAAAATTTTATTAGTTCTGAAGGTTGGAATGAGAAATTACCTATGTATATCCAACTTTTAGCGCCATTTACAGTTGTACCTATAAATAGAGTCGAGATTACCACTAAAAAAGAAGTTATCCAAAGTATCCAAGAATTAAATATTAAGTGTTTAATAGCAATCATACTTGTTGAGGTTATCACAAATAGAACCAATCCTATGACTATCGATATTAGATGTTTGAAAGTTTTATATTCGAAGTTATTTGCACTACCAACAAAGATAAATCCTGTTATTAGGAGTAGTATTATTATCAGATTAAAACTGAATATAAACACTTACATGTATAGTCCACCGCTGATATTAATTACTTCACCGGTTATGTAGGAAGAAAGATCAGAAGCAAGAAAGAGTACAAGATTTGCTACATCTTCTGGTTGTCCTGGTCTTCCAACAGGGATATTGTTTATAATAGCTTCTCTTATTTTGGGTGCCAACTTTTGGGTCATGTCTGTTTCTATGTATCCAGGACATACTACATTGGCAGTTATATTTCTTTTAGCAAGTTCTCTAGCGATTGATTTTGTAAATCCTATTATAGCGGCTTTGGAAGCAGCATAATTAGCTTGTCCTGCCGAACCCATCAAAGCTACAACAGAGGATATATTTATAATCCTTCCCCATCTCGAATTTATCATATCTTCGACAAAAGTATAACAAGTGTAGTATATCGAATACAAGTTTGATTTTATTACTGATTCCCATATATCGGGTGTCATGTTTCTAAGCAGTTTATCGTTGTTAATTCCAGCGTTATTTACGAGTATGGTGATAGGTCCGAGTTGTTGATTAGCTATTTCTTTGAGTTTTTTAACTTGTTCTAGGTCGGATATATCAGCTTGAATTGGGATAGCTTTAACGTTATATTTGGCTGATATTTCTTGAGCTAATTCTTCAGCTTCCTTTTGACTTGACTTATAGTTTATAACTACATTAGCTTTGGCTTCTGCTAGCTTTAAAGATATCGCTTTGCCTATTCCTCTTGATGAACCCGTAACTATAGCATTTTTACCCTCTAGATTTATCATAACACTTATCCTTTTTTCATATGATCTATTGCTTGTTGGTGATTTTCTACTATTTTGAATACTTTAAATAATCCTGTAATTTCGAAGATTTGGTTTATGTAGGAGTTAGGTGATACTATTATCATTTCACCTTCTTTTTCTTTTATTTTTTTGAGTATGCCAATTAGTATACCTAGTCCCGTGCTATCAATGAATTTTACTTTTTCCATAGATACTATTATTTTGGAGGTTTGTTCTACTATTTTGAGTATGTCTTGTTTTATTTTGGAAGATGTGTAAGTATCAACTTCTCCCTCAATTTCTACTATGTAGATATCATCAATTTTTTCGGTTCTTAGTTCGATGTTCATGGATTGATCACCCTTGGCTTTCTTGTTTTTCTTGCTTTTTTTCAAATACATCAGATAGTTTGTCTACTAATTCTGCTGTGGTTTTTGATATTTCTTTGCTTATTTTTTCGAATTGTTCTTTAAGATTATTCATTTTTTGGTTAAGTTCTTCTATAGTTTTGGATCCTCTTTCGGAGATATATTTTCTAGTTTCTTCGCCGCTTTGTGGAGCATAAAGCATACCGATTACTGTTCCCACAGCTACTCCTATTAAAAATGCTCCTATTACGTCTCCTACGCCTTTCATACTTTTCCCCCCTGATCCTTACTTGTCACCATTTTTTTTATGAATTCTGTGATTTTATTTATTCCCTGTAATCCCAGTTTTTCCATGGTTTGGACTGAGTATTTACCTCTTTTTGTTATATACTCAATATCCGAAGTTATTTCATAGACACTAGTGGATATTTTTTTCAGGTTACTAGTTATTTCCTGAATATTGTACAGAGTTGGCTTAGTAGTTTCAATTATTTCTTGCACCTTTCTAAGCGTTTGATTCAATTCTTCAGTAGTTGATAGTATTTTATCGATTTTAGCATTGAGAGAATTAAAGAAATTGGTTAGTAATACAGTTATTAGGGTAAGGAATACAAGTACTGCTATTGTGATTAGTATGAGTGTTATTGTATCCATTTTATTTTCTCCTTAATAAGAATTTCTTCATTGGGGTTAATAAACCTTCAACTACCAGTCTTCTTCCTCCAAGTCATCTTTTGGTGGTTTTCCGTAGTTAGATACTTCTTCAAATTCTGATATATTTAATCCACAACTGGGGCATTCTTCTAGTAATTTTAATCTTTCATATTCTATTATTTCTCCGCATCCTGGGCATATTATGAGATCATCCTCTGTTACAAAGAAATCGCTTTCTTCGACTTCGGAGTAATCTTGATCTATGGTTTCTAGATCATCCAAGTCACTTAGGCTATCTATATTTAGTTCATCTCTATCTTCATTGATTTCTATGTCTTGTTCTAGATCTTCTATATTTTGTTGTATTTCATGGTTTGTTGATTGATTTTGTTCTTTTTGACGTTTTTTTTGCTTGCTATTTTGTTTTTTTCTAGGCATAATTCTCCCCCTTCTTAATTAGCTTAACCCTTTGTTTTGTTTTGGAGTAGTCTTGGTACAGAAACGAAGCACATACTATATAGTTTGCTCCCTTCTCTAAAACTAATTTATAATTCTTGTCATCTATTCCTCCATCAACTGATATAAACATATCTTTTTTCCATTTTTTAGTTAATTGTTTAGCTTTGTAGATTTTGTTTAGACAGTTGGATATAAATTTTTGTCCGGCAAATCCAGGCTCTACTGTCATGATCAAAACATTATCTATATACCCTTCCAGATTGGATATTATTTCTACATTGGTTATCGGATTTAAAGCTACACCAACTTTTATATCCCTT
Organism: bacterium; assembly: GCA_039630415.1. Classification (GTDB taxonomy): domain Bacteria; phylum DRYD01; class DRYD01; order DRYD01; family DRYD01; genus DRYD01. The sequence continues at coordinate 142,930 of JBCNVB010000013.1, read as the reverse complement.
ATTTTCTTTATGTTTTCTATTAATCTCATAGGGAAGTTAGTGGTTTCTATATGAAAAGTTATCATATCACAGTATTCAGAATAGTGTATATATTTTTCTGGGTTTATTACCATCAAATGTACATCTACTGGTAGTTTTGTTTTTTCTTTTATTTTTTTAACGAAATCATACCCAAAAGTTAGATTGGGTACAAAGTTTCCGTCCATTATATCTAAATGTAGCCAATCTATTTCACTTTCTTCAGAAAGTTTAATAATTTCTTCTATATTCAACAAATTTCCACCTAATATAGACCCTGCAACTATAGGCATACTCCTTATCTGTGTTTTTATTTTTCTATAAACAGTACAAATTACCTCTCTTCATGTAGGGAAATAGTGCGTTATTATAGAATTTTTTTATCAAAGAAAAAGGGGGACTTGTATATGAAGAAGTACATAGAGCTATTAGAAGTGCTGTGTTGCCCTCAATGTAAATCAGATTTAGAATTTGTCGAAAAGTATCTATATGAACAAGAAACCGAAGATGAATTACTAAGAAAAATTAAAGGACAAGAAATACAGGGCTATAAATGTCCTAAATGTAATCTCCTCTTCCCTATCATAGAAGAAATCCCTGTTTTTCTAATAGACAAAGCCATTAAACTATAGATGCTACATGTAGGCATAACTGGTAATATAGGTAGTGGTAAATCAACGGTAGGTAAATATCTCATATCCAAAGGATATTTTGTTTTTGACTCAGATGAATTTGTATCCACTATTTATAAAGACAAAAAATACTCCAACATTAAAGATCAAATTAAACAACTTTTCCCAGAATGTGTTAAAAACCAAAGATTGATAAAAAAATGCATTAAACGTATAATCTTTGATGATATTAACAAAAAAGAACAATTAGAAAAAATACTACACCCAGTAGTGATAGATCAAATTATAAAACTAAAAAGGTCGATTAGTGAAAATAAAAGCTATAAAAAAAAACACGCTTTCTTTATAGTCCCTCTATTGTATGAAAAAAAATTAGAGTATTTGTTTGACGAAATATGGGTAGTTTTTGCACCCAAAAATGTATGTATTCAACGGATAGTAGATAGAGATAAAATAGATCAAAATTTGGCTGAGAAAATTATGGAAAGTCAAATGGATCCTCTTGAAAAAGTAAAAAAAGCCGATAAAGTTATCATAAATGACAAAACTATATCAGAACTTTATAAACAAATACAAAACTTCATAAAATGACAAGCAAAAACTTAATTCAAATAGATGAAACCGTATCTATTCCTCTTTTCTATCTCATTTCAATCATCATAATATTTTTTAGTGTTTTCAGTAACTCTACATCAATTGATGATTTTATTAATATAGTAAGTCTCTTTCTGTCCATTTTGGTACGAAAAGAGCTATACTTTCATAGAAGTGTACTACCCAAACTAGACTTATTTAAACCAATTTTTATACTAATAACTTTAAGTAAGGGATTACTTTATTCATTGATTGTAGCGAATATAAGCATAGTATTAGCACACTTCGTAACTAAATTTTTTAATACCTCACCTAAATTGGCTTTATCCCAAGAAAGATATAGCTACTTGGAAACCCTTCAAAAAGAAATAGACAAAGAAAAGCTCAACAGGTACTTTATTGAATGGATAATAACCATAGTTTCCTTCATATTTCTATACCATATTCCTAATCTGCTGATGATTAATGATATTAAAAATTCCATGATTTTTCTAATAGCCCTAATATGTGTGTGGAACTTCATAGAAAAAATCGCTTTTCAAATTTATCAAGACATAAAGGTAATTTATGTTGACGATTACGCTAAAAAGTTTATAACTCATACCAAAATACAAATAACCTCTACAATCATTGAAATCTTAATACAATCGGTGTTTTTTGTTACACTCTTTTATACTTTTGAATCTTGTAAAATATATTTTGCAATTATTTTGGGGATTTATGCTTTATCGTCTACAGACAATACTTACATTTCCAATCAAGTTATAACTTTTATTACTGTCACTATAGATCTACTTGAAAAGAAAGACAGATATACATTTGATCATTCGTATAGAGTAGCATTGATAAGCTACAATATAGCTAAGCAGTTAAGTCTAGAACCTGATAGAGCAGATAGAATTTACAAAGCAGCTCTTATCCACGATTTTGGAAAAATAATCGTTCCAGATCAAGTTTTGCAAAAGAAAGATAAATTAACGTGGGAAGAGTTTGAAATAATTAAGTTACATGTTAGAGAATTAAAAAATCTGCTTAGCCCCATATATGAATTCATAAAGGAAATAGTAGATATAGCAGAATTACATCATGAAAGACTAGATGGCAGTGGGTATCCCTACGGTTACTCCCATCAAAAAATACCCTTGGAAAGCAGAATTATATCTATAGCTGATACGTTCGATGCTTTGATAATAGATAGACCTTACCGTCCAGCTTTTTCATTCCACAAAGCAATCTCCATCCTTAAAGATGATGCAGAAAAAAATAGACTAGATAAACAACTAGTTGAAATGTTTATAAAAGCAATACCACATACCGAAATAATTGAAAGTGTTAAACGTGTAAAAACTATGCTAAAAGTATATCAAGGTAAGATAATAAGTAACATGATAGGAAGGTTGTCCGATTTTATTGATGAAATCATATAAATCATGTATAGTTTACTGAAACTGTTACAAATAATGAATGATAGAGATGTAAATGCTACAGATTTACATTTAAAAGTTGGTTCTAAACCAGCCTATCGCATTAATAAACAGCTAATATTCTTTGGTAACGAACCTCTATCAGTGGAGAATATGTTACAAATTCTAAAAGAAACTTTTGAACCTAGGCTTTTAAAGGAGCTTGAAAGTATAGGATCTTTCGATTACAGCATATCATTGGGAGAAATAAGGTTTAGGATAAATGTTTTTAAAACCCAAGGATTGATAGGCCTAGCAGCAAGGAAAATCCTCAATCCGCCAGAAAACATGGAATCTATTAATCTTCCGACTGATCTGATAATTAAAGCCATTAGTAAGCAAAGAGGGTTATTTGTAATTTCTGGTGTAGCTGGAAGCGGTAAAACAACGACCGCAGCAGCAATAATTGAATACATAAATCAAAATTATCCAAAAAGAATAGTAACCATAGAAGACCCAATAGAATACATGTTTGTGGATAAAAAATCCTTTATAACTCAAAGGGAAGTAGGTATAGATACTATTTCATTTGAAAAAGGATTAAAAGATGCTTTAAGACAAGACCCAGATATTATTTTTGTTGGAGAACTTAGGGATCCACAAAGCACTCTCCTAGCAATAAATGCAGCAGAAACAGGACATATGGTTATAACAACTATTCACTCAGACTCAACAATAAAAACGATCTATAGAATAATTGATATGTTTAAAGATCAACAACGTGAAACAGTGAAAGAAGCTCTTTCCGAATCACTATCCACTATCATATGCCAAAAACTTATTAGCAGTATTAAAACAGGTAAACTAATTCCAGCAATAGAAATCATGAATACAACCCCTACCATAAAAGCTCTAATTAAAGAAAACGAAATGAGTAAAATATATGAATACATTTTAAATGGAGAATATGACGGTATGATAACCTTTGGTAAAAGTTTAAGAAAACTGCTTCAAGAAGGACATATAACTCTTTCAACAGCAGTAAAACTAACAGATCACCCTGAGGAAATACAACAAGGCTACTCCGAATTATGGTAATCCCAATTAATGTACTCCATTATTTGGCTCTCTAGAAGTCTAGAGATTTCACACATTACACTAAACAGTTCTTTATGCATTCCATAGTAGTTAAAAATAAAAGATAGAAACTGAAGAGTATTTTTTCTATTTGAGAAAAATAAGCTTCGATCAAAGTCTATTATCTTTATCTCTTGCGTATGTTGGTTTACAAAAACATGTTTATAGGGTCTATTCCACTCATCCTTGTAAATACCCTCTATATCTAGTACTATGCATATCTTCAAGATTGTTTTGAAAATTTCTTCTATAAGTAATTGGTTTGTATGACTCTCTTTAAGAATACTCGATAAATTACGTCCGCAAGCTCTTTGAATCGTTATGGATAGATCCTTTTCTTGATAACCCAGTAGCTTAGGTATGAAATTGTAACTGTATAGCTGTTTAAGTGCTCTTAACTCTTTTAAAAAATTGGGATAAAACTCTGGATAGAATCTTTTCTCCACGAAATCATCATATATGAGTACCAAGCTGTGCTTCCCCTTACTTATGGTAGCCATAAATAATATTATTCAATAAAAGTGATTGCATTTAACTTCGAGGTTATATTAAAAGCAGACGTACGAACTACCTTTTTGTCTATATTCGAATCAAAATAGAATTCTATTTTCTTGTCCCTAATAGTAGCATACCCTTTTGATAAGGTAACCCCATTATAAGTTTCATATACCGCATATTCCGTTAATTTTTTTGCTTGTATGTAACTCCTTTTATAGAAATTTATTTGGCTTTTAATAGTCTGAAAAACATAATCCCTCTTGAGATAGTACAAAACAAGCAAAGGCTTTATAAATTCCCACGAAGTTATATCATTAGAGCTATCAGTAACCTTATTACCAACAAATTCATAGGTATACTTTTTACAATACTTATCGTACTTGTCTTTTAGCTTAAAGATATTGTTAGAATAAATTTTAATATCAACGTTATACATGCAAAATAGTAACTCTAGATAGGCAGTTTTGTTTTTATGTTTTCGTTCTTGAATAGAACAGTAAAATTGACCGTTTAGATATATTGTTTGGGTAGTATTTTTTTCATGTATCCAGATAAACTGCGTAGAAATTAGGTTACCTTTTAAAGATAAGCAGTATGATAAACTGAGACAGAGAAATACGGTAAATATTAAAGCTTTAAAAATTTGCATTCCCAATAGAAATATTATGCATAGTAATACATTATTCTTGCTATTTTGTATAGGATAGTTATGAGTGTAGTTAAATAATATAACTATGAAGTACTGCTTTGTAGTAGGAACTAGACCAGAGCTAATAAAAACTGCTCCGGTAATTAATGAATTCAAATCTCAAAACCTGCAAACAATAGTTATAAGTACTTCTCAACACAAAGAGTTGTTACATACTGCAAATCAGGTTTTTGGTATCAAATTCGACTATGATCTTGATATTATGAAACCCAACCAAGATTTGTTTGATATATCAATAAATGTTCTAAAAAAAATGAGTCAAGTTTTAGATGAAATCAATCCTGACTATGTGTTTGTGCAAGGTGATACAACAACAGCTTTTATAGTCGCACTTTCTTGTTTTTATAAGAATAAAAAAATATGTCATATAGAAGCAGGTTTGAGATCGTTTGATAAGTATCAACCTTTTCCAGAAGAAATTAACAGAAAACTTATAAGTGCGGTGGCTGATTATCACTTTTGTCCAACCCAACTCTCCGCTCAAAACCTAGCAAAAGAAAACATAAAACATAATGTTTTTATCACAGGCAACACAGTTGTAGACTCACTTTGTATGATAGATAAGCAAATTGATGATACTGACATACAAAAAAAGTTAGGTTTACAAAGCGACAATTACATTCTGGTGGAAGTTCATAGAAGAGAATCTTTTGGGGAAACTATGAATCAAATAATGCTTGCTATAAATGAGATTCAGATAAAAACCTCATTACCTGTAGTTTTCCCTGTCCACTATAATCCAAATGTAAGAAAACCAGCCTATGAAATACTATCAAAAAATAAAAATATAAAGCTCATAGATCCTATTGATTATTTATCTATGCTAAACTTAATTAAAAATGCCAGAATAATAATAACTGATTCTGGGGGTATACAAGAAGAAGCACCAACCTATAAAACCCCAGTAATTGTGGTAAGAAATAAAACAGAAAGACCCGAAGGGTTGAAAAATAAATTCATAATAATTGCAACAACGAATAAAAACAAAATAGTTTCCAAAACCTTAAAATATTTAAACCATAAGGAAATTTTGAGAAAAAACAACATACCCAATCCCTATGGTGATGGTCTTGCATCAAAAAGAATCTTTAACATAATCACCAAAGGACATTACGAACCTTTCAAAAATTGAGTGAGTATAACTATCTTGGAATAGTCATACAAATACAAAAACTTCCAAAAGGTAATATGATATACATATTGACAAAAGAAACAGGTTTATCAATTTTCATCTATTCCTATAGAATAAAAAATCTCAATCTTCATCCACCTAATTTACTAAGCTTTGAAGCGAAAAAGAAAAATAACTATTTTTTCATACAGCAATACAATGTACAAGATTACTTTGAAAATATAAGAAACTCTTATTACAAAAAAGTTATCATCCATTGCTTTTTTGAAATAATTCTCAAAACACTTGTTTTGAACCAAAAAGAAACAAAAATTTTCAATCTTACACTGAGTTTTTTAAAGTATTTAGAAAAAGCAAGAAATTATAAACTACTTTTACCTAATTTTCAAAAACTTCTCAAAAATTACATTGTACTAATAGGCTACCCAACAAAAGACCTTTCAACTATACATCAGATGATAGATTATTTGGAGAAAATATCTGAAAAAGAAATATTATCAAAGCATCTTTTAAATGAAATACAGGCTTGATGAACTTTTAGTCCTAAAAAAACTAGTTGAATCCAGAATAAAAGCACAAAAATTAATATTAGATGGGAAAGTAAAAGTAAACGGACAAGTAATTTATAAAATCTCAAAAAAGTTTCCCCAAGAGGTAGTAATAGAAGTAGAAAATCCAGTAGACTACGTATCAAGAGGAGGATATAAACTTGAAAAAGCTATTACAGAATTTTCAAAACATAATTTTAGTGTAGAGGGTAAAGTATGTCTAGATATTGGTGCTTCAACAGGAGGATTCACTGAATGCTTGCTAAACCATAAAGCTAAATTTGTTATAGCCTTAGATAACGGTAAATCTCAACTCCATCCAAAATTACTCAAAAACCCCAACGTAATTAATATTGAAAAATTTAATGCTAAAAATATACACCTTTTATTTCAAAACCCTACAGCTTTTGGAATCAATCTAGATATAGTAAAACACGTAGAAATTATCGTTATTGATGTTTCCTTCATATCTCTTACACATATTACCCAACCACTTACACTCATAGATAACAAATTCAAAATGATAACCTTGATAAAACCCAATTTCGAACTAACAAAACAAGAAAGAAAATATCTCAAAAAAGGAGTGCTAAGAGATAGGAAGAAAGTAATTCAAGTTTTACTCAGAACATTAAAAACGATTTCTAAACAAGGGTATAAATTCATAAAAGTTATAGAGTCTCCCATCAAAGGCTACAAAGGTAATACAGAGTTTCTAGCGTATTTTATAAAGGAAAAATGAAAGTACTCGTAGTAATGGGGGGTATATCCTCCGAAAAAGAAATATCAATAAAATCGGGGCAAAACATATATCAAATTCTTAAGCAAATCTATCCTGACACAGAACAATACATATTATCTGATCTAAAGGAATTCTATATGAAAGTACTTACTGAAAAGTATGATCTAATTTTTCTTTCACTTCATGGCAAATACGGAGAAGACGGTACAATTCAGTCTTTTCTAGAATCCCTAAATATTCCCTTCACCTTTTCGAATTCTACAGCCAGTAAGATTGCAATGAATAAAATGATATGCAATCTACTAGTAAAAGAATTCATAAGCACCTATAACATATTAAACCTAAAAATTCCAAAAACCGTTCATATTAGAAAAAACGAATACATACAAGGTGGTAGTAAACTTGTTTTTTCAAAACTGAAAAATAACTTTTTAATTCCACCATTAATCGTCAAACCTAATAATTCAGGAAGCAGCATAGGCATATCCTTAGTTACAAATAACGAAAAGATAGAAGAAGAGTTACAAAAAGCAATTGAAATTGCTTTCGAAGAAGATCAAGAAACAATTTTAATCCAAGAATTTATTAAAGGTAGAGAAATAACCGTAGGAGTAGTACAGAAAGTAAATGAAATCATACCCCTAGAACCTTGCGAATTAGAAATTGAATCAAATCAAATTTTTGACTATGAATGCAAATACATTAAAAGTATTAATCACATAATACCTCCAGATCTACCATCAACAACATTAGACTATCTAAAAGACTTATCCAAAAGAATATTTGAATTCATAGGCTTTAAAGATGCAGCAAGAATAGACTATAAACTAACAAAAGAGGGAGAAATATATTTTCTAGAAGTAAATACTATCCCTGGTTTTACACAAGTTTCCCTACTTCCCCAAGAAGCCGAAAAAACAGGTATATCATTCAAAGAATTACTGCAAATAATAGTAAAAAACAATATAAATGAAAATCAAAAAAATCCTAGTAGTAACAACTAAACAGCCATTCTCAAAAGGTGGAGATTCAGTACTTACAGACACACTCGTAAACCAACTATCTAAAAATTTCGAAGTAGAAAAAATAATACTACCTTTCTCAACAGACTACAGACTAATAGAACAACAAATACATGCTATAAGGAATTTAAAATTCAACTATGGAGACCTAGCCATAACTCTAAGACCATGTAGCTATGCGATAAAACATCCCAACAAAGTTGTTTGGTTTATGCATCATATAAGAGAATTTTACGATCTATGGGATACAGAACTAAATCCACTAAAAGATAAAAAAAAATGAAATACAACAATTAAGGGAAAAAATAATCAAGTACGATCAAACATTCCTAAAAGAATGCCAAAAAGTATTCGCCATCTCAGAAAATGTAAAAACTAGATTAAAAAAGTATAATGGCATAGAAGCTGAAGTATTGTATCCACCCGTAGATTCAAAAGAAAATTACTTTTGTGAAGAATATTCTGACTATTATTACTTTCCTAGCCGATTTGCTTACAATAAAAGACAACATTTAGTCATAGAAGCTTTAAAATATGCTAAAGGTAATTTCAAAGTGATAATGACAGGTCAAATAGAAGAAAAGTATTTTAGGAATTACATAAAGCCTTTACTAAATGACCCACAAATTAACCAAAGATTAGAGATAATGGAATATGTAGACGAAACTATCAAGAGAAAACTTTATGCTAGGGCAATAGCCGTCATCTTTACCCCATTTGATGAAGACTACGGATATGTTACGTTAGAAGCTTTTTATTCTTCAAAAAGCGTTATAACAGTTAACAACAGTGGAGCTTGTTTAGAATTCGTACAAAACAATAAAACCGGTATCGTTTGCAAACCCTCCCCAGAATCAATAGCAAAAGCAATGGACTTTCTTTATGAGAATAAATCTATTGCTATTCAAATGGGAAAAAATGCAAAGCAATTTATTGAAGGTAAAAACATATCTTGGGAGCATACTATACAACGTATCATAAACTATAATCCAATTCAAAAAATCATCAATTCCATCTTTTCATGGTTTCCAAATAAATAGCCCTAAGCTTTGATCGTATATTCTCTCTATCCTGTCATTTATAGGTAATATGAATATTTCCAATGTTACTCCTACAATAGCTCTCTTAAGGTGACCTCCATACACATTACATTGTTTATCAGATAAGGTAATGTGTGCATGAATAAAAGGTTTTTCTTCAGCATACTTATACGAAATATTACCCGTTAGATTTATAACCTCCATACGCTCATCTATTTCCTTATCGATGTATGATTTGGATTGGTAATCATAGAATGATATGGTGGCTTGTTTAATAGCTCCTATACCTGTAAATAATCCAGATTCTATTTTCAAAGACATGGCTATGTTTTCGAGAAATTGAATAACTTCCTCATCTTGATCTATTCTTACAATGACTATCTTTCTTTCCACTGTAGATTCGTAGAATTTCATACTTTCCTCCTTAGGATCTTTATTAGTATTTCCAGCTGATTTCTATGCTTTCGAAGCCTGTATAGGGTTGAAGTACTTTAGGTATTTTGATAGATTTGTCTTTTTGCTGGTAGTTTTCAAGTATAGCGATGACAACTCTTGGTAGAGCAAGTCCTGAACCGTTTAAGGTGTGTACGTATTCTGGTTTTGAAGTCGGAGTTCTTCTAAATCTTATATTAGCTCTTCTAGCCTGGAAATCCAATACGTTACTACACGAACTAACTTCTAACCATTCTTTGCATCCTGCTGCCCACACTTCTATATCATATGTTTTTGCTGAAGCGAAACCTAAGTCTCCACTACATAATTTTACTACTCTAAAGGGCAATTCCAAAGCTCTGAGTATATCACAAGCATCTTGTACCAGCTTTTCCAATTCATGATCACTTGATTCTGGAGTAACAAATTTGTATAGTTCAACTTTATCGAACTGATGTCCTCTTTTTATTCCTCTAACATCTCTACCGGCAGCTATTTTTTCTTTTCTGAAGCAGGGAGTGTAGGCAACATAGTAAAGTGGTAATACTTCGATTGATAGAATCTCATCTTTATAGATGTTAGTTAGAGGTACTTCTGCAGTGGGCACTAGCCACATATCATCCTCTTGGTCTCTATATAGATTATCTTCGAATTTTGGTAGCTGACCAGCGCCTTCTAGGCAATGTCTTTTTACTATGAACGGTAAGTACAACTCTTTGTAGTTATGATATTTTACATGAAAATCGATAAAGAAATTAATAAGTGCTCTTTGAAGTTTAGCCATTTTACCTTTCATTATGTAGAATCGAGATCCTGATAGTTTAACTCCTCTTTCAAAGTCAATGATATTTAGTTCTTCTGCTAGTTCCCAGTGAGGTAAAGGTTCAAAATCTGGTATCCATTCTTCACCTTCACTGTATACAATGACATTTTCTGATGAATCCTTTCCTACGGGTACATCTTCGTACACAATATTTGGTATAGTTACAAGTATTTCATTTAGTTTTTTTTGCGTAACTTCTAGTTCTGGTTCAAGCTGTTTTATTTGGGTATCAATTTCATTTGATAGAAGTATTAACTCTTGTCTCTCGTTATCAGTTTTATAATCTTTTTTCCCTATTTTTTCGGAGATGAGATTTTTCTGACTTCTGAGATTGTTTATTTGATTTATGAGTTCTTTTCTGTGCTTATTTAGGCGAATTATTTGGTCTATTATTTGAGGATCTTCATTTCTGATTTCGAGAAAGTATTTGTATTTATCAGGTTTTTGGACTATTTGATTTACATCGTGCATAATTTTTACCCCCTATTTTTTATGAATTATTGAGTATATTTGAATCACCCTTTTTAATTTACAATAATTTAAAGATTCACATAAATGTTTTTAAACACAAAAGTGAGAAATATTTAATAGGGGTGGGATTTATGAATTTCAACTACCAGGAAAATATAAAAGTGTTTGATATTGCAGCCAAGAAAATTAGGGAATATGTAAGACAGATTAACCCCCAAATAGAAGAATATGGTCCCATAAGTTTTGATACTGATAAGGTCAAACAAATGATTTCGGAAGATGTTTTCAGCCAAATTTCTAATGAAAATATACAAGGACAAGATTTATATGTCTTTGATCAGCTTCTTTCTTTGTATAGTATGTTATACTTGATAGATAGTATGCCGAGTAAGATGTACTATGTAGAGGGTAACAAAAGCACAGTAGTAGCTTCAAATCCGAATGAGGCAATGATGATAGCAATGAGAGCTGATAAAGTTTTGAGAGATTTTCTAGCGTATATGAGTAGTCCTTTCCCCCACAAAATTAACATAGTAACAATCAATAACGTAGAGTTTATGCATCAGTTAGGTAATGCTTACTATATTCCGGGTCAAAACGTAGTTGTTGGTTACACCTATAATAACCAAGGGAACTCCACTTTAGAGAAAGATGTTTTGGTACATGAAATAGGTCATGCAATACTAGATCAAATAAATCCTACCGCTACTAGAGATTTTCACGAAGCATTCGCAGACATTATTACGTTTCTTTATGAAGCTTCAAATACTAGTCAAGTAACAGATATACAAGATTTTAGAAAAACAAATAAAATATCTACAATAGCTGATAATACCTATGTAAGTATGTCTTGGGGAATTCAATTTGCAAGGGATTTAGCAGGAGATTATAAATACATGCCTGATATAATTATTGATCCTTATTCACTAAGTTTACCGGTTTCTAGTAGTTTCTATAAAACTTGGGCTGATTACGTTGAAATGCTTAAACAACGTGGTATGAATCCACAAGAAGCCTTAGCTATTGCTAATGATAAATTTAAATCAATAGCTATCAAAGCCGCTGAAAACACTAGAAATATACCTAACGCCAATGTAAAAGATTATGCTATTTCCATCCTTAACACTATAGACGATCCACAAATAAGACAAATCTTCCATAACCATATTAAGCAAAGCGGAGTTTTATAGCTGATATTTAGGATGTAACATTTATTTTACAATTATTTAAAAAATTTTTAAACAGGTGTACAAACAAAATAACTTGGAGGTGGAAAAAAATGAGTTTCATGAAAGACCTACTAGGAGATCATTATGAGTACATGAGAAAAGCAGTAGATTCTGCCTGGCAAAGACAACAAGTAATAGCAAGCAACATAGCAAACGCGACCAATCCAAACTACGTAGCTAAAGACCTAAACTTTGAACAAGTTTTTGCAGAAATAAGGAAAGAAAAGTTTGATAATCAATCCGACCCATTTAACGTAAAGTTACAAGCAGAAGATCCAGAGCATATATCTGGAAGCATAGAACTGGCTAGCTTTAAACCTGAAGCAACCTCCACAGGTAAAAAAGTCGACATAAGTGAACAAATGAATAAATCTCTAGAAAATCAAATCCAATACCAACTTCTTTTGAGAGGAGCAACCTCACCCCTTAAATCGCTAACCGAAATATTTGAAAGAATGTAAAGGAGGTAGATAATTATGTTTAACCCCATTGATATTACAAAACCAACTAGATTAGCAAACCCATTTGTTGAAACTAAAAGTACTGCAGAAAGTGGAATGGTTACATTCGGAGATGTTATAAAAAATACTATAGGTTCAGCAAACAACAAGCTTCTGGAAGCAGGAGATATAAGCAGAAAATTAGCTTCTGGAGAAGTCAAAGATGTAAACCAAGTAGTTTTTGCTTGGCAAGAAGCAGGACTAACCCTCAAAATGATAAGAGGTATAACTCAAAAACTAATTGAAGGAACAAAAACTCTATTCCAAACCAACATATAGCCTAAAATTAGCTTAAATTCAGTAGTTAAGGGGGGATAGAAAATGTTTGACTCTCTCAGAATTGCAGCTAGCGGAATGAGCGTAAGCAGACAAATGATGGATATAATCGCAGAAAACATAGCTAACGCAAACACCACTAACACCATCACCGGAGAACCCTACAAAAGAAAAGATCTTATCGTCTCCTCTAAACCTTTAAACAATCCAGAAGAAGAAGGAATACTTACCGTTAGTTTTGGAGAAGAATTTGAAAACCAATTAAATGCAGCAAATGTTGTTGGAGTAAGACAAGATAACTCAGGATTTAGAAAAGTATACGATCCTACTAATCCAAACGCTGATAAAGATGGATATGTTACTCTGCCAAATGTAAATGTAGTTGAGGAAATGGCAAAAATGATACAAGCTTCCAGAATGTATGAAGCTAATTTGAGTGTAGTCGAATCAATTAAAACAATGGCTACAAAAGCTCTTGAAACTATACAACAACAATAAACAAGAATAATCTAGACAAAGCAGACGTCAAAATTCTTTAATACAGTATTTAAGTATTTTTAAAATCATCACTACATGCCTCTATAACCTAGACTAAAAATAGACTAAAAACTTACACGTTTTATCTTGAATTTTTATTTTAGATTTACTCGATCTTATTTTAGATTTATTCGTCTGTTCTTTTGAACAATTCTCTGTTAAGAACAGACCAAACACCAAGTTCTGCCATATCAGTAGGATAAAGTTCACCATTTAGAAAAGCGTTCATTGTGGGATCTCTTCTTAGATTAGGGGCATATATTCCATAGCTGGTCATAAGAGGAGAGTATGGGTGTACAGGTGCCATCGGATTCATTATCGTATTTAGAGAATTAAACATACCCTGAGGGTTTGAGAATAAACTGTTCATTTGTTGCATGTTCATCGTATTTAGAGCATTTATCGTACCATATTGATTTAAAGGTTGGTTCATAGTAGGAGTAGGTTGATTATTTACAAATCCTTGTATTACCGATTCGGTGGTTGGGGCAGAGAAAACTTGAACATTGGGATTAGCTCCTACTACTGATGTAGTTGTTGTATCAACAATGTTTGTTTTTTGTGATATAGCCGTTTGCTGAGGTATAGTAGGTGGTTGAGTATTGTCAGGAGGAAGTATTTCGGATTCCCTTAGCTTTTTAAGGAAGTCCTCTTGTTGAGATTGATTTTGAGCCACTTGGGTTTGCTCAGTTTTGGGGGTTTGAGCTATAGCTCCAGCTGAAAAATTCATAACTTTACTATCACTAACTTGCACGGCTATTTTATACTTCTTCTGAGCTTCATCAAGTAACTCAGTGTTACCTTCATTCATGTATTTAACTATTAAATCAACTAGTCTCTTCCTTTCCATTCTTAACTGATCAAGATCTAGAGCTTCTATTTGTTTTCTATATCTTTGTAATTCTGGTGTTTCCAGATTATTTGATTGCAAATCATTTGATTGTAAATTAGTAGGTTTATCGTTAGTTTTTTCAGCCAGGGATTTATTCATTAGCTTTTCAAATGGATCAGAAGATGTTGGTGATGTATTTCCAGTGGCAGATTGGGCAGTAGTTTGGGTAGGCAGTTGATTTTGAACAGGATTGGTATTTAGAGGTTGACTTTGAAAGATTGGTGCTGTTCCAGGATTGTTAAAGTTCATCATTTTTATCTCCTCCCAAATTTTTTTTCTACCTCTACTTCTTTGTTTCTCCTAAATGTTAATTTTGGTTTAAATAAATGTAAAAATTTTGTTAATGAAAGGGTTCAATTCAAAGCCAAAAGAATAATATAAATATGCTACAACAGTTGGAAAATAAACTAATCAAAATAAAGCAAATAACTGAAAATACAAAAATAAATCTACTTTTTCCAGGTCAAGCCAGCCAGTATAAATCCATGGGAATGGATTGGTACAACCAGTTCCCAATATACAGAAAAACTTTCGACTATATCAATCAAAAAATAAAATCACAATACAAAGACTACATAGATACCGACCTAATATCTTTACTAGAGGATGAATCAAAGATAAACATCACATTGTATAGCCAGATACTGATTTTTTCAGTTTCAGTATCATGCTTTGAATGTATAAAAGACATACTTGGTGATAAGATAAGTTGTCTAGCAGGACATAGTCTAGGGGAATACTCAGCACTAGTATGCTCACAATCACTTACATTAGACCAAGGTATAGATTTAGTAGTAAAAAGAGGATACTTTATGCACAACTATTCAAAAGAGGGAACAATGTTTGCAGTCATAGATAACTTTAACCCACAAACAATTCAAAAACTTCAAACTATAGTACAAAACTATAACTCAACAATAGCAAACTACAATTCTTATAGCCAACTCATAATCTCATGTCCAGTAGAAAAATCAGAAGAACTAAAAAAAGAAATAAAGTTACAAATACCGACGATCAAAATTTTGCCTCTGAAAGTATCAGGAGCATTCCACAGCTACATGATGCAAGAAGCTAATAACTATCTCTCCAAACATATCGACCAGGTAAACTTCAATTCCCCAAAGTTGGAATTATACATAAACTCCCAAAATCTCACTGACCCAAACCAAATAAAACAAGAAATGAAAAACCAAATGATAAATCCCGTAAATTGGATTCTTACAATCGAAAAAATCAATCAAAAATACCCCTCCAACATATTCTTAGAACTAATGCCAAACAAAATATTATCAAATCTGATAAGAAAAGGATTTGATAAATCAATAAGCGAAAAGGTATACAGCATTGAAGAATTGTAGAATCTCTAGCATAAAAAGTGATAAATCTTAAAGAAATAGACCAAATAAAAGAGCTAATTGATCATAAATCATCTTCACTTGCAAAACCAGTTCTAGAATATATATTTACTAAACTACATCACCAAAGGCCCATAACCAACCTAAAAGAAATATCTTTCCAGTACTATACCCTTTTAAAAGACAGAGAATACCTAAACAAAGTACATACAAGATTCGTAGATCAAGATATTTGCAAAATCTTTTCTATCCAAATACAAGACTCTGAAGACTTATACAACATACACTTTGATATAACTCCTACATATTCAATCTTTGACTCAAAAATTATTCTAAAAATCGGTGATTTTCTGAGTTCATTCGTAAACTTTAAAAAGAAATTCAATGAATACTTGAAAAATAAAAAGGAGTATTCAAAAATATATAGTTTTGTAACATCAACGCCAAATATGAAAGAACTTCTAAGCTTAATCGATTATTTTATAGACTCAAACGGTAATATCAAAGACGATAGTACTCCAGAGTTAAAAAAAATAAGGCACGAAATTTCTTCATTAAGCAAAATCATACCCCAAAAATTAACAGATTTCATAAGACAAAACTCAAAATACTTAGTTTCAAACGAGGTAAGTTATCGTTCTGGTAGATTTGTTATTTGTGTTAACTCACAATATGTAAGTATGTTTGAGGGAATAATACAGGATTACTCGTGGACTCACAAAACCGCTTTCTTTGAACCAAGCTCAATAATAAGTTATAACAACAGACTTTTGTTTCTTCGTTCACTTGAAAACATAGAAATACAAAAAATACTTAATCATCTCTATCAAAAAATATGTGAAAACCTGAGAAATATTTCGCAAGTTTTAAAAGTCTGTAGTTTCCTAGAATTCTTCAACGCTTATTTTAGCATTTGCCAAACTTTTTGCTTACCTAATCATAACACAAGAATAGTGGATATAGAAAATTTGATAAATCCACTAATAGAAAATTGTGTTCCAATAGATGTTAAGTTTGAAAGAGGTTTGATGATAGTTGGTCCAAATAATGGTGGTAAAAGTGTTGCACTTAAATCAATCACTATTTGCTTTCTATTGTCCAATATAGGGTTACCAGTGTTTTGTACAAAAGCTAATCTTCCTGTACTTAAAGTTTTTTATGATGTTACCGATCCGCAAAGCATACAGGAAAATCTTAGTACTTTTTCAGGTCACGTTAAATACTGGCAAGAAATAATACGTAATTTAGATTCTAACACCCTAGTTATCATGGATGAACCTGCTTCAGGTACAGACCCTATCCAAGCCAGTTTAATATCCATATCCATCATAGAATATATTCTCAACAAAGGAGCTTACGTTGTCTTTTCCACACACTATAATCATGTTAAAAATTATTTCTATGACAAAATCACATGCTGCTCAGTAGCATATAACTTCGAAAAAAATATAAGCGAATACAAACTGATATATGGCATACTTTTACCATCCCTACCCCTCAATTTACTAAAAGACTTCCCCGAAGAAATACTTAACAAAATCCAAGAACTGCAACATTACTTTTCTTCCGAGGAATATCATGCTAAACTCGAAAAAATTTCCCACAACCTCCTAAATGACTATCAAAATGTTCAACAAAAACAAAAACAACTAGATCAGTTAATATACCAGCTAGAACAAGAAAAACAAAATCTAGAAAGACTAAAAAATAACCTAAAGCAAAAAATAAGAGATGAAATTTATCACAAACTATACAATCAATACTCTGTACAGATAAAAAATTTAATCTCAAAGTGGGAAGAAGAATTACAAAAGCTAAAAACAAAAAATATCCACAAATTTGAAAAAAAACTAGAATCTTTGAAAAACTTCGACCTAGCAGATCATTTGTCCTACGTTGAAGAAAATCAAACCACAGAAACTCTTAATGTAAACGATTTCGTGAAAATAAGAGTTTTTGACCAAGTTGGAAGAGTAGTAAAGATAAAAGGTAATAAAGTAACCGTAGAAGTTAATGGAAGAACTTATACCGTTGGCATACAAGATATCCAAAAGTTTGAAATATAGTGTTACTCCAGTTTTTCGTAGAACACCTTAAAATTCTTTGTTTTACCGTTTTCTATGTCAAGCATTACAGCATTGAAAATGTAAGGCTTCTTCTTTTCCGGTTCTATTCTGCTGTAAACCCCTGTTTCAAACTTCTCTAAAATTTTCTCAACGTTGAAACCTATAACGGATTCATAGGATCCACACATTCCAACATCACATATGAAAAAGGTTCCTTCAGATAATATTCTTGCATCATTAGTTTGAATATGTGTATGTGTACCTATAACCGCAGATACTTTGCCATTAAGAAGATAACCTATTAGATATTTTTCCGCTGTTGCTTCCGCATGCAAGTCAACAATGATTGTTTGGTATTTATCGAAGAATTTTTGTTCCAATAACTCCTTTATAGCTACTAGTGGTCCTATGGGGGTATCTAAAAACGTTTTCCCTAGGAGATTTATAACTGCCAAATTTAATTCCTGGTTGAAGTATATTTTATTACCGGGGCTCCAGGGAAGCAAATTATAGGGTATCAGTATATTTGCTTTGTTTTGTATTAATTCCAGTATTTCCTTGTTATCCCAAACGTGGTTTCCCGTAGTTATTAAATCCACTTGAGTTTCAATTATTTCCTGATAGGTTTTCTTACTTATACCAAATCCCCCAGCACTGTTCTCAGCATTTGCTATGACAAAGTCTATTTGATAGTTTTTTCTTATGATTGGTATGTAATGTTTGCAAACATCTCTTCCCGCTTGGGATACTATATCTCCTACAAACAGTATTTTCATATATCTATACTTCTTCCGATGCTATCACACTTTCTAAACCGTACTTAAGGTTAACTACATCTATTGAAGTTGGCTTTCTTATGTTTGTTATTGCTATTTCTTTTACTGTTTTCAATTGTTCCGAAAGAGTTTGTACTATATTCTCTTTGTCTTCTACACTAACTAACATTCTTATGGTTTTGGGTTTAACTTCAGAAGGTATAATTCCCTCTATACCAGTTGTGAATGCAGCTATGTTAGCATTCATCTGAGCTAAGATTGAGGTTATTTTTGCCAGTATTCCTGGTCTATCTTCCAATACTTTTGCTTCTATATACAATATCATAGCTGCCCTCCTTTATGCAATTTTATTAATAACTTTTAACAACATTATCAAACCCTAGTTTCTTTAACTTTTGACTTTCTTGATTCGCTTCTTCTTCAGTTTGATAAGGTCCTATTATTACTCTGTACACCGTTTGATCGGATTTTATTATTTGTTCAATTATACATTTTATTCCCAATGATTCAAGATTTTTCTTCATATTTTGGGCATTTTCTAGAGAAGAGAAAGATCCTACCTGGATGTAGTAATTTCCCTGTTGATCCGCTGTCTTATCCTCCGTTATTTCACTCTCTGATGGTTTAGACTCTGTTACTCGACCTGTTGTAGTTTGATCTGTAGTTGTTTGATTTGTAGTTATTTGGTTTGTTGTTTTTTGACCGGTTGTCTGATCATTTTGTTGATCTGTTATTGTAGTTTGGGCCAAGTTAGCAGTAGTAGTTGTAACAGTAGTATTTGTAACGGTAGTAGTTGTAACGGTTGTAGTTGCTGTATTAGTTTTAGCTATTTTTTTGTCTGTTTCTGGTTGGTTAAAGTCTGGTACAATTACAGAGGGTTTATTTAGATCATTTATATTTGTTTGTCTTTTTTCCTCTATTAGCGGAGATATAAGAGGTTTATTATTTTCCGGAATTTTACCTATTTTTTCTTTGTAGAAGTACTGTCCTGCATAGTATCCTGCAATAGATACACCAACTATTATTAGAGCTATTAGTAGGTATTTCATTATATTTGTTGTTTTCGTAGTTCTGCTGCTGCTGTTTCCGGTAACATTGGATTTATATATGTACCTGTTCCCCATTCAAACCCAGCTACCTTAGTTAACCTTGGAATTATCTCTATATGCCAATGAAAATAGTCTTTACTATTTGAATTTGGAGGTGCTGTATGAAGCATCATATTATAAGGAGGATTATCCAAAAGCAGATATAGCTTAGAAAGAACAACTTTCATAGTTTCTGCCAAATCTACAACATGGTTTTTATCTATATCCTCAAATCTATGATAGTGCCGTTTAGGAATAATCCAGGTTTCAAAAGGAAAAGCTGAAGCAAATGGACAAAAGGCTATAAAAGAATTGTTTTCAAAAACTATTCTATCCTGATGTCCTCTCTCTTGCGTTATTATATCACAAAACATACATCTATCACGTAAATCATAGTATTCTTTTGCGTTATCTATTTCATTTTTAATCACAGAAGGAATAATTGGGGTTGATATTATTTGCGAGTGGGGATGATAAAGCGAAGCTCCTGCATCTTTACCATGATTCTTAAAAATTATCACATATTTGATTCTTGAATCCTTGGATAACTCTATAATTCTGTCTCTATAAGCCCATATTATTTCCATATACATTTCCTTTGAATTTGTTACAGGGGTTGAGAAATGATCTTCCCCCTCTATGAGTACTTCATGGTATCCTATTCCATTCATGAAATCGTATATACCAATTCCCTTTTTGTCCAACTCTCCTTCCGGTTTGAGAGCTGGGAATTTGTTATTCACGACTCTTATCCACCAACCGGGTCCATTGGTTAAACTTCCGGGTTTTCTGTAAGCCAATACTTCGGGAGGAGTCATATATTCATTTCCTGGACAGAAGGGACATTTTGATGGGTCTCCAGGTTCATCCTTTACCTTTTGCTTAAAATCATTTGGTCTTGAAGCTCTTTCTGTCGCTATTATTACCCATCTTTTTAGAACTGGATCTTTTCTTAATTCTGGCATTTAGTTTTTCCCCTTTCTACAAAATCAAATCCAAAAATATCATTATACTATTCTCCACAGATTTCAATATCCCTTTATACAAAACAACCATCCTCAATAAATCTAACTATTTTACTACTACGTATAAAAATATTCTGAAAACTATGAATCGAACCGAACTTCTTAAAGTCTCTATCCTCAAGTATAGGTAAACTATTTATAGCTTCCCAAATCTGATTATCAAACAATTTGCTAATATCAACGTTGATAGACTTATAATCTATTTTTTTATTAAGGAGTTTGATTTTCTGTAAAGCCATCATTAATTCAGTCGTAAGTATCATACTACAAAAATAACTGGAAATTATTAGCTTCCTTGTGTTATTTTCGCTATAACTTACAAAATCTTCTTGGTTTAAACTTACTGGAAAATTTTCCATACTTAGTGGATAACACGAATTCTTTAACTCACTAAGTAAATGAGAGCATAAATACTGACTAATCATAAAGCCACTATTTAAACCCTCATTTAAAATTAAGAAATTCGGGCTAAGTAAATAATTCATCCTATGAAAAGATAAGTTTGCAAGCTGAAAAACATGCAACTTAAGATGATCCGAAAAAACAGATAAATTATTACCATGAAAATTCCCAGAAGATATAAAATCATTACCTATTACCAAAGGATTATCAGTATTGCTACTAAGCTCGTTATTAGCTAAATCCGTACTCACATCCAACATTAAGTATAAACTCTCCACTACTTGAGGATAACATCTATAACAATAAGGTGCTTGTATACCCATCACACCATGAGTTTTAATATCTTCATTTGAAAACACTATTCTTTGTATCTGCGAATTAATGTCTTGTATAACCTTTTGAAAATAAATATTTTTCTTTGTTTTCTTTAATTTAGTAGAGTAATGTGAAAAGTTAACATCATTAGCTAAACAACTAAGAACAAGAGTTAAATTGGATAGTTCTATTAGTTTTTTTAGCAAAAAAATTGCTACTATAAAGTTGGATAAAGAAAAGGAAGTACCATTGATAAAAGCGATAGATTCCTTAGATTTAGGTTTATAGTAATTCATAAACTTAATAAATATATGAGATAAAGGTATTAAATCTCCACTAGCACCAACAGATGTATAGTAAGGTATAGTCGGTAACTCTACTTTTATGTAATCAATCAGCTTTTCAATCATTTCTACACTAACTCCACTATACCCCTGACATAGCTGGTTTAATCTTATCAAAATAGTCAGAAATGTAATTAGGGGGCTATAGGGCTTACCATATCCAGCTGCGTGAGAATATATCAAGTTGAATTGAAGATCCTCTATCTGCTGCTGAGGTATAACTATATTACACAACTTACCAAAACCCGTATTTACTCCATAAACAGGTTTGTTTACCTTATCAACAGTCTTCCTACTCTTAAGAAGTTTTCGTATCACAAACTTATCTACCAGTATTTGTGGAATTTGAATCTCTGTTTTTTCAAAGTATCTCTCTATAATACTAAAGATATCAGATAAACTTATAGATCCAAGATAGATAGATTTGGAACTATCATATATGGTTTTTGGACCCATGTTTCTAATTCCTGCAGTCTAGTTTTCCCCGTTAAAACCAGAATAAATTTTATATTCAATGAAGAAGCGCATAAGAAATCTTCTTCACCATCCCCTATAAAATAACTATTCTCTACATCAACTTTAAATCTTTCTATGGCCTTTTTTAGAAGTAAATTTTGAGGTTTTCTACACTTACATTTTTCATCAGGTGTATGTGGACAAAAGTAAATAGCTTCTATACCATACCTTTCCATTAGATACTTACAAAGCTCTATAAAAAACGGATAATCAACCAGCTTTCTATTTATCCCTGACTGGTTAGTTATTACTATAAAACTGTACTTTTCTCTATGTCTTTGCCAAAAATTCTCGAAATCCGGTATTATACTAAAATCTCTCCAATTCCTAACATAATTGTTTTGTAGGTATTTATTTATTACTCCATCCCTATCTAGGAATATTGCTCTTTTCATTACCACCAATACATATTCCAAACGTTGCTGAATAAGCTACTAAACATACTACCCCATATAAGACCAGGCATGTAGGCAAAGTATGGATACAGGTACATACTATAAGGATTAAAATACGGTAAGCACATCGTCCTATATAGGTTACCAATATTCAAAATAGGATTCGTATTTATGGTAGGATAGGTAGCCGAACTTATCATGTCAGGGTAGTTATACGTGTTATTTACAATGTATACATTATCCGCTTGTATATTTACATTTTCTCCCTTTATACCTGTTTGATGAGGGGTAGGTTGTTTTTGGCTATTTTTGGGTTCAACTCTATTAGATTCAACTCTGGGAGTTATTAAATGGTTTGTTTGTCTTATTTCCATTTTCTAATCCCCCTAGTTATATTGTTTGTCTTGTTTCTTTTTCCCCTTAGTACTTTGCTTTATAGCTATAACATTGTCATACAGTTGAAAATCTTGAACATTAGCATTCATTGAATCTACATCAAACCCAACAGTATTGTCACCAATTGATACCTTATCACCCTTAACAAAAACATTCTTACCCGATACGCCTACCTGATTTGATTTTATTTCTACATTTGATCCTTGTAAAGATACAGTACCTTCAGCAGAAGCTCCTACTCCATTACCCACTATCACTAAATCACCCTTACTCTTGAGACCCAAATTATGAGCCTTTATTCCTTTATGATTATTAGATATTAAGGTTTCGGATTTGGTTTTTAGTGAACCATTCGTTACCTGAATACCAAGCTTGTTAGAACTAATCTTTAGATTATCAGTAGTAGCTGACAAATTAACAGTATCTATACCTTTATCATTGTATATCAATTCTAAATTTTCTCCCTGAATTTTAACGTTTTTCCCCTTTATTCCGACATCATTATTTCTAATTACTACATTCTTTGCATTTATGTTTATTTTTCCTGCTTCTATTCCTGGCATTTTTTCCACCTCCTAATTGCTCTATGTTTGATAAAAAATATTTTTTGGTTTACTAATTGTAAAAAAAATGTAAATTCTTACCATCTATCAGAATAATGTTGTGATTCATATTTTCTTGCCTGTTCCTTGATATACTCTAGATCCTTTAAAACTTCTTGGTATCCAATTTTCTCTAGCTCACTGTAATACAATTTTTTAATCTCAGGATCTGAATCAAGATTTTTTAGTATAGACTCTGCATAATCTAAAGCTGAGGGTTGTTTATGATTAGCTAAGTCTTCAGCAGCCTTTATAGCTACCCTGGAAAACTTCTCATTAGCTATCTTTACTGCCTTTTCTTGGGGTATACCTTTTGATTTCAAATTCTCTACGTAATTTGCCCATGCTTTGTAAAAACTACTAGCTACAGCAGCACCACTTTCGTAAACATTATTATACATACTATATCTATGTTCGCCGGCTAAATCACGCAGATAACTTTCTTTTCCCTGCTTTGCAATAACACTATTTTCAGCTATTTGAGATATTCTATTGCTTTTTCTAAAGTCTTTTATATCCCTTATCTGGTCAGGTTTTGAGGCTTGATTCAAAAATGCCATTATGTCTGCAAAAGCTTCACCAAAGCTCATGTCAGCCTGAGGAACTATATTATCCAACAATAAATGACCTAGCTCATGATACAAAACATCCCCCTCAAGCGTAGAATTACCATTTTTGTTATACACCTGCCCCTTTACCACATTCTCACCCGTCAAATACGAAGCATTTAAATCTTTCTCTCCTTTGATTGTCATAATATAATGTTTGGAATTGAAAGGTTTAGATATATGGCGAGTAAACCTGTTCATAAATTCATCCGACTCTTTTGCAAGTTTGACTGCCTCTTCAGGATTTGCTGCTATTACCTCAACTTTCTTACCCCTAACATAATATGATTTTTCCGGCATTAAAACTTTGATACTTTTCATGTAAGTATCTGTAAGATCTTTGGGATTAAATTTCCCCTCTAAGTCTAATGCATCCAATGCTCTCATATATTCTTTTTCCAAAGCTTTTTGAATCTCAAACATATAATCCTTATAATTAAAACTAATCGGAACATAATCCTTGACTTTGGATTGGGAATTAATTACTTTCGATATTGTATTGCAAAAAGTGTTAGATACTTTTGATTCTTCATAAATTGTATATAGAGTTTCTTTATCCCATCCATTTTTGGATTTTTCGTAGTACTTCAAAGCTTCCTGATACTCGATTTTTTCTAGCTCCTTGTAGTATAATTTTTTAATCTCAGGATCTGAATCGAGATTTTTTAGTATAGACTCCGCATAGTGTATAGCTAGGGGTTTTTCATGATTAGCTAAGTCTTCGGCAGCCTTTATTGCTACCCTAGAAAATTTATCATTAGCCATTTTAACTGCTTCCTCTTGAGGTATACCTCTTGCTTTTAGACTCTCTACGTAATTTGCCCACGTTTTATAAAAAGCACCTGCTACCGCTGATCCAGCCTCATATTCATCAAGCAAATTATATCTATGTTGTTCTGCTAAATCACGTAAGTAATTTATTTCTCTATCTTTTGCAACAGCTGTATTTTCAGCTATTTGAGATATTCTGTTACTTTTTCTGAAGTCTTTTATATCCTTTATTTGATCTGGTTTTGAAGCTTGATTTAAAAACGTCATTATATCAGCAAAAGCTTCGTGAAAGCAAGATCCCGCACGAGGAGCTATATTATCCAACAATGAATGACCCAACTCGTGATACAAAGCATCTTTTTCCAATGTAGAATTTCCCTTTTCATTATAAACTTGTCCAACAACCACATTTGAACCAGGTTTATACGAAGCGTTCAATCGTGCTGAATCACTATCACGATTCAACGCTATAACATAATGTTTGGAATTAAATGGTTTGGACAAATAGGGAGCAAATCTATTCATAAATTCATCAGATTCTTTAGCAAGTATAACAGCTTCTTCCGGATTCGCAGCTATTACATCAACGTTTTTACCTCTAACGTAATACGACTTTTCTGGCATTCTGCCACGAAGATCAAATTCCATAAAAAAGTTTACTTCCTTCCTAGCATCAGATTCACTCAAACCTAATGCTCTTATATATTCTTTCATCATCGCTTCCTGGACTTCAACCATATGATTTCTATAATTAAAATTAACTGGAACATAGTCTCCGATTCCTGCAGACTGTGAATTAAGCAATTGCGCTATCCCCATACAAAAAATCCTAAATCCTATATTCTCTTGCATCGAATAAATACTCATAATCTTTCTACCTCCTTATATGGGGATTTAAGTAAGATAGTTTTTCATACACAAGTAAATGTAAAGAAAATGTAAAAACAATATACTACAAAAAAATTCTGTTAACTTTTTAAAGCTTGTTGATATCCAATTTTTTCTAGCTCACTGTAATATAACTTTTTAATTTCAGGATCTGTATCAAGGTTTTTCAGTATAGATTGTGCATAGTCTAAAGCTGACGGTTGTTTGTGATTGGCTAAGTTTTCGGCAGCCTTTATTGCTACCCTAGAAAATTTGTCGTTAGCTATCCTAACTGCTTCCTCTTGAGATATACCTTTTGATTTCAAACTCTCTACATAATTTGCCCATGTTCTGTAAAAAGCAGTTGCTACTGCAGCACCACGACCATGTGCATCATTTGAATTCAATTTATACCTATTCTGCCCAGACAGATCACGTACATAATTCATTCCATAAAATTTTGCAATAGCCGTATTCTCAGCTATTTGAGATATTCTATTGCTTTTTCTAAAGTCTTTTATATCCTTTATCTGATCAGGTTTTGAGGCTTGATTCAAAAATGCCGTTATGTCCGCAAAAGCTTCATGAAAACATTCTCTAGCCCGAGGAACCATACTATTCAAAAAAGAATGACCTAGCTCATGATATAAAACATCCCTTTCCAGTACGGAATTCCCTTTTTCATTATATACCCCTCCCAAAACAACATTTTCACCTGACATATACGAAGCATTTAATTTTCCACCTTGTTGGAGCGTTACAACATAATGCTTAGAATTAAATGGTTTAGATAAGTAAGAACTAAATCTATTTATGAATTCATCAGATTCTTTTGCAAGTCTAACTGCTTCTTGAGAATTGGCAGCTATTACTTCAACTTTTTTACCTTTAACGTAGTATGATTTTTCTGGCATCACAATATTCATGTATTTCATAAAAGAACTTGCCAAATTCTCAACTCTATATTCTCTTTCTAAACCTAATGAATCTAATGCTTTCGCGAATTCCCTTTCTAAAGCCTCCTGAATTTCTAACAAATGATTTATATAGCTAAAACTGATTGGAACATAATCTCTAACCTCTCTAGAATGTGAACGAATAACTTCTGACACAGTTCTGCATAGAGCATTATATTCCCTTGCCCTATCATAAATAGAGAACAACCTTTCTTTCTCAATGGAAATATTCATAATCTTTTCACCTCTTTAACATTTTAATGTATCCCTAACTTTCTTAATTCTTCCTCAACACGCCTTTGATGCTCTAAAGCTTCTTTATATCCGATTTTTTGCAGTTCCTCGTAGTATAATTTTCTGAGTTCATGATCTGAATCGAGATTTTTTAGTATAGACTCCGCATAGTGTATGGCTTTGGGTTCTTTATGATTAGCTAAGTTTTCAGCAGCCCTTATTGCTAACCTAGAAAATTTATCATTGGCTATCTTAACCGCTTCTTCTTGAGGTATACCCTTTGATTTCAAACCCTCTACATAATTTGCCCATGTTCTGTAAAAAGCACTTGCTACAGCTGATCCAGCTTCATATTCATCAACCCAATTATATCTATGTTGTTGAGCCAAATCACGTATATAACTCAGCTTGTGATCTTTTGCAATAGCACTATTTTCAGCAATTTGAGATATTCTGTTACTTTTTCTGAAGTCTTTTATATCCTTTACTTGATCTGGTTTTGAAGCTTGATTCAGGAATGCCATTATGTCTGCAAAAGCTTCACTAAAGCATCGCTTAGCCTGAGGAACTATACCATCCAATAAAGAATGACCCAATTCATGATATAAAACATCTCTTTCCAATGTAGAATTCCCATTTTGATTATAAACTTGTCCTATAACTACACTTTGACCGGGTTTATGCAAAGCAGTCAATACCTTTCTATGTGGATCTTTATGGAGCGTCATAACATATTGTTTAGAATGGAATGGTTTGGATAAGTAGGAAGCAAATCTATTTATAAATTCATCTGACTCTTTAGCAAGTTTAACACCCTCTTCTGGATTAGCTGCTATTACCTCAACTTTCTTACCTTTAACATAGTACAATTTTTGTGGTATTTGAGAATCTATTTGCTCTATAAAAAAGCTGGCCAAATTTTCAGCATGAGATTCGTCCTCTAAACCCAATGCTTTAATGTATTCTCTTTCCAAATTCTCTTGAATTTCAAATAGATGGTTTCTATAGTTAAAACCAATCGGAACATATTCCTTAACTTCCCTGGACTGTGAAAAAACTATCTGTGATATTGCCGTACATAAAGCGTTATATTCTCTTGGTCCTACATATATGTTAACGTTCATAATTTTACCTCCTTATCTTAGGATTTCACTGAAATAGCTTCTTTTAGAGCAGTAAATGTGAAAAAAATGTAAAAATGACGTTAGATTATAGACAAAACGTGAATGGACAGTGGATAATACTAAACAAAGATGATACTAAACAAATCTGACAACTACAACCAAATTAAAAACAGTACGCATGATGTCATTATGGATATTCAAGATCATCTCTTCAAACAATTCATTAGCTTCTGTTCTGAAAGCAGTTAAAGGATCTATGTTTCCCCATCCTCTAAGTTTTATACCTTCCCTAAGATATTCAATATTATGTAAGTGCTCTATCCAATGTTTATCTAGAATTTCTAGTAACACATTTTTAAGTACTTCGAGTATTATATCTTCAGGCAAATTATTTAGACTAAGTTTTTGCTTGAGCTCAAAAAGCATCATACTTGCAATTGTATCATCCAGTTCATCAAAAATTTTTTGCAGTCCTTCAGAAGTAATAGTTGCTGGTATCTTTTCATTAAATATCTCGATAACTTTAAACATCATATTCTTTTCAAGGTTAAAGTTGTTCCAAAACTCCTTTATTTTATTTAGAACTCCTTCCTTAGTATATACACTTTCTTGAAAAGACAAGATATAGTTCAGAGTTCTTTCCATAACTTCAATGACAGTAGAAAGAATAACTTCGAATATTTCTGTTTTATGTAGAATCCTATCTCTTTCTTTGTATATTACTTCCCTTTGTCTATTAATTACGTCATCATAGGCTAATAGAGTTTTTCTTATTTGAAAGTGAAAGGCTTCAATTTTCTTTTGTAGAGCATTTAGTTGTGCGTCTATAAGAACAGAATCTACGCTTCCCTTTGGTCCTAAAGAAGCGAATAATTTTTTCAAGTTATTAAGACTTTCTCCTCCAAAGATTTTGAATAATTCATCTTCAAGAGAGACAAAAAAAATGGTATCTCCATTGTCTCCCAACCTTCCAGCCCTACCCCTAAGTTGATTATCTATTCTTCTCGATTCATGCCTTTCAGTTCCGATAACATATAATCCCCCTAACTCAACCACTTTGTGATATTCGGGGGTATGTTTGAACTCTACCTTACAGTCTGGTAAGTTACATAGTTCGGAATCTGATAGAGGTTTGCCTCCCAAAATGATATCCACTCCTCTACCAGCCATGTTAGTTGCCACTGTAACTGCTCCAATTTTACCAGCCTGAGCTATTATTTCGGCTTCTTTCTCATGATTCTTAGCATTTAAAACATTATGTGGTATTCCTTTTTGACTTAGCATTCTCGAGATTACTTCATTTTTTACTATATTTCTTGTTCCGATCAGTACTGG
Source organism: bacterium (assembly GCA_039630415.1). GTDB lineage: Bacteria > DRYD01 > DRYD01 > DRYD01 > DRYD01 > DRYD01. Next base: position 113,120 of record JBCNVB010000013.1, on the reverse strand, counting down.
TCTACCAGCTTTATGTAACTCCTCGACAAAATCTACTAAAGCGGCAAATTTTTCCCCTTCATCCATAAATACTTTATCCGAATGATCTTTTCTTCTTGTAGGTTTATATGTTGGTATAACCACTACATCCATGTTATAGATTTGTTTAAACTCTTGTTCTTCTGTAGCAGCAGTTCCAGTCATGCCAGCAAGTTTTTTATACATTCTAAAGAAGTTCTGGTAAGTTATGGTAGCGAGGGTTCGATTATCATGTCTAACTTTTATTCCCTCTTTGGCTTCGATAGCTTGATGTATTCCACCCGAAAATCTTCTACCATACATTTTCCTACCAGTAAACTCATCGATTATTATTATCTCTCCGTTTTCTATAATGTACTCTTTATCTTTCTTGAAAAATTCCTTAGCTTTGAGTGCTACATTTATATGGAAAGCATAAATCCAATTTTCATTACTATATAAGTCATTGATTTTAAGCTTTTGTTCCAAAAATGCAATTCCTTGTTCGGTTAATGATATTGAGTTTGATTTTTCTTCTACTTTATAGTGTTCATCTGGTTTCATTTCTTGAGCGATTTTTGCAAATTTTTCAAATAGTTCTGGCTTATCTTCTGCAGGTCCAGAGATGATGAGTGGAGTTCTCGCCTCATCTATTAATATTGAATCTACCTCATCTACTATTGCATAATTTAATCCTCTCAAAACCCTATCCTGAAGGTTATAAACCAGGTTATCTCTTAGGTAATCAAAACCAACTTCATAATTAGTAACATATGTTATGTCACAAGAATACATTTTTTTTCTTGTTTGTTTATCCATTAACTGGTTAATATATCCGACAGATACTCCTAGGAATTGATAAATTGGTCCCATCCATTCAGAATCTCTCTTAGCAAGGTAATCATTAACTGTTACTACGTGAACACCATTTGAGGTTAAGGAATTCAGATATGCAGGTAAAGTAGCAACTAATGTTTTACCTTCACCCGTTTTCATTTCAGCTATTCTTCCCTGATGAAGAACTATACCCCCTATTAGTTGAACATCAAAATGTCTCATTGACAAAACTCTTTTAGAAGTTTCCCTGACAACTGCAAAAGCTTCGGGCAGAATGTCATCCAAACTCTGCCCTTTAGATAATCTCTCCTTGAACTCATTTGTCTTTTGTTTTAATTCACCATCAGATAGATTACTTATTTCTTTTTCCAATTCGTTTATTTTATTTACGAGTGGCAGTATTTTCTTTATTTCTCTTTCATTAGGGTCAAATATTTTTAGTATTTTTTTGAGTAAACCAATCATACTTAAAAGGTTGTTTTATATAACTAATTCAGTTAAGATCAATCCATTTTCAGTTCTGCTGATTAGATTTATTTTGTCAGTATCCCTGTTATAAAAAACGAAGTAAGAAATAGATCTATCCTGTAATAAAGCGTTTATTGCTTTTCTTTCAGATATTACTGGTACTTCTATCCTTTTTCTAATTATATCTACCTCCTTAGTTTGTGTTTCCTCGTTTTCTTGGTTATCAACTACTCTGATTCTATGTCTATGTCCTGTAACAACCTTATCCTTATATTTTGAGAGTTTAATTTCCATTGAATCAACGACAGAGTTTATTGCATCCATTAAGCTATTGGCAGAGTCTTTGATAACCAATTCTTGTCCATCAAGATCAAGAATTATTTTGACATTATACATGCCTTTTTGATAGTCTACATGTATATCAATTTTTAGCGTGTCTTCAGTTTGATATTTTTCTATTTTGGAAAAGTAGCGGTTTAGTCTATCAAATTTTTCTTTTATTCTGAGCCTAGTTTGATCATCTATTTCTACTCCTCGAGTATAGAAGGTTATTTTCATAGTTTTTCCTCCTTTTTATACATTTCCCACTTTTTTCTTAGCTTTTTCTTTCTCTAAAACCCTAAAGAAGGCATCAACAACTTCTTCAAAGAACTGTCTTCCTCTTTCTGCTTTAATAATCTCTATTGCTTTTTGTTCTGATGCGTAGTGTTTGTTATAAGGTCTGGGTGTAGATATTGCATCATATGTATCTGCTACCGATATGATATTTGATGCTAGCGGTATTTCTCTTCCTCTTAGACCTTTTGGATATCCTCTACCGTCAACTCTTTCATGATGGTATAGAACATATATGTGAATATTTTTTTCTCTAAAGAATGAAATTTTAGACAGGATTTTACTACCTTCTTCCGAATGAGTTTTTATTATTTCTCTTTCTTCTTCGGTTAATGGTCCTTGCTTTGCTAGTATACTATCTGGTATAGCTAATTTTCCTACATCGTGAAGTATACCAGCTATTTTTATCCTTTCTGCTTCCTCCTCACTTAGACCCATTTCAAGAGCAACTTTATATGCCAATTCACCAACCCTGTAGGTATGTAGCACAGGTGTATATTTATCTTTAGCTTCAATAGCACTGCTAAAAGCATTTATAGTCTCGTAGAATGTATCTTCAATTTTCTTTATTAACATTGAGTTATGAATAAGTATTCCCGCTTGAACTCCCAATAACTCAGCTAATCTCTTATCAATATCAGTAAAATAATCCTGCCTGCTATTGAATATCACAAAAACCCCCATAGATTCCCCAAAGCTGTTTATTATCGGTACCATGAGTATTTCGTATACATCAAATGTAAGTTTTGAGAGACTTTGTAAAAACGTTATACACTCCTCTTTACTAAAGTCTTTAACAAATATTTCTTTTCTTTTATTGATATGCATAATTTCCTTATTTTTTAGGCATTTAAAGATGAAATTTTTAACAATTTCATTTGTTTTTGGAGATACTTTAAGGGTATCAACAACTGGTAAAGGAACATCAACATGGTAATCCGCAGTTATAAATCCACCTCTTTCAAACAACACTACTACACCAGTAGCATATAACATATCTTTTAATTCGGAAGAAATATATTGTAGCTGAGCTTTTATGTTCTTTACTCTTTTTGCTAGATCAGTATTTATAGCAAATATCTTTTCTTGCTTTTCTTTTACTAGAATTATTTCTCTATGTTTTTCTTCAGCTTCTCTTGCTTTTTGCTGTGCAACCCTATTTATCTCATCCATTCTAGCCTGAATATTACTCATAACCTGAGATTTGTAATAATCCATTATGAAGCTTCTAAGTTGGGTAACAACATATAATCCAATAGAAATTATGAATACAAATACCAACAAAAAATTCAAATATCCTCCTCTAAAACTTTGTATACTACTATAAATCTTACTTAGCTGAATGATATATTTAGCATCGAACAAGAAGTAAAATATGGGTATAATTGACAAGATCAAAAGAGGTATAGCATATTTATATCCATCCTTAAAAATTGACAACGAGAATATGTATGTAGCATTTAAACCTAAGAGAAAAATATAGAGTGGGTTTTTAAACGTTAGGAATATACATATAGCAACCAGCCCTAACCCTTGGAGAAAAAATGTTAGCTTGAAATTCTCTATATTGAATTCCCTAAAATATGGCAAAGAAGAAACAAACATTACTATTACACTTAATCCTATAAGTATCAAATCTAAACTTTTGAACGAGAAGTAGCTTAGTAGATTTATAAATACAATAATTGCCACGTAAACTAGGTTTATATTTGCTAGTTTTTTTACAAGCTCTATTTGATTCATTTCAAGATCGGTTTTTTGTTTTCAGTTACTACTTGCTTAGTAATTATCACTTCCTTGACATTTTCTAGGTGAGGTATTTCAAACATTACATCTAGGAGTATATTTTCTACAATAGACTTGAGTGCTCTTGCACCCGTCTTACTCTCGTAAGCTTTTTGTGCTATAGTTTCTATCGCTTCCTTTTCCACCGTTAGCTTTATACCATCTAAAGCTAGTAATTTTTGATACTGTTTTATTATAGAGTTCTTCGGCTTAACAAGTATATCCTTCAATTCCTCCAAACCCAATTTAGATAGAGTTGCTATAACAGGAAACCTACCTATGAACTCAGGTATAAATCCATACTTTAAGAGATCTTCATTGTCTACTGATGATATATAGTCAGTTTCTTCCTGTTTTGTTGGATTTGTTCTAAATCCTATGGAAGAAGTTTTTAATCTGGATTTTATTATATCCTCTATACCACTGAAAGCTCCACCAGCTATAAATAGTACGTTGGTGGTATCGAATTGTATGAATTGTTGATGGGGATGTTTTCTACCTCCTTGAGGAGGTACGTTAGCTATGGTTCCTTCAAGGATTTTTAGCAAAGCTTGTTGCACTCCCTCTCCCGAAACATCCCTCGTTATAGAAGGATTATCCGCACTCTTTCTGGCTATCTTATCTATTTCATCTATATAGCATATACCAATCTGAGCATATTCTATATCCCAGCCAGCAGCTTGAATTAACCTAAGCAGAATATTTTCAACATCTTCTCCAACATAACCAGCCTCCGTTAGAGAAGTAGCATCAGATATAGAAAAAGGTACATTCAATATCTTAGCTAGAGTACTAGCTAAGTATGTTTTTCCAGATCCTGTGGGACCTATCATCAATACGTTTGATTTTGGTAACTCTACCTCTTGTAATCCCATCTCCTCTACTACACTACCTCTAGTACCCAATAGTACTCTTTTATAATGATTGTAAACAGCCACTGATAATATCTTTTTTGCCCTTTCTTGACCTATAACGTAGTCATCTAAGTGTTTTTTTATATCAACCGGTTTTAGAAGTCTAATATTTCTACAAAGCATAAATTGTAGTGAAATCCTGAACCTATATTTGATCCAGTATCGTTTTGTTAATCTCTATCATTTGAAGGTAGTTTTGAAGTTGTTCTCGGTAGTTATCAACCACTTGTCTATCTGCTTTTAAAATGAATTCTGAATTGTTAAGAAGTTTTTGTATTTTGTTCACATTTTCCTCTAACTTCCTTATTTTTTGGTCTACAAACTCCCTAAATTTGGATATGTATTCCTTTTCTACGAATATTTTTATACTTCCTATTTTCGTATTTATAACAAAGTAGTTTGATAGTTGTTCGTCAATTTTATGATCATTAACTGCATTATGTACAGTTTTCGTAAATGTATTGAACAAGAAAATTAGATCCCTATGATCTATTTGATCATCAAAGCTTTGATAGTGTACAGTTACATTCTGTTTAGCAGTTAAATTTATTATCTCATTTATAAATGGTCTTATCTGCTTTATTGATTCTATTAAATCATCAATTTTCGAACATTTTATACCCTCATTCTCTATGTTTTGAATTTGTTCTTGTATCGCATCCTTAGCATTTTGAATTTTTTCTTGCATTATGTTTTTTTGGAATATTTTTTGATACAGGAAATAAGTAGAGAATGGAGTTAACGGATGAAGATATAGAAGAATTATTCTTAAGGCATCTTGTACTGTTTTTTCAAAATCAGAATAATCCATGAACTTAGTAAACTCTATATACCAATCACAGAAAACATTCCAAACAAATTGATATAAACTCATACAATAATCAAAGAATTTGTAGTTATTTGCCAGTTGATCAAGCTTATTTACTAATTCGTAGAGATTTAGGTATAGCCAAAGGTTTATAAGTTCGATGGTTTGAAAAGATAGTTTTGATTTAGCATTGGGATTAGTTTTTCTTATTTGGAAGTATCTTATGGAGTTCCATATTTTGTTAATAAAATTCCTTGCCATCTCGATTTTTTCATAGCTAAATTTTACGTCTTGTGATTCTGCAGTTTGAATAATTAGTCCCATTCTCAAAGCATCCGCTCCATATTTCTCTATTAACTCAAGTGGATCTATTCCTGTTCCTAAAGATTTACTCATTCTTTTTCCTGATGGAGCTAGTATAACAGCATGGATTATTACATCTTTAAAAGGTATTTGATTTAAGAAAAACATTGACATAACTATCATTCTGGAAACCCAAAGAAAAACTATTTCTCTTGCAGTTGTTAGTACATTTGTTGGGTAGTAGTTTTGTTGATATTTCTGAAACTTATCGAGGGGCCAATACATAACAGCAAATGGCCATAAAGCTGAACTAAACCATGTATCCAACACATCTTTCTCTTGCTCTAAATTTTTCCCACACTTAGGACAAACTCTCAATTCTTCTTCACTAGCATCCTCATACCCACAATCTTTACAGTAGTACACAGGTATTCTATGACCCCATAATATCTGTCTAGAAACACACCAATCTTGAATATTCTCATACCAATCTATCACTACTTTTTTATACGTTGAAGGGAAAAATCTTATCTGATCATTCTCCACTACTTCCTTAGGTTTTCTAACAAGTTCTTTCATCGATATAAACCATTGATCAGAATAGTAGGGTTCTATTACTGTATCACACCTATAGCAATAACCTATGTTGGTTGTATAATCCTCTATCTTGTGTAGTAAGTTTTGCTCAGTTAGGTCTTTGATGATTTTTTCTCTTGCTTGATATCTATCTAATCCTTGATAGGATTCTAAGATTTCCTTGTTGTGTTCATTTATTATTTTATCTATTACTAATTGGGCTTTGGTGTTAAATATGTTAATTATGTCAATTTGTTGATTTTTTTGGTATATTTTGAAGTCATTAAAGTCGTGGGCTGGAGTAACTTTTAGTGCTCCTGTTCCAAATTCCATATCTACTTCTTGATCAGATATTATAGGGACCAACCTCTTAACTATTGGTACTTCAGCATAATTTCCTATCAAAGAAGAGTATCTTTTATCATTGGGGTTGACAGCTATGGCAGTATCTGCTAATATTGTTTCAGGACGAGTAGTACAGATTATTATGTATCCATCATTCAGTTTATATTTTACATAGTAGAGTTTAGTTGGTGTTGGTTTATGAACCACTTCTAGATCAGAAAGACTGGTCAAACATCTGGGGCACCAGTTCACCACTCTTTTACCCTTATATACATAACCTTTTTTGTAAAGTTCTACAAAAGCTTTTTTAACAGCTTTAGTATATTCTGGGTCCATTGTAAATCTAGCAGATTTTATATTTGCGTATATGCCTAGTCTTTGAAATTGATCTAAGATAATGCTACCGTACTGTTCTTTCCATTCCCAGATTTTGCTAAGAAATTCTTCGGGTGTTATATCACTTCTTCTTATTCCTTGTTTAAGGAGGTTTTTTTCAACGACTGTTTGAGTAGCTATACCAGCATGATCAGTACCAACAAACCATACACTGTCTTTACCCAAAAGAAGGTTATATCTAATCAGAAAATCTTGGATTGTACAATTCAAAGCATGTCCCATATGAAGGGAGCCAGTAACATTTGGTGGAGGAACAGCTATACTGAATGTATTCTGGGCAAACTGAGGATTAATTTCCATTTGGCTAAATTCTTTGATAACCTGATTCTCTACTTCTTTAAAATCATAACTTTTATTCAGATCCATACTCATAATATATTAATTTTTCAGATATTTGCAAAAGCCTTCAATATGATATTATCACAAATATTTAACATTTTTTTTACATTTGACCAATAAACTACCTGACGTACATATTTATATGCATAACAAAGTCATAAACAGGATAAGACTTTTACAGGAGGGATTAAAAATGACACATATGTCGAACATAGAAAATACAAATAAAGTGAATCTAACTACGGTAAATAAGAACGTAAATGTTAATAAAAATGTTTCGAATCCTTTGACTAGTAAGATAGCAGATGTAGTTGGTTACGCCCAGGACTTTTTTATTTCCTCTGCCCAAAGTGTTCAAGAGTTTATTGAAGAAAATCCAGCTTTTGTCTTTAAAACCATAGCAGAACAATTAAAGGATAATGTAGTAACAGGTGTATACAGTAGCTTTTCAGAATTGGTTGATAAAATACTTTTAGGTGCTATAAGAGGGGTTACTTTAGCTCTAGATACCTGGAAATTCATAGATAAATTTAAACAAAGGAAAGAAATACAAGATACCATTAAGCAAAAGCTAGAGACATTGCAAAAAGAGATACAGAGTTTATCAGAGGATCAAAAAAAGCAACTAATGTTGGAGATAGATAAGTTCAAGAAGCTGTTGGATGAGAACAAAATAGATATAGGTGTTAATGGAGCGAAGGTAATTACTAACTTGCTGGGTGTAGTTGGAGCAATTGCCGCTGCTTTCTCGCTACCTTCTCTTGCATCAATGGCTCCCTATCTAGTAGCAATAGCAATTGTGGGAGATATAGTAGGTGTATCTTACTATGCATATAAAGCCCTCAAATCAGGTGCTCAAAATCTCATATCCAAGATAACTCAAAGAAGAGCAAAAGAAATGTCAAATATTAATGAAACAAAATAAATCAAGCAAAAGACTACCCCCCCAAAACCCACTAGAAATAGTAAAATATTACTATCAAAAAGCACAAAAACTACGTCTTAAGTATCCTGACGTGGCAGTAATATCAACCTGCGTAAACAACAAACCCAACAGTAGATGTGTACTAATTAAAGAAATAAATGATGAAGGACTAATTTTTTATACTAACTACCAATCTCAAAAAGGTCAAGAGTTATCACAAAATCCAAATATAGCACTGGTATTCTATTGGGAAAAAATGGATATTCAAATAAGGATTAGAGGTATTGCACAAAAAGTACCACCAGAAGTTTCAGATAGATATTTTAAAACCAGACCCAAAGGATCACAAATATCTGCAATTATATCCAAACAATCACAAGAGTTAGAAAGCTATAAAAAACTAATGCAACTTTTTGAGAAATATCTAGAAGAGTACAAAGACAAAGAAGTGAAAAGGCCTGAGCACTGGGGAGGTTATATAATTTTACCAGAAGAAATAGAAATTTGGAAAGAAAAACCCCATAGGCTTCATAAAAGAATTCTGTATTACAAGAAAAATTCTAGGTGGTACAAAAAATATTTATATCCCTGATAGATATTGTCTAAGAACGCTATATAGTTTTAGGGTTTTAGAAATAGAGACAGATTCATTTTGTTGGTGTGCTTGAAGTGGGTCGCCCGGACCTAAATTAATAGCAGGTATCGAATAAGAAGTAAATCTAGCTACATCTGTCCATCCTTGCTTCGCCAAAATATTAATGTCAACACCATTAGAAATATACCACTCCATGAATCTTTTTAAATGCTTATTGATTATTATTTTTCCTGCTGGAGCAAAATCAATTATTTCTACCTTGTCAATACCTAGTCTTTCAAAAATTTTTCTAAATTTGTGATCCAGTTGTCTTAATTCATTATTTGGAGTAAATCTAACGTTTAAGTTTAGGAAGCAGTATTCCGGTACTACATTTCTTACATTTTCCTGTCCACTATAGTCATTACACCCTCTACATAAAGTTATTACCGCGTTTGAATAATATTGCAAAATGTAACTTTTAGCATTTAAGCGAACTTTTCTAGTATATAGCTTAGGTTTATAGTTTTTGAAGTAATTGAGTATTGGTAATGTTTTGTAGAAAGGGTTTAGGTATGATTGAAATCTAGCTGAATGTCCGGATTTACCCCTTACCCATAAACCATAGTTAATAACACCATTACATCCCAACTCTACGTTGTTTGAGGTAGGTTCTAGTATTACTGCAAAATCTATTTCCTTAACGAGATCATAGTAATCTTCAAATACCATTTGTAATCCATTAAGATCATAATCTTTTTCTTCCTGATCATAGAATATCCATAGTACTGGTTTAGTATAGAATTCTTTAATTAGTTGGAGAATAATTGCTATTCCAGCTTTCATATCACTAGCTCCTAGACCGTACAATCTATCCCCTTCTATTAACCCATTTTTAGTATTGACGTTATCGACTGTATCAATATGTCCAACTAGAGCAATGTGATTTTTCAAACTTCTATAAGCCACAATTGTATTTCTTTTTCTTATTATATTAAGGTCTGAAGGGATTTGTTGAGATATGTAATCAGCTAATTCATTTTCTCTACCACTTACAGATCTTATCCGTACTAATTTTAACAATTCTTGAATTACTTCACTATCCATATTGGCAAAATTCAACAAATATTATCTTTTTCTTGCATTGTAGGAAGATTATAGTAGGTTTTGTAGAAATATATAACCAATGAAGATAGGTCAAATAGGTCTTGGTTACTGGGGAGAAAATATTTTCAGAAACTTAGTTCATATCCATAAACAAAATAAAATAACTCAGATAGTCATTTTTGATATAGATCATTCAAAAGTTGAGAATATAGTAGGTAAGTATAAAGATCAGGAAATAAGTTTGTCGATAGCTAGAAGTATTGAAGACATGTACGATTGTGATGCAGTTGTAATATCAACTCCAGCTTCTACCCACTACTCAATAGCCAAAAAATTTATACTAAACAATGTACATACATTTGTAGAAAAACCTTTATCATTAAACATAGAAGAGGCAGAGGAATTGAGGAAGCTATCAAAACAAAAGGGAATTTGCCTAATGGTAGGACACTTGTTATTGTATCATCCTGCAATAAATAAGATAAAACAAATAATACATCAAGGGGAAATCGGTAAAATAATTTATTTATTTTCGAATAGATTGAATTGGGGGAAATTAAGAACAGAAGAAAACATCCTTTGGTCTTTTGCACCACATGATATATCTCTAATTTTGTATATTCTTCAGGAAGAGCCATTAAAAGTAGAAGCTTTTGGGATTTCTCATATTACGCCTAATGTTTTTGATATAACACTTACAACTCTTGAGTTTAGTCAAAATATAAAAGCCCATATATTTGTCAGCTGGCTTAACCCGTACAAAGAGCATAAACTAACTATTGTAGGATCAGAAGGTATGCTGGTTTTTGATGATTTAACTAAGGAAAAATTATTTTTCTATCCTCATAAAGTGGAGTGGAAAAATGGTAAAGTACCCATGGCAAAAAAAGAAGAGTGTAAAGTAGTACCTGTTTCTACGGAAGAACCACTATATCTGGAATTGAATCATTTTCTTGACTGTATTATTAATAAAACAGAGCCCTTAACAAACGCCGATGAAGCTATAAGAGTCCTAAGAATAATAAAAAAAGCAGAAGATTGTCTTAAAGCTGGAAAATTTGAAAAATCCTCAAAAATTGATTTAGATCATGCTTGTATAAATTATAGACAGGAGTTTTATGTTCACCCTAGTAGTTATATAGATGAAAATGTAAAGATAGGAAGAAATACAAAAATATGGCATTTTTGTCATATTTTAAAAAATACTGAAATAGGAGAAGGAGTTATAATAGGACAGAATGTAATGATAGGTCCAGATGTTAAAATAGGGAATAGATGTAAGATTCAAAATAATGTATCGATATACAAGGGAGTAGAATTAGAGGATGAAGTTTTTTGTGGTCCATCATGCGTGTTTACGAATGTTTATAATCCTAGAGCTTTTATAGAAAGAAAGCATGAGTTTAGAAAAACTTTAGTAAAGAGGGGGGCTACGATAGGAGCGAATGCCACCATAGTATGTGGTGTAACAATAGGTAAATTTTCCTTTATTGGAGCAGGTGCTGTTGTAAATCGAGATGTACCAGATTACGCACTAGTTGTAGGTGTACCCGCAAGACAGATAGGATGGGTATGTAAATGCGGTACTACTCTTAAATTTGAAAACAATTACTCAAAGTGTACCTATTGTCAAAACGAATATAAATTAGAGCAAACTAAGCTGATACCAATAGTAGAAAATTAATAAGAAATGAAAATATTAAAGGTACTGATTCATAGTCTAATCATTACAGTAATCCTACTTTTGAATTTTAGTAAAGCAGGTGTATGCCCAAATAACAATCTATTTTGCTTTCTCAAAAACTACAATAATCTATACTTATTTGATCTTAAACAACAAAAATTAATAAAAAAACAAGAACTGAATGATTATTATGAAAGTGTTTTTTTCATTTCAAAAGACAAACTGGTATTTCAAAAACAGGATAGGATAGCGATTATAGACGTTAACTCTATCAATAAGGAAGCGGAATTTGGCTTCAAGGAACAAATAAAAAATATAAAAGTACTTTCTGAAAATGACAGAGAAACAAACTTTATTGTATTTACTAGGTATTCACTTAAGTTATTCAATTACAGAAAAGACAACAAAAGCATAAAATTGGTTCTCCAAACTGAACTTTCAAGATTTTTTGATTTTGTGGTGAAAAATAATCAAATCTACGTAGCTAATAATCTTTTCATCTCAATTTTCAAGATTAGTAACTTTTTTGGTTTTAGATTTATTTCCAGAAAAAATATAAAAATGGATCATACGATTTATAGTTTAGATATTTCTTCCAATAAGTATGTTATTTTGCACTATCTATCTTCTATAAAAAGGAGACTTTCTTTTTATACCTTAAGTGGCCTAGAAATGAAAAGAATTGAGTTAGAGGGGAACTATCATAAGATATGGTTTGATTTTGAAGAGAAAGAAATAGTTTTATATGACAAGAGTAATATAATAAGGTTAGCAAAGATTGATGGATCTGTTAGAGAAAGTAATGTGTTTGAAAATGAAGTGGTATACATGGATAAATTTAGTGATGGTTTTATTTTAGTTTTAAACGATAAAGAACCACAATTTATCGTTCTTTCAAAGAATTTCAATACTTTATGAGTAATGTTTTGAGAGCGATTGATTTAAAAAAGATATACTCCAGAAGGGTTGTTGTAAATAATGTTAGTCTGGAAATAAGACAAGGAGAGATCGTTGGATTACTCGGACCTAATGGAGCAGGTAAAACTACAACTTTCTATATGTTAGTAGGGCTTACTAAACCAAATAGTGGGAAAATATTTATCAATGATATTGATATAACCTATATGCCCCTTTTTAAGAAAGCAAGTTATGGAATATCCTATCTTCCACAGGAAAGTTCAATATTTAGAGGTTTAACGGTTGAGGAAAATTTTAGATTAGTACTGGAATACCATTACAAAAACTCACCAGTCATAATAAAACAGAAAATAGATGAATTAATTACCGATTTCAATCTAGAGAAAGTTAGAAAAAATTTAGGATATACACTATCCGGAGGAGAGAGAAGGAAAGTAGAAATAGCAAGAACTATGATTATTAATCCTAAATTCCTTTTACTTGATGAGCCCTTTAGTGGTGTCGATCCCATAACAATTGAACAAATACAAAACATTATATACAATCTCAAAAGAAAAAATATAGGTATTATCATTACCGATCATAATGTTTACGAAACCCTTAGAATAGTGGATAGGGCGTATATAATTTCAAATGGTCAAGTAATAGTTCAAGGGACAAAAGAGGAAATAGCACAAAATGAATTAGCAAGGAAATATTACCTAGGTGAAAAATTCCAACTAATAGAATAAGGAGGTCAATATGGAAAACTCTAAAATAATACAATCAATCCTAGAAAAATACGGTAAAGACAGAAGTAAATTGATAGAAATGGCTTTCGACATTCAAGAAAGCTTTGACTACATCCCTAAAGAAGTTTTAAAAGAGCTATGTGATCAGATGGGAATATTTTATTCAGAAGCATACTCATCTATATCATTTTTCAAAGATTTTAGGTTTTGGAAACCCCAAAAAACTGAAGTTTACGTATGTAACGGAACTTCATGTTATTTTAATGGTGGGAAGGAATTAATTAATGAACTTACAAATATACCAGGTATAGAAGTTAAAACAGCTTATTGTTACAAATGTTGTGCTCAATATCCGGTAGCATGCATAAATGATCAGATTATACTTAATGCCAATTTTGAAAAAATAAAACAAAAAATTACTAATAGCCAATAAAGACTATGAAGAAGACTAAAATATTAGTACTCGAGGGAGATGGTATAGGTCCGGAAGTTACATCTTGTGCGGTTGAGATTTTAAACCTTTTGAATCAAAAATTTGAGCTTGGTATTGAGATAGAGAGGGACTATATAGGTGGTGTATGTATAGATAAGTTTGGAGTTCCTATAAGGAAAGAAACTATAGAAAAAGCTGTAAAGTATGGAATAGTTTTATTGGGTGCAGTAGGTGGACCTAAGTGGGAAAAGAATCAGGTAAGGCCAGAACAGGGACTACTTGAACTTCGTAAAAAAATGGGTGTTTTCGCTAATATTAGACCTATATTTGATCTCCCAGTTAAAAGTAATAAAACAAATACACAGTTCAATATACTCTTCGTTAGAGAGCTAACAGGAGGTATATATTTTGGTAAAAAGAAGATATATCAATCTGCAAAAGGCAAAGTTGCAATTGACGTATTAAAATATACAGATCAAGAGATAAGAAGGGTTGTAAAAATAGCTTTTGAGTTTGCAAGACAAAGAAAAAAATTCTTGGTTAGTGTTGATAAGGCGAATGTACTGGCTTCTTCAAAATTGTGGAGAGAAGTAGTTAATGAAGTAAGTAAAGAGTATGAAGATGTAAAAGTAGAACATCATTTGGTAGATTCTTTTGCGATGAATTTAATCCTTAAGCCATGGTATTTTGATGTTGTAGTTACTGAGAATTTATTTGGAGATATATTAACAGATGAGGCTGCGGTATTAGTTGGTAGTATAGGATTACTTCCTTCAGCGAGTATATCGTCTAGAAGAGCTCTTTATGAGCCTATTCATGGGTCTGCTCCTGATATAGCAGGTCAAAACAAAGCCAATCCAGTAGGTGCTATCCTTTCGTTAGGCTTAATGTTTAAATACTCATTAAATAACGATCATATTTACGACCTTATTTACCGAGCAGTAATCAAAACGTTAAGCCGGGGATATTTTACTTTTGATTTAAGTCCTAACAATTATTTGTCAACTTGGGAATTTACTCAACGAGTAATTTCTAACTTGGAAACTTAAATTGCATGTCAATTAGGGCAATTTCATTTGTATTTTCGTTTATTTTTTCTTTGTTTTTATCACTTTTGATGCTATTTATCTTTTTGAGTATTTCTACTGGGTACTATGTAGAGATAAAAAAAAGAGAAATAGAGTCTTACGGACAGTTATTGAAATCTAACTTAGAGAATACCAACATTAGTTCCTTAAGTGTAGATTACATTATAAGTGTTATGCCTTATTTACCCGAATATTCATACTTTATCATTTTCGATAAAAGCTATAATGTTCTTTTTTATTTTCCTTACTACTTTGAAGTGGATGATGAATTTGTCAAGCAGTATAGATTCGGGAATGATAAAACAATTGTAGATTGGAAAAACTTTATTATAACTTATTTTTGCTTGGTATACATGAATGGTAAAGATTTTGGTTTAGCGCTGGAAATTGACTTAGGGAGTATAAGAGAATTTAGAAAAAATATCGTTAAGGTATATTTTTTACTTTTGCCCGTTTACATTATTGTATCGATATTATTTTCACTTCTGGTAAGTGGATTAATACAGAGTAGGTTAAGTTTAGTTAGTAAATTTTCAACAGAAGTTGCTTCAGGTAACTTCACTTATGATATAGATTATACATATAAAGATGAGCTTTTAAAGGTATTCAAAAGTGTAAAGATTATGAAAAATAACCTAATTAATCTTCTCAAGTCTTTGCCTTTTTCAGTTTTTTTATTAAAAGATAGCAGGGCAGAATTAAAAAGTGTTAAGTTTTTTAATAATCCCTATGACCTCGATATTAGCTATGTGTTGGATAATTTAGAAAAAGAAATTCTTGACTATAAAGATAGGAAGTTTAGGGTTATAAGAGTTGAGATTGAACAAGATTTACTGATAATAGTGATTGACTTTACAGAGATATACGAGGTGGAGAAGATAAAGATAAAGTTTTTAAGTGAGATATCTCATGATTTAAGAACTCCAATAGCTGTGGTTAAATCAATATTATCAAATGTTGAACAAACTTCCGAAATAGCAAATGCTATAAAATATCTGGATAAGATCAATCAAATGGTGAATAGATATCTTAACTTTGCTAAGATTAAGCTTAGAAAAATTTCCGTTAACAAAAGTTTAGTTACCATTGAAGAGATAATTACTTTAATCCAAGATACCATTTTATTGTTTTCTCCTAAAATAGAATTCGAAGAACCTAAAGTTATGAATAGGGATAGAAAAGTAGAAGTTGATGTGGAATTGTTTCAACAAATGTTTTTCAATGTTTTGGATAATGCAACTAAAAATTCAGATGATGTAAAGATTAATCTTATTGAATCTGATTCTAGTAAGGTTTTTGTTATTGTAAAAAATAGGGCAGATTATGAAAAGTATAAATCGGTTAAGGATATATTTAGTGGTTTGAAGGACACCAAAGGATTGGGAATAAATATTATAAAAGAAATATCGGTTATCAATAGCACTCCTACGGAGATTTTCTATGAAAACGGCTATCTAGGGGTTAAAATAGTACTCAATTATGTATCCGGTACTCTTGAAAATAGGTAATCTAACGGTTTATACATACGGGACCATACTTTACCTAGATTTACTACTTTCTGTGTATTTACTTTCTAGATTTTGCAATAGGTTTGGCTTGGAATTTAGTAGGGTTTTCAATTATACTATTGTTCTGGTATTTTCGATGTATATAGGTGGGAAGCTGGGCTTTTTAATAATTAATAGAGAAGAAGTGGATAGTTTATTTGATTTTATGGTTTATATAATAGATCCTCATAGTGGTGGTTTAACAATAATTGGATCGATTATCTTTTCCGCACTAGTTCTATACTTTGCTAGTTTTTTATTTAAGTTTAATTTTCTAGCATTAGCTGACTTATTTTCTTTTGTAAGTCCATTTAGTATATTTGTTGGCAGATTAGCTTGTTTATTTGCGGGTTGCTGTTATGGTAAGCCAAGTAGTTGGGGTGTATTTATTAATGGAACAACAAGATACCCAACACAGATTATTGAAAGTTTACTTTCGCTCATGCTGTTTCTTTACTTTTTGTATTTATTAAAAAGATATAACCAACCTGGTACTTTTCTGGGTAGTTTTTTTATTGGATATGGTTTTATAAGATTTTTCGTTGAGTTCTTTAGAGAGTCAAATATTGTAATGCTTAACTTGTCTTCAGCTCAGATTTTTTGCATTATGATGATTATTGTTGGGTTTGTCCTATTGATATGGATAAAGAGAGCTGATAGACAAGAGTTGGGAGGAAACGTATGATAGAATTAAATATAACTACAAGAAACCAACAAGAGATGATAGACATAACAGAGAGGATAATTAAGGTAATTGAGGAAAAAGTTAGATCGGAGAATATTGAGGAAGGTATAGCTGTATTGTATGTTCCGCATACAACTGCAGCATGTATTATAAACGAAAATGCTGATCCAGCAGTTAGAAAAGATATTCTTGATTTTCTAGAATCATATATACCCAGGGATAGGAAATATCATCACATGGAAGGGAATGCAGATGCTCATATAAAATCTTCAATTTTAGGTAATTCGGTTAGTTTAATAATAACTAAAGGGAAAGTGGTTCTTGGTTCATGGCAGGGTATCTTCTTTTGTGAATTTGATGGGCCAAGAAACAGAAAAATCTATATACAGATAATTCACTAGAAGTAGAAAGATGAAGTTGGGAATATATACTACTGTTGCTGTAGAAGCAGCTTATAAAGCAGCTGAGATAGCAAAAAAATTTTATAGAAAAAGTCTAAAATATACTTACAAAGAAGATAGAAACCCAGTAACCGAAGCTGATTTGATGTGTCAAGAAAAAATAAAGAATACAATATTGTCTAATTTTAAAAATCATAGAATTTTGGCGGAAGAGGATTACAAATCTGGAAAAGTTGATTTTGATGGTTTTTGGTGGATTATAGATCCTATAGATGGAACTGTTAATTTTAGGAAAGGGTTTCCAATGTTTTGTATATCGATTGCACTTGTAAAGGATGGAGAAATCATAATTGGAGTGATATATATTCCCGTTTTAGATGAGCTATTTATTGCTGAAAAAGGTAATGGAAGTTTTTGTAATGATAGAAGGATAGTGGTTTCGGATACTAGTGATTTAAGAAGTAGTGTATTAGCTACAGGTTTTGGTTATGCTCTAGCTCAAAATCCCGATCCTCATGTGGAGTTATTCAAAAAAATTTCAATTAACACAGAAGCAGTAAGAAGAGCAGGTAGTGCAGCTATTGATTTAGCTTACACGGCATTGGGAGTTTTTGATGGATTTTGGGAATCCGATCTCAAACCTTGGGATACTGCAGCTGGTGTCCTACTTGTTCAAGAAGCTAATGGTAAGGTTACCGATTACTATGGTAATCCCTATAATTTATGGAGTAAAACTATAGTAGCTTCTAATGGTTTTATTCACGATAAAATTATTGAATTTACTAAGTCAATTGCTTTATGAAACAGTCAGAGAAAGTTATGATTTTTTTTTGCTTGTGTTTATACTTTACATGCGAAATTTCACTATCACAAACAGTAGAAAAATATCTGTACTGTATAGAGAAAATATATTATGAAAATATTTTTGTTAAGAGGAGTTTATATTCTCTAGAAGATGCAAAGAGATATTTTCTGAATCAAGTAGGGGAAAATCATTCTTTGGAAGATAGTTTAAAGAGGACTGTATATTTGATTACTGAGGATCCTTTTTTGCAGATAAGGAAGAAGGATATAGTAGAATCCGGGTACTATCAAGAAAGAAGTGTTGATAGAGATTTTGAGCTTAGGGTATACAATATTGGTGGTTTTAGAGTCTATTACATATCATTTTTTGAGATAGGTCCTAACATGGCAAGGAAATATAGGGATTATTTAAAATCGAAGATAATTGATGATGGTTTAGTAGTAATAGATGTTACGATGAATATGGGTGGTAGTTTGTGGTCTGCTGCTTACTTTTGCAGTATGTTTTTACCAGCCAATAGTTATTTATTTTCAGTAAATTTGCTAAAGAAGGGTAAGGTGTTAACGCAGAACTTTTATAGTACTTCTGACTATGGTGATTTGTTTACAAAAAATTTTGTAGTAGTTTTACAGGATGATAGTACGGTTAGTGCTGCCGAAGTTATACCTGGTGTACTAAAAAGAAGAGCATTGATATTTGGGGATTTGACATATGGTAAGCCTTATGTACAGGGTATATATGACATAAATGGATTGAGTATTGTTTATTCTAATGGTTTTGTAAGTTTTGGTTTAGAGTTAGAACCACATTCTCGTTTAAAACCTGATATTTATTTAAGCAGGTATGAGATTGACAATAAAGAGTGGTTTGTTTTTTTTGTTTGTAGGGTTTGGTTATTTGTGAGGGGTATTGTAGAGGGGGGCTAATATACCCCCCTTAATTTTATCTAAATATTTTGCGTGCTCCACCTAGTACTTTTTTAGCTATACCAACTACACCTTTACCCACTTTACCCACATTACCTACTACTCTACCTATTGCTCTACCTATTCTTGGTCCAAAGCCGGCTATAGGTGCTGTTTCCTATCATAGCTAAGATGAATAAGGATCAGAAAATGGGCGTAGAAATGGACTTATAATTCCTAGCTGTCCCATAAGGGGGTTTCCTATTGGAGTATCAAATGGAACACCACTAAATGGTGTAGGTATAGATATTTGCGAATATAGATGGTTGATTTAATGCTGATTGTGCCTGAAGTAGTGATAACAATGCTAATACTAACTGCATTCCTACTTGATTTGGTAAACCAAAATCAATGGGTGCAGAGGGATTAAGCCCTGAAGTTTACTTATACCAGTACCAAACTGAATTCCATTTTTCTTAACGATTTAAAGTAGTAAAAAGTATAAAGGGTTTATTGTGTAGGTGCTGGCTGAGTTTTTTGGATTATAATAAAATTAAGAAGGGGGCTTTACCAGCCCCCTTAGATTATCTGTTCGTTGTAGGTTATTGGGTATTTTATCCAAATATTCTGGCTATTCCACCTAGTAATCTTCTACCGGCGTCAGCTATAGCTCCGAATGTTCCTCCTAGGATACCGCCTGCAAGGCTACCCAATGCTTGCCCTATACTGGATCCGCCGATAGCACCGACTATACCGCCGATTGTTCCGCCTATGAATGTTCCTATGCCTGGTAGTATTGCTGTTCCTATAGCTGCTCCTATTGCAGTTCCTGCTTGCCAACCTATCATTCCTCCAACCATTCCACCGACTGCTCCACCTACAGCACTACCTGCTGCTATTCCATATTGAGTAAAGCTTGGTGCAATAAATGGAGGATTAAAAAATGGGTTTATAAATGGAGATGAATACGGGTCAGTAAATGGAGGAACAAATGGTATTCCTGCTCCTGGAAGACCTCCTCCGAATGGACCTCCAAATGGTATACCTCCGAATGGACCTCCGAATGGACCTCCAAATGGACCTCCAAATATAGGTGGATTACCCATTCCTTGTTGTGCTTGAAGTAATAATAACAGTACGAGTATTAATTGCATTGCTATTTGAGGTGGTATACCAACACCAATAGGCCCAAATGGATTAAACCCACCTGCTCTATTCACATTTGGTCCAAACTGAACTCCATAATTTATGTTTATATTCGTGTTATTTATTATCATATTTTTCACCTCCTATTTCGCTATTTTCAAATTATTTATATACTACCAAATACGTATATTAAAACCATTAGGTTGTTTTTTTACATTTTTTTAACATATCTCCCCAGTAATATAAAACCTACCTGAAAGGAAACAAAGTATAAAAATTGAAAATTATTCTAAAGGAAAATGAATAAGATTTACATATTCCCATTGTCAAATCTAGTTATAATACCAGGAAACATAATAGGAGTAATAATTAATGATGACAAACTTCTTGAAAACATAAAAACCAATATGAAATTCATAACATCGATGATTAAGGACGAAAAAAGCTTCACAATAAGCGAATACGGCTGTTTATGCGAAATAGTAAATATTCAAAGAATATCATTCAACGTTTTTATAGTACAGCTAAAAGCCTCCAAAAGAGTTAAAATAATCGAAATAGAATTTGAAGATATATATCCATATACTAAAAACTACCAAATCATAGAAGAAAAAATTCACGGAGAATACAGAGAACTTGTTGAAAAAATTATAAACCTAGCAAATAACTATATTCCTCAACTAAAGAATGAACTTATCAAAAAATCAATTAAAGAAAAAAATTTATGCTCTTTTACAGATACCATAGTTTCTATCATGAAACTGAATCCCAAAGTTAAGCAAACATTCCTCGAAGAAATTGATTGTAAAAAAAGAGCAATCAAACTAATTGAAATACTAGAAGAAATCAATAAAAAATGGCCAGGTAAAATAATTACCCTTAAAAGCTTCCTACCTAAACCACTTACAACAGTAATTTACTCAAATTAAATAACATGCTTCAACTAAAGCACGAAAAAGGAAAAATAATCATAAAAATAGAACAACTAGAAGAAATAAGCAGATTAAAACAAAAACTTCAAGAATACGTAGATAAGGGACTCAAAGACATAGTAGAAAACAATCTAGTCATACTAGATCTGGGAGATATAGGATTAAATGAAACAGATTTTAAAAATCTGATTCAAATGTTTAATTCATATGACATACCAATAGACATGATAAGGAATACAAACCCCATAACAAAAATGTTGGCTTTATCATATTCAATCCCGATAGACGCTCCATCAATTATAAATACGCAAAATAAACTTACTCCACGCACTCAAATACCTCCCAACCCTACCTGCACCCAACCACAAAACAAACCACAAACTACATACCCAACATTCACTAATCTAACAGAAAAAAATAATAATCAAGATAGTAAAGATAATGACATAGTTATCTTTAGAAAAAACGTAAGAGGCGGATCTGTATTAGAAAGTCAAAAAAGTATCCTTCTAATAGGAAATGTGAATCCAGGAGCAGAAATCAGAAGCTCCAAAAACATAATAATACTAGGGAAACTAATGGGTACAGCTCACGCAGGATACCCCAACAACCCCTCCTGCTTCATATTTACACTCAAACTCAAAAACCCATTAATAAAAATAGCTAACATGATAGCAGAATTCGATGAATCAGAAATAAAAAAACGAATAAAAACAACAGAAATTTCAAACATCCTATTCTATCCCGAAAATAACTCCATAAGAATGGAAATAATAAAAGATCAAAAGGAGTGAATAAAACGTGGAAAAGCTGAAAAGAACAATAGTAGTTACCTCAGGTAAAGGCGGAGTTGGAAAAACTACAGTTACCGCAAACATAGGAGCTATTCTCGGTACAATGAACTATCAAGTAGTACTTGTAGATGCAGATGTAGGACTAAGAAACCTAGATCTTATACTAGGACTTGAAAACAGAATAGTTTTTGATCTCCTAGATGTCATCGAAAATAGATGTAGAAGCTATAAACAAGCACTAATCAAAGATAAAAGAATACCAAATCTATTCTTATTACCAGCACCACAAACAAAACAAAAAGAAGACGTACCAATAGAAAAATTTAAAGCATTAATCGATGAAATAAAAGAAGAATTTGATTTCGTCTTAATAGATTGCCCAGCAGGAATAGAACACGGCTTTAAAATGTCTGCTTTAGCAGCAGAAGAAGCCATCGTTGTTACCACACCCGACCTATCATCCATAAGAGACGCAGATAGAGTCATTGCTAACCTCGAATCAATGCAAAAAAAATCAACTAAACTCATAATAAACAGAGTCAAAAAACATATGGTTAAAAAACTACAAATGCTTTCAATAGAAGACATCCTAGAAACACTAAATATAGAACTTCTAGGAATTATACCTGATGATGAATACATAACCATCTCTACAAACAACGGTGAACCACTAGCTCTCAACAAAACTAAACCACTATACAAATATTTCCACAATATAGCTCAGAGAATAATAGAACCCAACATACCCATAGAAAACCCATTTAACCAAAGCAACTTACTAGAAAAATTCGTAAGTCTGGTAGGATTCAAAAAAAATAAATAACCAGGAGGGAATATAATGTCTCTTCCACTATGGTTAGAAGAAATTATTAATATCTTCAAAAAACAAAAAAAATCATCCAAAATAGCCAAAGAAAGATTACAACTAGTAATAGTACATGACAGATCACAAGAAAAAAATACTACAATAGAAAAATTAAAAGAAGAACTCATAGAATTACTATCGAAATACAAAGATGATGTAGAAACAGAAGAAATGGACTTCGTAATCAAAGCGGATAACAAGAGAGTATCCCTAGTAGCTTCAATTCCACTAAAAACAAAAACCACAGCCAAAAAATAATAATGGGACATAGAGAGTACATAATATCTGCCTTTCTAAGTTCATTGTGTTTACTAATATCTATAAATATTGGTTCTCCTCTAACTTTACTACTTTCCATCATAATGTTCTGTATCTTATTAATATCATTAATTTACCCCCTAGCAACAACTAATAAAATATCAATAGATAAATACCAACTCACACCAAAACAAATCTACAAAGGACAAAAGATAAATCTCAAAATTAATATATCTAATCAATCAATCTTTCCCATCCTGTTTGCAAACATTGAAGTAGTTAATAACTTAATTCAACAACAAAACAAGGTGAATCTATTTTACATCAAACCCAAAAAAAGTAAAGAAGTATCAATAGATCTAATTGGAATCAAAAGAGGATTTAGTGAAAATATCGAAATAGCAGTGCAATGTTATCTATTTTTCAAGCTTATATCACCAAAAATAATAAAAATAAAAGCAAACCTCTATATCTACCCAAACTTCTCACAAATAAATTACCATAAACTTATAAACACCGCTCCTGAACAGAACATAAGTTTGATGTATAAAATAAGCCAAGAAGGAGATTTCTTTGCAGTAAGAGAATATGTATCTACTGATGATATCAAAAAAATACTTTGGAAACAATGGGCAAAAGTAGGAAAACCAGTGGTAAAAGAAAAAGCTGAATTCATATCACCTAAATTCTTCTTCCTAATAAACAATATATCAGTAGATGAACAAGAAGACGAAGAGTTCGTGGAAAAAATCAACTCATTCCTCAAATACTTACTATCACAAAATATAGAAATAAATCTATTAACAATAACTAATACCGATCAAGCAGTAAAAATAAACGATCTAAAATCTTCGCTTGTTTTCCTTGCAAAACTAGATTTCATAAAACATCTACCACAAAACCTTAAAAATAAACTCAATGAACTTTCACAAAACATTATCATAATATCGAGCAAATACCTAACCCTTGAAACTAAAAACCAACAGATAACAATTTAATTTTTACTAAAATTAACAATTTTTTTACAACTAAGGTGATAAACAAAAAAATAATCAAAAAATAAGTGAAACATGATTAGGATAGTCCAAGGATGTCCAAATCAAATAGAAAAAGATAACTTTAGAACAGTAGTAATAGATAAGACAGGTAACTATAGAATAGGAGATGGATACGATGAAATAAGAGACCTCATCAAATACTCAGCTAAATACGATGAACATAAAAATATATATATCAAAATAAAAACCCAAAAATATGATAAACAATCCTTCTTATCTGATAGCTCAGTAGTAGTACTCCTAGATTTCCTTAGGGATTATGGAACATACATTCTTCCATTCAACATTAGAGGAGCTACAGACCATTGGTGGGAAATAGCTCTCTCAATAAAATATGATCAAACGAAAGAACAGGTAGCAGAAAACACACCTCATCTAAAAGATAAACAAATAATTCAATTAACAGAAATCAACCCCCAAGATTCCGAAATAACGCTAAAGATAGATACCCAAAAACTAAAAGAGCTAGGCTGGATAGAAAGAATGCCATTGTATGTACAAATTTTAACACATAAAGGAGAAATCATCACAGATTCATTCAACGATCCCAAACCATACGATAATGCCAATTTCATAGTAGGCGCAATCCCCATAAATAACTTTCTAAATTACAACTCAGAATGTGTCGAAATAAAATAGACAGAAATAAATAAATAGACAGAAATAAATAATATAGACAGAGGAGATAGTAAATGAGATATGTATTGCCATTACTCGTCGCTAGCTCTGTTATTTCGATAATGATTTCCTGTAGAAAAGGAGAAAGAATAGAATTTTTACCTACATACTGCAATATACTTCAAACAACAGAACAAACAACTACAACAGGTACAACTACCACAACAGATACAACTACTACAACTACAGATGGATTTTATCCTGTTAATTAAGTTAATTAAGGAGGGACTGAAAAATGAGATACATACTTCTTTCGATTATGGCCAGTCTTATAGTATTAGTAATGGTTTCTTGTGGAGGGGGTGGAGGAGGTGGCGGTGGAATAGGACCAATACCCACTTTTGATACTTCTTCTACATCTACTACATCAAATCAACAAAACAGTAAATCCCTGTATGTAAAAGTACTCAGAAAAAAGCAAAATGGTGATATAGAATGGCTAGGTAGCACAGGATGGTTAGAAACAGCTTACGTAAAATTCTCCGCAAATGACAACTGGAATAATGATAAATTAGTATACGTCGATGATGGATACTGGGGAACCTATACTCGTTTCAACTATGACACATATACAGTAGAGTATGTAGACGTAGGAATATACAGATACTACCCGGATACACATTTTGAAGTACGTATAGGAGATACCTACGGTAGTTCCTCCGAAGCATGGTATGCAAGATTTACTGTAGACTTCTACAGACCCTACGGATCAAGTATATACATCGTATTTAAAGTCGGAGTTACTGAATAAAACTACTTATATCCAATTCCAAAAGATCTAGTAAATTGAGATTATATTTTAAACCCACATGATATTCATTACCGTTTAGGATCTTATCAACTAAAAGATAAACTCCATAAGCAAAAGACTGTCTAGAAAAACTATGATGCGTTATCTCTATAACCTCACCTAAATCATTTGCAAAAATTACAGTTTGATGAGCCACTAGTGAAGGTAACCTAACAGAATGAATATTTACCTTATTACTCATCCCCTTTTCTTTCCATGTTTGAAGTATATTGTTTGAGGTAAGAATAGATGTACCTGATGGCTTATCTTTTTTGGTTTTATGATGCATTTCTATTATCTCACATTCATTAAAGTATTTAGCTACTTTTCCAACGAACATATTGATTAAATTTATTCCGACACTGAAATTAGGTAAATGGTATCCACTAATATTGACAGTCCTGAATACCTGATCTATTTTTTGGAATTCTTCAAAAGAAAAACCTGTAACACCTGTAACATATACTAGTTTACAATAATGTCTATTTTGTATTCTCTCGAGTAGTTGTAGTAAAAAATTTTTGGTTGAGAAATCAATTATCAGGGTATTATCTGCAGGGATATAATCTTTAGAGTTTTGTGAGTTAATCAAATTTGAGAAATGATATTTATTTTTTAGGTATTCAAATATAATACTGCCTGTTTTACCAGTAAAACCTATGAAATCAATATTTTTTATTGATTGCATTTATTTTTGTGCTTAGTTTACTTTTGTTTTCTTTCGATATTCTTTTTGGCTTGAGCTATATTTTGGGCGCTATCCCTTAGGAATTTTTTAAGTTTTTTTTCAAACTCTCTATCTGCTTTCTCTTGTGGATTCTCCTGCTTTGTAGTTTCCTTTTTATTTTGCTTTTTTGACATCAATTTTCCACCTCCACAATATACAACTTATATCCTTCCTTTTCTAGTACTCCATATTTTCTTACCATATAAGGGTAGAGGTAATCTTTCTGGTTATAAACATGCCAAAGGTTTTTTAGTTTTGCAAGCTTTAACTCTTTTGCATACACTTCCAGAATTACAGATTGATTGTGGAGTTCTAGATTTTTTATTTCTATATACTGTTGATAGATAGCAAAAGAAAGGATTATAGAAATTATTGCTTTTATAGCATTAATCATTGTAGAGATCTTTATTTTTCTCATAATCTTCTTTTAGCAAGGAGAATATTATTTGGTCTTGGTAAGTATTGTCTATGAAACTATGTTTTTTAAGCTGTGCTTCTTTCTGAAATCCAAGCTTTTCAAAGAGTTTAATCGAAGAAATATTTGATTCTATTACTGTAGCATAAAGTTTATTAAGATTGATTTGTTCAAAACACATCTTTATAATAATTTTTAGAGCTTTAGTAGCATATCCTTTATTCCTATTTGCTTTGTTACCGATGAGTATTCCAAGATATGCATGTCTATTTTTCCAATCAATTCTAGATACTTCAGCTATTCCAACCGGAGTTTTTAAGTGATTGCAATATATCATAAATACCTTTGTGCGATTATTATTTATTAAGGAGTTATACCAAATTTCAATTTCATCCAGATTAGGTTTAGAGAAAAACCAGTCTGTCATGTAATAGAATTCATCACTGTCTTTTAGCCATTGGTGTATTGTTACGAGGTTATGCCTTTCTATGGGTGTAAGAGTAATGTTTGGGGATTGTTGCATGGGGTTGGTACGGTGGTGGGCAGGAGTGGATTTGAACCACTGAAGGGCTCTCGCCCGTGGGATTTACAGTCCCATGCCTTTGACCGCTCGGCCACCTGCCCTTCTATTCACCCTTACTTACCTATTTCTACAACAAAAACATCTCTCCTTTTTTGACTTTGAATCTATATATCTGACGGACGATCTAACTCCATGTAAACTTTATCTTCAGTTTCCATATATACTCTAAATCCCACCTTCTCAAAACATCTCCTAGCAATTGTATTATACGAAGCAGTATCTAACCTTATCTTTTTTAAATTCTTATCCTGTCTAAACAAAAGATCAACCATTTTTCTCAAAGCAATACTACCAATATTCCTACCCCAGTATTTCCTCTCACCTATAACTATACCTATTTTTACCTGATCATAAGTTTCATAGTGAATCTGAATAAAGCCAACTGTTCTTTTATTATACTTTATCACTTTGAAGCTTGATCTATTAAAGATTATACTTTTTTTTAGCTTTGAAACACTCTCCTGGAGACCGGAAATATCACCAGAAATTCCAAAAGCTCTTCTCGCTACTTCTACATTGTCCAAATATCTATGTATCTGAAAAATATC
The DNA here is from genome assembly GCA_039630415.1 of bacterium. GTDB lineage: Bacteria > DRYD01 > DRYD01 > DRYD01 > DRYD01 > DRYD01. The sequence continues at coordinate 85,140 of JBCNVB010000013.1, read as the reverse complement.
AAAAAAAGATAGATTATCTAAAGTCACCTCTGACTCATTTACCTTGTTTTCCTTTAACATACCTGCTACTTTTTTTCTATAAATCCGACACGATATCCTTCATAGGACAAAAAGGTATAGAAAACAAATTATACAACAGGGAGATTCTAAATAGAAATATTAATACAAATCTTAAAGATAAGGAGGTGGTTTTACAGTGGCAAAGATTATCCTAGTAATTTTAACTTTGCTACTGATTAGTTTGGAAGCGTCGAATAATCTAGGACAAATAAGAGGAAACGTTATACTTAATTATTCGATATCACCTGGCGTAGGTACAGGCGCAGAACCCGGCATAGGAGTACTTCTTTACCTTGAACCAATAAGTCCAACTCCAGGTATGCCACAACAGTACGTAACTACCTCATCAGCATCGTTTGAATTTATTAACCTACCCCCAGGACAGTACAAACTTACAATCTCAAAACCACAATTTAAAACCCAAATAATTCAAATTCAACTTAATAGTGGCGAAGTTAAGATCGTAAACGTAATACTAGAACCAGAAAAAGTAGGCAATATAGATTCTTCAACAGTGGGAATGAATTATAATCCACAAACAGATAAGGTTTACATAGCTTTTCCTTCAGATAGCGATGCTCCTGGAGGAATACCTCATTCAGCCGGTCCTGAAGATGTTCCAGATATGGCAGCAATCCAATACGGACACAACCCCCTAGAATACGCAGATAGAAAGTATTTCTCAAGCTATGGACAAGATGCCGTCATGATGTATAATGCAGTTAATGCTCTATCAATCATGAGTACTCATACTGATGGGAAAATAAAAGCTATCGTTAAACTCGATGCTAGAGCTCACCTAATATCTTTTCATCCTTCTTACAAAAAACTTTACGCACTCGATTATAAATCTAACTTCTATGTAATATCTCCAGAAAATAATAACAAAGTAATGAATAATTTTTCTCTATCCAATGATTCAATCCCATCGGATATTACAGTAAGTCCAAACTACATATACGTAACTTTGATGGGCCCTAATCCCAAACTAATTATGCTAGATTCTACAAAAGATTTCCCAACAAAGGCAATAGAATTTCATAAAAACCCCAAAACCTCTAAACTAGGATTGCTTCAACCTAATGGGATAGCAATATGCCCACTAAACGAAAAATTATTTGTCTCATATGGAGATACTTCAAGCGGATATTTATTAACACTAGATCCAAAAACCTTACAAGTCCTTAATACTCTAAAAGTTGGCTCGCAACCATTAGGAGTAGCCACACCAGATGGAGTAAGAGTTTACGTAGCAAACTACAACGATAATACAGTATCATTAGTAGATGCAAGAAACAACAGAGAAGTAGGAAAATTTAAAACCGGTTATAAACCTTGCAAAATAGTGGTTCATCCATCACTTAGATGGGTATATGTTTCAAACGAGGGCTCAAATACAGTAAGTGTTATAGAAGTTTTATCAAGTAAAATAATAGCTAACATACAAACAAATGAAGGACCAACTTATATGGGAATAGATCCATCAGGTAATAAAATGTATGTATCATGTAAAGTTGCTAAAAGAGTAAATGTAGTAGACCTATCAAAAAATGCAGTAGTAGCAACAACAATCCCAGGTTTATTCTCCACACCAGCAGCAATTGCAGTAAGAAAATAAAAACCAAAATATCAATCCAAATATGGTAGGGAAAAAAACATACTAAATAGAATATATACCTAGGATGGTAAATAAATCTAAAAAAGCAACCTTAGTCCTATACGACATTTTCATAGAACAAGAATCACCTCCACGAACCCTAAAAGAAATAGTCAAAAAATACAAACAGGAAGAAAAAGAAAACAGAGACAAGATACTCTGCCAACAAATAATACCTCTATTCGAAAATTACATAAATAAACTGGCTTATAAATATCATACCTTCGACAAAGAAGACATAAAACAAATAGCAATACTAGCAATTATAAAGGCACTTCAAAATTACCAGGAAACTTATGAAGATCCCACTCCATTCATCCTCTGCTACATAGAAAAAGAAATAAAAAACTATGTAATGAGACAAGACATCATAAAAATTCCAAAAACAATAAGAAAATTGTACTACCAAATACAAAAGTACATATCTTTAAAACCCAATGCAACAATCAGCGAAATATCAGAAAAATTTAACATAACAGAAACAGCTGTAAAAGAAATCCTCTCACTGCCACAAAAAGAAAATATAGATGTTTCAGTAATAAGATCAAAAAAACATAAAGACCTAGATCTACCCATAGAAGACAAAATATTCCTTGAACAAATCATGTCCAAATTTTCTGAAATCGAAAAAAAAGTAATAAAATTCCTGTTCTTCGAGGATATTACTAAAACAATGATAGCACAAAAACTGAATATATCACGCAAATACCTATATTCCATCTTGAATAGCATCAAACAAAAAATACAAAAAACTACAAACACTAATGGATAATACAATACTGCTAACAACAATCTCAATAGTAGCCATCTTAGTAATACTCTATTTATTGATTACTAAGCTAAAAACAAGTAAACAAAAACAAGAATTACAATCCTCAATAAAACAGTCAAAAAATACCTCAACATTTTCTAGTACCCCCTCTACAAAACCCACAGGATCAGGAAAATATATAGGGCAATATAAAGTAATAAAAGTATTAGGACAAGGAGCTACAAGCAAGGTATATCTCGTAGAAAAAGACAATAAACTCTATGCAGCTAAATTATTCCAATCCGAAGATCCAGAACTACTCGAAAGATTCAAAAGAGAAGTTGAAATCCTAAAACAAATAAAACATGTAAACATAGTTCAAATATTTGACTACGGAGAACATGAAGGCAAACCTTATCTCATACTCGAGTATGTCGAAGGTAAAACTCTAGACGAAGTATACCATGACCTAACTCTTATCCAAAAAATAGACGTAATCTTAGCTATCTCCAACGCATTAAATTACCTCCACAATAAAGGCATAATACACAGAGATATAAAACCTGAAAACATACTAGTACATACTAACATAAAAAACTCCAAATTAACAGACCTAGGAATATCGAGGATAGTTTATTGGAAACCAATAACATATGCTGGACAAATACTAGGAACACCCTCCTATATGGCTCCCGAATTGTTTGAAGGAGTTTATACTGACCCCAAAATAGATATATACTCCCTAGGAATAACAATGTATGAAATATTTACAGGCAAACTCCCTTTCGAAGGAAATGCCAGTGAAGTAATAATAAAACATATGAAAGAAACACCAACCCTACCAACCCTTATAAATCCTCAAATACCAACCCAACTTGAAAAGATCATTATGAAATGCATCGAAAAAAAACCAGAAAGAAGATATAAAAGTGTATCCAAACTAATAGAAGATCTGATATTTGTAAAAGAAAGCCTGAAAAACAAGGAGTGAAAAATGGACTTCCAAACAATAATACAAAAACTAAACGAATATTGGTCAGATCAGGGATGTATAATAGGTACTCCTTACCATACCGAAGTTGGTGCTGGAACCATGAACCCACTTACCTTCTTCAAAAGTTTAGATGAAAACGAATGGAAAGTAGCATATATAGAACCCTCCATAAGACCAACAGATGGTAGATACGCCCAAAACCCCAACCGATTACAACACTACTTCCAATACCAAGTTATCATCAAACCAACTCCAGATGACATACAAGATATTTACATAAAAAGTCTTTCCTACCTGGATATAGATATCCATAAACACGATCTCAGATTCATAGAAGATAATTGGGAGTCACCATCTCTGGGAGCATGGGGTATAGGATGGGAAGTATGGCTCGATGGAATGGAAATTACTCAATTTACCTACTTCCAACTCATGGGAGGCATAGAACTAAAAAAAATACCCGTAGAAATAACCTATGGAATTGAAAGAATCGCAATGTTTGTACAAGATAAGAACAAAATTTGGGATATAAAATGGAAAAATGATACTTCTTACAAAGATCTATACTATAACCAAGAAGTACAATTTTCATATTACAACCTAGACAAAGCAAATGTTGATGTTCTCAAAAAACTCTACGAATTGTACTATGAAGAAGCACAGAAATTAATATCAGAAAATTTATACTATCCCGCATACGATTTTGTACTCAAAATGTCACACGTATTTAACCTATTAGATTCAAGAAATGCAATAGGACCGATCGAAAGATCAAAAAAACTTATTGATATCAGAAACCTAGCTAAAAAATGTGCTCTACTTTATCTGCAAGACTGCCAAGATAGTCAAATAACAAACCAAATTTTACATAAAGTAAACGTGCTAAAATAAGCTATGTACAAAAGCCATGTACATGTATGTGAGCTTAGTATACTATCCCATACATACCCTGGGACCTGGTATAAGAGCAGGACTATGGACCCAAGGATGCTCAATAAAATGCAAAAATTGCATCTCTCAACATACCTGGTACCCCTTACCAAAACATAAAATTAGCATCCACACCCTATCCGAAATAATAAACTCCTACCCAACAGATAAACTAACAATCTCCGGAGGAGAACCACTCGACCAAGCACAACAACTAATCGAATTATTAAAGCTTGTAAAACCAACAAAAAAAGACATTCTTTTATACACAGGATATAATTTACGAGAATACAAAAATAAAAATCCCCTAATATGGGAACAATTGAAAAATTTAGTAGATGTAATTATCGACGGACCATTCATATGGGGACTCGAATCAGAACTCATCTGGAAAGGCTCAGAAAATCAAAAAATGTATATCCTTAACCCCAAACTAAAAGAAACTTACTTAGAATACAAAGCTAAAACCAAAAATAAGAACCTACAACTAATTTACCATGAGCAGGAACTATTCTTAGTAGGAATACCCTACCAGAAAGATTACTATGAATTGACTAAACTTAAGTTTTCTTAGCAGATATAATATAAGCAGTATGTGCAACCATAGTATCTACAGGTCTAAACCTATCGGGATTAACTTTATACTTTCTTAAAATAATTTCCTCAACTTGAATATCTACAAACCCTTTTTTAATTTTACCAATCAGAGAAACTACCTGGTTTGTCGTAGGCAAAACAGAAACTAAATATCCCCCACTAAGCAGATAATTATAAACCATATCTACAAAGTTTTCAAATACAGGAACATCAAGAAAAACTACATCGAAAAAACTATCTTCTGAGCCTTTGCTACTGAAAAAATATATATCCTGTGAAACAAAAAACTTTATAACACTCAGATAATCAGTTTCAAAAGTAAAGTCAAAATCCTTAATATTACAATAAGCGTTCTTTATAAAACTATAATTTTTGTCGATTGAGAAAACTTTTCCATTCGGATAAACACTCTTTGCCCAAAACAGAGACATAACCCCACTACCAGTAGCAATCTCTAAAACTTTTTTATTTCTTAGCTCTCCAACTTTGGTAACAATATACCCCGCGTCCTTAGGATATACTATCTGCGTTTTTCTTTTCCAATAGTATAAAATGAAGTCCTCTATTGATGGTTTAACAACTACATAATTACCAACAATTGTTCCGTAGTTTTTACCAATCAGATCATTTGCGAGAATACGATTACCCCTATGATCTTCAAACGTTGTAAAATCCTTAACAATTTTTCTGAGGTAAAATTTTGTTAGATCATTTATATTAATCAATTTTACGATCTCACCATTACGAACCATTGAAGAATTTTAGAATTAATTTCACTATTTAAACCGGCTTTCTATTATGTATAGCATTAATCAGTGTAACCTTATCTATATTTTCTATCGTACTACCAGCGGGGATACCCACGGCAAGTCTAGATATTGTAATTGAATCATTTATTTCCTTAACTTTGGATGTTATATACTCAACAGTCATATCACCCTCTATAGAAGAAGGTATTGCAAATATCAGCTCTTTTATACTTTCACTTGATATTCTTCTTAAAAGCTCTTTTATCCTTATTTTATCAGGTGTTTTCCCTTCTATTGGATCTATTAGTCCTTCCAAAACATGATATTTACCACTAAAAATACCGTATCTTTCAATAATCATTTGATCATAGAAATTCTCAACCACGCATAAGATAGGTTCTCTATTTTGGTCTATGCAAATAGAGCAAGGGTTATTTGGGATAGCAGTTAACGAAAAACACCTGGAACATTTAACAATATTTTCCTTTACATTTTTGATAGACTCTATGATTTCTTCTACTAATTCGTTAGGTGAATCGATTATGAAGAAAGCTACTTTTTCTGAAGTTTTGGGTCCAACTAAAGGAAGTTTTTGTAAAACCTCTATAAGTCTGGATATTTCAGGATAAAAGTAATCCATTTACGTCCCTGAAACCTATGTTTTTGAAACTAGAGTACTACTTTTCTTTTTAAAGTTTTCGGCTACGAATTCTTCTGGGAAGTATTTCATTGCTGTGATTAAAGGTATAGGAGCTGCCTGACCTAATCCACATAAACTTACATTCATAATAAAGTCATTAATCTCGTCCAGATTAGAAGGTAAATCCTTTCCATACATAAGGTTCTGCAAAATTCCAGTAAGTTTAACCGTTCCTACTCTACATGGAATACATTGTCCACAACTTTCATCCTTAAAGAAATTCATTAAATACCATACAAATTCAGGAATACATAAACTTTTGGGTATTACGTACATTCCTCCACTTCCCACCATAGCTCCAGTTTTTGCTATATCCTGATAGGTATAGGGTGTATTTTCAAGTTCTTGTGATATAATTCCACCCGAAGGTCCACCAACTAAAAACCCCTTGTTTTCCTCTCTATAACCCATACCTATTTTTTGAACTATATCAGCTATACTAATACCAAAAGGAACCTCATTAACGCAAGGATTGTTAACATTGCCAGTTAAAGATATCATTTTAGTTCCAAATGAACCCTCACAACCAAAAGAAGTATAGTATTCATAACCGTTAGTTATTATATGAGGTATTGCAGCCAAGGTTTCTACATTATTTATAAGAGTAGGTTTCATAAAAAGACCTTTAGTAACAGGGAAAGGTGGTTTGTTACGAGGAAAAGCTTTTTTACCTTCTATAACTTCTAGCATTGCTGTTTCTTCACCAGCTATGTAAGCACTTGGAGATCTTCTTATTTCTATATCGAATTCAAAATCATCTGAAATTTTACCTAAATAACCTTTTCTTCTAGCATCTTCTATAGCTTTTTGCAATCTTTTTATAGCTAGCTTAGCTTTATTATTTACGAAAATGTAACCATAAGTTGCTCCTACCGCAAAAGCAGCTATGATCATACCCTCAACAATACAGAAAGGGTTGGACTCTGCAAGAATAGTGTTATTAAATGAAGCTACTTCACCTTCTTCAAGATTAGCTACAACATACTTTGGCTTTTCCGGCTGTTCTCTTACCATCTTGAGCTTAGTAAAAGTAGGAAAAGCTGCGCCACCTCTCCCTTTTAACCCACTCAACTCTATTTGCTTAATAACCCATTCACCACCTCTATCTAACGCAATACCTAAGGCTTTAAACCCACCAACAGCTATGTAACTGTCTATATCCTCAGGATCTACTACATCATTATTCTTCATTATAATTTTATTATGTTTATCAAAGTTAAGACTCTCAATATTGTTTACGATAGTTGGATCATTTCTGATCTGATTGAGTAATCTATTGTTAATTGGAATAAGTTTAGAATCGATTATACCGATAGGTCCGAAACCACAGAGTCCTAAACAACCACATCTTTCAACTTCAAAACCCTCATAGCTAATACCTTTATAAAGACAGTTACTACATGAGCAGATTTTTATTTTCATGCAATTTACCTCCTAAATATTTTTCTACTCTTTTTTAATCCTCTCTTTTTTATAAATACCCCTAAAACCTATATCTACCTTCACATTTTGCTTCTCATATTCTCTCCTAAGAGCTTTTATGAATTCATGAATGATAGTAAACTGATATTCTGGATTAGTTACCTCAAGAATTACATTCATGTTAATAGAGTAATCACAAAAAGAAGAAAACCTTATGATAGGTTCAAAATCTGGATTAGCTCCAACAACAGTTTTTTGTATCTGCCTTGCAATTTTCATAGTTATCTCTTCTACTTTATCTAAATCACACTCATAGCTTAAGCTCAAAGGTATATTAATTTTGTATCTATAGGAAGGATCTTTATAGTTGATGACAACAGAGTTAATTATTTTAGAATTGGGAACCATTATTTCATTTTTTTCTTTGGTAATTAACTTTGTACTAAACCATGATATATCCTCTACGTACCCTTCATACAGGTTATCAATTTTAATATAGTCTCCTTTGTATATTATCCTTGAAAGAACGATATTCATACCGGCAAAAAAATTAGATAAAACTCCCTGAAGAGCCAATGAAATAGCAAATCCCCCAATCCCAAGAGTAGTAATTAATGGAGTTATTGGAATATTCAAATACCATAAACCTGTTATAAGACCAATTAAACCAATCAATATTTTCAATAAATTATAAAATATCCCCAAGTTGGGTAATGGAGTTTCCAATTCATTCAATTTTTTCTTAAGTAGAAAAATAATCACATCCGCAACGTAAAGGTAAAAACTAACAATCAAAACAAATATAAAAAATCTCTCAAATGAAACTAAAACACTCCCAATATTATTCACAATTTTATCACTCAAACCAAGTAGTGAAATTGAAGACTTACCCAAACTAATAATAAAAATAAAACAAATAGTAATAATCCACAAAAACGAAAAAAATCTAAAAGAATCAACAATACTTTTATCGTTTTTTGAAAATCTTGAGATAAGTCTTAAAATCAATTCTCTAATACTAAAAGCAACCACTAAGAATACAAGAAGTAAAAAAATTGACCATAAAATATTACTCACATACAAAATCTTCAACACTCTTAACAGTACCCCTCTTACTCTGTAATTCCTCCATCATTTTAACTCACTCTTAAGAAGTAGTTTTAACCTAAAAAGTCAAAATAAATATTAGGTACACTACAGGAGGTAAAAATAGATGAAAACAAGTAAACAGCTCATAATCACAACCCTATGCATACTATTTTTAATCCTTACAATGATTCAGCAAACTCAAACAGAAAACAATACAAAAATACCTCTTATCATAAAAGACATAACACTAGCAAATCAAAGTAGTAAAAACGTAGAATCTAAAAATGTTAGAATGTTCTTCTTCTTATCAGAAGAAAAAGTAAAGATAGACGTAGAAATATTTTACTCGAATGATAAAAATAATACCAAACAAAGGCAATCTGGCTCAATAATACTTAAGCCATCAGAATACTACGTCATAGATCACAACCAAAAGAAGTATAAAATTTTCCCAAACAAAGCATCTCTGCAAGAAATAATAGATTCCTATTCAATTCCAGAAAAATCCAAAAAAGAATCTCTCGATAAAAATCAGTCTAGCTTATCCATCCAAGAATTAGAATATAACTATAACAACTCCCTAATAAAAGCTCAAAAAATACGCGGATATATAAAAGAAGAAAATATAAATCTTCTACTAGAAATAATATCAGCACCTATCAACTACATTCTAGACGAAAAACATACTGACATTTTACTGAAATATAATACACCCCTAAGAGAAATAACAAACCACTCCCTAATTCAAAATAATTCGCAAATCCTTCCCGATAGCATAATCCTAGAATATAGGTTTTACGGACAAAATCAATACCAAAAAATAGTATATCAAGAGAGATTAACCGGTATAAAGGTGGTAGACTATAGCGATAGATATTTCACTATACCCTCTTCCTATCAAAAACAAGACTAATTAGTTTTTTAGTTATTAGCTTAGCACAAGTTGAGTTTTTGTAGCCCATGGGGGGTTAAATACCCCCATGGAGCTAAGATAGCTTACTTTCAAGAATTAGTCCACTTTATTGAGCAACCAATAGAAGGATACTGTTCAGAATTTATCGGTCTTCCTTCTATTAGATTATTTATCGCTTCTTCTAAATCTTTTTTTGTAACTTTTTGAGGATCTTTCCAATTATCATCAAATCTTCCATGGTAAACCAACTGTCCCTGAGCATTATAAAGATATATATCAGGTGTACATTGAGCATTAAACTTTCTCGCTACTTCCTGAGTAGAGTCAACCAAATAAGGAAATGGTATATTCAATTTTTGGATATATTCTTTCATTTTTTCTGGGCTATCCTCAGGATAATTTGGATTAGGAGCATTGGGATTGATAGCTACAAAATTTACACCCTTATCCTTTACTTTATGGTATAACTCAATAGTTCTAGGCCAAACCGCCTGTGCATAAGGACAATGATTACATGTAAAAATTACTACTAACCCCTTTTGTCCCATCAAATCTTTTTCAGTATAATACTTGCCATAAGGATCTGAAAGATTAAAAGAAGGTAAAGAAGTACCAAGAGGAATTTTTACAGATTCAGCTGCCATATCCTATCACCCCATTAATTAACATTAGTTAACAATTACGTGTAATCCAATCTGGGATTTAATCTGTTGATATCTCTTTTCAATTAAATCCCAGTTAAGGACATTCCACACAGCATTAAGGTAATCAGCTCTTCTATTTTGGTATTTTAGGTAGTAAGAGTGTTCCCATACATCTATACCGAAAATTGGTAACAAGTTTTGCATTATTGGATTATCCTGATTAGGAGTAGAGATTATGTGCAATTTTCCAAACTGATCAAGAACAAGCCAAGCCCAACCAGATCCAAACCTAGACATAGCCGCCTTGTTCATTTGTTCCTTGAAACTCTCAAAACTTCCAAAATTTTTCTCTATCTCCTTCGCCAATTCACCAACTGGAACTTTACTTCCACCAGGAGTTAATGTATACCACCATATTGTATGATTTAAATGCCCTCCTCCGTTATTTCTAACAGCATCAACTATGTCACTCGGTATTGCAGAAAGGTTCATTAACAACTGCTCCAAAGTGAAATTCTGTAAATATGGATACTTCTCTAGGGCAGTATTTAGATTGTTAACATAAGCACCATGATGTTTCGTGTAGTGTATTTCCATCGTTAAAGCATCTATATGAGGCTCAAGTGAATCGTATGAATAACCCATTTCAGGTAGTTTATACGGATATTTAAGCATGCTATTCATATTAACACCTCCCTTTATAATCATTCCCGGCTTATCAGCGATCAAATAACCTACTTTCATCTTGCTTTCCATAGCTAATAAAATTGAAAATAATAACTCCTTCATCCTAACCCCCTTTCCTATATCATAAAAGGTAATTTAATATACAAAGGTAACTCCTTTATCTTATTCTTACCTTTCTCACTTACCTTAAAAAATTGGAAAATCAAATTTCTATTCTTTGTTTTTATGTTAAACATAAGGTCTATTTTCATTTGTGAAAATCCCTCCAAACTAAACTCATCAACATAATTGAAATTATATACATCCTTACTAAGCAAATAGTTGCAAATAGCAAAATCATCAAGCGTCATTAAATTCCTTTGAGTTATTGATCTTATATATTCATAAGGTTCTTTTATAGGTTGATAGTAATCCGAACCAGAGGAAACAAGAAAGTTATTTAAATTAAACGTAATAGTAGTATCTCTATAGTTTTCAATAACACATCTAAAAACAAAAATATTATTTCTTCTAAGAACGTCAAGGTTAACCATACTAACATCTAATACTATGTTTAGCATTTTAGTAGCCTTATTTGGGAAAATTGATAATACTCTGTTATACTCTTCCTTTGCTTTTTTGTTAGATTTATCAAGCTTCATAGCTTGCTCATAGTAGGAAAGAGCATCAAGATAATACCCATTTTTTTCATAATACTTACCCAACTCCAAACAATACCTGCTCTTCGTTTTACTATTAGAAGATCTGTTTATAAGATCTAGGTAATATCTAACAGTTTCCGAAGATCTAGGATCAACTTTTATAACAAAAACATTTTCAAATACTTCATCATTGATTAACTTTCCTTTCACCTTTATTACATTTTCACCTATATTCATGGGTTTTGTAGAATAAAAAAACAAAACCAATTCAGGTGTAGACAAATCAAACCTTATATAGTTAGTGTAATCTACGTTATTCACCAGCAAACTAATCGAATCTATCTGAATAATCGGTGTTATATCAGAAGGATATTTAATTATCACTTGAGGATGACGAGTAATTATATTCTTTTGTTTTGGACTTATTAGTTCATATTTTATTTCTGCTGAAATAGCTAAGCATATTAAGTACACAAAAAATAACAAAAATCTTATTACTCTCATGCTATCATTTTACTCCTTTCATTGTACTTTTCAGATCCCATAATCTTTCTATGCTGTAGTATTCTCTTTTAGGTGGCAAAAAAATATGGCACCAAAAATCATCAAATTCAAAAATCACCCAACCACTATCAGGACTACCATGAACCAAAACACCCTCTTGCTTAAACTTGTCAACTATTGCTCTCAAAGTAACCACATTATCTACACTACCTACAACAAAATAATCTGTCAAGTATTCAGGAGTATTGACTATCGTAATATTGAAAACATCCATCTTTTTAAGCTCATCTACTATTTGATCAGCTTTCTTATTTATCAATGCTATCATCCCCCAATATCAAAATCACATCGTTATCGTAAATTAACTTCCTAATCTCTCTTATCTCAGATTGGTATATATCCCTGTTAGCTGAGTAAATTTGAGAAGAACTGTCAACATATCTATTATAAATGAAATCTTTAACGCTCATTGCTTTACCAAAAGGTATTCTATAATATAAAGGATTATCACCATTTTTAGAGAGTACTATAGAAAAAGGCAAATAACTATCCAAGTAAGTACTAGAGTTCAGAATATATTTTGATCCAGCTATATATTTGTCATAGATTTGATAAGTATTATCTACTCTACAGGCATTAACAATAGCTAATTTATCATACCCCTTGTACCATCCCTTAACAACATCACTATGTTTTTCAAGTTCTACATAACTAACTCCCTCTATGTCTAAAGTTCTTATAGGAAGTTTATATGATCTGTACTTAAGGTTTGATATTTTTGATAATTCAAATAAAAGTAAAATTTTTTCTTTGTCTAAATCTGTTTGAATATAAGGTAAAACATCGGATAATATTTTCATGATATTATCCTTGCTTACTTTATTTGGTAGTTGTTGCATTATTTCAATTATAGCTTGGTTTTGCCTTCTAATTCTTCCAATATCTCCCTCTTCATCCATTCTGAATCTAATATATCCTATTAGTTGCTCTCCATTAAGCAACTGCCTACCCTTTTTTAGATCAACTCTTAAATTACCCCACCTATCTTCATAAAACATATCTTTCTCAACATCAATATAAACCCCACCAATACAATCTACTAAATTCTTAATAGCTTTCTGTTTTATGACTACTATGTAGTCTATGTATACCGACAGTGTTTCAGATACTATTCGTTTAGTTAGTCTAGGACCGCCTACAACAATAGCAGCATTTATCTTATCATAGTAACCATAGTCTTTATAATAAACTCTTAAATCCCTAGGAATAGACAACAACCTTAACTCCTGATTATATAAATCAAGCGTAACCAGAATTATTGTATCACTTCTTGCACCTTCACTGGTTGGTAGGTGTCCCTCAACCCAATTATGATCTAACCCTAAAACTAAAAAAACTATCTTGCTATTTCCAAATTTATTTATAACTTTTTGCTTTACGTTTTCAAGATTTTCAACTTGTTTAAACGAATCTTTAAAAACTTTACCTATGTTTTCCTGAGTCATATTCAATCTATAGTAAACAATCGTTGAAATAGAAAGCAATAATATTACTACTAGCCAAAATATTACCCTCATCCTACAATACACCTACACCAAGCTATCAACAAATTTATGAAATAATCTGCTCATGGTATGTAAAGATTGTATACTTACCCATTCATATTCCGAATGAATTCCTGCACCTACGGGATATATCGTTATAACATCTATACCCATACTTGCAAAAAACCTACCATCAGTAGCCCCATGCTCAACAGCATATTTGGGCTCTCCAATAACCGATTTGTAAGAATCTATGAATTTAATAAAGTATGGAGAGTCAGTCCTAGCTATAACGGGCTGACCCGTCGAAAGAACCTCAATATCAATATCAAACTTTTTAGCATAGTAGTAAACAATGCTGGATATCTCTTCTAAAGAAAATTTTTCGGTAAATCTAATATCAATGTGAGCTGACGCATGCGGAGCAACTATGTTTACTTTTTGACCACCCTCAATCTTTCCAATATTTACAGTATTATGCCAATGATCAGGATCATCCATCTTCTCATTCAATAACAAAGCCTGTTTTAAACTTATATAGAAGTTAATAATATTATCTATAGCATTTACTCCATTCCATGGAGTACTACCATGACAAGAAACACCCTTTGCTTTGGCTACAAAATGAAAAGCTCCTTTACCCTTAGTTATTATTTTGAAATTCTCCCCTCCGTCGGGTATTACTGCCATTTTAGCATTAGTATTTATTTTTTTGTTCTGTATTATATACTTAACCCCATCATGACTACCTACTTCTTCATCTGTAGTCAATATAAGACCAATTGGATACTTCTTGTCATTTAGATTTCTGAACATATGGATGAGTGTACTAGCTGGACCCTTCATGTCTAAAGCCCCTCGACCTATAACCCTATCGCCATCTACTAGCGGCTCAAACTGCTCATCATTTGCATCCACAACATCTAAATGAGCCACAAAATAAACCTCAACATCAACACCATAATCAGCTATCAAATTCCACTTACCATTAACCTCAAAAATATCGAACCTAAGTAAACTATTACCTTCCAAATATCCTCTACAAAAATCTACTATCTGCTTTAATTGATCCTTGTTCCTCTCTATTGTTTTATACCTTATTAAGCTAATCAATAAATTGACTATATCCATACTAATCAATCACCGGGAATCTTATTTCCCAACTCTCATATATTATTTCTGGATTAGAAAGATACTCTAAAAAACTATCTTTGTTAAAATCATTCCATATAACTATGTTATCAACCCCTTCCGGTATCAAATTTGAAAAACATATGATACCTATACCTATGACTATGTCAACCAATACCATTTCATCCTGATCTTTTTCAGAGTATTCTTTATAATTTTTCTTAACTTCACTATCTAAGAGTGAAAATATTCTATTAACAAATCCTGTAACTTTTTCGATATCTATATTAGGTAAAATCGTTATGACTGTATTTTTATGTCTAGCTATATAATCTGTTTTCCTTATAGCTTTATCTATCAAGTTTTTCAGTTCAATAACTATTTTGTGACCGTATTGGACCTGTAAGCTCGAAGTCGCACAGTTAACAAAAAAAATTACTATACTGCATGGTGTTTTATATCTTTTGTATCTTTCATTTTCTATTTGTAGCTGTCTGATTAACTCATCAAAATTCATTCTACAGTTACACTTTTGGCTAGATTTCTTGGCTGGTCTACATTCAACCCTTTCCAGTCAGCAATATAGTAAGCAAACATTTGAAGAGGAATTACTACTATTATGGGTTGTAGATATTCGTTAACAACTTTCACCTCAATAATATCATCCACCATGCCCCTTATTTCTTCTTTACTTTTCTTATCAACAACAGCCAATATTTTTCCCTTTCTAGCTTTTATTTCTTGAATATTTGATATATTCTTAGAAAGCAATTTGTTTGATGGAGCCAGGTACATAGTAGGCATTTTGTGATCTATAAGAGCTATCGGACCATGCTTCATCTCACCCGAAGGATAAGCTTCAGCATGTATATAGGATATTTCTTTAAGTTTCAAAGCACCTTCCAAAGCGACCGGATACATCAAATGCCTACCCAAATATAGAAAATGATTATAATCACAATACTTTTGAGCTAGGTCCATGATATTCTCATAAGATTCAAGAACTGAATCTATACGCTCATGTAACTGTCTAAGATCATCAAGTATAGGTTTTATATCGTTTCCTAGTTTTTGGGAAAGATAAAGATTTAGAAGAAGTATATTGATAATCTGAGCTACAAAAGTTTTGGTTGCAGCTACACCAATTTCTATTCCTGCCCTTGTAGGAAAAGATAAAAATTCCCTATACATGCTACTTCCTATAACATTTGGTATAGCAATTATATTTGCTTTCATTTGTTTGAGTTCCCTTGCAACAAACAAAGTATCAGCCGTCTCCCCAGATTGGCTTATAAATATAAACAAAGTATCTTTTAGGTTTATTTTACTTTTATCAATATACCTAAACTCGGAAGCTTGAATACAATAAGAATTAACCCCCACCAACTCACAAGAGTAGTAGGTTCCAATTAAACCTGCATGATAGCTACTTCCACAAGCAACATAAACCATGTTAGAAATTTGTATACTATCAAGATATTCAGCTACTGGCTCATCAAGCAATACCTGATATCTGTTCCAATCAATTCTTCCAGAAACGGTGTCCCTAACCACCTTACCTTGCTCATTTATTTCCTTTATCATGAAATGCTTATATCCACCTTTTTCCGCTAAACCTATGTCCCATGCTATCAGTTCAACATTTCTAGTAAGATATTTTTTTTCTATGAAATTATACACTTTATACATAGAAAACATCTCCGTTTTCAAGATTGACTATTTTTCTTGTCCATTTGATAATGGAAGGAATATCTGAGGAGACAATATACCCATGGTCAAGTATTCCAATAACAATAGGGCTTTCCATTTTAACAGCAACGAGTGAATTAGTTTTGCTATCTATTAGGACAAAAGCAAAAGCTCCCCTAAGCATATCAACCGCTTTGACAACAGCACCAAACAAATCATTATCCTTATAAAAATGGTTAACCAAATGAACTATTACTTCACTATCTGTTTCAGATTTGAACTCAACATCCTTTAGGTACTCTTTTATTTCTTTATAATTTTCTATTATTCCGTTATGAACCACAGCTAGTGATCCGGATGTATGAGGATGCGCATTAGTTTGATTTGGTATACCATGAGTAGCCCACCTAGTATGGGCTATTATTAATTCACTTGAAGTATCCTCTAGGTTATCATATAGTTTGTCAATTTTACCTTCTACTTTTTTGACCTCTAACATTCCATTTTGATGTATATAAGCTATACCCGCAGAATCATAACCCCTATATTCTAGTAGTTTTAAAGTATCAAGTATTTTCTTTACTTTTATTGGTTCACCTTTGTATCCAACTATCCCACACATCTATTTTTCCCTTTTATTCAATACCCTCAAATTCACTATTCTTTCTTCTTCTTCTGTACTAATGTGAAATTTACCTTTTTTGTATTGTGTTACTATTTGCTGTAACTGGATTAGGTTTTCCTTCTTTGGAACATTTTCCACCTTGATAACATGCAAATTTATTACTTTTGAAGTAGTATAAGGCATCAAACAAAAGTTTATTAAAAAGTTTCTGGAAATAAAAAACTGTATTCGACCTATCTTATCCGCATTTACATCTGAAAAATATGATCTTAAGAACTTTATATAATCAACCAACTTATCTTCCTTATAGAAATTCAAGTATTTTTCATTTATATCATCTAATTCCTTTTGCGAAACCTTGATAAGAGGTACAAAGATTAGATCTTTCAGATAAGCTATTGAAGTTCCATCTTCTTCTACCTGTACTATAGAAAGATAATATCCTCTTTTTTGCATCCTTACTTTCAGCTTTTTGCTAAGAAAATCCATAGATTCTCTAACACCCAAAATCAAGTAAGAGTAATCTTGATTTACCAATACTTTTTTCTGTACTGATATCTTATGAAGCTTTATGTATTTCTGAGCTTCCTTATCTATCGATTTAAGGTAATCTTGAAATTTACGATATACCTGAAGTGCAGTATTTTTGTCTTCTATGTAAACATATATAGAATAGGTTTTAAAAGGTATGATATAAGAAACTGCAAACAAAAACCAGCTAAGTGCAGTCAGAACTATAAAAACATAAAGTAAATTTCTTATCATTCCCAGATTCTAAACTTCGGGAACAAAAGGCAATAGAGATATTATCCTTGCTCTCTTAACCGCCCTGGAAATCATTCTCTGATGCCATGCACAATTTTTGGTATTTCTCCTCGGCAATATCTTGTACTTATCACTAATGTAATTTTTAAGAAGATCTACATTTTTATAATCAATATTCTCTATTTTCTTTTCACATAAGGCACATTTCTTTTTCTTTGGCATACAAATTCCCTCTCTACATCTTTTCAGGTAACTGTATATTTAATAAGTTTGCCCAAATCTCCAAAACTCCTTTTGAAAATAGAATAAGAATCATCCTCAATTTTTCTCTATCTTTTCCTAGCTCATTAGAACATATGATCTTATTCGAGTTATAAAATCTATGGAATATCTTAGCAAAATTAGAGGCCCACAAAGTTAAATAATAAGGATCATTCATACCAGATAAAACAGCATCCCTAAATTCTTGAGTAACTAAAAACAACTCAAATTCATCATCAGTTATATCCACATTCAAACTAAATATCTCTTCCATTTGTGGTAGTGATCCAGTATAGTTTCTAATCACCCCACATATCCTTGCATAAACATAGAAAACATAATAAAGTGGATTATCAAGAGTTAGCTTGTTTATCAACTCCAAATCTAAATCTAAAGGTGAATCCTTTAATCTCGATAAAAAGAAATATCTTAAGAAAAATGGATTAACCTTATCCATCAACTCATCCAATAAAACCAATATACCCTTTCTTTTAGACATCTTTAGAGCTTTGTCTTTTTCCAAGATATTTACAATTTGCAAAATAATCACTCTATGATTAAACCTATCATTTATGGCTTTTGTTGCAGCAATAAGTCTATTTACATATCCATGATGATCTGGACCTAGAATAGTTATGATTTCATCAAAACCTCTATTAATTTTGTTTCTTATATACTCTATATCATATGCAAAATAAGTATATTCCACTCTACCAACTGTCTTTTTAACCACCCTATCCTTATCATCACCAAATATAGTGCTCCTGAAAAATAAAGCACCATCCTTTTCGTACATCAAATCCTTATCTTTTAGCCATTGTATAGTCGTTTCTATTTCTTTAAGTTGACTTTGAAAAAACCAATTATCAAAAATAACCCCGAATCTCTCCAGCGTTTTTTTATGACTATCCACAAAGTAATTAACTAAGAATTCCTTCAACTGATATCTATTAAAATCGTTTTGACCATTATAAAGCTTTAGATAGTAATTGGCTAGATCTTTCAGATATGCACCGGTATACCCACCCTCAGGAATCCTAAACTCTATTCCTCTGGCTTCCTTTATCCTCTCTACAAAACTATCTATTAGCTTTTCTATTTGCTCACCTACATCGTTGACATAGTACTCCTTATAAACTTCGTAATTAAAATACTTTAGGACATTTGCCAGTGTAAATCCAAATGATGCAGATCTTCCGTTTACGGCATTAAGAGGACCCGTTGGATTCGCACTAACAAATTCTATTAAAACCCTCTTACCTTTACCCATATCATACGACTTCCAATAATCTCTTAAATATGAGTCAAATATAAGATTAACACTATTTAATCTATCCAAAGCTATGTTTATAAATCCTTTATTAATTTGGACATCTTTCACTATTTGCATACTTTTAAAAAAATCTACTAAACTATGTGGATCTATGTTTTTGTGAATGAAAAGAATGTTAGTAGCATAATCAAACCCTTTTAATGGAGATCTAGATACTTCTACACCCTTAGAACTTAGTTTTTGATCATTCAAAAATTGCTGTATTCTATCAAATAGATAGTACTTTATGCTGTACATTATTCCCATTTAAAGAACTGATCAAAATCAAATGGCAGAGGTTGTTCATTTTCCATATAGTATATAGCATCATTTAGCCATGCTATGTAATCGAGAACTTTTAGGTTTCCCTGACTTAGTGATTCAAGTAAAATATTACAGTATTCTCTTTCCATCTCCGGAGGTAAACTACCACCATAAGCAGCTCTATCCTTTAGATATCTAGAAGCCACTTGCTCAGCCAGTATTTCAAAATTCAACTTCATTATGTTGAAGAAAGGAGCATGAAGCATATAAATCGATAGTTTATCGAATGGCTCTTTTAGTTTCTGAATTAATAGTACAAAATTGTCTGTAGGATATTGATTCATTTGATACCCAGTGCCAGAGATATAAGATATTTTGTAACTTCTGAATTTATTTCAGCTATAGCTTCAGTTAGGGGTATTTCTTTTGGGCATACTTGCACACATAATTGTGCATTAGAGCAATTAGCTATACCTTCCTTTCCAGCAAGATACTCTATTCTTTGTTTTTTAAAAGTACTTCCAGTTGGATGAAGATTGAATAAATGAGCTTGAGCGATGGCATATGGTCCTACGAAGTTAGTATATGAGTTGTATTGAGGGCAAGCTTCAAGACAAGCACCACAAGTCATACATCTAGATAGAGCATATCTAATTTGCTGTACAGCTTGGCTATACTTTGGTCCAGGGCCCATGTCGTGAGTACCCTCTATATCTATCCATGCTCTGACTTTTTTCAACCCCTCGAACATTCTTCTTCTATCTACTATTAGATCCCTAACCACTGGGAATTTAGTTAATGGCTCTATTACAATGTATTTGCCTATTTTATCTACAAGCGTTGAGCATGCCTGTCCTGGAATACCATTTATCAGCATCGTACAACTTCCACATACTTGTTCCAGGCAGCTTGCCTCCCACATTATCGGTTTTACCGCATTACCATTCACATCTACCAATTTGCTATTTATTTTCATTAGCAAAATTATAACGTTCATGTTTTCTTCATACTCTACATCAAATTCTTGCCAATATGGACTAGTTTGAGGGTTATCTTGTCTTTTTACTTTTACCCTAATTTTATCCATGAACCTTTACTCCCTTACCCCCAAATTAACATTTCTATCAAATAACTCAAAAACCTCTACTATAAACAAAGTTAGCTATTTCAAGCAAATCTTGGGATAATTCTAGTGATCTTATTTTATTGTATATCTTGCTTGCTATATCCCTTGCTTCCTCAATAGACACTATCTCTACAATACCATCATTATCTAAAATATCATCAGTTACTTGAAACAAAATACCTAACCAATAACCATACTTTACAAGCTTAAATTTAATCGAATATAATGGATCAAGAAGAATGATAGGTATTTCAACAGCTAACATTATCAAACCTGAAGTTTTGTAGAAATTTATGAGTTTGATATTTTCTAAGTTTTTTTGCACTATACCCTTTTGAAACCACAAGTCTAGATACTGTCCAGTTATTAGATAACGGTAAGAAGAGTACTGAGAAACTTTTTTTATAACCTTTACTATTTTTTCAGGTTGAAAACCAGAGCAAGAAGATATAATTTCAAAAGCCAGAGTTAAAAGCATATCTCCTGCAAGTACAGCCTCAGCCTCACCAAATTTCTTATGAACAGTAGGAAAACCTCTTCTAAAATCAGCATTATCCATACAAGGCAAATCGTCATGAATTAGAGAGTAGTTGTGTATAAGTTCCAAAGCTAAACAGAACGGTAACATACTCTCCGTTTTATTAGAATCTATAAATTCAGCAGTTTTGTAAAGTAAAAATGGTCTAAAAAACTTACCACTTACTTCGAACGGATATACACAGATCTCATATATCTTATCCAATCCACTAAGTTTATTTTTTAGCGTCTCTATACAGTACTTTTTAAAAGATTGATTAAACTCTTGCCACTGATGCATAGTTTATAAAAGTATATTTTTAAAATCTTCTATGTTTCTATGTATGGCTATGTAAATAGGTGTATCTCTAAGGGTATATTTTCTCGCATCAGAAGATCTCAATTCCTGAACTAATTCTTCAAACTGAGTTAGTGAGTTAGTTTCATAACTGACGATAAATTCATGATTAGACAATCCAAAACAGTACAGGAGTAGCTGTAATATAGATGGGTATTGTCTACCAATTCTGATGTGTTCATTCATCATTCCTTGTCTAGTATCCTTTTTTAGCAAATACCATTCGGCAGTTTTTACAAACGGATACACGATAAGGTACGTTTTTCTTTCATTCGAAAATGGATCAATTTCTTGAGGAGATTTTTGAGTTTTAGTATAAATTGATGGCTTAGTAAAACCCCATAAAACATCTACAACATGCAACGTATTTCTATAAAACAAATTAGCTAAGAAAGATAAAATGTAGTTTAGTTTATCCTCATTTTCAAAGTCAAAACTACTCCAAATAAGTATATCAGCACTGTGCAAAGGAAATACCTGATAAAACCAAAAAGAGTTCTTTACATCAAGATTATATTGTTTAATATCTTCATACAGACTATCAATATATGCGTATTTAGGTTTATCAAGCTTTAGCAGATGAAAAAAAGATACTATTTTCATACTCTTTAATTCCTCCTTATTGTTTTTAGAATTCTTCATAACTATTTACAACCCTACAAAAAAGGACTGTATGTAAATATTAGAGAATTTCTATCATATGGCTCGTAGTGTAACTTTTTTAGTTTTACTATCAATAATACTTATTCTTATTTTACTAGCACCAGCATACAGCTACACCATAGCCTTCAATCACTTCAACCAACAAATAAAATCATATATTTCATACATACTCTTTGAAGATAGACAAATAATAACTGATTACAAAAACTATACTATTTACGAATTTGAATACCCAAGCTATCAAGTACAACAAGAATTGTATAATCTAAAAGACAAAGAGTTTAACAGTGTATATATTCCCCCTTACCAAAAACCCAAAAGTCCCAAAAAACAAATTCCCCTAGGATCATTAGCCCATATCTATAAACCCAATCAGATAATGTACCTATTTGACTACTCCACAGTCAATTTCTACAAATTCTTAGATATAGAACTTAGAGGACTAATCGTAGCATTAGAGGATAATGTAGCTTACTTACTAACTAAAATAGGAGAAGCAAAGAAAATAGAATACAAAAGTTATCTCGACTACATAAAAGCTTTCGGAAATATAAATCAAGACTATGAACTAATTCTATGCTACAACCAAAACCAAAATATAATCTTCGATTTTCTAAACACCAAAACAAATAAAATCAAAGAAATCAAAATAGATATGTACTACTGGTTTGACATAAAAGAAAAATCCTACCCCAATAATCAATCATTCAAATTTTAAAATAAGCTAATTTCAAAACATGTAAAAGAGGGGATAGACATGAAAGACAAAATGGAAGAAAAAAACATAGAAACCCAAGAAAATCCAAACATTATGAATCAACAAACTACCGACCAGGATATACTTCTAGAACTGGATACATTAATAGAACTATGCAACGGGTTTGGACCCTCCAGTAACGAAGAAGAAATAATGTCTATCATACTTTCCAAAACACAAGAACTAAATATTCCCTCCATATTTGATAAAAAAGGCAACTTGACATTTATAAAAGATATAGACAAAACCGATTTTAGAGTTCTAATAGCTTCTCACGTTGATGAGATAGGTTTTATAGTAGCTGAAAAAATAGAACCCAGTTATCTAAAGGTAGAACCATTAGGTAGCTGGTCAGTAGATATCCTTCCCTCTACAAAAGTATTAATAAAAACTCAGTACGGTTATATTAAAGGAGTATTTAGTTCAGTACCCCCACACCTATCAAATGTCAGTATAGGTAAAAATATATCCGATCTTTTTGTAGATGTCTCAGATAATTTTGAGTATGTACAAGTTGGGGATTATATCGTACCAGATAGTCAGGTAGAGATAATGTCAAACTCAACGATCGTGGGTAAAGCATTTGACAATAGAATAGGAACCTATGTTAATTATCATGTTCTTAAGTATGTAGATTCACAAGTTGATGTGTTTCATGCTTTTCTGGTTCAAGAAGAATTAGGATTAAGAGGTTCAAAGTTTTTTGCTCAAAATAATTCCCAATTCGACCTAATAATAGTAATAGAAACAACTTCAGCGGAAACTCCCTTCTCTAAACAACATGTATCACAATTAGGCAAAGGACCGGTCATCACAATTATGGACAAAACATATATAACTAACCCCAGGTTACTGCAAATCGTAAAAGAAATAGCAGCTTTAAACAACATACCAATCCAATTCAAAAAACCAAATGTAGGAAGTACGGATGCAGGAGCACTACAAGACATAGGAAACGTAATCATAATTTCAGTACCTGCAAGATATATCCATACCCCCTACCAAATCTGCTCACTAACAGATATAAAAAACACTATAAAACTAATCTCCGCTTTAATAGCAACTCCTAACATCGAAGAAATATACAGAGAAAGACTATAAAAGGAGGTAGTTAAATATGGCAAAAGCAGTAGAAGTGTTACTCCTTAAAGATTACTATAACCTCGGTAAAGCAGGTCAAATCGTAAAGGTAAAACCAGGTTATGCACGCAACTACCTCATACCTCAAAAAATAGCAACCTCACTATCACCAGGCATACTCAAAACTATCCAAGAACAACAAAAAGTAATAGCCAGAAAAATAGAAAAGCAAAAACAAAATTCCATCAAAATAAAAGAAATCCTGGATAACCAAAGAATAAAAATAAATCTACCCGTAGGTAAAGATGGTAAACTATACCAAGCAATAACCAAAGACAAAATATCTCAAATCCTAGAAGAAAAATTAAATCAGCAAAAACTCAATTTGAAAATAGACAAACATTCAATAGAACTAGAAAAACCAATAAAATCTACAGGTATATACAATATAAACCTAAACCTTCCAGGCGGAGTAAAAGCCTCTTTCGAATTAGAAATAGAAGGTTAGAAATAGAAGGATAGATTATGATACAAGAGCTACAAATACAGGACATTATAAGTAAAACCCAAGAAATATTGGAATCAAAAGATGTAGATTTCATATCATCAGTATATCAAGATCATATCAATCCCAGTCTAACAAAGTTAATAAGGTTAGCAGGGTATGCTAAGTTAGAGTCACATGCAAAGAGTGAAATAATATATGCTCAAAGTGGCGAAAATACTGAAGAGTATATAGATTGTTTAGGGCTATACGGAGCAATTTTGTTGGGTCACAACAACGAGTATGTTTTAGAAAAAGTCAGAGAACAAATGACTAAACAATGCATGCCAAGTAAAGTATTTCTCAGTTCATTACATGCAGCTGCAGCATACTTAATTAGTCAAATTACTGGTCTAAAGTACGTGTTTTTTTGTAACTCAGGTGCTGAAGCGGTAGAAGGAGCTGTTAAACTTGCTCTTGCATCAACCAAAAGAACAAAAATAATTTCAACTACTAACTCTTACCATGGTAAAACCCTCGGAGCTCTGAGCGTCTCAGGTAGAGATGTATACAAAAAAGATCTACCCAATCTACTAGAAGTATCCTTCGTAGAATACGGTAAAATAGATCAAATTGAAAAGGTAATAGATGCAAAAACAGCCGCAGTCATAGTTGAACCTATCCAGGGAGAAGGAGGAATAATTATACCCCCAGATGACTACCTACCAAAGTTAAGAAAAATATGTGATGAACAAGGCTGTTTACTTATCATAGATGAAGTACAAACAGGGCTCGGAAGAACAGGAATTCTTTTTGAACATCAAAGATATGGGATAAAACCAGATATACTAGTATTAGCCAAAGCACTTGGAGGAGGAGTAATACCCATAGGAGCAATAGTAAGTAATCCCAAAGCTTGGGAAGTTTTTAATCAAAATCCACTCTTTCATACATCAACATTCGGAGCTAATCCATTGGCACTAACAGCTTGTATACACACAATCATATTCATCCTTCAAAATAACATACCTCTACAAGCAAAGCAAAAAGGAGATTACTTCTTAGAAAAATTAAATCAAATCTCCAACTCCAAGATAGTCAAACAAGTAAGAGGAAGAGGCTTAATGATAGGTGTAGAACTACACGAAGAATATTATGCTTCATCTATCTTCTCTTACCTAATACAAAACAAGGTGATAACGGCTTACACGCTAAATCAACCCAAAGTGGTAAGAATAGAGCCACCTTATACAATCTCCTATGAACAAATAGACTACGTCGTAAATAAATTTGAAGAAGCTTTGAATCATACAATAGATTTATTCGAGCTGGATGAGTGAAAAAATAGCTGAAAATATAACACCAAAGAATATAATACCAGAGTTCATTAAAAACTTGCCTTTGCAACTAGGTATATGTGTTAGCTATAAAGGTAATAATGTTTTTTCATTTAACGAGGGCATGGTTTTTCCAGCAGCAAGCATCGTAAAAATTCCCCTCTGCTTACTCATACTCAAAAAAGTTCAAGATAATAAACTTGAACTCGATCAAGTGATAGATATAGATCAAAAAGTTGGTGGCTCAGGTATAGTTAAAGATCTAACTATTAAGGCTTATTCAATAAGAGATTTGATAACTTTAGCTTTAATAGTTTCCGATAATACTGCTAGCAATACTCTTATAAATCTTTGCTCTTTTGAAGAAATCAATAGTTTTATTCATTCCTATGGATTGGTAAATACATGTTTAAATAGGAAATTTATGGTTGATTTAGTAAACCCTCCCGTAAATTTCGTTACAGCTAGCGAGATGAATTTATTATTATGTAAACTCTTAAATTATGAAATACTTAGCAAACACTATAGTTTGATGTTTATCGATATTCTATTAAAGCAGCAGTATAGAGAGAAAATACCCCTGTTTTTAAAAGACGTCTTGGTTGCAAATAAAACAGGTGACATAAGTGGTATATCTCATGATAGTGGAATTGTTTTTTTAGAAAGCAATATAGAAAAAGCGATAGAAAAAGGTAATTTTTATGTAGTTACAATACTAACAAGTTTCTCCAAGCAGGTAAGTAGAGATCTGGTAAATAACATTATAGGAGAAATAAGCCTAAACATATATAGGTGGATAGGAGGTATATAGAAATGTTTATACCGATATGGGATAAGCCTTTTGGTAAGGAGGAAATAGGTAGAAAAAATTATGGTTCTTGGATAGTAAAAAGTGGATTAGCCCAGATGTTAAAGGGTGGAGTTATAATGGATGTTAGTTCAGTAGAACAGGCAAAAATAGCAGAAGAAGCAGGAGCTGTAGCAGTAATGGCTCTTGAAAGAATACCCGCAGATATTAGAGCACAAGGTGGAGTTGCTAGAATGTCAGACCCAGAACTTATCCTCAAAATAATGGAAGCTGTATCAATACCCGTAATGGCAAAAGTAAGAATAGGACATTTCGCAGAAGCACAAATACTCGAAAGTATTGGCGTAGATTTTATAGATGAAAGTGAAGTACTTACACCTGCAGACTATGATAATCATATAAATAAACATAAATTCACCGTTCCTTTTGTATGTGGAGCTAGAGATTTAGGTGAAGCACTAAGAAGAATAGCTGAAGGAGCTGCTATGATTAGAACCAAAGGAGAAGCAGGTACAGGTAATGTGGTGGAAGCTGTAAAACATATCAGAACCATAAATAAGCAAATCAAGGAACTACAAAATCTCAATGAAGATGAACTGTATTCCAAAGCAAAAGAATTACAAGCTCCACTTGAGTTAGTTAAGATGACTGCTCAACTAGGTAGACTTCCCGTCGTAAATTTTGCAGCAGGAGGAATAGCAACACCAGCAGATGCTTCTTTAGCTATGCAACTCGGAGTTGATGGAATATTTGTAGGATCTGGTATATTCAAATCCTCGAATCCTTTAAAAGTAGCTAAAGCTATTGTAGCTGCTACAACCTACTATAGCGACCCCTACACAATAGCTCAACACTACAAAGGATTAGGAGAACTAATGAAAGGTATGGATAAAATAGATCAACTAATGCAAGTAAGAGGGGTGTAAGATGGATAAAGAAAGAATAGAGAATAAATCCTTCGAAAAAGGGGAAAAAATTGAAAGAAAGAAAATAAACCCCGAAGATATAAGATTTACAAATATAAAGGTAATAGGAGTAGGAGGGGGAGGATGTAACGCTGTAAGTAGATTGGTACAAGACAATATAAAGGGTGTCGATTTTATTGCTATAAATACAGATGCTCAAGCTCTTCTAAATTTACCCGAAAATATATATAAACTACACATAGGTAAAAATACTACGAAGGGTCTAGGAGCAGGTTCAGATACTGAACTAGGTAGAAAAGCTGCAGAAGAAAGTATAGAAGAAATAAGAAAAGTGATAAGTGGTGCGGATATGGTATTTATAACTGCCGGTATGGGAGGAGGAACGGGTACCGGTGCAAGTCCCATAATCGCAGCAGTATCTAAAGAAATGGGAATACTTACAGTAGCTATCATAACCAAACCCTTCTCTTTTGAAGGTAAAATACGAAAAATAATAGCGGAAGAAGGTATTAATAATCTCAAACCAAACTTAGATGCGATGGTAATTATCCCTAATGATAAGTTATTCTCCATAGCTGAAGAAAATACTACCTTAATAGATTCTTTCAAACTAGCAGATACTGTAATAAAGCATGGAGTAGTAGGAATTACTGAAATAATTTTAAAGCCAGGGTTAATCAATATAGATTTTGCAGATATTCAGTCGATATTAAAGGATTCTGGTAGTTGCTGGATGGGTATTGGTACATCTAAAGGAGTAAATAGAGCTGAAGAAGCAGCATTAAAAGCAGTAGAAAGTCCCTTACTTGAAATGAAGGTAGAAGGAGCCAAAAGAGTACTTTTTAACGTTATTGGAGGAAGTGATTTAACACTAACCGAGATACAAAAGGCTTCTAACATAATTCATCAAGCAGTTGATCCAGAAGCTAGAATAATTTTTGGAGCTACTTTAGATGAAAATCTAAAAGATGAAGTAAAGGTAATTTTGATAGCTACTGAATTTCCAGAGACTCCAACTAAAGTAGACAGTAAAAAAGATTCATTATTTGGATTTTCAGATACAAAACCTACTTTCAGTATTGATATAGAAGATTTACCTCCTTTAACCAGAAGAAGGAAGATACTATTTACCGAGTAGAGTATGAAATGTTATAATTGCGGGGGTTATGTAAAAAATGAGTATGTTTTTTGTCCTAACTGTGGTAGTTTATTAGGATCGAGTGAGGCTAAAATTGCACCTCCTCCTTCGTCCGATGTATTACGAGAGATAAACAGCTTATCAAGTAAGCAAACTTTTATTACAAGGTTACTAATAGTGTGTGTGCTTTTTTCTTTTATTTTTTTAATAAGTGGTATGTGTTTTAGTCTTTTGATGTTGCGTGGGTATAGTAGTGGTGGTTTTTTGGGTTTAGTATTAGGTTTATTAGCGGCAGGTATTTCTATAACTGTAAGTATCATACTTTTAATATTAATAAGGCAAATAGATATATATGAAAAAGAGCCTTGGAGTTTAGTTGTATTTTCGTTTATTTGGGGTGCTCTTGGGGCAACCATATTTTCTCTCTTTGCCAATGAAATTAATCAGTACATTTTTAGTGCTCTATTTGGAGAAAGAGTTGGTGATATACTAACAAGTATTATAAGTGCTCCTGTTTTTGAAGAAATCTTTAAGTTACTTATTATACCTGTAATAATAATTTTCTTTAGAGTTGTTTTTAACAGTCCACTTGATGGGATAGTATATATTTTTTGTTCTTCGTTGGGGTTCAAAATTGTAGAAGATTTGTTATATGGTGCTAATTTTACAATACAGGGTGGAGCTATGCAGGGATTTTTCTTTCTTGTTCTTGCTAGATGGATACTGGGATTTATGAGTCATCCCTTAATGTCAGTTTTTTCAGGTTTTGCAGTAGGATTAGCTACCATTACACCTAATTTCTTCCTGAAGATTGTCTATATAGTTGTGGGGTATTTTCTTTCTGTTTTAGCACATTTTATTTGGAACTTTGTTGCCTCAGTTGGTGTTATGTATTTTGGCAACATAGCATGTTTGTGGTTTCCAATACAAATCACAGTAATGTTTATTATTTTTATTGCTCTTTACTTCTTTGCACTCAATATTGAGAAAAATTTGCTTAGACAGTCTCTTCAAGATGATATATCCTCTGGTTTTCTGTCCTATCAAATTTTAGATGAATTAATAGATTTTAGATTAAGAAGGATTAGAAAAAGCAGTTTAGGAGAGTATAACAGAAGGTTATACGATGTATTTATGACTGAGTTAGCTTCGTATACTCTTTTAAAAAGGCAATCAGTTTCAGCGATATTTTCGGATATACATGATGAAATACAAAGGAAAAGGCAAATAATTTCTTACATCAAACCATATATATATGGAAATCTTTAATTTTGTTCGAATTACGAGCTTAACTTCGGGGGTGAAGCATGTTAAAGCTATTTAAAATAAGCACTAAGTATATTCTCTTGATTTTTTTTACATTCTATATTTTAATATTTCCAGAAGCAAGTCAATTGAGAGCTAGTGAATTAGATCAAAAAGTACAGCAAGAAATATATAAGACTAATAAAATATTTGAGCTGTATTATTCGAAAAATTTTGAAGAATGTATGAAGTACTGTTATAGTATTATAACCCAGGACATTGACAATACTACAGCTTATATTTTTTATTTAGCTTCTTCTTTTCAGTTGGATAAACTTCAGGAAACAATCAATAACATTGATAGTACCTATATCTCCTTTGTTCAAAGATATAATGCTACGAATAAAGATCAGGTAATAGAAACGAGTAAGGATTATCATTATTTAACTGCGCTAGTGGGTTTTTCGAATATATTTTTGTATTTTTCTACGAATAATGGGGGGGCTTATTTGGATGAAGCTATAAATACTTTTAGAAAGAGCCTATTTTTTCCAGTTACTTTGGCGTGTATTTACAGTGGATTGGGAATTGCCTATTATGAAAAAAAGTTAAATGAAAGAGCTATTTCAATGCTAAACAGAGCCTTTAATGTTAAGAGTTATGATCCGATTGCTCTTGAGTATTTTGGTAAAATTCAGAATTCCCTGGGTAATTACAATCAAACTATATCCAAGCTTAAAAATTATATCGATATAAAGTATCCTGATATGATTTACCAACTTGCATATGCTTATGAAAAGGTTAATGAAATAGATAAAGCTGTAGAAACGTATGATTTAGCATACAAGTACGATCCAAATCTATTAGGGCAGGGATTTATAAGTTTAGTGAGAATGGGGGATATTTTTCTGTACAAAAAAAATGATAAACAAAAGGCTATTTCATGCTATGAAGAAATACTCAAAATTTTACCAGATAGCTTGGTTGCTAAGAGTAAAATAGAAGAAGCACAAAATTATGATCCAAATAAAAAGCAGGAATCTAACGAGAAGAAAAAAAAGAAAAGAAAATAAAATATGCTTGTAGACAGGTTGATTGATTCTAACCCATTTGATTATGATTACCTTAATGATAGTTTGTTTGTTGATTGTATGAAGGAATGCATATCTAATCAAATTTCAAGGTCTAGTTTCTACAGAGGTTTACTAAAGGCTAAATCATTCACAAAAGATATACAAAGCATAAGTAGCATAGAAGATTTATGGGATTATAGGTTGTTTATTAGTGTCTATGTTTTAAAGGAGTTTGTGTATGAAGCGGATTTTTTGATTTCGGATATTGAAGTTGAGATTTTCTCGTCGGGTACTACCCAAAAACCGTCAAGAATGGTTTTGGATAAAATAACCCTTAATAGAATAAAGAAGATAGTTTTCAATGTTTATCAGGATTATGGATTAACTGATTTAGAGAATGAGTATAATTATTTGTTTTTCACGTATGAGGATTTGAGTTTAGGGACTGCATTTTCTGACGTTTTACTATCTGAACTTGCACCAAAAATGAGGGATAAATTTTTTGCTTTGAAAAAGAAAGGGGATAGCTTTTTCTTTGATCTTGAGGGAGTAATTAAGAAGCTTCAAGAATTCCAGGATAGTGGTTTAGGATTGAGAATTCTTGGCTTTCCAGCTTATATTTACTATACTATTCAAGAACTTCAAAAAAGAAATCTCAAGTTCAATTTTTGTGGAGTAGTTTTACCAGGTGGAGGATGGAAGACACATAAGCAAGAAATATCCGTAACTGAATTCAAGAAACTAGTGAAAGAGTATTTAGGAATAAATCAGGTAAGAGATTTATATGGTATGGTAGAACATGGAATACCATACGTAGAGTGTGAGTATGATAATAAGCATATACCTAGATATTCAAGAGTAAGGACTTTTAACCCTTTAACAAGGGGATTCAATAGCTATGAAGAGATAGGTTTACTTTCTTTTATGACTCCTTACGCTAGTAGTTATACGATCTCAAATGTTATTTCTTCTGATGTAGGTTTTATTAGTTTTGGTTGTAGGTGTGGAAGAAAAGCTCCATATATAGTTTTAGTTGGTAGGGCTGGAACAACAAAATTAAAAGGATGTGCTATTTCAGCATTAGAATTCCTTAAATATCATGAATCTCTATATCAAAATAGGTAATCAGAACATATTTTTCCTATTTGTTGATAAAAAGCAGATAATAAGGAAATTTATCTTTCCTTGTTATGTAACTCTAGATAGGGATGGAAATATATGTTATTTTGGTCCTTTTTCTTTCTTGCAGTACTTAATAGCAAAGCAAACTAATAGAATACTGGATTATCCAGATACAATGAGCATCAACTTTAACAAAAATAGTTATCTGATTAAAAGGATTGTTCATATGAACCTTATACAAGAATATGAAATATTTTACATGATTATGGAATATATCTTTTCTTTCAACCTTGAAAAGGTGTATGAAATTTCAGTCTATGAAGACTATATCAAGTACGATATTCCGTATTTTTTGGATATTGAAAATTTATACTATTTGTTGAAAAATGTTAATACTATCAGGTTAATAAATTTCATTGATCCTAGATCCCCTTACTTTAGGAACCAAAAGAATTTTTTGAGGGATGTTTTTGGATATTGGAAGTATAACTTTGAATTAGTAGATTTCGGGGATTTCTTTTACTTTCTGTATCCCAAGATTTTTAACTTTTACATAGGAGAGGTAAATACTATTGTTTGGTTGAGAAATAAGTATGGTTTTTCAAGAAAGTTGGCGATTAGTTTTGGAATGAGAAAAATAAGGGAACTAGTAGCCATTGAGTTATCCAAGAAAAATATTTTCCCAAAGTATACAGAGTTACAGCAATACTCTATACAAACATTGCTTGAGAGTAGTTTAATTAATCTGAAGGTAAAAGAGTATGTGAAAATTATTTTATACAATCTGATAAGTGAACTAATTGCAGGTTTATCTCCAACACTAATAGAGGATTTATATTATGAGCTAGAAAAGTCAGGTAGTGATTGTATAAACTGTTTTAGATCGGTAGCTTCAATGTTTGAGAATTTGCACACAAAGATTTTCTGTATTTTAAATCAATTGATAATTCGTATATGAGGTATGTTATTTTAACTAGAGATTTTGTGATCACGGAGTTAGACCGAGAATTTTTACAAAAACTTTTACAAGAGAGTTTTTCAACAGTAAATTCTATCAAAGCAGATGTTATAAAGAAAGTTGATTGTCAAAACCACAGTTTAAAGCAGCTTGAAGAAATTCTTTGTCAGCAAACCCTGTTTCATAAGAATCTGGTATTTGTATTGGACAATTTTATCTCCTTGGTTGAAAAAAATAATTCCAAAAAGGTAATAGATATGTTAGATAGGACTAAGAGCTGTAATTTAATAATTACTATTCCGACTTTAAATTCAATTAAAGATCCTAAAGTTGCAGAATATATACAGAAAAACTTCAAAATAATAGATAAAATTCAGTATTTATCTGAGGATAAAATAGATCATCTTGTTTCATGCTTAATAAAAAAGTACAATTTTGATAGTAATTCAGAGATTTTTGAAACTATTATACCGCAACTTGTTAGAATAGTTTTATCCAAAACACAAAGTGAAATCTTAACAGAAAAAATAATAGATCAGATAATATCAGACTATGAGAGTAGAATAGATAAGATTCAACATGAACTAGATCAGGAGGCAATTTCTTTTTATATATCTCAATACAGCGAAATAAACATGTTTAACGTAGTTAATCTTTTTCTAGAGATTTTATTCGAGTCAAAGTTAGATGAAATAGAGAATATTCCTAAAATATCAAAAGAGTATAAACTTTTAAAAAACTATCTCGATGAAATAGAGATGAATGGAGAAATTGAAAAGCTATGGGGTTTAGTATATTCCCAAATAGTTTCAATCATAAAAATACATGATGAATATAACAAAGTTGGGGAAAACATAAAGCATATAGCTAATAAGCTGAATATGAATCATTACAGGGTAAGTATGTTAATGAAATTCGTCAGAAAGTTAGACTATTTAATAAAGCATAAAAATTATTCAACAAGTAAGTTGGTAGCCATGCTTTTGGATTCAGAAATAAGGATAAAAATGGGAAGAAGCAGTTACACTCAAGAAGTTTATTCCATTCTATCTGTGTAAAAAAAATGTAAAAAATTGGCTTAAGATATTGAATTAAAATACAAAAATGAACATTATAACTTAAAGAGGGGGTGAAGCTCTGTGGAAATAAGAAATTCAAATATTCAATCTAAACCACCAACATTACAAGATGTAATAGAGAGCCATCAAAAAAGATACGGAGATAAAAATCCTCTGATTACAGTTGGAACCGCGGAAGAAGGTATAGTACAAAATCATGATGGTCCCAAAGTACAAACACTAGCCTCACTAGAAGCAGGAGATACATCCATAAATATACAACAAGATAAAGTAATTGCACAAACACTAGCAACACATGAAATGGGAGATAGACCCGATGTTATGGATGAAATACCAAGATTACCAGATATAATAAAAGATAGAGCAACTACCTTTGTAACAGGTGAAGAAGGTGATCAAAAAGATAGTCCTATAACTATTCTAGATTTCATCAAAATACTATCTAACCAACAACAAAACTATATTAGTCAATATAACAACAATATACAATCTTCATTTGGAAGAATTAGTTAGTAATTTGGTACTTTAAACAATGAATAGATGTATTGTATGCTTAGAAATATTTGAAGGTAATAAGTGTTATAATTGTCAAAATTCATACGATTTTTCAAATCCAGAAAATACACCCTTTTTTAATCAATTACTAACTCTGGTAAATAAGAACAAAATAGATGAAGCTATAATAGCAGTAAAAAATTGGATAGAAGAAATACAAATAACAATAAAATCATCAAAAACGAAAAATTTCATACTTCCAAAAATAGAATCACAAGTTCAGATAATAAACGATAAATTAAATCAAATAATAGAAAAACTCACGAAAATCGAACATAAGCTATCTCAAAATGAAAAAGTAGAGGAAGATCTTAAAGAAATTGGTCAACTAGAAGTAGAAGTTTTTGAATTGGTAAAAAATCTTACAAACATTAAACAATCATTAGAAGATCATGAATATATATACCAAGAGATAAAAAATAGTGGGTTTGAGATAGAGTATATAATTGAAAAGATAGTAGATCAAAGCAAGAGCGAATAAAGGATAGCGATAGTGTATGTAGTAATATATAACTAAGGTTGGCGGGTCGTCTAGTGGTAGGACATGGGACTTTGGATCCCGTGGCGAGGGTTCGAATCCTTCCCCGCCAGCCATATCACTCATCATCACCAGACCAATCTACACACGCAACCACCCCGATTAAACCACAATGCAAAAAATCCTAGCCGGAACTATCCTAAACAATAGATACAAAATAACTAATACCTACAAAATAGAAGTAGACTACATAGCTTACAGAGTAGAAGACATAAGATTTATAGGCTCTAGTTGGATTCTTTATCAAATAAGTATATCCGAATACAATACATCCCAAAACTACTTATCTAATCTCTATCAATTTCTCTCATCACTATCTAAAATAGTGTACGAAAAAATTGGGAAAATAGTAGACTATTTTATTGAAAAACAATATCTAATGGTTATATGTGAAGAAATAAACGGTACTCTTCTTAGCGATATAATACACTCATCAAAAACTAATCATATAAAAGCGATAAAACTAGCTTTACAACTTTTAGAAATAGTTAGAAATTTACACGAAAGAAACATAATTCATCTAGTAGACCTTAGGCCGGATAATATTGTTATAGATAAACAAGGAATAGTAAAGATTCAAAGCTTAGCCATTTCTAAAATACCTGCGATGGTAACAGAGAAAGGAATAGAAGAAAAATACGTAGGTACAATAGGTTACATACCTCCAGAAATGTTGGATGACGATAAGTCAAGCATAGGAGAGTATTCATACATATACATAGTAGCTTCAATAGTATATGAATACTTAACAAAGCTTAGTCCTTATCTTAGAGAAGATCCCTTCTTCTTCCCTCCAGCATCCTCAGTAAACCCCACCATACCCCCACAAATAAGTTCTCTACTTGAAAAATCTTTAAATTCTAATCCTAACGAAAGA
The DNA here is from genome assembly GCA_039630415.1 of bacterium. Taxonomy (GTDB): domain Bacteria; phylum DRYD01; class DRYD01; order DRYD01; family DRYD01; genus DRYD01. The sequence goes on along the minus strand of JBCNVB010000013.1, from coordinate 48,571 downwards.
ATAAAAACATTTAAAGAATTTGAAAAAAAACTAGCCAGCATCCTAAAAAGCGAAACTAATTATGAACAAATAACAACAAAACACTTTCCTATACATTCAATTCTAACCAATAAAGTCTTAATCCTAATAGCCATATTTGTTTTAATACAACTTACGATAATAGTAGGATTAGTGCTCTACTATACGATGTATCTGAGATGATAGTAGTTACAGTAGGTGGTTTAATAAAATACGATGATTACTTCCTATTTGTTAGAACCAATAAGTGGAATGGTAAGTGGGGAATACCTGGCGGAAAAATAAAACAAGGTGAAACTCTAATAAAAGCATTGATCAGAGAAATAAAAGAAGAAACTAATTTGAATATACAACCCAAGAATTGTTTCTACCTGACTTTCTTCGAATCCATCTTTGACCCAGAATTCTACAAACCTATACACATGATCCTCTTTAATTACCTAGTCAAAGTAGATAACATATCAAACATCAAACTAAATAGTGAAATATCCGAGTATAAACTACTTAAATTAAATCAGATAAATTCAATCGAGTTAAATAAGTATACCAAAGAATTAATTAAATTCCTTTTAAGACATAAAAAAGAACTACTTTCAAAATCAAGCAAATGATTATACAAAAAATTAGACACATCCTCCAAAACTATTTACCAAACAAAATAGACATAACTACAGTAATCCAAAACCTCATTGACTTTGACAAACCAAACATCTTAAAAATCAATAGCAATACAATAAACATAAGGGATAAGATATACATAATATCAATAGGTAAGGTAGCTATTAGATTTTTAAATGCTATTATTTCTAAAGCCAAACAAAAAAACATAAACATTCAAGATTGCATCATGGTAACAGATAAAAAATATACCTTTGAAAATCACTCAAATAAAATCCTTTTCTCATCACACCCATACCTATCAGTTGAATCAATTAACAATACAGTCCAAATCTTGGACCTTTTGAAGCAAATAGATTCAAACAAAACAACGATAATATTTTTGATAAGTGGTGGAGCAAGTAGTATGTTTGAATACCCAATCATCAAACCAGAGCTATGTATAGAAATCTATAAATATATTCTTCATCAAAACCTAAACATTTACCAAATCAATACGATCAGAAGATTTTTTTCAAGAGTAAAGTCTGGTAAACTTCTTCAATATATACCCAATAGTCAAGTTATATCACTTATCATCTCAGATGTACCTCTAAATGACTTATCAACCATAGGTTCAGGCATAACGTTTCTCAAGCAATTCTCCAACGATGAAATCTACGAAATCTCACAAATCCTCAAACCTATTATAGATCACTACAATATACATACAACGATGAGAGAAAATTTTGAAATATATAACAAAATCCAGGAACAAAATAAAAATTTAGATCAAGTATTTCACTACATCATCTCTGATAATACATTTGCAGTTTTACAAGTAGAAAATTTATTACAAACAAACGGAATAAATGCTTTACCAGTATGCTCACATCTAAACCTTAAAAACCAAGATTTATTGAATCTTATCAAATCCAACATACTTACTAATATAAACAAGACCGGAATATGCTACATATTTGGAGGAGAAACTAGTTTACAAGTAGACAAAGAAGGATATGGAGGAAGATTACAACATCTATCTTTACAAGTACTTAGGGAAATAAAAAATATACCAACTAATAAAGAAATAATTTTTTTTGCAATAGCAACGGACGGAATAGATGGAAATACCACAAACTCAGGTTGCATAGTTTCAAACAAATTGGATATAAAATTAGACAAAATAGAGAAGTATTTAGAAAGCTATAAAAGTGGGGTATTTTTTGAAAATCCCAAAAACACCAATTTAACAATAAAAATACCACCCGGGTTAACAAATATAAACGAAATATACGGAGTAGGTATATTTTAGCAAGATAGTATTTTTCTTCTCAGTTGTCCACAGGCAGCATCTATGTCTCTACCTAAACTCCATCTCACACTAACCTCAAAATGCTCCTTGATAATATTTTGGAATCTTTGAATTCTACTAATATCAGGTTCTTCTAAAAGCTTATCCTCAAAATATACATTACCAATACTATTATAGGGTATCAGATTTATTAAAACTTTCATAGAGTACTGCTTGAGTAAACTTACAAGTTTTTTCGCATGCTCAACTGTATCATTAATATCTTTCAAGAGTATGTATTCAATTGTAATTCTCTTTTTTGTGTTTTGATAGTAATTTTCTACGGCTTTTAAAAGAGAATTAATGTCATACTTTTTAGCTGTAGGTATTAGTTTTTCCCTTTGCTCTTGGAAAGGAGAGTGTAATGACAAAGCCAATTTTACTCTTACACCATCTCTTACCAGATCATATATCCTTTTTTCTATACCAGAGGTAGATAAAGTTATGTTTCTCTTACTAATATTGAATCCCCAGGGTGAGTTGAAAATCACAATAGCTTTAACTACATTGTGATAATTAATCAAAGGTTCACCCATACCCATAAAAACAATATTAGATATTCTCTTACCTTCTTTTTCATAAATAAATTTTTGAGATAAAAAGAACTGTTCAACTATTTCATGAACATGTAAATTTCTCTTAAGTCCCATAGCACCAGATGCACAGAAAATACATCCTACATTACATCCAACCTGAGATGATATACAAAGGGTATATCTGTCAGGATGCTTCATTAAAACACTTTCAACTATCTCACCATCAAAAGTTTTATACGCAAACTTAATAGATTCAGAAATCTTTGAATTCTGGTATTCAACAAGTTCTAAAGATCTTAGCTTAAAATTTTGAGCTATTTTTTGCCTTAAATCTTTAGAAAGATCGGTAAACAAACAAGGATCATCTTGATACTTAGAATATATCCACTTTAACAATTGAAGGGTTCTAAAATTAGGTTTCGAGCTTTGCTCTGTACCAAGTATCCTACAGATTATTTTATCTAACTCATCTAGAGTAAGTCCCTTTAGGTACTGCTCCATTCTTGATCACATCAAACTCAGAAATATAAGAAACAATTTGATCAATTTTTTGTTTTGAAATTTTCTCAGTAGTACATACTAAAACTAAATTAGACAATTCGTAATCGAAATATTTTCTTAGGTTGGACATAAAAGATACACTCAATTTGAATTTATTTAGAGAAATACCAAATATTATTTTGTGGTTTTTTTTCAAATGTTTATATATTTGATGATAATTTGGTACATAGAGTAGAGTCTCATTGAAAACATCATTAAATAATACCTTTATAGAGCCGATTTGTTCAATATTTCGAGACAAATGTCTTATATTAGTATAACTCTTCTGTGCTACTTTTATCAAATTTGATTTACCCATAGCCATAAGATATATGATATTTCTGATAGCCATTAGAGTTTGATTAGTACATATATTACTCGTAGCTTTTTCTCTTTTTATATGCTGTTCTCTTGTTTGTAAAATCATAGTGTAAGCTTCTTTACCGTCTTTATCTATTGTCTTACCTATTATTCTTCCTGGCATTTCTCTTATATTTTTGAGAGAGGTTGCTATAGTTGCAAGATAAGGTCCTCCAAAACTTAGAGGTATTCCAAACGGTTGTAAATTAGAAACTACGATATCTACTTGTGGAGGATCTTGCAAAAAGTAAAAGAAAGGGTTACTAACTACCAAAATAACTAACCTATCCTGAGCAATATCCTTTAATTTTGGTATATTATTTTCGATAACTCCGAAGAAGTTAGGGCTTTGAATAACAATTGCAAATACATCATCGTCTATTATACTTGACAATGCATCTATGTCAATTTTACCATATTGGTTAAACTCCAAGTATTTCGGTTGAATACCTAGCGGTTGTGTATATGTTTTTAGGACATTTTGATAAGTTGGATGAACTGAATTAGCTACTATATAAGTATTAGCGTTAGGTTTTTTTTTGTGATATATTCTTTTGGCCATTAGTACGGCTTCAGCGGTAGCCGTTGCAGTATCATAGTGTGAAGAATTGCATACCTCTTGGTTAAATATTTCGCAAATAGCTGATTGGAAATCCCATAGTGCTTTCAAAGTACCTTGTGAGACTTCGGGTTGGTATGGTGTATATGAAGTAACAAATTCAGCTCTGATTAGAGATTCGACAATAGGGGGTATAAAATAATCGTAAGCTCCTGCTCCAACTAGATACTCATAGTCTTCAATTTTTGATGCTAGTTTATCGAAAAAATTAATTAAGCTCTGTTGCGATAGTGGTTCACCCAATTCATTAGGCTCAAAGAATTTATTCTTACCAGTAATCTGCTCAAATATATCATTTATCTCTTTTATTTTCAGTTCATTTTTTATTTTTTCTACCTCATGTTGTTTATGGGGTATATACATTAAATTACACCTTTCCCACCGAGCATAAAGCCCTCTTATAAAGCATTACTTGCCCTTCTTCAGTTTCCAATATAACCACATTCTGGTCAAAAGAAATTAGTTTACCAACATATATTTTTGAGGTAGTAGTTTCTACTTTTACCTTTACATCATCCCCTCTTAGAGAATTGAGAAATCTATCTTGGAAATTTCTTGTTTTTTTTTGTTTTCTTTTCATTTTTCTTTCTTATAGATGAGGACATGCTTTGCATCGTCTACACTCCCCTTCCTTTATTCGATTAGTACATCTTTCTCTTGATTGAACTATACATATATGAAACTTCTTTACTCTTCTAACTCTTCTAAATTATATTCTACATATCATCTAACAAATCCTTGCTATTGCTATTTTTCATGTTATTTTTCGATAGTAATCCAGAACAAATTCGGAAATATCCTTAATAGGTTGCGGAGGATAAAATTCAAAAAAAATACTCCTGAACTCTTTAACTACTTGTTTGTATTTATCATAGTTATCAATAACTTTCTGAAGGGTACTAAGTATACTATTTGAATTGCAATGATCCTGTAGTAATTCAGGGACTATATCAGCTTTAAAGTATTTATCCTTGAGACTGTCAGGAAATTCATACTCAGCTAGTATATTGGGCAATGCTATTTTTGTTACCTTCATTTTGACAAAATTGTTGAATATCCATTCAGAAATTTTGTATACTCTGTAAAAGCATATAGTTGGTATGGCGTATAAAACATTTTTAAGAACTACAGTACCTGAAGTACTTAAAGCAATTCCTATTCTATTTACAATCTGCTCATAATTACTACATATTTCAAAATCATCAGATAAATGATTCAAATACTTCAAAGTATGATTAGTAGCAGAGATTATTATCTTTTCAAATTTTTGGTTCAAAATATGAATGATATCAAAAACCGGTCTGGAAACAAATTTGATTTCAAAAGTTCTACTACCTGGGAAAATACCTAAAGAACATTTTTCTTGTGTACTAATAAGACTTTTGTCTATTATCTCTACCATAGGATGACCAAAAAACAAAATATTTTTACCTTGATACACTTTCAGATTAAACTTAAAAGGTACAATAACATATTCACAATTATTTTCAACCAACTCATGAGTTTTTGTCCTTTGTAAACTCCAACTCCTAGGAGGTATGATATAAATTATTTTCGATCCAATATCTTTCAAAAATCTTATCAACCTAACATTTATAGCTGGTGAATCAAATAAAATTGATAAAGTAGGTTTTATACTCCAAAGCATTCTTTTAAGCTTTAAATAGTCCCAAAGTATAAACGGAACCATACTTAAATTCTCAAAAAAACCTACAGAACTATACCTAACAGATTCTATCAAAAAAACAACGTTAGAGTATTTTTTGGATAAGTTTCTTAATAAATCACCACCTATAACAAATATCTTGCTCCCTACATCTTTGGCAATATATTCTATTAACTTACTAGCATAGAATTCAGATGAATAGTCACAAACAGAAATGAAAATACTCATCAAAATTCAATCGTTTTGTAAATTTCATAACATTTATCTTCTTGACAAACGCTTAATACAACTTGCTTCTTTTCATCTTTCTTAATTTCAATACTTGAAGGCTTTACTTCATATACTGAGTCAAAATAGATCTTATATAAATCACCGTCCAAACTAGTTCTACTCTTAACTTTGGTCTGACTGTTTTTATATAAATCAAGGAATAGTAAAAAACTTCCAAGATGATTTACATTATCCGTGAAATTAAACATTTTTAAAGCGATTTCCTTGTACTTGTCCTGTATATTATTCTCAAGGACTAAAGCAAGAATTAAAGCTAGAGAATTGTTAGAGTGTATAGAACTATCAAATACATCATAAGTTAAAAATTCTTGAGAATTATAAAAAATACCATCTCTAAAAAACTTAGTGTTTAATTCATCAAAAATTTTCCTGGATACATTCAAATAATCCTCTTTTTTTGTTATTTGATAATAGAGATTTGTTGCTAAAGAAAACCATAAGTAATCCTCCAGCATTCCCTTCTCATAAATATAACCATCAACACATATTCTATAAATCTGATCTTTGGAAAACATTTTACTAATTAAAAAATCTAAAATTTCTGAAGCTTTTTGTAAGAAAGAATCATAACCATAAATTTGATAGCATTTAAGCAAATAGTAACAAAGCATAGAGTTCCAAGAGAAGATTATTTTGTTATCCGCTGGTGGTTTAGATTTTGTAGACCTTATTTGCTTTAACTGATTCCTTATGCCCAAAATTTCGTTTAAAGATTTATGTTTTGGAAACTCTTTGTAATGCAAAATCAGACCTCTATATTTTGTATGAGGATTATAAAACTCATAAACTGAATAGTACAGATCTAGGTTGTTAATTTGCTGTATTTCACCTGGTTTAAAAAGATAATATGCACCTTCTTGATAGACCCCATCATCCAGAGATTCAGCTGACAAAGAACTTAAATAAGCTCCAGAATCGTATAAAAATGAACTAAGAAATTCAAGTACAGTTTGGGACACATACTTAAATATTTCTGCTTTATTTCGATCTATATCTTGATATATTTGTGAAGCTTTGTGATATATAAACATAAGTAAAGCATTATCATAAAGCATTTTTTCAAAATGTGGTACCATCCATTTTTGATCAGTACTATACCTACAAAATCCCCCATCAATTACATCATACATACCCCCCATCATCATCCCAACCAATGTTTTATCTATATATTCAAAAACAAATTTGCTTGGAGTATCTTCAAATCTATAAAGCAAATATTCAAGGATTTGATGAGGGGGAAATTTAGGTTGTATCCCAAAACCACCATATTCATCCAACCCTTCATAAATACGCTTATCAACTTCATACAAAAACTTTTCAAGATTATTTACTGAAAGAATATGGATAGGATAAGTTCCAATTTTGTTAAAATAGTTTTCCTTAAGATACTGATATACCTGCTCCGCGTATTGAATTAATTCCAGTTTACTTTGTTTCCATAGATAAGCTATTTGTTGAACTATAGTCATGAAATTTTTTTTAGGCAAATAAGTAAATCCAAAAAATGGTTTAAGGTCTGGGGTTAAAAATAAATTAGCTGGCCAACCAGCATTACCACCCTGAAGTATACTCAGAGCCTGTATATAAAAACTGTCAACATCAGGAAGCTCCTCTCTATCTACCTTTATACATACAAATTGCTTGTTTAACAACTCTGCTACCTCTTCATCCTCGAAAACCTCTCTTGCCATTACATGACACCAATGACAGGTAAAATATCCTATTGACAAAAATATCGGTTTATCTAATTCTTGAGCTAAATTAAAAGCTTTACTACCCCATACCATCCAGTTGATTGGATTATCTTTGTGGTATTGTAGGTAAGAACCTTTTGAATATTTTAGCTCGTTTTCCACTTGGGATTATACCTCAACTTTAAAATCATGAATAAACCAAGAGCAATTAGCAGTATTATCGTAAGTGCCATCAGAGGCAATATTATCGTAAATATCACGGAGATTATAATACCTATGAATACAGTGACATCTTCAATAAAACTTATTAAAGTATTAAGGGTTCCTGCAGAGAATGTAGTAGATGCTGCCCTAACCGTTGCTTTAGATATACTAGATGATGAGCTCGATATTAATGCAAGTGTTAAAGATATAATAAAACCTTGCCATGGTTCTACAGTAGAAAGTGTTATAGAATATGCACTAATAACCGATATGACTGGTTTTAGAACTACATAGACACTATCTAGGATATTGTCTATTAATGGAATTTTATCTGATAGTATTTCGATGATAGTGGCGATTATTAGAAAAGCCATGACTCTTTCGTCAGTTAAAAAGTTTATGAATTTTGATGAGGCTGGTATTGTAACTAAGTTAAATTTAGCCATTACGGATACTATAGTTAGTGGTAAGAATGCTCTTATTCCCGTAAAAGCTGCAAGTATTACCGCAAAACTAACTACAAATATCAATTCCATAGTACTTGTATTATGTATTTGTATTATCTAATCATTCTGCTTAGGAAGCCCAATCCTAGCATAGGACCAGCCATAGGTCCCATCATCATAAGTCCTATACCTGCCATCATTCCCATCATATCTCTCATTGCTTTATTTTTACCAAATGACATTCCTGCTATGAATCCCATTGCAAAGACATTATTGATTGCTTGAGCGATTGCAAGGGCAGGATTAAATGGCATACCTGGCATCATTCCCATACCTGGCATAAAGCCCATTCCTGGTACATTTCCTAAAGCTCTATTGTTAAACATCGATTGTATATCGTTTATCAGTTGTTGGAATGGATTGGCTTGATTTCTTGCACCTACCAATTCCATAGCTCTTTGATATATAAGTCTTGCATGCTCTACTACTTTTCTCATTGAATCAGTTATTCTTTGTTGGTGGTTATCTATTTTTTGGAGTAATTTCTTTTGGTTATTCAATCTTAGCTCTACCATTTGTTTTCTTTGTTGCAGTTGATTTACTTGCTGTTGTAGTCTATTTGCTTCTCCTCTTAATCTCTGAGCTTGATTTCTTAGTTGTTTTGCTTGTTGCTTTAATTGTTTAGCTTGAGCTTTTAGAGTTGCAGCTGTTTTTCTTAGTGACTGAGCTTTGGCCATCAAACTAGCTCCTTTTGCAGCAGTTTTGGGATTTGACATCAAAGCCCTTGCCTGCTGCTCTATTTTAGCAGCATTCTTTTCTAAATTATTAGCCTGCTTTTCTAAATTATTAGCTTTAGCATCTAATTGCTTTGCCTGATTATCTAATTGATTAGCTTGATTGTTTAACTGTTGTATCCTAGCATTCAGTTGGTTTATTCTATTTTCTATATTAGCTTTTTGTTGCTCCAAGTTTCTTATGGTGTTTATCGTTCTCATCTTATCTGCCTGTGTTCTATCAAAAACACTTGTGAGCTGATTTAACTTCTCACCAAAATTTCTAAGCATATTTGTTAGTTGTTCCAGACTATTTATACCCTGATATGTAGAATGTGAAGGCTCAGGTATTGCAGGTATTGGTCCTGGATTATAAGAAGTGTTAAACGATAAATCCCTTACTGCCGATATTAGACTATCAAAATCTGCAGTAGGCCTTATGAGCAATCCCGCTTGGTAATGATCGGATATTGTAGAACCCTGATGAATAGGTACACTTATATCCGCCGTTATACTAATCCTATATATGTTCTGTGTTCTTCCACCTGTTATAATGTTCATGGAGTTGAAAACATCAAAAGACATTATACCCACCCCCTACGGCCTATTCTATTATAACTTACTTTGCTTTTCTTCAGATGTATATGTTCCATCCGAAACGAAATTAAAATTTCTGAATGCTTTTTTTAACATTTTTTTTACATAACCCGTACATAATAAAAATAAACAGCGATAACCTAAAAAATATGTACATAAGTCAGAAAAACAAGATTAAACACACTGAAACCCTAATCAATACTTCATTAACAAAAGTAACTCCCAAAATACAAACAGACAAAACAACAGAAATACAGGATACAGTACAAATAAATCACTCCGAAAACGATTTGTCGTACTATATACTGAATCCTAATCTCCAAGCCATAGATCTACAAACAGCGATTGAAAATAATCTAACTGGTAAAGACGTTGTCGTAGCAGTAATAGATAGTGGTATTATCTATGATCACCCAGATATAGACAAAGATAGAATAATCTTCTATAAAGACTTCTCAGGAGAATCAACCCAAGAAAATCCAAAAGATATCCTAGGACATGGAACTTACGTAACCTCAATAATCGGTGGTACAGGAAAAGCCTCAAAAGGATATAACCAAGGCATAGCTCCAGATGTTAAATTCGTTATCCTTAGAATAACTACAGTCTCTGAACTAATCAAAGCACTTCAATGGCTTATTGAAAACGGCAAAAAATATAACGTAAAAGTGATTAACATTTCTTTAGGAGTTGATACTAACCCCGACAAATCTTGGGAAGAAGATGAAATTGCCAAACTAGCCGACCAACTAGCTAAAGAATTTACAGTAGTTGCAGCAGCTGGTAACGATCAAACCTACGAAACAATCGATAGCCCAGGCGTCGCACCCAACGTCATCACCGTCGGAGGTAGCGATACCAAAAATACCCCATCCATCGAAGACGATGAAATTTACGTGGGTTCTTCAAGAGGACCAACACCTACCCTGGAAAAACTCGACAAACCCGATGTAATCGCACCGTCTAAAAAAATCCTCGGCGCTAGAGTACCCTCCAGCATCCTAGACCCACACATCACATCAGACTGGAGTAAAGGATACTACATAGAAAGCTCAGGCACCAGCGCAGGAACAGCCATAGTAAGCGGTATCGCCGCACTACTATACCAAATCCTACCTAACGCCTCCCCTCAAACCATAAAACATATCATCACCCAATCAACCATAAAACTTAAAGACAAAAACGGTAAAGAATACGACAAATACTCCCAAGGCAACGGACTTATTAACATAAAAAAAGCCATCCTTCTTGCACAAAATATCAGAGATAATATCAAAACCTTCAACATTACAGCATGAAAGAATACAATATCCTTCTATTCGGATATAACGGTCTTATAGGTAACAATCTCTTCCAGTTTATACAAAAAAACAATCTCCTACCTAACGCACAACTAAACAAAATCTTTTGCCTATCCAGAAAACAAATAAAAAACAATATACCCAATACACACTTTATCTCATACTCACTTAACAACCTACAAAGCATACTTACAGAACTTCTAAATTCACAAAAATCCACATGGATAGTGCTAATTTTTGTAGGAGAAAATATTTTGGGACTAACTACCCAAAAGAAATGGGAAAAAATATACCAAAGTAGAGTAACAGTAAATCAAAAGATAGTGTCCAGCTTAATAGAATCAAAAGCTGATATTTACAAGATAGTCTCCGCATCTGCAGTAGGAATATACTACCAAAACCCACTTGAAAAAGTAGACGAATCTTCACCTATTCAACCCAATCTCATATCCAACCTAATCCTAGAATGGGAAAATACACTCCTCAACTCCCCACTCTCAGAAAAATCAATCATTCTAAGAATAGGAGCTGTAATAGATAAAAAATCAAATATCCATAAAATGCTCTATCCTCTAGCTCTATTTTCAATAGGAATAAATATCACCCCAACTTCACCCTTCCCCTGGATACATAACCAAGAAATACCCCTTATAATACAACATCTACTCCAAAACAACCAACAAGGAATCTTCAACACAGTAAATACAAACTACCTAACTTATCAAGAATTCCTCCAAAAGTACATAACAAAATACTCCCTAATAAAAAAAGCTTTTCTAATAAACATTCCTAAAACACTAGTACGAAATCTAATGAAAATGGCTATGCCCAAATACTATGAACTTACCTATAGTCTATTCTGCCTCCCCCAAATAGTACCCTACAAACTAATACAAACAAATTACCCTTTTAGATATTTTGAGCTTTGAAAACTCAGTAAGTATCTTATGCTTTGTTGGAAAGTACTTGAGGATTTACTACGCTCAAAGGCGGTTTATTTGTAAGGAAATTAACAAGATTTGTTACAGCCATTTCCGCCATTTTGATCCTAGTTTCAAAGCTAGCACTACCAATGTGAGGTAATAAAACAACATTTTCTAGTTTTAATAACTCCGGATGTACCTCTGGTTCAAATTCATACACGTCCAACCCCGCCGAAAAAATTACACCTTCTTTCAAAGCTCTAACCAAATCCTCTTCCTTTATTACCTTCCCTCTTGCAGTATTGACTATTGTAGCCGTAGGTTTCATCAGTTTGAGCTTTTCATATGTGATCATATGATAACTTTCTTGATTTAGTGGGGTATGGATCGATACTATGTCACTTACTCTAAGAAGTTCATCTAATTCCATATACTGAGCGTTATACTTTTTTTCTGCTTCTAGATCTCTTTTTCTACTGTAGTAAACTATTTTCATATCAAAGCCTATTGCTCTTCTTGCCACTGCTTGACCAATCCTACCAAACCCTATTATCCCCAAAACTTTTCCATAAACATCATATCCTAAGAAAAGATCCGGTTTCCACCCTGTAAATTTACCTTCCCTCGTAAATTTATCGGCCTGAATAATCCTTCTTCTTGCTGCTAATATGAGAGCCCAAGCTAAATCAGCCGAAGTTTCTGTCAATACACCAGGAGTATTGGTAACACATATACCTTTTTGGGTTGCATACTCCACATCAATATTATCAAAACCTACCGCATAATTACTTATAACCCTTAAACTACTCATACTTTCCATTATTTGCTTATCTATCCTATCAGTTAACAAACATAGGATTCCAATAGTATTATCAGCATTTGTAAGTAGAAAATCTTTGGTATCTTCATTTTCCGGCTTGACAATAATATCAAATTCAGGCAGATCTATTTTTTGGTGCCAGTTTCCAGGCAACTTACTAGTTACTAGAACTTTTTTCATACTCTTCACCTATCCTTTCCAGATACCCAACTAATTTTCGAAAACTTACATTCTGATCCACCTTATTAATAACCAAACCTAAATACTTCTTTATATCCGCTACTCGCTTTAATTTGATACTTATAACAACCATCACTAAACTAGAATAAAATGAGTAATAACCCTCTTTTCCATATTGACTTAGAAAGTTCTTAACTTCAAGCAAACAACTTTTCAAATCATCCTCAGAAAAGTATTTACCTAAGTTCTTCAGAAAATCAACCAATACTTTTTCCTTTTCATTATAGCCTATACTTTCTTCAGCCTGCTCTATTTTGTTATCAATTAATTCTTGGTATTCCTTTCTATCTATGCTTAGAACTTGATAAAATAACTTAAGATAGTAAGCTAAAATTAGCTCTTCTGTTTCTGTTATTTTTGCACGTTCAAGAAGCTGTATATCTAGAAGATCTTCAATATCTTTCAAACTAATTTCAACTTCAGTTTTTTGATACTCAGAGTATTTCTGCTCTATCCAATTAGATAACTGGGTTATCATTTGAAAACCGTATTTAGAACCTATCTCAATAGCTTCCTTTAAATTTTCATACTTCTGAACTATAAAATCAGATATATTTTCACTTCGTACTAATTCGCTAAAAAGTAACACCACTTTTTCAAGTTCATCCAATTCTTGTTTTTGGCTAACAGCACTATTTATTAGCTGATTAATTTTATCAAGCTTTGATACAAGACCTTCCACAATTAATGATGCTTTAATTAGACAAGCAATAACAAAGTCATCCTTATCGGCTATATAAATACTGTCTATTTCTTCATCGGTTAACTGATCAATTTGATCCAAATTAGATACATGTTTTAGAGCTTTAAATTTAGATTGCTGTGTTTCAATCTGTGATTCGGCTTGCGTTTCAACCTGTGATTCAAATTGCGTTTCAACCTGTGATTCAAGTCGTGCTTCACCTTGTTGCTTAGTTTCTTGTGCCTTACTATCTACTGCAACTGCATCAGGTTGTTTAAAAATCCTCATGTAATCTAATTCTGCTTTTTGTTTTACCTCCTCAAACTCTTCCATACTTGAATAATAAAACAACTTATTTTCAACTATTTCCATCAATAAATCAATAGAATTTTCTAAAGCAATGATCTTAAGCATGTTTAGATAGTAAACAACTTGTTCTTTTATTTCAAGCTTATCGAATATGTAAAACTTAAGGATGATATCTTGGAGTGAGTTTGAAAGTTCTGAAAGGAAACTGTATATTTCTTCGATTTTTTCTTTTTTGTACAGGGTATTTATGTGAGCTATTTTTTCAGATATTCCTGGTGTTAAGGTTTCCATATAGTTTACAAATTTCTGGAATTTTTCTCTTTCATCCCTTATTTTGCCCAGTAAAGTTTGAGCTTCAAGTAATTGAGAACTATTTGTAGATAGCTTCAAAGCTTTCTTAATAACCAACTCAGCATCAGTATAGTCCTCAGTTATGTACAAATATTTTGCAAGCAAATAACAAAATGCATAATTTTCAGGATATCTATTTACTAACTGCCTTAAGCCCTTTATAAAACTTGTTAGTTGATATGTATTTTCATAGAACTTAGCCAATATGTTTATAGCCATGAGAATTTGATAATTGTATTTAAAGGAATGCATACCTGTATAGATAAATTCCATAGCTCTGTTCGCATACTTCTTAGCCTCATTAAGATTAGACTTGTACAATATTAAACAGTATATGGCAAAAGCTAAAGGATTTGATTCCTGTACAATAGATTCCAATTCTTTTATAAGATTTTCAGCTATCTCCCCATGAATATAGAAATTGGCTATTATCATCATTAAGTTAACATGTGAGTCGTATGAAAAAGTTTGAAAATATTCCTCACACTCTCTGATAACCTCATTGTTTTTACCTTGCAATAAAAGTGCTTCTATTTTGAGCTTCTTGAAACTGGCTATATTAGCTAGTTTATACTTCTCTACTACCTCTACCGCTTGAGTATAGTAACTATTATCCAAAAACAATGGTAATAACTCACCCAAACATACTAGTAAAACGTTATTTTCAAATTGTCCGACTTTGGATAGAAACTCATGTATGTTAGGTATGTAATCATGCTTCTTTTGAATTATTACTGCATAAAAATCAAGACCTAGCTTTATGGAATTTAATATTTTTTCAGAAAAATACAACATGGGTAACTCTCTAAATACTTCTTGGGGCAAATTCTCACAAATACGAATAAAACCATCCATATAGCTTTTATCTTTATACTCCGCATAGAGAGTAAGGTATAATAGAGCTTCAAAAACAGAAAAGTTATATCTCTGTTTTAACTCATTGGTAACTCTGAATTTGTAAAAATCCAAACATCTCAAAGTATTGTTAAAATATAACCATTCCATGTATGAGCTCAAAATCCTTACTCTCTGATCTTCACTAATAGACGAACTATCTAAAACATAAGCTACATAGGTATCTATGAAAGGATTAGATTTTTCTTTTAGCAAGGACAACACATCTAAAATAAAATCTTCTTCTAATAAATTGTATTCTTGGGTAGTTTGCATAAATTTTTCAGTATTATTCTCTTCTAAGTACATTATTGCTATTCTTTTAGCAATTGAAGAATCAGTTACGGTTATCTTAGATTTTTCCCATACCTCTTTAGCCTTTTGGTAGTTTTTACTATCGATATATATTTTAAAAAGCTCTGCTGAAATTATTTTATCCGATGGGTTTTGGGAATACACTTTTTCTAGGTTGTGTATTATTTCTTGATCTTTATCAGTACTAGAACCAGCTTTACGAAGATTAACCAGAGAGAGTGTGTAAAGATAGAGTGCAGTTTTATCTTCTGGACTGATATTAAGTATTTTTTGAGCTAATTGCTTTGATTTTTCGTATTGCTTAGAATAAAAATAAAGTTGAGATAGTTGAGTAAATATTTCCAAGTCATCTGATTCCTTAGCTAAATCTTCTAAAATTTCAATTGCTCTTTGATTGTTATTATTCATTTGATATAGTTTAACCAGAGCAAGTTTTGCTTCAGTAAAATCTGGATCTATTGATATAGCTTTTTCATATTGTTCCATTGCATATTCAAAATTATACTCTTTTTCCAAACATTTTCCAAGATAGTAGTAAGCCCATTTTGATGAAGGATTTATATCTATAGCCATTTGCAAAGTTTTTATTGCCTGTATGTTTCTTTCTAAAGTATAATACATCTCTGCTAGAGATTCCAAAAAGTTTGGGTTATTCGGTGCCATCTCCACCGCTTTTTCATAGTTCTTTACAGCTAAACCATAATTACCCATCTTTTGATATATCTTACCCATTATCCAATAGGCTTCGGATAGGTATTGGTTATAAGTTACAGCTTTTTTCAAATAAAATATAGCTTGTTCAAACTGCTGAAGACCACTATAAGCCAAACCCAAATGCAAATAAGCATCCCAATTATCAGGTTTCAACTCTACTATCTTTCTAAAATAATTTATCGACGAATCAAAAGAGTCTGTATATAGTAGTATCTTTCCAATCGCTGATAGATTTTCAATATTATTCGGTTGAAACTCTAGTTGGTCTTTCAAAACTTTTATTGATGCTTTTACCAAGTTTTGGATAATTTCCTTTAAGGTATTGTCAGCATTTAGTTTTTTGTATATTATTTCATCAATTGAATGAGCTTTTTCGAGATATTTTATCCCTTTATTAAATTCTCTTCCAAACAGTAGTAGTAAACCGATAAAAAAATAGGATGGTGCAAAGTAAGGGTTAATTTTTATTGACTCCTCTAGGGCTTTGACTGAATCCCCCAATCTACTTTCTTGAATATATGCAATAGCTAAATTAAACCAGTGTCGGGGATTATCTTGTTCAATTTTGACTAAAGCTTCTAATTTCTTGATATCCATTATAGGCTAGGGGGTTAGGGTTATACCGACAGTACAGTTCCTACTTACCGTTGCTTCCTTCCGGACCTGGCGGGGTTTGTAGTCCGTACTTCGGTATCCCCAACCCTTACATTTATTTTTCTATCACAAACCCACTTATCCTCCACAAAAAACCTATTACATTCAGCAAGGAAACAATTTTTGAATACAAAAAATAAAACAAGGGAAATATAAAGTCAGGAGGTGTTAAACCGTGTGGTACTATTTTAAAACAATTTTCCTTCTAGCAATAATGACCTCTATACTCGTATTTATTGGAAAATCAGTAGCAGGACACACAGGTATGATCGTCGCTCTTGCTATAGGACTACTCATAAACTTCATAAGCTATTACTTCTCAGATAAAATAGTACTTTCATTTTATGGAGCAAAAGAAATAACCCAAGAAAGTAACCCTCAACTATACAACATGGTCAAAGCACTCGCACAAAAAGCAAACTTACCAATGCCAAAAGTATACATAATCGACGAGTATCAACCAAATGCCTTTGCTACAGGTAGAAACCCTAAAAACTCAGCCATAGCCTTTACAAAAGGAATAATTCAATTACTATCTTATGAAGAACTCATGGGAGTTACAGCACATGAACTAGCTCACATAAAAAATAGAGACATTTTAGTATCCACCATAGCAGCAGGTATAGCAAGCTCCATATCCATAATAGGTGACATTGTTAGATGGAGCATCATATTTGCAACCTCAAAAGATAACGAAAGAAACGTATTAGCCGAACTTGGTACAATTCTCATAGCACCAATCGTAGCTTTTCTAATTCAAATGGCAGTTTCCAGAACAAGAGAATATCTAGCCGATAAAACAGGTGCAGAAATAGTTGGTAATCCTCTATATTTGGCCAGTGCACTTGAAAAGTTAGACCATTACTCTAAACAAATACCCTTGTCCCATTACTCCCCAGCAACCAGTCACCTATTTATCGTAAATCCAGTAAACTTCCTATCTCTACTTTCTACACACCCACCAATCAAAGAAAGAATTAAAAGATTAAAACAAATGAGTATTAAGTAAAAGGTAAAAACTCTATAATAAAGAATCCTATTATTAAAAAAACCTATACAAAATAATACAGAGGAGGTCATTTATGAGAAAAAAGAGGGCAGAAATAAGAGAAATAGCCCCAGACCCGGTATACAACAGCGTAAGAGTAGCCAAATTCATCAACAAACTCATGTGGGACGGAAAAAAAACCATAGCAGAAAAAATATTTTATTTAGCACTCAAAAAAATAGAAGAAAGAACCAAAAAAAATGGTCTAGAAGTTTTTAATAAAGCCATAGATAATCTCAAACCATTATATGAAGTAAGGCCAAGAAGAGTAGGAGGAGCAACCTATCAAGTACCCGTAGAAGTCGACGAAAGAAGAGGCGAAACTTTAGCCATGAGATGGATAATCCAAGTAGCACGCGAAGAAAAAGGTAGAAGAATGATAGATAAACTCGTAGATGAAATAATAGAAGCATACAACAACGCTGGTAAAGCAATGAAAATAAGAGAAAACGTACACAGAATGGCAGAAGCAAACAGAGCCTTCGCTCACTTCAAATGGTAAAGGTGATAAATATGATATATGACATTTATCCAGAAAACGTAGAACTACCCCTAACAGAGATACTCATGTTAGCTGCAGGCGGACTAAACCACTACCCCGAATGGGCACAGAAAAAAATACTCTCTAACTACACCCCAGAACAAGTAATCCAAACAACCTCACAAATGATACTGGATAAAAACGTACCCAGCGGAATAAAATATAACCTATTTTTCTTCTGCCTATATAACTACGGATTGGGAGAAAATGCAGATAGAGTAAAAGAACTAATTTATGCCGCTGCAAACTTCGACTGGGATAAAACACTTATCCCCACTAACTTTAAACGCCACTTGAAAGATGAAATAATCCCCACCTACCTACAATACTACCAACAAAAAGAACAAGAAATACTACTCAAAAGAAGTAAACACATCCAATACGAAATAGAAGAGGAAAACTAAAATCAAAAACTAAACCAATCCAGAAAGGAGTTGAACCAATATGGCAAACCCTAAATTTAAACTCTCAAGGTCAAGAGTAAGACATAGAAGAAGTAATTCACAAAAAATAGACCTAGAATTCTATCCCAACTACTCAAAATCAATCTGTAAACAATGTGGTCATCCTAAGTTATCGCACTTTGTATGCCAGTTTTGTGGATATTATGGGGATCAGAAAGTAGTTGAACCAGCTTACATCAGAAAATATGTAAGATCTGTATACTACAAGAAAAATTTTGAGCAATCTTAGTACAAACACCAACCTAAATTGAGCCTTAATTCTGATTAAATGAATTCAAAGTTTCGTGAGCTAACACTTCTATAAAATCGTCGTCATCGTTAAATAGATTGATTCTATATAACTCGAATCCTTTCTGATTAGCTAATTGCTTTGCTTCTATATCAACGTCATATAAAACTTCCAAATGATCACTAATAAATCCTATAGGGCAACTGATAATTGTGGTATATTCGTGTGGTAGATTTTCTACAACTTCGAGTATATCTGGTCCTAACCATTTTTCGTTGCCTTTACCCGCACTTTGGTAAGCAAACCCATAATTTTTTATCCCTAGCTCATCTACTAATTGATTAACGACGTAAGATAGCTGTTCAGGATAGCAATCAGGTAGTATCTTTTCAGGTAAACTATGGGCGCTAAACAAATAGTATAAATCCTTATCATCTAAATTTCTTTTCAATACGTACTGTACTAGACTTTCTATTCTTCTTTTAAAAGCTTGAATAAGCAATGGGTTATTGTAATACCCATAAACGTAATGAAATTTTATTTTGTTTGATTGGGTTCTTTTAAAGTAGTCAGATATGTTGTAGTTTGAGTAGTAAGGAGATAGTATTAGAGCTACTGCCTGTGTAACTCCATCATCTTCCATAACCTTTACAACGTCCTCTATATATGGATCTATGTGCTTGAAAGCAAGATATACTTTAATGGGATCTGGTGAAGAGGTATTTAAGAATTTTTGTAGTTTATCAGCTTGTTTTTTTGATATTTCGTTAAGAGGGCTTTTCCCACCAATAGCTAAGAATCTTTCCCTTAGTTCCTGTATTAAATGATCGGATGGTCTTTTACCTTTTAGAATGTGAGTGTAGAATCTTTCTACATCGTTTATGGTGTATATACTTCCGTAGCTCATAAGGATAACTGCTTTCATAGTTTACCCTCCTTTGCGTTTGACAAGCAATTTAATTGCGTCTTCTACAAGTGAGTATACCACAGGTACAACTATAAGAGTCAAGATAGTTGAACTAGTTAATCCTCCTATAACAGCGATTGCTAGAGGTTTAAGTAGATATCCACCTTCTCTAAGTCCAAGAGCAAGTGGAATCATTGCAAATATCGTTGCTAACGTAGTCATTAGTATAGGCTTTATTCTAACATTTCCTGCTATGATCAAAGACTCGATTACGTCTTTTCCCTGTTCTCGCATCTTGTTAGCGTAGTCTATCAATAACACCGCATTACTTACAACTATTCCAGTTACCATTAGTAATCCCATCAAAGACATTAAATTTAACGAAGACCCAAATAAGTTAAGAGCTATCACTACACCTATCAATTCAAAAGGTATGGAGAACATTAAGATAAAGGGTTGAATTAGGGAGTTAAATTGGATAGCAAGTACTGTGTATATCAGGAATATTCCGAGGATTATTATTAGGGTAAAGGCTGCAAAAGTATCAGCTCTTCTTTGTTCTTCACCTTTAAATTTGTAAATATATCCTGTAGGTAAAGGTTCCTCTTTGAAAATTTGTTTAACTTTTTCAAGAATTTGACTTAGGCTATAGTTAGGGTCTTTATTAGCATAGATTCTAATACATCTAATACCCTCTTCTCTTTCTATTACTACAGGTCCATAGTCGGGTTTGATATAACATATTTCCCTTAGGGGTATATTTCTGTCATAGAGGGGTGAGTATATTGGTAGATTAATTATTTCATATTCATTTAGTGGTTTAGGAATTCTAACTCTTATGTTGTATTCATATCCTTTTTCTTTGTATTTTCCTGCGAGAGAACCGGTAGTTGATATTTGTAAAAGATTAGTCACGTCTATGGTATTTATTCCATAGAAAGCTGCTTTTCTTCTATCGATCTCTACTTTAAATTCTGGTACTCCCTTTTTCCACGATAAGTCGATATCTACTACTCCTGGTATTTGCGCGAATCTACTCATGTATTTATTTCCCAGGTTCCATAGGGTATCTATATCTTGTCCGATGATAGTTATTTCTATTTGTTTGGTTCCTCCTAATCCTGCTAAACTTCTAAAGGTATCAACGACATTTACTTTTACTCCCGGTACATCTTTAACTTTTTCCCTAATTTCATTTAGTATGATTGGATATTTATCAAAATCTTTACTATCAAATTTTAGTCTAGTTTCACATATAGATGACAAAGTAGAAGCTCCCGAAACAAGTACTACGAAACTAACAGCTTCATTATCGACGCCTGCAGACATACTTGATCCCAAAACCTCAGTATATTTTATCGTAACATCGTACACTATCCGTAAAACTCTTAATCCTTTTTCATAGGTATCATAAAGAGTTCCTCCAACCGAGTTATATACCTGAACGTTTATTACCGGGAAACTACCACTAGGCAAAAAATCCTTCTTGGTATAAAAAAGTCCCACAACAGAAATAGCAAAAGTAAATGTAGATAAAACTATTACAACTAACCTATTTTTGAGAGATAACACAAGAATTTTGGTGTACAATTTTTTAACTATTTCAAGTATTTTATCGGTCGCGTTTTGTTCAGGTATATTATAATTGTTTTTGTAAAAGAAGAAGAAAGCTGGAGGTACTATAAAAGCTGCAACTATCAATGAGGCAATTAAACCCAAAATTATTACTAATGCAAAGTCTAGAAACAATTCTCTAGCTAGTCCCTTGACAAAAATTATTGGTACAAAAACTATTACAGTAGTCATTGTTGAAGCAAATATGGCTGCTATTACCTCATTTGTACCCTTAATTATTACCTCTTTCAAATCGTTAACATTTTTGATTACAGAATTACGAATATTTCTTTGAATGGATTCTATAACAACAATTGAGTCGTCTACTATTCTACCTATTGCCAAAGCTACAGCACCTATACTTATTAGATTTATAGACGTTTGATTAAGATATAATCCAGCTGCAGTTGCAAGAATAGATAAAGGTATTGATATAGCAGATATTATGGTACTTCTGAAGGAAAGTAAAAATACGAAAATGATTAATACAGCTAGCAAACAAGAATAAATTGCTTCCTCTTGTATATTTCTAATTATAGGTATAAGCCTTTCATCAAATCCGAATACTACTTTAAGTTGGGCTCCTTCTGGTAACGCTCTGTTTATAACTGGTACTGTTTGTCTTATTCTCTGTACTGCTTCTACACTATTAATTTCTGCTTCCTTGTAAGCTAGTAGGTAAGCAGCAGGTTTGAAATCTGATATAGCATAACTTTCAGGATCCTTAGTTCCATCAATTACTTTACCAATATCTGATACTCTTATAACTTTAGAGCTATCATATTTTACAGGCACTAATTCTATCTCTTCGAGGCTGTAGAATTCACTAAAAGGTCTTATTGTAAAATCTTTATTTCCCAGAGTGATATAGCCTGTTGGTAAGTTAATATTGTTGAATTTAATGGAGTTGAGAACATTGGTGGCTGAGATTTTGTATTTATACAGAAGATCAGGGTCGAGATATACTTGAATTTCTCTTTTTAGTCCTCCGAGTACTACAACGCTAGCTATGCCAGGTACTGCTTCTAATTTTTTAGCTACAATTTCTTCGGCTAAGAATCTCAAATATTTCCTATCAAAATTACCAGTTATAGCTAAAAAAGCAACTGGCAGTAAAGATACTACGTTTTGTTTTATTATTATTGGGTTTTCTATTTCATTAGGCAGAATATCCCTTATTTGGTCTAATCTTTGTTTTATATCGAATATGGCGAATTCTAGATCTGTTCCCCATTCGAATTCTACTTGAACGATTGATAAACCTTCGGCACTGGTTGAAGTTACTTTTTTGACATTATTTACCAAAGAAGCAGCATTCTCTATTTTCTGGGTAACGTCTTTTTCTACTCTTTCAGGTGAGGCACCAGGGTAGACAGTATTTATCAGTACAAATGGATAGTTTATATCAGGTAAAAGCTCTATTTTTAGGTTTATGATCGAGACTATTCCGAGTAGTAAGATGGATATACTTAGAACCAATATAGTTACCCATCTTTCTATTGCAAATTTTATCATTTTTACTTATCCTCCTTAGCCCTCACTTTATCTCCGTCTTTGATGAAGTATTGTCCGTCTATGACGATCATTTCACCTTCTTGAACACCTTCAACTACTGATAGGTTTCCGTAGTTATCTATTATCTTGATTTTTCTTTTTTGTGCTATATCGTTTGAGACCACGTATACGTAGGTATCCTCTTCGGAGTATATTATAGCTTGTCTTAGGATTATTATTCCTTTGGTAATTCTGGTTTGTATTTTAAGATTGACGTAGTCATTGTGAGTTAATTCGTTGTTAGGGTTAATAAATTTTGCTTCTATGAAAGCCTGTCCTATTGATGTTAGATTTGGGTATATTTTTGATATAATTACGTCGTAGGTTTTATCTTTGAATATGACAAATGCTTTGCTTTGAGGTTTTATTTTTTTTGATTCGGTATCAGATATGGAGCATTTTACTATTTTGCTCTGAGGATCTGCTATTGTAAATATTGGCATTCCTGGGTTTACTACTGACCCTATTTCCTGGTGTTTTTTCAGTACTATACCATTTACTGGAGAAAGTAGATCTGTGTATTTGTAGTTATTTTTTATTATTTGGTAGTTTTCTAGAGTTGATAAATAACTTGAATAGGCAGCTTTAGCTTGATTTTCAAATATTAGTATTCTTTCTTCGTTTAGTTTTGCTACTTTTAAACTTTCTTTAGCCTGTAGGTATGTTAGTTTAGCGTTATAGTAGTTTGTTAGGGCATTTTGATACTGGATTTTGGTGTTTTCAAATTGTTGTGTTGAAATTACACCCTGTTGATATAGGTTTTGATATCTTTCAAAATCTCTTTTTGCTTGATATAGTACTGCTTCAGTTAGTTTGAGATTTTCTTCCGCTTGTTTAAGTGCTAGTTGTGCTTTATCTAGATCCGAGTTTGCTTGAACTTTCTGGATTTTTAGGTTATATACTGCTTGATCATAGTTAGCTTTAGCTGCGAGGGTAGCTTGGTATGCTTGTTGAAGTTGTTGGAAATACAAGTCTTTATCAAGTGATGCTACTAGTTGTCCTTTTGAAACTCTCTCACCTTCTTGAACAAGTATATCCTTTATTCTTCCGGATACCTGGAACGATATATTACTCATTTTTTTGTATTCTACCTTGGCATCTGATTCTATGTAGGATTCCAATGTCCCATTGTATGCCCTTTTTACCAGTACAGGGATTACATTTTCCTGTATCTGTTCTTTATTTTCCCTTTTATTTTGACAACTTATTGAAAATAATAACAAAAAAGTTAGTAGTATTGTTATGGTGCTTAGAATTACATTTTTAATTAAATGTTTACGCATAGTATTTTTCCTTTCCTATATAATTTCTAGGATTTCCTTTATACTCAGGTCTTGATCATTTAGGTAATAGTAGTTTATGATATCGATAAAAATTTCATTTTTATAGTTTTTAATATTCAGCACTGTTTGAAGAAAATTATTTTGAGCATCTAAATAGTCCAGATAAGTTGATAATCCATTCTGGTATTTAATTTTTGTTAATCTGAATAGCTCTGTTCTATATTCCAGATTATACAAATAGGATTTATACAAAGTGTAATCGTTGTAATATTTTGATTTAGTTGAATTTCTTGAGTTTATTAGATTAGATTTTGTTCTTGTATATTCTTGCTGTAGTATTTGGATTTGATTATCTATTATTTTGGCTTGGTTAGCTGACAACGAAGAGTCGAATATCTTCCAAGAAAGTAGTAGATTTACATTAAATAGGTAATCCCTTGAGAAAGAGGATTCTCTTTGCTTATAGTATTGTGTATTTAGGGCTAGTTTTGGTGCGTTTTGTAGTTCTATCGTTCTTTTTTGGTATTTGAGAGCCAGGATATTGGAGTATATTATTTGAGCTACTAGGGAATTTTCTATTTGATTTTCTTTGTCTATCAGAATAGGGGGTTGTTTTTGAGACGATAGGTAATTAGTGTATCTATCTATGAATTTTTTTAGAGCATTTTTTGAATTATGGGTATTTTTTTGTAATGGATAAAGGAATGAATAGATATTTTCGAGAACTATCTTGGAGTTATTTTGGGCTACAGTATTTTGAGACACGGTATCTTGATAAAGTGCAAATACTCTTAAGTATTCAACTTTGGGGATCACACCCGCTTGATATAACTTATTTGTATTTGAAAGTAATTCCTGAGTATAGTCTAGATTATTTTTGGTAAATTCGAGAAAGTTTAGGATTTTTGCATATTCATATATAAGCGTGTAGAATTTAAGGTAACTATCCTTAATTGTTTGTTGTAAGTTTAAAATTTTTGCATTATAGATTAGTTCTTTTGATAGTATTTGATTTTCTAGTGTTCCAAAGGTATAGATTGGGTAATTTAGTTCTATGCCGTATGAATATGTATAATCATTTGATATTCTTATTCTTGATAGACCAAAGTTTAGCGTAACAACCGGTTGATTGTAAGAGTATCTATATAGTGCTTGTATATTAAGTCCGTATTGGGAGTATGTTAACTTTAGGTCGTAGTATGAAGAATAAACTTCTTGTTTTGATTTTTGAACTTCGGGTAAAGATAATATAACTTTATCTAAGTCCGTTTCCTGATAAATTAGATTTTTATCAACGGAATCATAAGAATTTGAGTAAGAATTGTAAAGTATAAGTACAAAAACCACTATAATAGGCAGTAGTAATCGGTGCATTTTTCATTTTTTACCTTTCCCCTTGTTTAAAATTATTTAGTTTTAGTTTTGATCCTTCAAAAAAGGTAACTAGTATGCAATGTAGTATAATTCATCGAGAAATGGTAATATTTGTAGAAGAAGATCAGTTTTCGAATATCTTAGAAGGATCTGAAACTTTGGAAGTAAATCATGAAGTATATCACTACCTTAAAAATGTTGTAAGAGTTCAGTTAGGGCAAGTATTTACGATATATTCTTTATCTAATCAAATTAACCACTATAAGCAAGTTAGGTGTAAGTTATGTGGATTTTCAAAGCCTAACCGATTAATGATTCAAATTGAGCAAAAGCAAGAATTTAAAAATAACCTACCTATGATAGATTTATACATAGTTCCCCTTAAATCGCGATATATGGATAGCTGTATAGAATACTGTTGTCAACTACCCATTAATAGGATTTACCTAATAAAGTCTCAACATATCTGTGTTAAGTTTGATGAAATAGTTAGAAAAATTGACAGGTTGAGAAAAATCTCTTACTGGAATTCCGTGTATAGCAAAAAGTACTACGTTACCGATGTAAACTTTTTAGATGATAACGTTAAGAATATCGTAGATAAAGTCAACGACGTTTACGAAGTTATGATAGTATTTGATAATCTGATAGATCGAGAGATTTGTTTAAAAAATTTATCAAGGATAGGTGTTTTGATTGGTCCGGAAGGTGGATGGTCAACTGATGAGATAAACTACCTACTTCAGGTACCTAAAATACAAATTTTCAAGTTTAGAAATATTCATACGACCATCAAATCTGAAATAGCTCCGATCGTAGGTATATCACAAGTTTTAGCTATGGTTTAGTTAAATTTTATGATAGTGTGTGAGAAGGAAAACTTATAGATTTGTTGAATTTTTTTAAAGCGATTTAAACTTACGTAAGAAAAACATATCTGTGAATTTTAGATGCAAAAGGGAGTAAATATCA
Organism: bacterium; assembly: GCA_039630415.1. Classification (GTDB taxonomy): domain Bacteria; phylum DRYD01; class DRYD01; order DRYD01; family DRYD01; genus DRYD01. The sequence continues at coordinate 21,687 of JBCNVB010000013.1, read as the reverse complement.
ACTTAAAATTAGTGGGTGTAGTAGTAGCAGTAATGTTAAGTTTACTTTCGTTGTATTTATCTGCGTGTAATACTGGAGGTTCTAATATAGTTGGTATGGGTACAGCTGGGGGATCTGGTGGTAGTACTGGTGGTGGTACTGGTGGAGGTAGTGGTGGAGGCAGTGGTGGTAGTGGAGGAGGAAACGGTGGTTTTGCTTTTGTACCCGACTCAAATTTCGGTCAACAGATAAATAGAGATATAAACGGTGATGGTAATAGCCAAAATGATAGTGCTGTCAGGCTTGATAATATAGGACAAGCTCCAAGTAATAACCTTAATAATCAAAATGAAAGAGCAGTATTTATTACCAGAATGAACACAAATAATGGAACTCTTGGGAATATATTATACAATTTTGGAAGCAATGGTATTCAAGTTTTAAACAATCTACCAAACAACTTAGATACAGACATTTTCTTTGACATGAAAATTCATCAGGATAAGATTTTTATTCTTACGAGAGATGATAATAGTGGTATATATAAAATGATAGTTACCAGGCATAATGTAAACACTGGTTTACTAGAAAGCAGTTTTAATAATAATACTGGATTATTGCACTTGATTCAATATGATGTTGTAGTCCTGATCCCGGTATGATAGTGATAAAATCAGATCTTGATGGGCAAATCGATCAACTTTTTGGTAACAATGGTACATTTAGGATTGTTCCTCAACCAAATTATTTACTGTTTCACAATGATTCTATACTAAATCCCCAGAATGATACCATTTACATAGTCGGTCAAGAGATACAAATGTCTTATCCTCCACAAACAGGGATTTATATAGCTGCAGTGAATGTACAGTCAAACGGATCACTTGCAGGTGAATTTAGATTTAGCATACCAAATGGAGATTCTCCATTACCAACAGATATAGAGTTAGATTCTAATGGGAATATACTTGTGGTAGGAAATGTAGATATTTCAAATGATCAATGTATTTTCGTAGCAAAACTATTACCGAATGGAAATTTTGCTAATTTTGGAAACAGTGGTATTTATACGGAGAATATACTAGGTCCTCAATCGGTCAAAATTGCACATGACTGTGCAATAGATTTTAGTGGCAAAATATACATAGTAGGAACTATGGACTTTGACACGACATCAACTTCACAACAAGATGCGTTCTTGACCAGATTAAATTCAAACGGTCAAAGAGAATTGCTAAGTCCTCATAACAACGGAGTATTGAGAATTAGAAATGTAGCAGACCTTAATGCAATAGACGCTTTTAATTCAATTTTGATAAATAACAATACTATATTTTTAACTGGCTATAGTAATTCCAATAGCAATTCTTTATCGATAACCTTAAAACTTATCTCAAATCAAAACTGAAACTAATGTATGGGTAAGGTAGTTATAAAAATTGTAGTAAGCTTGATTGTAGGATTAGCAAGTCTTTTTGTTATTCAAGCTGAGAAGTTTGAAAAAGTTAGGTTATCACCTAATTTTGGCAATCCACTGGGTAGGAATATTGATAATGTTGATGAAAAACATGATAGTGCTTTGGTACTTGATAACTTAGCTGGTGGAGTAGTAGCTGATATGGGAGCTGCAATATTTGTCGCACCAGATAATCAAGTATTTGTCTGTGGTTTCAGTTTTAATGGGGAAGATGCCGATCCAGTTCTTCTAAACATTAACACTGATGGAAAACTTAACCCTAATTTTGGAAAAAATGGAATTGTAGTCATACGAAAACTAAACCATACAAATTTGAATAGTGCCGAATCACTTTATGTTAGAGATCAGAAAATATACTTGATTGGACAAGATTACCTAGCAAAAGGATTTGTACTAAGGTTTAATTATAAAGGTAGACTAGATAGATTCTTTGGAACGAATGGAATCGTAAAAATAAAAGCACAAAATGATCAACATACAATCGTTGCTCCAAGAAAAATATATGTAGATCAAAATCATAATGCCTATATAGCTGGAAACTTCGTTGAATTCAAACCTGTAATTGAAAAAAACTCAGTTGATTCCTATGTAAATCCATTCGTATTAAAGCTTGATCAAAATGGCGATTTTGATAAAACGTTTGGATCAGATGGATTTCTATTTTTGCAAATACCCCTGAAAGAGGCAACAGTAACAGAATTGCTATTTGATAATCACCAAAACATTCTACTCGGTGGACATGGTATAAATTCAAAAAGTAACCATGATATTTTCATTGTCAAGTTAAGTCAAGATGGTAACTTTGATATCGCTTTTGCAGATAGCGGTAAAGTTTTATTTGATTACCAGGGTCGGGAAGATCAATATGTAAGCATGTGCATTGATAAAAATAACAACCTGTACGCTGCTATTAACACACGTCAAAAACACCGTGATATACTCGTTTTAAAATATACTCCCGAAGGATACATTGATACTTCTTTCGGTTTAAATGGCATGGTAATAATAGATAACATCCTAGGAGAGAAAACAGATAAAACTGTTAGCTCAATTAAGGTAGACGATAAGGGTAGGATATACATAGCTGGAGCACGTTTTATAAGTGATTCAGATAGTCAACTAATTGTCGGAAGGATTGACGGTAAAGGTGGTATAGATACTTCTTTTGGTAAAAATGGATTTGTTGTTGTAGACAACATAGCAGGGGGCAAATATGCAGATGTAGCATCATCTATAGACTTAGATAGAAACCTAAATATTTTTGTTACTGGCTTTAGTGCAGGAAAACCACCTAAAACAAAAAAAGAAAATCTAGATTTGATCGTTCTTAAAATACAAAACATATGAAAACAAAGTAGCTAAAAAGAGGGGGGTGAGTAAACAATGAAAACAAACATGAAAATAATAAGCATAATGGTAGTATCAATAATACTGAGCTTACTTACGTTATATTTATCTGCATGTAATACGGGTGGTAGTTCTGGTATAGTTGGAGGTGTTGGTGGAGGTGGAGGCGGAGGTGGAGGCGGAGGTGGTGGCGGTGGTGGAGGAGGCGGCGGTGGTGGAGGAGGCGGTGGAGGTTCAGCTTTTGTATTCGATACTAACTTTGGTCAGCAAGTAAACAGAGATATAAATGGTGATGGTAATACTCAAAACGATAGAGTCGTTATTATCACAGATGTAGCAGGAGCTCAAAATGTGAATGATGAGGGTCTAATCAATATACTTCACAATAATAATTTGCTAGTAGCAGGAAATACTTTTGCTAGCCAAAACGACAGGGCAGTATTTATTACTAGGCTAAATACAACTAGTGGACAAATAAGTAATATACTGTATAACTTTGGGAATAATAGTTCCGTAATTCTAAATACCATACAACTTCAAAATCAAAATATAAATGTAGATTCTTTCTTTGATATGAAAATCCACCAAAATCACATTTTTGTTCTCACAGGACAAAAAACACAAAGCGGTACTTATGAATTGATACTTACTAGACATGATGTAAATACTGGTGCAAGAGATGGTAGTTTTGCTAATGGCAATGAAGCATTATACTTAGATCAACCTGACGTTTATAGCGCAAGCTTTCATATACATAACAATTTCATATACATTGCGGCAAGTGTTAAGGATCCTAGTGATCAAAATCACCTTCATTTGATAGTGAGAAAGTCAGATCTTGACGGTGTAATTGATCAAAATTTCAATTTTTCTGTTCCTCCTATTCAAAATCATCAACTATTTCATAAAGGCTCTGCAAAACATGGAAACATTTTGTACATTCTTGCTGAAGAAATAAATGCTCCTAATCCTAATCAATCAAAGATACATATATCTGCATTAAATTTATTAACCGAATCACCTCATAGTAGCTTTGGAAGTAGTGGAACTGTTAGATTTCAGGTACCACAAGGTTCCGGTATATTCCTTGAAGATATCCAAACAGATACCAGTGGAAATATATTCGTACTTGGTAGTACAATCTTCTCAAATGATCAATGCATTATAGTAGGGAAATTGCAACCCAATGGACAATTAGCTACAGGATTTGGAACGCAAGGCATGGGTATTTATATAGACAACATACTGGGAGCTAACTCATTTGAAATACCACACGCTTTCGCCATAAATCCTCAAGATAACAAAATATACATAGTTGGTAGTATGGATTTTGATCCTACATCACAAATAGAAGAAAATGCATTTTTAATAAGACTAAACTCAAATGGTACGTTAGATACCGGTTTAGGAGGGCAAAACGGAGTATTAAGATTTAGAGACATAGCATCAGCCAATGCTGCAACAGATGTTTTCCACTCAATCATCATAAATAACAATACTATATTCATAACTGGCTATAGTGGTCCCAATAACAACTATGAATCAATAACCATAAAACTTATTCCAAATACACCATAAAACTTAATCAAAAAGGCGGAATCTTTGGGGGGCGGCTTTACCGCCCCCTTTAAGGTTTATCATAAAAAGCATGAATAAAAGTAGTTTTACAAGAAAACTAATCCTAAAAACGATTAGCTCTTTAATTTTAGGACTTATAACCATTTTGATTATTCAAGCTAAGAAAATTGAAAAAATCACTTTATCACCCAATTTTGGTAACCTACTTGGTAGAAATATTGATAACGTTGATGATAAACCTGATAGTGGACTAGTTCTTGATAATATAGCCGGTGGAGTATACATAGATGTAGGAAGAAAAATATTCGTTGCACCGGATAATCAGATATTCATATGCGGATATAGTTTCAATGGTAAAAATGTCGATCCGATCATTATTAACGTCGACACCAATGGAAGGTTCAACTCCAACTTTGGTGATAACGGAATCTTAGTAATCGATAAAGTAGATGATATTCACCTGTTTGACTCAGAATCAATCTACGTTAGGGACCAGAAAATATACTTAATCGGAGATTACTGGAAATCTAAGGGTTTTGTGGCAAGGTTTAACTACGAAGGAAAACTTGATAATTCCTTTGGGAAAAACGGAATAGTAAAGATAGAGAATAAGGATAAAAAAGAAGAAATAGTTAGTCTACGAGAGATATACGTAGATAAAAATCATAACGTTTTTGTTATCGGAAACTTTCATGAGTATAAAAATGTAGATTCTAAAAAGCAAGAGTACAATATAAATTCTTTCCTGCTTAAGCTAGATCAAAATGGTAATTTTGACAAAAGTTTTGGATCCAATGGTTTTCTGTTTTTGCAAACACCTTTAAAAAAAGCGTTATTAAGTAATTTAGTGTTTGATAATCAGCAAAAGATTTTACTTAGTGGATCTGGAGAAAATTCGAAAACTAAGGAAGACGTTTTCATTATTAAACTAAATCAAAATGGCACTTTTGATACAACTTTTGCAAATAAGGGTAAAATTATATTTGACTATAAAAATCAACCAGACGCATGCTCGGATATTTACGTAGATAAAAATAACAACCTGTATGTTGCAATCGATACGGGACAAGACTACCGCGATATAATCGTTCTAAAATACAATCACAAAGGATATCCCGATAGTTCATTTGGTAAAAAAGGTATGGTAATTATAGACAAAGTACTTGGAGAAAAAAAAGATAAATTCGTTAACTCTATGAAAGTAGATAGCAAAGGCAGGATATACTTAGCTGGAGCAATTTTGAAAGCTAACATAGATACTCAACTAATGGTTGTTAGAATAAATAACAAAGGTCAAATAGATACTTCCTTTGGTAAGAATGGATTTATTTTAGTAGATAACATAGCTGGAGGTAAGTATTCAGACGTAGCAACCTCTATAGACTTGGATAAAAACTTTGATATTTTTATTACTGGTTACAGTACAGGAAGAATTCATCCAAATATACCCAAACAAAATACAGATTTTATCGTTCTCAAAATAGAAAATATATGAAAATAATGGTGATATAATTACAGGGAAAGTTCAAAGTTTTGTCGAATCCTATTCTATTAAGAGGTTGATAAATAGGAGGTTAATAAAGATGAATACAAGTTTGAGAATAATAGGCATGATAACAGTATCAGTAATTTTATCTTTACTTGCGTTGTATTTGTCTGCGTGTAATAAAAGTAGGTCCAATATAATTGGAGGTAATGTAATAAGTTTTGCGTTCAATCCTTCTAATAACTTTGGTGGACCTTTAAATACAGATATAGATGGTGACGGTAATAATGATAGAGGAATACGAGATGATTCAATAGGGGGACAACAAGGTACTGACGACATAGGAGAATTAAATATAGTACATAACAACACTCTATATGTTGCAGGAACCACGACTGTAGGACTAAACGATGAAGCTGTATTTGTAAGACGATATAATCCATATAATGGGCAAACTTTTAACATACTATATAATTTCACTCAAGGTACCATCGTTATGAATAACCTTCTAAATAATACGATTAACTTAGAAGAGTTTGAAGATATTGAATTTACTCAAACTCATTTCTTTGTTCTTTCAAGTAATGAAGTAGGTGTGCTTTAATATCAACCAGTGATAACAAAACATGACATAAATAATGGTAGTTTTGATAATACTTTTGGAAACAATGGAGTATGCCATATACCACATACTACTAGTAGTCAATTAGGTTTACATATATACAATAACAATCTTTTTGTATCATATCATATTTCAGGTCAGTTAGCGGTGGCAAAGGTAAACTCACAAGGAATTTTAGATCAAAACTATGGTGGACTCAACGTTGATAGATTTGAATTTGGTGATCCAAATGTTTCAGAAAGATATGTTGATTCAGATGTACTTCAAAATACATTGTACATTATGGCAGAAAGAACTCAAAATAATCAATTAATAGTAGCTGCAGTAAATCTTGCTACTCCACAAGGACAGCTTGTAAGTAGTTTTAACGGTGGAATTACTACGGTTAACATACCAAACTCAACTCAAGTATATCCATCAAGTCTTTCTGTAACCTCTAACGGTATATTCTTGGTAGGAGAAGTTTATGATAACTCTAATCAAGGTAATATATTCGTAGTAAAGATAAATCCTTCAAACGGTAATCCATATCCCAATTTCGCAATTAATGGAATTTTTAGACAAAACCTGTTACAAGGAGACACTCCGGAAATACCGCAAGATTGTACAGTTGACTCTCAAGGTAGAATATACGTTGTTGGTACTCTTGATACTGATACAAGTTCCCAACTAAAACATGATGGATTCTTAATTAGATTAACACCAACGGGAGTTTTAGATATAAGCATAGCACCTAACGGAGTATATAGAATCAAAGATGTTAAAGGGCCAAATGCTTATGATAGACTGTATTCAATCTTTATTATGGGAAATTCAATATTTGTAACAGGATATAGTGCAATAAGCAGTGACGCAGATTCAATAACTATAAGACTAGATTAAAGATTCATTTACATGTAGTTTTATTAAGCTTTCTTTGGGGGTGGCATTTCCTCCCCAAAGGTTAATATGAATTGTTCTTAGGTAGGATGGGTAGGGGTAATTTTACAAGAGGTTTGGTTTTTAAGATCATAATTGCTTTTATCATATTTTTTATAAGTCTTGTCTTTATTGAAGGTAAAAAAGTTGAAAAGTTTATTTTATCATCCAATTTTGGTAATCCATTAGGTAGGAATATTGATAATGTTGATGAAGGTTTTGATAGTGCTTTAGTACTTGACAACATAGCAGGTGGAGTAATAAGTGATATTGGAAATGCATTATTTGTAGCACCAGATAACCAAGTATTTATTTGTGGTCATAGCTTTAACGGACAAAACCTTGATCCAATCCTTATAAACATCGATACCGACGGAAAACTTAATCCCAACTTCGGTAAAAATGGAATCGTAGTAATCGACAAAGTAGATGATATTCATCTTTTTGATTCAAATTCACTTTATGTCAGAGATCAGAAAATATACCTAATTGGAAGCTATTGGCAATCTAAAGGATTTGTAGCGAGATTCAACTACAAAGGAGATTTAGACATATCGTTTGGACAAAATGGAATCGTAAAGATATCTAATAACCAGCAAGAAATTGTCAGTTTAGAAGAGATATACGTAGATAAAGACCACTACGTTTATGTAGTCGGTAATCGAGAAATTTACCCCTTCTTATTGAAACTTGATCAAAATGGTAATTTTGATAAAACCTTTGGATCCGAAGGTTTTTTAAGTTTACAAACATCCCTAAAAGAAGAATACGTAATTGATCTAATATTTGATAATCAACAGAAGATGTTAGTTGCTGGATCGGGGGTAAACCCAAATCATCCGGAACCCAACAAAGATGTCTTCATCATTAAGCTAAACCAAGACGGTAGTATTGATACAAGCTTTGCTAACAATGGTAAAATTATATTCGACTACAACAGTCAAGAAGATCAATTTTCCGATAGTTGCATAGATGAAAACAATAACCTATACGTCGCTATTAATACAGAAAAAACGTATTTTGATATAATACTTCTCAAATACGATCAGAAGGGAGATCTTGATACTTCTTTTGGTTCAAACGGTATGGTACTTATAGATAACATAGCTGGAGGAAAAACGGATGATATCGCGAAATCTATCAAAACAGACAATAAGGGTAGGATATACATAGCGGGACATAGTGTTAACAGCGAGTTGAATAGCGAATTGATCGTTGGAAGGATAAATACTAAAGGTAAAATAGATAACTCCTTTGTAAAAAATGGATTCATTATTGTAAGCAATATAGCTGGGGGTAATTACGCTGACGTAGCACTCTCCATGGATTTGGACAAAAACCTAAATATCTTTGTTACTGGCTTTAGTACGGGTAAATATTACCCCAATATACCAAAACAAAATACGGATTTAATAGTTCTCAAAATTGAAAACATATGACAAAGTTAGTAATACGTAGTGTCTTGAAAAATATTTTATTTAAGTATGGATTATTAGCAATTTTTCTATGTTTGATGTTGATATACTTACTACAAGCTCAGAATTTGTCAGATAAGAGTAAAGTACCCAAGAAAAGATACAGTGGTAAAACTTGGACGAGTGTGATTGTTGGTAAAGTATCCGATGTATTTGGTAATAAACTTCAACGAAACATAGATAACTACGATCCTTACCCCGATAATGGTATAATTATAAAAAATCTCGTAAATGGCTATCCATTTGAAGAATCTACTGAGATAATAGTAGAGCCGCGGGGTAAAATATACGTTGCTGGCACCTCATACATAGATTCACAAAAGTCTTCCTCCATACCATTCATAGCTAAGCTAAACTCTAATGGCTCTCTTGACAAAACCTTCGGATCCAACGGAATAATAAAAATTCCCAATCTACCTAACAATATAAAAGTAGAATCAACGGTTAGTTTAATCAACCATAAAAGGCAGTTTTATGTCGGATTCTACGGTAGTATTCCAAAGGGAGAATACGAAAGTGAAAACGTTTCAGTTATAATGAAAATTGATCCCAATGGTAAAATACAGGAATCATTTGGTGATAAGGGTTTTGTAATTATTCGTAATTCAATATTGCAAGATATCATAATAGACAAAAAGCAGTCGATGTATGTTGGATGTTCAGAATTTACCATAGATGCTAATTTAAACCTATTCTCTACGGGACTTTTATATAAGTTAAATCTTAATGGTAACAAAGATACTTCGTTTGGTTCCAGTGGAAAAATAGTCATATCTGACTTGTTACCTAACAAACGTAATAACATGTTGATTGACATTTCTTTAGGTAGAAACAATTGCGTATATGCATCAGTGTATGTGTTACCGGATGTACAAACTCTTACCGGTGATTATATGTTAATTCTAAAAGCAACCCCGAAAGGATTGGATAAAACGTTTGGTCAGAAGGGTATATTTACTTTGTCGAAGGTAGGTAACTATAGTCGTTGTTCTCCTACCATAATCCATGTTGGGATAGGAGAGAAATTGTATGTAGGTGGGCAAGCTGAAAAGGGACAAGATCAAGATATTATGGTTTTCAAACTCAATAGCTATGGACAGTTAGACAAAACTTTCGGAAATAATGGAATTTCCGTAATAGATATTTTTGATAAACAATCTGAATACAAGGAGCAGTGTTCATCCATCACTCTAGATAAGCGTGGGAATATATACTTGTTTGGTAACTTTTTCCCTTCTGATCAACAACAAAAGTCTGATTGTTTTGCAATAAGGTTACTACCTACGGGTAAGATTGATACTTCATTTTCAAAAAGGGGGGTACTTGTTATATCGAACATAGGGTCCGCATCTAATCGACAAGATACCTTATTTTCCAGCTATACTGATCTGCTTGGAAGAATTTTCATAACAGGTTATACTTATAACGAGTACGATTCTGATATATTTGTCCTCAAAATAGACTGAATCACCTAATATCCAAACTGTATGAAAGAATACATCTAAAGAAGGGAAACTTTCTAAAACATCAAATATAAGCTTATTAGCCTTAGCTTATGTGTTTTAGATTGTTTTTAATAGGAGGTGAATATACTTGATAAAACTAATACTACTTGCGCTTATACTTATAATCGTCGTAAATACACTTTTGATAGCCACCGCCAAAGGTAGTAGTATAACTAAGCAACTTCAAGGATATATCGATAAAACCTTTGGATCTATGCTTAACAAGGACGTAGATAACCTAAAGGAAAACAATGATAAGGCAGATACAGCCTTTATTTATGGTACGAATCAAGAAGAAACTGCTAAATCGATAACTGTTGACAACAAAGGAAACGTATACATATGTGTACATCGCACTGATTTTGAAAATGAATCTTCTAATCTTGTTATCAAGATAAGTTCAACGGGAACAAAATTAGGAAGTCCTTTCAAATTGGATACCTTGGGAAACATTTCATATGTTTCTGCTAATTCCATTTTCTTTTTCAAAGATGCATTGTACGTTGCTGGTTATGGGAAGAAGAACGATCTTGAGCGTATGGTAGTTACCAAGATAGACCCGTACACTATGCAACCGACGGGTTTTAAGCAGTCAATAATCGGTGGTTATGATCCGTCGGATCGATTGGTAGCTAATGCTTTGTTTGTCAATTCGCAGGGCATATTTGTGGCTGGATTTCTAGGAACCAGTTTGCATGTAGCTAAACTAGATCATAACACCGGTAAAGTCATAACTTCTTATAGTTTACCTTCCTCTTCACATTCGTCATTAATTTATGCTGAAGGCGCATATGACATAGTTGGTGATTCAACGTATGTATACGTAGTTGGTGACAAATACAGTGATAGTACACAGCAAGATGTAGTGGTTGTAAAACTTAAGCAGCAAGATTTATCCCTTGATACTTCGTTTAATTACCAGGGATATGTAACACTGGACAGTATAGTGGGTGGTAGCAATCATGATAGAGGTAGGTCAATAGCTATAGATGGAAAAAGACAAAGGTTATATGTTTGTGGGTTTTCTTCGAAAGTGTTTGTAGTTTGTTTGGATACTGTTACAGGGGATAATGTAGTTCAGTTTGGAAATGCTGGGTTTGTGCAGTTATTTGTTAATTACAGTTCATCGAGGGCTTTCTCGGTCGATGTTGATTTACAAGGTAAAGTTTATGTTGGAGGAGACTTCTTAACAGATCATGGTTATAGAGCTTTTGTATGTAGGTTGAATCCCGATGGTACTAAAGATACCTCTTTTGCAAATGGAGGTTATATTGTTTTTCATGGGATTGCAGGTGGTATATCTGATACGATACAATCCATCTTTGTAGACAATCGATTTGGACGTTTTGTTACCGGTGGTAGTGTAAGCAAAAATAATGATTCGGATGCTTTTGTGATAAAGTTGATATAGGAGGGGGGCTCAGTGCCCACCCACCTATTGCTTACTTAATGGTACTTAATGGTAAGGATCATAGCTATATGATCCATCTGGTCCACTGTATTCGTAGTAGTTTCCTCCTCCACCACCTGCATATTCGTCTATGTAGTTACCGTAATCCGGATTGTTGTTATTTTTACCGTTTGAATAGTCGGGGCTATCAAGTTTTTGATCTTTCTTAGGATAGTCTGGCATTTTCTTGTAACCAACCGAAGATACACTTACTTTGCTTACCATCATTTTCTTATACCTCCTTTTATTTGCTTTGTTAGTTTTTTTATGCTATGTCAAAGCTTAATGCATGTAGAGATTTGTAAAAAAAATGTAAACAAACTAAAAGGGGTTAGAAAGATTTTATGTTTTAGGGACTAAGAGTTTCCTCTTAACTTATCCTAAGGACCCAATAATTTATTTTGTTTGAAACTAGTTTTATAGCGATCAAAATTATTTCTTTAGATTTTCCGTAATCATTGGTAAGTTGGTTTATATTTATGGAATCTTGGCAATCATGATCCAAACAAAATATCAAAACGTAAATTTTACTCGCCTTATGGATTATGAAAGTTAGTTTATTTGGTTGGTTACATGATACGCTGAATTTTATGTCTGGATCATTTAGTTGTATTATGTTACAGACCATCAAAGCGTAGAATAAGTTGATGTAGGTTACTTTATTTTTGGTTGATTTTAAGGGGATAAAGATTTGGTTTAGTAGTTTTATAAATTCAGTAAACTTTTCATCTAGTAGTGTTTTTAGTAGTTGGTTTTCGTAGTTTTCTGGTATGTTATATTGTTTGCAGTACAGTTTACAGAGGGAAAATCTTACTTCGTTATTTGGCAAAGATAGTTTGTATTGGGTAGGAGGGGTTTGTGTGTAGGTAGATTTGATGGATAAGTATCCTAGTTGGAAGAGGAGTGATTCTGGTACTATTCTTTGTACGTCAAAACTGTTTATAGTTTGTTCACTGCAAATTATGCCTTCTATAAGAGGTAGTTGGAATTGGAAGTATTTATGATCTAGGATTTCGAATATTTGTTTAGGATTATTAGTTTCTGGCCAATAGGGAGATATTTTTTTATCTTGTAGATAGTTTAGGATACTGTAGGGGTTGTATAGTGGTTGATCTGACCAAGAGTATCCATTGTACCAATGTTTGATAATTTCTAGTTCATTTGGGGTTATGAGATGGGAGAAGTTGGTTAATATTTCTTGTTCTGTAAACCCGCATATAGTAGAGTATTCTTTTGAAAGGGATATATCTCTTAGTTGGTTTAGTGCTTGGAAAAGTGAGGATCTTGATATTTTTGATATACCTGTTAAGAAAACAAAGTTTGTATATTCATCGAGAATACGTATTGATTTATACAGTCCATCGAGTAGGTTTCTGATTGCTATAGCTTCGGGTAGGTTATGGAGGTTTTCTATTATAGGGCTGTCGTATTCATCGACTAGTATAACTACGGGTTTTTTGTATTTTTCGTATGTTTTTTTTACCAGGTATTGAAAAACGTACATGTAGTCTTGGGATTGTATTTTGGGTATTTCTAGTTCTTCGAATTGGAAATACAGGACATTTAGTATGGATTCCAGGAAGTGTTCAAATTCGAATATTTTGAGGTTGAGATTGAGATAGATGACGGGGTATTTTTGATTCCAGTCCCAGTTTTTTTCGAGGTATAGTCCTTCAAACAGTTCTTTTTGTCCTTTAAACGCGCATTTGATTGTATCTACGAGTAGAGATTTACCGAATTTGGAAGGTCTTGATAGAAAATAGTATTTACCTTCTTGGTAAAGTTTTGAAATGTAGTATGTTTTGTCTACGTAGTAGTAGTTTTGGGTTCTTATTTGTTTGAAGGAGTATATTCCCAGTGGGATTTTGAGGTGTGTTGATGGTTGGTTCATTTTGGGTGTGGGTGTGCCCGAGGGGACTTGAACCCCTAACCTCAGGATCCGCAATCCTACGCTCTATCCAGTTGAGCTACGGGCACTACTTTTTTCAAATTTCCCAAAAATAAAACATTTTCCTCTCTTTTGTGGCTTATTGTTACTCTTATGTATGAGCCCATGTTCATGTCTGATGCGGGGCGTACTATTATGCCTCTTTTGAGGAGTTCGTTGTATACTCTCATGTGGTCATCTACTTTTATGGCTATGAAGTTAGCGTAGGTGGGGATATATTCTATGCCGGCTTTGGTTAGTTCTTTGTACATAAAGTGTTTTTCTTTGATTATTTTCTTTATTTTTTTGATGATTTTGGGGTAGATTTCGAGCGAGTAGATTAGTGCTTTTTGGGCCAGTGTGTTGACGTTAAAAGGTAGTCTTATATTGCTTAGTGCTTTTGTTATGTATGGGTTGGAGAAAGCTACTCCTACTCTTAGTCCTGCTAAAGCGAATACTTTGGAAAAGGTTCTTATTACTATTAGGTTTTCGTATTTTTCTAGTAGTTTCAAACCGTCGTGGTAGTCGGGGTGGTCTACGAATTCTAGGTACGCTTCATCTAGTACGACTATTATTTTTTCGTCTTTACAGTAGTCCATTACTTTTATAAGGTCGGTGTTGGTGATTATTGTTCCTGTTGGGTTGTTTGGGCTGCATATGACTAGCATTTTGACTTTTTTGTTGTTTTGTTGGAGTGTTTGTAGGTTTTGGAGTATGTCATGTGCTTTTATGGAGTAGTCTGGGGGTTGTAGGTTGTATGTTAGGTGTTGTGCGCCGAATAGATTGGAGTCTATGTAGTATATGGCGAAGGTTGGGTGTGGACTGAATATTATGTCACCTTCTTTTATGAGGATTTGGTAGATGTATCTTATTAGTTCTACTGCGCCGTTTCCCAAAACCATTCTATCTTTTGGGATTTTGTAGAATTGGCTTAGTGCTTCTAGGGTGTAGTACATGCTATCGTCTGGGTAGTAGTACAGGTTTTTTAAATCTTGTTTTAGTTTTTTTAGTACGTAGTTGTCTATACCTGCTAGGTTTTCGTTTGATGCTAGTTTTAGTATTCTGACTTCTTTGTTTCCGAAGATTTCTCTTTTTATTTCTTCTATTGGTTTTCCTGCTTTATATCTTTGTAGGTTGTAGGCTTTTGGGTTTAGGTAGTTTTCAATCCACATCTTTGCCCCCTATTTTTATCATTTGGTTTTGGTAGATGTACCATATTTCTTCGGGGAGGAATAGTTTTTGGATTTTGAGTTTTTTGGTTATGGTGTCTATGCTCAGTTGGGTGGTTAGCAGATCTGAGTAGATTGAGATTTGGTTTTCTATTACTTTTAGGTGTTGAATGTTTTGGGAGTATCTTTTTTCCAGGTCGCTTTTTTTAGCGAGTAAGAAGAGGTAGGTAAGGACTAGAAAGAAAAAGGTTAGGTAGAAGGTTATTGATGAGATTTTTGAGACTATGAATCTTATTTCTTTTTTTACTTTGAGTTCTTGTTCTTTTAGTTCTTCTTCATTTAATTCGGTTAATATCATGGGTGGCTATTTCTTCTAGTACGTTGGTGTTATATCCTCCTTCGAGTAGGAAGAGTGTGTTTTTGTGGTTTGTTTTTTGTAGGATGATGGTTTCGATTTGTGTTATTCCGTCGATGGAGCAGTTCATGTAGGTTATGGGGTCGTGGGAATGTATATCGTATCCGCTTGATACTATTACGAATTCGGGTTCGAATTTGTCGAATATTTTGGTGAATTCGTTTTGGTAGATGGGGATTAGGTCTTTATCTGACGCGTATATTGATACGGGGAAGTTGTAGTTGAATCCTAGTCCTTTGCCTGCTCCTTTTTCGGATTGTGAGCCGGTGAAGGGGTAGAATGGGTAGGCGTGGGTTGAAAAGTAAAGTACGCTATCGTCTTGGTAGAATATTTCTTGTGTTCCGTTTCCGTGGTGTGCGTCGAAGTCCACTATCATTATCCTTTTGAGATTTAGGTAGTTTTGGATGTATTTAGCTATTACTGCGGCGTTGTTTATTATGCAGAAACCCATTGCTTTGTTTGATTCCGCGTGGTGTCCTGGTGGTCTTATGTATGCAAATCCATAGCTACTATTCTTTACTATCCAGCTTACTGTTTCGAAGGTTAGCTCTAGATTTTTTAGGACTACGTCTAAGCTTTTGGGGGTTATGTATGTGTCTGAATCTAGAAAGTCTAATTTTTTGGTGTTATTTATTTTTTGGGTTAGGAATTCTAGGTAGGTTGGGTCGTGGACTTGTTTGACTATTGACATTATTTCTTTTGAGTATTCTAGGTTTTTGGCTATGAATAGTTGGTGTTTTTCTGGGTTTATGTAGTTTTGTATCTTGTCTATTATAGTTTTTGTTCGTTGGCTATTTTCAACGTGGGATTCGAGGTTATGGAGGTAGTCTAATTCATTGTATGCTATTGCTATCATAGGATATGCTGTCTAGTGCGGATAGGATGTAGCTCTTTACAAAAGGTTCTTTTTCTTGGGATAGTAAGTTTGATAGTAGTTCTTTTTTGTCTTTGAAGTCTGAAAAGAGGACTATGTTGATAAACCCGACTTTATTTTTCATGTCGAATTCGTTGTATTTGGATAGTAGGTTATAGATTTCTTCGTTGATTGGTAGTAGGTGGAGGGTTTTGATTATTTCGTCTTTTACGGATGTAGGTGTGTTATTTTGCATTAGTATGGAGATGAGAGTTTGTACGAATTCTTTTTTTCTGAGAAGTTGGATAGCTACGAGTAGAGCTAGTTTAGTTATTTCGTCGAGGGTTGGGTCTTGGATTTTTTGTATTATCCAGTTAATGTTGGAGGGGTTATCGAAGTTTCCGAGTAGGTTTCCAAAGTAGAATTTGAGGAGGGGGTTAGGGATTTGGAGGATTTTTGTTTGTGCGAATTGGATAATTTTTTGTTCGGATTGTTTATCGTTTTTGATTCCGGTTAATGCAAGTATAGCTTGTGCTTTTATGTTGTTTGAGTAATCGTTTGATTCTATGATTTGGATTATTGGGTCGATGAATTCGGGGTATAGGCAATTTTGGAATGCTACGCAGGCGTAGTATACTGTATCTTTTTCTTTCATGAGTTCGTAGAGTTTACTTTTGATGTACTCTTGGTCTTTTACGTATTTTCCGATTAGTCCTAGTGTGTATGCCATTTCGTGTCTTACGTAGTTGGGTAGATTTTTTTTGTATACGATGGATAGGGGCCACCATCCCTCGTCAAATAGTCTATTGAACACGTTTTGTATTTTTTCGTTATCTAGTTCTTCGTTTATGTCTTGGTTGTTTGCTTTTAGGGCTACGGATGATAGTTGTTCGAAGATTGTTTTGTTTACTCCTTTTGTTAGTCTTTGGTGAGCTATTGAGAAGGGGTTTACTTGTATTTTGTTTATCCCTACGGCTTTGATCGAGAATGATTCGGGGACCCAGTATCCTCCCCATTCTTGTATTACCGTTTGACCTATGAAACTTCCAACTAGGCTTATTGCCAGTTTGGATTTTGTTCTATGTCCCTCAAAATACAGTGATATTAGTACGTCTGATATGTATGCACTGGTTATGTCGTTTGATAGTTCGACATTGAATTTTCTTTTAGCAACATACAGATAGTCCTTGTTTAATCTTTCGAAATCTTCTCTAAGTAATTCCCTCACTTATTTTTACCTCCGTCTAGTTGATTTACCTCCGTCCAGTTGAGTTGTCAAGTCTTTACCAGCCTGCTATTTTGAGGGTTAGTTGTGCTATTAGTTTCAGGAAAGGAGCAAGTATGATTATGAGGGGGAAGAACATTACTAGAATTACCAGTTGGTACTTATACTGAAAATCTTCCCATGCATAAAAAAGTCTTCTGTTTATTTTTCGTAAAATTACCGATAGTATAATAGCTCCGTCAAAGCCTTTGATAGGGATTAGATTTATTGCTAATAAAAATGCTGACATGTAGGATAAGAAAACCAAAAGATCTGCCATATTTGGTAGTACTGAGATTAGTATTCTAGAGACAAATACAACTATGAAGAATGAGGCTAAGCCTGTGAAACCTACTATGAATTCTGATAGGTCTTTATTTTTGAAGTAGTTGGGGTCGTAGTCTATGTATTTAGTCCATCCGAATATGAAGGTACCTTGACTGAGGAATGGTGTTAGGAAGAGGAAGGTGGTTCCGATGGGGTCGATGTGGTTCAGGGGGTTTGCGGATAGTAAGCCTCGATATTTAGGTGTTGGGTCTCCTAGCATGTAGATTACGTATGCTTTTAGAATGTTTCTGATAACTAGTATGACGAAGAGTAGGAGTGCGGTGAGAAGGATCAGTGGTATGTTCATTATTTAAGTTCTTCCTCTCCTTTGTATATTTTGATTGCTTGTTCTGGGGTGTAGTTTTTGACGGTTATGGCGTAGATGGCGTTGGAGAATCTTATGGCTTCGTCGAGTTGTTTTTGGTGGATATTTCTTCCGGTGGCGTTTCCGCTTACTCCTGCTATATGGATTTGGTCGTATAGTTTTTTGAGGAATTCTTCGGGTTGGATGCTTTTACCGCCTGCGCATATTACTTTGGTTCTTCCTGCGGCTAGGACTGCTTCTTTTAGTAGTTCGGGGTTTTCTTTACCTTCTTGATCTTTTGGTGGGTTGACTTTGACAAAATCCGCGCCTATGCAGGCTGCTAGTCCTGCTGCTCCTGCTATTAGGTGTGGATCTCTTTCATCTTTTACTGCTTTTCCTCTTGGGTAGGACCATATTACTACCAAGAGTCCTTCTTTGTGGGCTTTGTAGGTTATGGTTGCTGCTTCTCTTAGCATTTCTGCTTCGAATTCGCTTCCGGGGTATATGGTGTATCCTACGCCTACTATGTTTAGGTTGGTTTGTTTTTTGAAGTCTATTACGTCGTCTATGGATATCCAGGCCAGGCTTAGTGGGTCTTTTTGGCTTGTTTTTACTAGGTGTGTTTTGGAGTTAATTTTTACGATGTAGGGTATGTTTGGGTAGTCTTCGCCGTATCTTGCTATGAGTCCGAGTTGGGTTGCGAATGCTCCGATTTTGGCTCTACTTGCGATTCTGAAAAGGTGTTCCGGGTGATTGTCATCGGGGTGTACATCTGGGCCATAAAAATCGTCGTTTAGGTGTTCTACTTTTTGGTCACCTGCGAATATAAACAGTCTTCCTGTTCCTTCTGTTGCTTGGTAATAGTTTTTGAGGTATTCTTCTTTTTTGGATGGGGGTACGTCGAGGGGGATTTTAACGTCTACTTTTAGCATTTTTGTTTTGGGTGCAAGTTTTTACTTGCCCTTGGTTATTTTTATTCCGCCTACCAAGGTGGCGGAATTTATCCAATTTGATCTGTGTTAATTTGCTTGTTTTTTTTATCCCTTTTATGTTATTTTCTATGCTTTGTTAGCATCCTGCAGTGGAATATGCGTTTTTTTAGCGTAGCTTTTTTTTAGCGTAGCTTTTTTTAGTGTAGCTTTTTAGCGTAGCTTTTTAGTGTAGTTTTTTAGTGGAAGTAGGTTTTGAGTTGGTTGTATAGTTCTGGTGGTACTTTTTTGGTTTTGCCTTCGGCTTCTTCGAGGTTAATAGTATCGACTTGTCCGTTTTTTATGCATACCATTTTTCCGAAGGTTTGGTTTTTGATGAGTTCTATGGTTTTGGAGGCGAGGAGTAGGGGTATGATGCGGTCGTAGGAGGTGGCGGGTCCTCCTCGTTGTAGGTGGCCTAGGTTTACGGAGCGGGTGGTTATTTTGGTTTGTTCTTCGATTATTTGTGCGAGTGTTTCGCCTACTCCTCCGAGTTTTACGTGTCCGTATTCGTCTACTACTTGTTTTGGTTTGTCTTCTTCTTTTATTTTTACGCCTTCGGCTACGACGATGACTGCGTATTTATCTCCTCTTTCGTATCTTTGTTTGATGAATTCGACAAGTTCGGGGATATTGGGTGTAACTTCTGGTATGAGGATGTAGTTAGCGCCGCCTGCGAGTCCGCCGTATAGTGCTATCCATCCCGCATGTCTACCCATTACTTCTACGACTATGACTCTTTTGTGTGATTTAGCGGTGGTGATTAGTTTTTCGATGCAGTCCATTACGATGTTGATAGCGGTATTGAATCCGACCGTAAATTCTGTTCCGACGAGGTCGTAGTCGATTGTTTTGGGTAGTCCTATTACGGGTATACCTGCTTTATACATTTTGGAGGATGCGCCGATGGTGTCTTCTCCGCCTATTGCTATTAAACAGTTAAACCCGCTGGATTTGAAGTTTTCTATGGCTTTATTCATTGTTTGTTGGTCTTTAGCGGGGTTGGTTCTGGAGCTACCGATGAGTGTTCCTCCTTCGTGGAAGGCTCTGATAACTTCTTTTTCTTCGAGTTTGATGTATTTATTTTCGAGTACGCCTTTCCATCCGTCCAGATAACCGTATAGTTCGAATCCGTTTTTTATGCAGTTTAGGTAAAGTCCTTTTAGGTAGGCGTTGAGTCCTGGTGCATCTCCTCCGCCCGTAAGTACTGCAATTTTCATTATCTATCCCTCCTTTAGAGTGCTTGTATTAGTGGAGTGTTTGTATTAGGAATTCTACAAAAGGAGGCTTTCACCTATGTAAATTGAATTGATATAGAGGGGGGTTGGGTGTGATGCTGGGGTAGCTCAGTTGGTAGAGCGGCTCACTCGTAATGAGCAGGTCGTGGGTTCGAATCCCATCCCCAGCTCCTTACAACTCTGTTTAATATCCTCTATCTCCTCAACTTCTTTCAACTCCTGATCCAAGGGATTATCTACTACGTTTATAACTTTTTTTTGTCACTGATTGACCTTTCGCTTTTGTTTAAGCATCCTTTTGGGTGTTTGAGGTTGTTGATGGTTAAGATTGCTTTTTTTTATGAGTATATTTTGCTTCCGCCGCGGTGGGTGGTATATTTGGAAATATCCAAGTACAAGTTACCAAAGGCGGAAAACTACACCTATGGAGAAACACCCTATATTACGATGTACAAAATCATACGTGATGTTGGTAGTGTAGTTGACATAGGTGGGAGATTTTTTGTGGACTTGGGTTGTGGTGTTGGTAAAACCGTTTTTACCGCAAAAATTATGTTTAACCTAAAATCGATAGGTGTTGATAATATCAGCACTTTTATTCAGAAAGCCAATAGGATTAAAAATTTGTTGGGTAAGTTGGTGGTTAGTGCTCAGGATCTTGAGTTCATAAAAGCGGATATTGAAGAATACCTGTCTGATCAGTTTGATAAGATTTGCAAAGAAAGGATGTTTATTTATATTCCATCGACGGCGTTTGAAGAAGATTTTTTTTGTAGGATTGTTGAAAAGATTGTAAGTAAGGCGTATAATTGTTTGATTGTAACTCTTTCGAAATCTATTCCCAAGTCTATTAGGCAGTTGGCGTTATCGAGTAACAAGACATTGATTTTGCTTTTTTCGAGGAGCTATTATTTTAGTTGGGGTAGGAACAGGGTTTATGCGTATTATTTGTTTCAGCAAGCAGAATCTAATAGGTAGGAATTTTGAGATTTTGGATTTAATTTAATATTAGTAGAAGTCGATTAGAAGTGGGTATAGAGGTTGTGAATCAGCGCGTATACAAGCAGAAAAAAGGTTTCCTCAAAATTTTCCTCAAAATTCTCCCAAAAGATCGCTCATACTTTTTACATACCTCATAAGAAAACATAAGGGGGTGTTTCTTTATTATGAAGGACAACCTTTCAAAGATCGAAGCTGCAAGATACAAAAAGGGAGTTCTTCTATTAAGCACGCTATTTTTTATCGTGGTTTTGATAATGATGTCGATCGCACTGTTCGGTTTGACAAAAACAAACTTCAAAACAAACCATGAATACATCGTTGAACAGAATATGGTCAACAATGCAGAAAGTGCTATGCAAGTAGTAGCCTTCATCATCCAACAA
>JBCNVB010000012.1:0-59023 GCA_039630415.1 bacterium | reverse complement strand
TCAGATCTGATTTTTTCAAAAGAGCTGACACCAATCGGAAGCTTTTTATTCACACTAATAGAATATGTTATGGAGGGTAAAAAATCCTAGCTAGAGGTTTGAGGCAGCACGGGTTTAAATGTGCCAAAGAGGAATTTAAACTACCCAGGGTCTAGCTTCTGCAGGTAAAGATGCAGAGTTTAAATGTGCCAAAGAAGAATTTAAACGTGTACAGAGATTTGAAAACAATATCGAGTTATTTTAAGGGTTGTAATTATTAGATCCCAGGAAGTTCCATTTCCCCAACTATATCCTGTAACATAAACTTTACCAGTTTGATCTACGTATATTGAATAGTTTCTATCAATCCCGTTACCTCCAGCTATGTTATGAAGAATAATGTAGCCCCAGAATCAAATATTAAATTATAATCTGCTCTATTCAAGCCGTAACCAACAGCATACTTTATTCTATCTTCACTACTATAAGACCAATACTTGTTCCACTTCCATTGCTATAACCAGTAACATAAACTTTACCGCTTTGATCTACATAGATTGAATGACCTCTATCATCTGTATTCCCACCAGCAATGTTATGAAGAACAACCTTTCCATCAGTATCAAACGTGGCATCTAAACTACCATCACTGTTTAGTCTTGTTACTATTAGATCATAATTCGGACCATTCCAACTAATTCCAGTGATATAGATTTTACCGTTTTGATCTACATATATTGAAGCACTATAATCATTTCCATTCCCGCCAGCGATATTATGAAGAACAACAGCAGAATCATTATCTCCATCTGAATCTATGTCTCTGCCTAATGGATTTCCAAAAGTGTTGGAAACCTTTCCAATTGCAGGTGTATAAGAAAAATTGTTGAACCCAAAGAATTTGATACCTTTTGATTTACAAGAATAAATGAAAATTATTGTATATAATATACTTATAGTTAACAATTGAATAAAGTATACTCTCATTTACCCCCCCTCTATATAAGTTGTGAATCTAATTCTTAATATCCTACTATATGCTTCGTTAAATTTAGAAAAGGGATTTTCCTTTTGTTAAATATTGAAAGATACTCAAGTAAATTATAAACAGTTTCTCTGTTTCATGAATAATGAATAACTGTTGTACCATAATATATTCCGATTCTTGCTATGTATAACCACTACACTATAGATTTGATATTTATCTAGGTTTGCAAGTTCAGGTGAAAAATAGTAGCTACCCTGATCTACAATTTTCATCATAAGATGTGTCTCTTATATGATGTTAAATGAAGTTTAATAAAACAGGGTAAATGATATAGAGTATAAAAATATTATATTGATGAGCTTACAAGGGTATAAATATTACATAAAAACATATGGATGTCAGGCCAACGAATATGATAGTGAACTAATAGGATCTATTTTAGAAAAACTAGGAGCAAAAAATGTAGATAATGAGCAAGACGCAGACATAGTAGTATTTAATACATGTGCAGTCAGAAAAAATGCTGAGAATAAATTCTATGGTAGACTCGGAGCTCTTAAAAGAATCAAAAATCAAAAAAAGGATATGATAGTAATAGTAGCAGGCTGTCTTGCTCAAAAAGATTATCTCAAAATATCTTCAATAGATCATGTAGATATAGTTCTAGGAACCCATAGAATCTCTGCTTTACCACAAATACTTCAAGAAATTAAGTACTCAAGAAAAAAAGTAGTAGATGTAGATTTCACCGGTAGAGTAGAACCAGATATACCACCAAGAAGGCTATCTAAATACTCCGCTTACATACCCATAATGTTCGGTTGTGATTACTATTGTACATTTTGTATAGTTCCTTTCACTCGTGGAAAAATGCAGTCTAGAGATAAACAAGAAATTCTTAATGAAGTTAAACAACTAGATGAAAAAGGTTACAAGGAAATAATATATCTTGGGCAAACTGTTAATGCCTACGGAATAGATAAAAAATTTGAATACGATTTTGCTGACCTTTTATATGAAACAACTCAGATAGTTAGAAACATAAAATGGATAAGATTTACATCTCCTTACCCAACTAATTTCAATTCCAAGCAAATAGAAGTTATTTCAAGTAGTCCTAAAATAGCAAAACATATTCACTTACCATTGCAAAGCGGAAATAATGAAGTTCTCAGAAAAATGGCAAGAAGATATACGGTAGAACAATTCCTTGATATAGTTAATCAATTTAGATCAAGAAACAAGTATATTTCAATATCAACTGATATAATAGTTGGTTTTCCTGGCGAAACTGAAGAACAATTTAACGATACATTGGAAGTAATTAGAAAAGTTAGATTTGATCAAGCTTTTATGTTTGCTTATAGTGAAAGAGAGGGTACTAAAGCAGCTACTTATCCCAATTCCATCCCATATAGAGAAAGACTGAAAAGACTTTATAAGCTAATAGAAGAACAAAATAAAATAACCGAAGAGAAAAATAAAGAATACATAGGTAAAACAGTAGAAATATTGGTGGAAGGTCCAACCGATAAAAACCCAGATAAATGGGAAGGAAGAACCGAAACCAACAAAATAGTGGTTTTTGACAAACCTAAGTCAGATATATCGGGCCAATTCTATAAGGTAAAAATATCTAATGCTTATCTTTGGGGACTTGAAGGAGAAATCATACTTGACTAACCTAATCATACTATCTCTAAACTCCTTTTTAACACAGAAATTACTCACCTATCTACATCAAATTCAACATAGCTTCAAAATATACATATTTACCACAAGTAAAAACAATTTGGATAAAGACCTCAATATATTTCCCTATTCTGAAATAGAAAAGGTAACTAATAATCTGGGTGAAGGCTTTATAATCAACTTTGCAGGGTACAATATTTTTAAAGCTTTTCTTTTCCCTCAGCCTCTTAGAGACTACCTTATTTGGAATACAAGAATAAGATTTACTCAAACATTATCTTCAATAGTCAAAAAAAAATTTGTATTTATAATACCTTCAGCAGTATGGATATATTCACAGTATTTAAGAAAAGAGTTTGAAAGATGGGAAAATACAGTTAAAAACAGAGATCACATTATATTTAGACTTGGCATAGTGTTAAATCAAGATAGTCTATGGACTAAAATTTTCCATAGAATTTTGAAACTAGGAATAAAACCAGTTTTTCCTGATAACTTCCTATTCCCCTACATAAGTGTCAAAAAATTTATGGAAGTATTAATACACAAAATAAACCATTATAAACAAAGCGAAGTAATTAATCTCTTTTACATTACAAGCTTCAATTTATTTGTAAATTTCCTTATTGAAAAAATGTTCAAACAAAATATCTACAGAGAATACGTACAACTGAATCCATTTATTACTAAAAGTTTGATTTACCTGATATTTGGCAAATATGGTAAGGTATTTGATAGCATGGATTTTAGCGAGTTGGATGAAAATAATCCAAAACTAAAAATGCATGAGGATATTGAGCAATGTTTTACCTAGCAACAAAAAACGAAAGTAAATATAGAGAAATAATTCATATACTCAATAAGTACAAACAGGAATACCCAGATTTTAGGTTGGATTTGAAAAAAATAGATAAAGATATACCAGAGGATATTGAAAATTTCAATACCTATTACGAAAATGCACTAAAAAAGGCGCAGTATGTATATCATCAAGTTTTTAGGCCTGTAATAGCAGAAGATAGTGGATTAGAAATAGAATGTTTACTTGGGTTCCCCGGTACCAAAACAAGCAAAATCTTTCCTGGTCTTAACCAACACCAAAAAAATATTGCTATCTCCCAAATGGCTAGTACTTTAGATAAGTCATATACCAAATGTAGATATGTTTGTACTGTAGTTATACTATTTGATTTTTCTAGATATTTTTCTTTTGAAGGGATCGTTGAAGGATATCTAGCAGAAAAACCTATGGGAGAAAATGGTTTTGGATTTGATCCTATATTCTACTATCCTGATTTGGGAATGACTTTTGCCCAAATGGACATGTCTCTTAAATGCTCAATTAGCCATAGGTACATCGCATTCAGGAAATTATTTGACTTTCTTAGGAAATCTGAGTATTAAGGTGACTGCTTTTCAGAAGACTCTTGATTAACATTTTCATTCTTGGGGTTTTCATTCTTAGGATTTTCATTTGGATTTGAAATGGTATCATTAGCCAGGTTGATAATTTTAGGAGTTATGATAAATACGACTTCGCTATTCTGAATTGATTTTTTCTCCGCTCTAAATAAACTACCAATAATAGGTATATCACCTATTAATGGTATTTTAAAATAAGTTTTTCTTTCTTCTTCTCTGATTAATCCTGCAATTACTATGGTGTCTTCTGATTTAACTGTTAGCTCGGTTAATACTTCTCTGGTAGCTGTCCATGGTGCTGGGTCGAGTTTTACTAAATAACTCAGTTTGGGATTTATTTTTAGATTTATATGTTTATCCTTAGTTACCATTGGTTGGAACTCTAGATTTATTCCTACGTCAGTAAAGAGGATATTCTGTTGGATTGATGTTGTTTGACCTATAGGCACTAATTGAGGTGCCAAGTAGGGGATTCTATCTCCAAGAAATACCTTAGCTACTTTTCCGTCAGAAGCTAATAATTTAGGGTTAGCTAATATTCTCGCTACACCTTTTTTCTCAAGCATTAAAACTCTTAAATTAATACCTGTTCTAACAGGGAATGCGATTTTATCAGATTGCACAAAAACTACTGCATCAAGTGGATTAATAGGTTGTTGTTGCTGCTGCGTCGGTGATCTTTCTAACAATACAGTTATATTAGAATTTTCACCAGGATATATACCTAAATCTTTCATCCTGTCTCTGTTTATTTCAACAACTTGTATGTCTATTAATACTTGTGGTAGTTTTTTATCTACTATATCATAAAGTATTTGCTGTATGTTATTAAGAACATATTTTGGGGCAGTAACAACTATACTATTTGTCCTTTCATCCGCATCGATTTTAACCTGATGTTTTATAACTGGATTTTGGAAATCATACACTGAATTTGATAGTATACCTTGTATTTCTTTAGCTTTAGCATTACTAAGTTTAAATACTTTGGTTTTTAGTTCTGATTCTGGGGTATCAAAAAGTTTCACCAGTTTAGTTATATAATCAGCTTTATCAGAACTGCATTCTATTATTAGTGAATTAGAGAAGTTGTCAACTAGAAAATTGACATCCTTATAACTAGTGTAGAGTATATTTTTAACATAGTCAGCTGGACAGTAGATTAGCCTTACAACAAATTGATCCCTCTTTATATACTGCTTAGCTTTTTCTTTATCTATAATTAAAAAAGTTCTATCATCTATCTTGATAACTTCTAGATTTCCATATGTTACTATAGATTTGAATGCTTCTTTTATAGTTGATCTTTTGAAACTTATTGATATTTTTGTTTCTGGATTTACATCTATGACAAAGTTATATGGAATTTCGGATACTATAATGCTTAGCAAATTTTTTAGACTAACATCTTTAAAGTTTCCTTCAAATTTTTTAGAAGGGAACTTTATACTATCTACTGTACTATTGGCATAGATATGCATTAATATAAGAAGAATTAAAACGGTAAAAACAATCCTTATAAACCTATCCAAAATAATAATACCAGATTGCATTCTATGGTTTATATACGACTTTCTCAGCATAATCTCCTATTATAGGTAGTTTAAAATGTTCTCGTTGATAAGCTTTTATAGCAAGGAATATTATGAGTACAGAGTATGCTATGGAGAAAGGTATTATTGCAAGAGTACATACACACGAAAGGATTTGTCCTATTGCTGGTATAAAACTAGCAAAGCAAGATACAACTGATGAAATTACTATAAACACCATTGCAATCGAAAAAATAAGAGCTGATTGTATTGCATGAAATCTTACGAAATTGTTTTCTCTTTCTATTAACAAGAAGACTATACAAATTATAGGTATGTATGACAAGGCTGCAGCAATATTTTCTTGTAATCCTAGAGAAGTATTCATAATATACCTCCTATAGTAGAGTTATACGTTTGCAAAAACTGGGGTTGAATGCTTTTTAATGAATTCTCTAAAGTAATTCATCAGTTTTAGGGTTATCTTTCCTATTGGGAATTCTACATTATTTATTTCTCTGACAGGTACTATCTCAGCTCCAGTACCAGTAATAAATACTTCATCCGCATTCAATAGGTCTTTGATATCAATGATTGATTCTTCTGTTTGAATATTCAATTCTTGGCACATTTCTAATACACTTTGTCTTGTTATACCTTCTAGTATACCTACGAATGGAGGGGGAGTTTTTACTATACCATCTTTTACTATAAAAATATTGTCTGCAGTGCATTCAGTAACATATCCATTTGAATTTAACATTATTGCTTCTTGAGCATTTGAATTGTTTGCTTCCATTTTGGCGAGTATATTATTTAGGTAATTTAGTGATTTTATTCTTGGTGATAAGATATCCGCTGAGGGTCTTCGAAAAGAGGAAAATATTAATCTTAGTCCTTTTTCATAGAACTCTTTTGGATATAGTTGTATTTTATCAACAATTATAACCGTAGTAGGTGATTTACATTTTCTAGGATCTAGGCCCAGATCTCCTTCTCCTCTGCTAACTACTAGTCTTATATATGCATCCTGTATTTTTTGTTCTTCCAGATTAACTCTAACTGTATTTATTACATGCTGCTTCATCTCTTCATACGAATATGGGATTTTTAACTGAATTACTCTTGCTGAGCTATACAACCTTATTAGATGAGGATCAAGTTTGAATATAGCATTATTGTATACTCTTATTCCTTCAAATACACCATCACCGTATAGAAAACCGTGATCCCATACCGATATCTTAGCTTCATGCTTATCATATAAAGTACCGTTTATAAAAACTTTCATACTTCATTCCTTTCTGAGAATCCCTGATTTTTATATTCCGCTTCAGGGAAGCGGTTATCTACAACTTTCTCTATTACCGTATACAAAATCGAATTATATGAATCACTGAAAAGCGTAACACCTCTGTAAAGTAAGTCTTCTAAGATATACTCTAAATTTATGTATTTATTCAAAAGTTCTACTAACTTTTCTGATGTTTCCATTTTTTGAGTATAATTTGATTTAATTTGGTCTATATCTATATCCGATTGCATCAGTAGCTGGTAAGTGTTGTAAGGTATTGTATTTATTGAATTTGGTGTCAACAATTCTATAACATATTTCAGTTGGTGGTAAGAAGGATTCTTTGTACTTGTACTTGCCCATAATATTCTTTGATATTCTCCCTTAGCTATATCTGACTCGTTGAATGATTTAAGATAGTGTTTATACGCTAACATACAATTTGCTACCGCTACATTACCTATCAGCAATTCAAAATCACTTTGACTAATTATTTTACTATGCAACATTTTATGTAATATATTGTCTATGGCTGTATCTACTCTACTAACGAAAAAGGAAGCTACAGTTATAGATTTACTTGAATACTGTGTCTTTGATTGCTTATACGACTCTACTACTTGGATATATTTGGAAACGGAAAATAGAAGCGTTATGTTTACATTTATATTTTCTTCGAATAATTTCTTTATAGCATTTATACCTTCATTAGTGGCAGGTACTTTTATCATAACATTAGGCATTTGTATTTTTTCCCATATTTGTTTTGCTTTATGGATTGTTTGATGCTCATCGTAAGCTATGTAAGGTGGTAGTTCTATACTAACTAAACCATCTTGATGATTTGTTTTTTCGTATAAAGGTAGTAATATTTCACATGCTTTTTTTACGTCTTCTATCATTATGCTTTCTATTATATCGAAAATATTAGCTCCAAAATCATAATGTTTAAGATACGCTGAGGAGTATTTATTGATAGCATTATTGAAAATAGTTGGGTTAGTAGTTATTCCGTAGATTTTTTCTTCTTTAACTAAATTTGGTAGGAGTTCTAAAACTTCTCTATCCAGATAATCAAGCCATATACTTAAGTTAAGTCTATTTTTCAAATCATATATTATGTTCTTCATATTATATTTAGTTGCTTTTCTTTTTGGATACTATCTTTTTCTACTTTTTGCCCTTTAGGCACTACGATTATTCCATCGCTTGTAAAGAATTTATCTTTAGTTCTATCTGATAGTTCTACGTTAGAATCAACTATTACCCCTTTGTCAAGAATGGAATTGGTAATTATAGAATTGCTCGATATTGTACATCCATCGAGGATGATAGAATTCTCTATATAGGAGTTACTTTTTATATGGCATTTGGTAAAGATAATAGAGTTTTTGATTACGGTATTGTTTTCTATTATGCATCCTTCCGCAATAATAGAGTTTTTTATATTTACATTTTCTCCAATTATTTTGGCAGCTGGTAAAGCTGTATAGGCAGAGTATATAGGCCAATAAGGATTGTATAGATCTATAGGTGGATTTTCTTCAAGTAATTCCATATTTGCGTCAAAATACGATTTAACCGTTCCTACATCTCTCCAATAAGGTGGCTTATTTGAACCAGGAATATTAGTTTTCTCAAAGCTATAACTGTATACTTTATGCCTTTTTATACTTTCAGGGATTATATTTTTACCAAAATCATGGCTAGTATCTTTAAGTGCATCATGTTCTAGTATTTTTATTAATACGTCTCTATTAAAGACATAATTTCCCATGGAAGCTAGAACTTTATTGTTTACTATATATCCTTCTATTTCTTCTATTTTTGGTTTTTCTAGGAAACTTACTATTCTTGAGTCGGAATCTATTTTCATTATTCCAAATCTAGGTGCTTCTTGAGGATCTACTGGAAAGGTTGCTACCGTTATATCTGCATCTTTACTTATGTGGTAATCTATCATATGTTTTATGTCCATCGTGTATATGTGATCTGAAGACAAGATTATAACGTAGTCTGGTTGTTCATCAAATATTAGGTTTAAGTTTTGATATATTGCATCCGCTGTTCCCCTAAACCATATTTTACCTATCCTCATTTGTGGAGGAACTATATTAACATAAAAACCAAATTTGTAATTCAAACTCCAGTTGGTCTGTATATGCCTTATAAGGGAATGTGCTTTATATTGAGTAAGTACGTTTATTTTCATTATTCCACTATTTATTAGATTGCTGAGTACAAAATCTATTATTCTGTATCTTGACCCAAATGGTACTGCTGGCTTACATCTTTCTTTAGTTAGAGGGAATAGTCTTGTACCTTCTCCTCCTGCCAAAACCATTGCCAGAACATTAGTAAGAAAACTACTTCTCATCGTGTATTTGCCCCTCTATTTTTACTTATATAATTCCACCTACAATCCTTCAATAAAACCGGGTACAACAAGAAAAGGATAGAAGATAGTGTAGATAAAATTATAATAATTAGGAAAGGACTCAAATATATGAAAACCTTTTTAGTCTGGCTAGCTATAATACTGTTGGCTATATACCTTTCTATGCTTTTAACAGAAAAATCATTGAATATAAAGGAGACTTCTTACTATGATTTATGGCAGCAGATAGAAAAGAATAACGCAAGGGAAGCAGTAATAAAAGATAAAGAGATAACTCTAGAACTATACCAGCCAATCGACAAGAAATATTACAAAATAAGAGCTTTTTATCCTCAAGACTATGAACTGGTTAAAACTCTCAAAGAAAAGGGAATAAATTTTAGATATATACCTCCTTCTGATAATACCTTGTGGTTTATAATTCTAAATATAGTTCCCTTTATCTTGTTTATTTTAATCCTGTTAGCTTTCTTTAGACAAGCTCAAAGTGGTAGTAGTCAAGCTTTTTCTTTTACTAAGAGTAGAGCAAGAATGTTTACTCAAGACATGCCTAAAGTAACTTTCGCAGATGTAGCAGGTATTGAAGAAGTTAAAGAAGAACTAAAAGAAATAGTTGGTTTTCTTAAAGATAGACAAAAATTCATAGATATGGGAGCAAGAATACCTAAAGGAATTTTACTTATAGGCCCTCCTGGAACTGGTAAAACATTACTAGGTAGAGCTATAGCTGGAGAAGCAGGTGTACCCTTCTTTTATGTTAGCGGTTCTGAATTTGTCGAAATGTTTGTGGGAGTTGGTGCAGCAAGAGTTAGAGATTTATTTGAACAAGCCAAAAGAAATTCTCCTTGTATAATATTTATCGACGAAATAGATGCAGTCGGAAGACAAAGAGGAGCTGGCTTAGGTGGAGGACATGACGAACGAGAACAAACACTTAATCAATTACTAGTAGAAATGGATGGTTTTGAGGTTAATTCCGGAGTAATAGTTCTAGCCGCTACCAATAGACCAGATATACTAGATTCAGCTTTACAAAGACCTGGTAGGTTTGACAGACAAATCTATGTTGGACCTCCTGACCTTAAAGGAAGAGAAGAAATACTTAAAATCCATGCTAGAAACAAAAAGATAAGTCCAGACTTGAGTTTACAAGAGTTAGCAAGAAGAACACCAGGTTTTACAGGTGCAGATTTAGAGAATATGTTAAATGAGGCTGCTCTTATCGCAGTAAGAAAAGGAAAACAAGTAATAGAATTGCAAGACTGTGAAGAAGCAATAGAAAAAGTTTTAATGGGACCGGCAAGAAAAAGTATTGTAATGTCGGAAGAAGAAAGAAAAATAACAGCATACCACGAAGCAGGGCATGCTATCGTTGCTAAATATACGCCTTACTCCGATCCTGTTAAAAAGATATCGATTGTACCTCGCGGTCCTAGTTTAGGACAAACTTGGCAAGCACCAGAAAAAGATAAATACAATTACCGAAAAGAAGAATTATTAGCTCAAATAAAGGTGTTACTAGGTGGTAGGGCAGCAGAAGAACTAATACTTAATGTATGCACAACAGGAGCAGAAAATGATCTAGAAAAAGCAACTAGAATAGCCAGAAGCATGGTAACCCAATTCGGAATGTCTTCACTAGGGCTTATCTCATTTGAAGCCTCTAGAGAAGTGTTCCTCGGCAGAGATTTTGTTAGAGAAAAAAAATATAGTGAAGGAACAGCTAGATTGATTGATCTAGAAGTATCAAAGATTATAAATGAATGCTATAATGAAGTCAAAAACCTCATTCTTAACTATAAAGAAAAACTAATAACTGTGGCTGAAACTTTACTTCAGAAGGAAGTCATTACAGAAGAGGAATTCAACTCCATTGTAGCATGAAAGTATTTATTCCTTCCGCTAAAATACAAAGAAGAATTATTGAATTATCAACAGAGATAGACAATTATTTGAAACAAATTAAAACAGAGCGGGATGATCTACCTGTTTTTGTATGTGTTCTTACAGGTAGTGTGTTCTTTTTCTCAGAACTAATCAGAAACATAAAACATGATGTGGTAACTGACTATATTAAGGTTTCAAGCTATAAAGGAAAAGTAAGTACTCAAAATGTTAAGATACTCAAAGACCTGTCTATTGATATAACTGATAGAATTGTCTTCGTAATAGAAGATATAGTAGATACGGGTATAACTTTAAGCAAAATAATTTCCCTCTTAAAAGAAAGGAATCCGAGGGATATAAAAATTTGTACTTTACTAGATAAACCATCTAAAAGAATAGTTGATGTTAAAGTAGATTTTGTTGGTTTCATAATACCTGAAGAATTCGTAGTAGGATACGGTTTAGATTTGGATGAGAAATATAGAAACAAGCCGGATATATACTCAATACAGGAGGAATAGATTACAATGCTGGGTGTAAACTATAAACCAATAACCGATCAGGTTAGAGAATCATGCAGATTGGTAGTAGAAAACTCGAAATACGTTAAAGTAAATACTGAAGCTATAAATAGATTTATTTCTGAATTTGCAAATCAAATAAAGACATGGAATCAGAAATTGCTTAATTCAGATATACACTACACTGAGCATCCCTTAAAAGCCATATGGTTTTTTTTCGTATTAGATACAATTAACTTTTGTTTTTGGGCAGATAAAAAAACTTCTAAATGGACGATAAAATACAATCAAGAGTATGTTAGTGGATATAATGCTTTAGCTTTATGTTTGAAGAGAGAATGCTCAAATTCAGAATTGTTTGTTTACCCTTACTATTGGGCTAAAATATTTAAGAATGAATTGATGAGGATGTTGTACCCTACTTATGAAGACCTACACTATGCATATGGAGAGTTAAAACTTATAGAGGAGAGGGTAACTAACTTGAGAGAGTTAGGAGAGAATATTTTTCAGAAACCGATATCTGAGATGTACAAAATGATATTTTGGGAAGGGATAAAAGAGAGAAATGTGCAGGGTAAAGTGAAAGAAGAGCAGGAAGATCCTTATAGGCTATCTTTAACTAATAACAATAATCCTCACAAGATAGTGGATATTCTAGTTCAAGCAAATAGGGATGTTAATAAGTTCGTTTCTATGGTTGTGGAAACTTTCAATGGTTTTAATGATGTAGCAACTTATCAGCTTAACGATGGTAAAGTTATAAAGGTTGGGTTTTATAAAAGAGCTCAAATCTTAGCTCATGATCTATATCTTCTTTACCAACATTATAAGAATAACAATCCAGAAATACTGCAGAAATATCAATTTTTAGAATATTTGAATTTCAAAAATATAAGTAAATTAACGGCATTTGCTGACTATAAACTGCCACAGTATTTATCCTACAAGGGAATTATTTCTTATTCGGAAGATCTTCAGAATGAGATAAATACAGGTAAAATAATAAATCCAAAGGATATAAAGGAAGTAGAAATTAGATCAGCTACTGTTTATGCAGTTGAACTAATCGCTGAAAGAACAAAAACCTATCCAGCATTAGTAGATAATATTCTTTGGAATCTAGCTAAATCTACACCTGATCTACCTAATCATCATAGAACAGTAACTATATATTACTAGGATTAATGTTAGGTAAGATATTTATTCAATTAACTAAATTATGGATTATAGCTACTGCTGTAATAATTTTTAGTTTCAAGTATACCAATAGTACAGAATTAAATGTAAAGTTTTCCAGAATTAGGGTAGATGAGTATCAGATTGGTAAAAGTAGAATGTATTTTATTCAAAACAATGGAATAGTTTTATCTGGTTTTGGAATTGTGGTTAGAAGAGGAGCCAAGTATGATCCCCCTCAATATTACGGTATAGCTCACCTATGGGAACATATGTTTTTCAGAAATAAAATAAAAAATAAAAGCATAAAGGAATTACTTGTAAATACTCAGTATAATGCAACCACTTATAATGATTACGTATCTTTTTATGCTGTTGGTGACATTTATATAATTATACCTGTTTTTTTAGAAGCTTTGTTTAATCCAAATTTTGATCAAGATTCTCTTGATAAGGAGAAAGGTGTTGTTTTGGCTGAGCTTTCAGCTAAATTCCAGCATGCACCTGTTTTTACTAGATATACCAATCCTACTGGTGGAACTATAAAAACAGTTCAATCTATATCTTACAAAGTTATGTTTGAATATATGCAGAATATTCGACGAGAAGATATTTGCTTCTTTATAGTCTCTCCACAAAACCTAGACTCAAATGTCTTGAAAATATTTAGTAACTACTATACGGATCAGCCCAGTAAAGTAAGATCTTTTAACATATCATTACAAACAAATCAATACCTTTATCAATCATTCTTATCTTACAAAGGGTACCTGAATAAATTAAACCTGAGTTACAGAATTAGTACAAATAAGCTATATTTATACAACAATCGAGCTACTATTCAAAATCAAGAAATTTTCTTTGATGATCTTATATCCAATTATTTGAAAGATAAGTATGAAAAAGATTTCAAGTTTAGACTAACCTTTCTAGAGAATTTTGATATACAAAATTTTGACATATTTAGTTATGTTCAAGAAGAAGAGAAAGCTCTAGTTATAGAAATTGAATTGAAGCAAACAACTCTGTCAGATGAAGTCGTAAAGAAAATCAAAGAATTTCTATTAGATCAGCTAAGGAAAATAGGTTATGGAGAATACAAAAAAGTGTATGAGAGGATGTATTTAGAGTTAGTATCCAATTTATCAAGTTCTTGGGATATAGTTAGAATTATGGGCTACTTTGTTTACAGTGGTAATTGGTATCTATTGAATTGTTACGTTAGGGGGTGTTTTGATTGAGTGCTAGAAATATACTAAGCAAGATCATAAAAAAGCAGGTTAGTATAAGGGAAGTAGTGGACAATTTTATTGAAAAAATAGAAAAATATGACCCGATGTATAATGCTTTTATCACTATTTTTGATAGGGATTATATATATCAACAGGTTGAGAGAGCCCAGGAAATGGTCAATAGAGGCATTTATACACCTTTAATAGGAATTCCCGTTGCAATAAAGGATAATATAAATGTAAAGGGTTATCCAACAACTTGTGCATCAAAAATTTTAAGTAATTATATATCCCCATACAACGCTACTGTTGTTGACAAGTTATATACTGCTGGGGCTATAATAGTTGGGAAGACAAACTTGGATGAATTTGCAATGGGTTCAACGAATGAGAACTCTTTTTATGGTGTAGTAAAGAATCCATTGGATACTAGTTTGGTTGCAGGTGGATCTAGTGGTGGGAGTGCTGTAGCTGTCGCTGCTAATATGGTACCTGTTTCTTTGGGATCAGATACTGGTGGATCAATTAGACTTCCGGCAGCTTTTTGTGGAATATATGGCTTAAAGCCTACTTATGGAGTCGTATCACGTTATGGATTAGTTGCTTATGCTTCCTCATTAGACCAAATTGGTCCATTCTCTAAGTATATAGAGGATCTTTCCTTAATTATGCAGGTTATATCTGGTTATGATCCATATGATAGTACTAGCTCCAAAGAATTTATTCCAGAATTCATCGATGATAACTATAATGTTAAGCTGTTTTTTAATGACTTGAAAGGTATAAGAGTAGGTTTTCCTATAAAAATAGTAGAAGATCCTGCCGTTGATCCGATAGTTAAAAACTCGATAAAGGACTTAATTGCTAAATTGGAGATGGAGGGAGCAATAATTATAGAGGTGGAATTCCCTTATCTCGAGTATTCTATACCTTGTTACTACATAATAGCGACTAGTGAAGCTAGTTCAAATTTGGCTAGGTACGATGGGGTTAGATATGGTTATAGAGATATTGAATCTCAAGATTTACGAACAATGATGAAAAAAAGTAGGGGTGAAGGATTTGGTATAGAAGTAAAGAGAAGGATACTAGCTGGAACGTTTTGTCTTTCAAGTGGATACTATGATGCTTATTACAAAAAAGCCTTGCAAGTAAGGAATATTATAAAAAAGGATTTCCAGAAAATATTTGAACAGGTGGATTTTGTTATAATGCCTACTTCCCCAACTCTTCCTTGGAAAATAGGCGAAAAATTAAAGGATCCTATACAAATGTACCTAAGTGACGTATATACTGTAGCTGTAAATCTAGCAGGTCTACCATCTCTAAACATACCCTACTATATAAGCTCTATGCCCGTAGGGATACAAATTATCTCAAACTACTACAATGATGCCAAGGTTATTAATCTTGCATTTATAATTCAAAAAGTAATTGATGGTAAAAATGAGAATGGAGAGGAAGAACTATGTTGATAATAGGCGATTTACATGGAGATTATTATAAATTGCTTAGGATATTGCAACAAAAAAACATTATAGTATATAATGACCAAGAGAAAGATATAGAGAAACAAATACAAATAATAGATTACGAAACGTATATAATTTTTATCGGTGATTATATAGACTGGAGAGGAGAGAAATTAGAAAATCCTCTAAATCTTTCACAGAACCAACTAGTTTTTGGAACTTCCAAAATAATACACCTTGTTTCCTATTTAATCCAAAAAAGGAAAAATATATTTCCGTTAGTGGGAAATCATGAAGACATGATGTTTAACGCTCTGAAGATAGTCAATAAAATAGGTAGACAAAGATTTGCTGACATTCTTCAAAGAACATATTCTAATCCTTATTCACTTGTTAGAGAATTGTCAGAAGACGGTATATTAGAGGATTATTTGAATTTCTATAACTGGTATACACAAGGTGGTATGAATACGATTAGATCTTTTGATAGCAATATAGATAGTTTACTTGAATGCATTTCAAATCAGATTATTTTTAAAGAGCTATTAGTTTATGTTTGGTTTGAATTAGAAGATAACACAAAAATAGTGATTAGTCACTCTTTCCCAGATGATCTTGAATGTATAGACAGAATAGTTAATAACAATATAAGAGAAGAAGATGTACAAATTATATTGTGGAGTAGAAAGATATGGGGTATAGATGCGTTTAATGGTGTTAGAACAGAGCCTACTGATCAGCAAGAAATTATTAAAGCATTAGATAAGAACAACATACGCAGATATGTTATTGGTCATACTAGGTTAAGTTTGGATCCTTTCCCTTATGAATATCTCGATGGAAGAATAATAAACGTTGATAACCATGGAGTTCCATTTTCTGAACCATTTTATGATAATCAGCTTAAAGTAAAAAGTTTCTCTTTGTTAAGATATAATGTTAACCTCTAGATCCTTATGTTAGATTGTACTTCTATTGTAGATGCTATATAGGCAGGTAGGATAGATGATATTATGCCTATAGTGAAAGATATCACGATAATTTGTTGAATTACTATTTGTGTATTAGCTATTAATGGAATGGAAATGTTTATTGCTTTTTGAATAGCTCCTCCTACAAATAGCATAACTATTATCCCTAAAACCATTCCAAATAAACTTGATATAATTGATATTATCAAACTTTCTATCATTATTGATAAGAATACAACTCCTCTAGGGGAACCTATGGCTAAAAGTATTGTAAATTCGGGTATTCTTTCAAAGGTAGTTATCAAAATAGTATTAGTAGAAGCAATTAATGCTATTGATATGGACGCTATTACCATTATGACTTGCAAGATTTTTAGAGTAGTTATTATGGTCTCCTGTATATAACTAACTTTTTTTGATTCAATTAGTCTAAGATCAGGGTATTGATTTACTATATCTATTAGAGTTTTAAGATTTGGTATATTGTTAATCCATATTTGATCTGGATTAAGTCTTTTTGCTACGGAAGTATAGACTCTAAAGTCAATAAATATTGAATAATCTTCATACCCATTAAGCTCTTTATCGATTACTTGTATTGGAAATTCCACATTATTTATCTGTATTTTATCTTTTTGTAAGATTTTAGATAATTTTTTACCAACTAGAGCGTAGTATCTTGGTGTAGATGTAATGTTTATATTTGGGTAAAATTCCTTGATTTTTTCGAAATCAAGTGATATTATGGGTATAAGTTTATCATCAATAGTTATCATGTTTTTATACACTGGGGTTATTCTAATTTGGTCTTGGTATAATTCAAGTGTGCTATATAGCTGATAGGGGATAGAATGTATTGATGGATTTATTATTATTGGACCTATTTCTATTGGTAAGTCTTTGGTAGTTATTATCATTTCTATATTTTTGTTTTTTAGTGATTTTTCCACTATTGATAAAAACCCTTGTACTAAGGAAAGTAGAATGAAGGAAATGAATATCGATAGAGCAATTGAAAACATTGTAAGTAAAGTTCTTTCTTTTTTGTGGAGTATATTACTTTTAGCTATTTTATATGATACTGTTAGCAATTCAGGTACCTGGTAGGATGTTATTTATTAAATTTTTCAAGTTGTGTATTATTTGTTTAGAAAAGTTATCTTTGGTTTCTTGATCTAGATTTTCATATATTATGTAACTTATCATTCCTACTACAGCTCCTATTATTCCTGCTAAGACTAACTTTTTTTTTGAGTACTTTATAGACTTATTTTCAATTGTTTCTTGTTTGGTATCAATTGTGTAGGTATAATCTTCCATATTTTTTACCTCCGCATATTTCTTTTTTGATTATTTTGATTATTTTGATTATTTTACTTTATCGAATATTGTTTCTCTTTTTGTTTTCTTAGGTTTAGTTGAGTATTTCTCGTATACTGGTGGGGGGGGCTGCCCTTGAGACTTAGAAATGTATAATAGTAAACTTAAAGTAATTAATAGTATTATAGTTATACCAATGAAAATTGGATAAATATTGGTTACTTGTCTAGTTTTTTCAGGTTGATATGTTTGTGAATCTGACTGATTTGTATTCTGAAATTGGTTATCTG
The DNA here is from genome assembly GCA_039630415.1 of bacterium. GTDB lineage: Bacteria > DRYD01 > DRYD01 > DRYD01 > DRYD01 > DRYD01. Next base: position 40,846 of record JBCNVB010000012.1, on the reverse strand, counting down.
TTTGGTTAGTGTCTTTTTTTATATATACTCCGCTGTTATAGTATTGTTGGAAGATATTTTCGTTGTAGTAATATATTTTTGGTGGTGGTTCTTTTTGTGAGTCTGGATCATCTGGATCTAGATCTGGGGTTTTATACTCAGGATCATGTTTGTACATTAAATCTTTGGGTGGAATCGCTATTCCAGCATAACAAAAGCTTGAATAGGGAAAAATTAAAGTAAAAAGAATTAATAAAAAGAAAAAAACAATGGAAACGATTTTTGTTAGGGTACCTAATGAAGTATACGGCATACTAAATCCCCGTAATAATTTAGGCATATATATACACTATCCCTTTTGTATAAAAAAATGTTTTTATTGTGATTTTTTTAAAGAAACAAACTTTAAATACGGTTTCTATCAAACCTTAATCCAAGAAATAGAGTTTAAGATTAAGATTTTACAAGAGTGGGATTATAAATTGGGTATAGTAGATACTGTATATTTTGGTGGTGGTACACCAAATTTAATGTCATTGAAATATCTCGAAGAAATAATTGATACTCTAAAAAAATATTTTAATTTCTCTAGTAATGTGGAAATAAGTTTTGAAATCAATCCTGAGTTTATCAGTGAAAAATACATAAGAGAACTTAGAAGTTTAGGAATAAATAGGATAAGTATTGGTGTTCAGAGTTTGAATATATTTGGACTTAGAGTGATGGGTAGGACACATAATATAAGCGAAATATATCAAGCCATAAGAAATGTTGAAAGATATTTTGATAACTACAATCTTGACATGATAGCTCTTTATCCTTATCAAACATTTGAGTCTCTCAAAAAAGATATTGATAGTTTGTTATCTATTGGTTCTCCGCATTTATCCTATTATCTTATGTGTGTTGATAAAAGTGAAGACTATCCTGATATTTTAAAACAAAAGGTAGTACAGAATTACGCCAAAGCTGGGTTATACTATAGGATAATAGTTGATAAACTAAGCAAAATATATGATCAATACGAAATATCAAATTTTGCGATTAAGAATTTTTATTGTAAGCATAATTTAAAATATTGGTACTACTACGATTATATTGGATTTGGACCTTCAGCAGTATCTAAAGTAACTATTGATAGTAAAGCAATAAGAATTCAAAATAATTTTGATGGTTTAAGTTATGAGATAGAGTATATAGATATCAATGAACAGGTTAAAGAGAGGATAATGTTAGGTTTAAGAACTAGGTGGGGAATTTGGTACAAAGATAAAAAACTACGTATATCAAACTTTGAGGAATATAATACAAAAGCTCTTGAGATACTAGGTCAGATTGGATATGAATGAATTTCTTAATGAAACCCCATACATAAAGGACTTAATAAAGTATGCCAAAGAGAAGATAATACCTTTTCAATGTCCAGGCCATAAAGCTGGAAAAGCATATCATAAAACATATAAATCTATCCTTCGGAAAAACTTATTCGAAATAGAGACCAATGAGATACCTTTGATAGATACTTTTCAAAATCCTCAAAAATCACTAAAAATTTCTCAGGATTTAATGTCAAAAGCTTATAACACTTATAAGTGTTACTACATTGTTGGAGGATCAACTATTTCCAATCATATAAGTATAATAAGTTCTGTTTGTGAAAAGGATAAAATTGTTATTCCAAGAAATTCTCATAAATCGATTTTTTCTGGTCTAATATTATCTGGTGCAAACCCTATTTTTGTATATCCAAATTACGATTACGAGTTTAACATAGATAAGAATATTGAGTTTGAAAAAATAAAAGAGGTAGTTGAAAAGAATGATGTTTCTGCTGTAGTTATTACACACCCTACGTATTATGGTTTATCGGCAGATATTCAAAAAATAGCTGAATACTTACATAAAAAAAGCGTTTTGTTAATAGTTGATCAAGCATGGGGGTCTCATTTCAGATTTCATCCTTTTTTTCCTACCTGTTCTACCCAAACTCCTGCTCATATCATAGTTATGAGTCCACATAAGACTTTGTTTGCATTTACACAGAGTTCTATACTACATCTTAATCACTCTATTCTAAATAACTTTGAATATTTGGTTCCTAAAATAAATCAAACTGTTTTAATGTTGAATTCTACTAGTCCTTCTCCTCTTTTATTTGCTTCCTTAGATTATACTCAATACATGTTAAATAATCATGTTAACGTTTTCGAAAGATTGGTCGAAATCACAAATTATACAATAAAAAAAATAAAACAAATTGATGAGGAAATTATATTCCCAAATGATGACAAAACAAAGATTGTTTTAAACTTATCTAAATATGGTCTGTCTGGGTACGAATTAGAGCAGATACTTGTAAGTAAGTATAGAATACAGGTTGAAATGTCTGACTTATTTAACATTCTTATTCTGCTAACAGTAGGTGATAGGTATAAACAAGTCAAATTTTTTATAAATGCTATAAGGGAAATTGTGCACGAACTAAAGATGGGTACAATAAAGCCCAACAGTGTAATTAGAAAAATTAGTGAATATCCTGATTGGCCTTCCTTGGCTATTTCTCCAAGACAAGCTTATATTTCTAGAACTAGAGAGATACCTATAAATCAAAGTATAGGAAAAATATCTGCCGAAATAGTAACGACTTATCCACCAGGTATACCTATCCTTATACCAGGCGAAGTTATTACAAAGCAAATTGCTGATTATATCCTCTGTGAAATAGAACTTGGAACTAAAATAACAGGAATAAATAACATAAAGGAGAGGAAGATAAGGGTAGTAGATGTATAAATATGAAACCTAAAGCGAATATTTGTTTGCTAAAAAGAGACTTAAGAGTAGAGGATAATAGGACTCTTTACCAATGCTATATGAATTCTGAGAAAATTTTGCCTATATTTGTATTTGACAAAGATGTTCTTAAATCAGTGGGAATTGAAGAACTAAGCGATCATAGATTGTCTTTTCTTTTAGATATAATTGAAAACTTAAGAAAGCAGATAAAGTTATATGTTTTCGTAGGAAATGATCAGGAAGCCATTTCGAGAATTATCGAAAGATATGATATTAAAGCATTGTATACTTCCAAACCTCTTACCTTTTCAGGAAAACATAGAAATCAAAAAATTAAAGAGTTTCTAAAGTATAGAGGAATTCAAATGATTGAAGTATTAGATAATGTACTTTGTGACTATACAAAGATACCCTATAGGAAAGTATATACTTATTTTTATAACGAGTGGAAAAATTACCTTGATTTGGAAATGGTAAAAGACGTAGATTATAATACAAAAATCATTCATGACGAATTTCTAGAAGATTTAACTAGAATTTCCATACAACAGGTTAAAAGTAAAATAAAAAATACAACTATCTGGACTTACGAATTTGGAATAAATAGGATAAAGGAATATGATTTTAGTAAATATGAAGAATTAAGAAATGATCTAGGAATAGATTATTCTTCAAAACTTTCACCATACATAAGATTTGGGGTACTTTCTATTCGTAAAGTATATAACCTTGCTAAAGACAAGAGTATAGGTTTTATAAAAGAGCTAGCTTGGAGAGAATTTTGGTATCATATAGCACACTACTTTCCTGAACTACCTAATTTAGAGTTTCAAGAAAGAAGAAGAAACATAGCCTGGGAAAATAATGAAAAATATATAGACAGTATAGAAAAAGCACAAACTGGTTATCCAATAATAGATGCCTGTATTATTCAGTTAAAAAGGGAAAATTGGATGCATAACAGAGCTAGATTAATATTTGGTTCCTTTTTAACCAAAGATCTGCTTACAGATTGGAGGATTGGGGAAAAGATATTTTCTAAGTATCTTATTGATTATGATGAAGTAGTAAATTTAGGTAATTGGCAATGGATCTCTTCAGTAGGGCCTGATCCTAAACCATTAAGGATTTTTAATCCAATCCTTCAAGCACAAAAATTTGACCCCTTTTCAAAATTCATAAAGAAATACTTACCACAACTGTCTAATATGGAACCTCATAAACTTCATGATCCTTTGTCAAATAAATTGAATTACTATCCACCTATAGTTAATCATCATGAGAGAATAGAGAAAATAAAACAAGCATACAGCTAAGTTACTAAATTTTATTCTAATGAAACAATATAGATATTTTGTTTATCAAAAGAAAGGAAAGTTCTTTTATCTATAATTTCAATTACGGTGTTTTTAACATTTTCCAAAGGTATTTTTTCTATTTTAGCCCCATCTATTGTGAAAAGATAGTAATTGATTTTTTTGTTCTCAAAAGCACAGAAAATAACTTGTTTGTCAGATAAAAATCTAGCTTCAATAAATTTTTCATTATTAATATAGACTTTTTGTTCTTGTTTAGTGTAATCAACTAATGTAAGTTTATGCTTATTTTCTTCATACAACGAAACTAATAGATACCTATTACTAGCGTCAAAAAGTCTTTTACATATGAAATTAAATTCTTTACAAATAGATTGTATATCGACCTTTTCGGTGTATTCCTGAGAAGTTTTTATATCATATACCCTATTGCTATTTATTTTGTTTACAAATATATTTAGAGGATAGTTTATTATCATGTAGTGTGGTTCATTCCCAAAGTATTCGGAGATAGAAATTGATGAGAAGTAGGGGATTATTTTTAGTTCATTGTTTACATATTCTATTTTACATATTACTACGTCGTCAATATACTCTTTTTGTTTTCTTAGGTCCATTGTTACCAAAACTTCCCCATTGAAAGATTTTAATAATCTGCTATCTAGATTGAATAAATATTTTGGTTGATTTTCTATGAATGTATTATCATATGCTTTTGATATAGATAGGTTTTGAGTGTCAAGAAAATAAAGATCTACGGGTTTCCAAGAGAGAATATATATGTTACCACTTTTATCTACCACACTCTGTTTATATCTAGTAATAGGTAGAGCTAGATTTTTCAAAACTTTTTTATTTTCGTAGTTGAAAACAAGAGCAAAGTTTTTATTTAGGTTAGCTTCAGATTTATCTTGGTAGAAAATTACTAGTTTGCGATTTGGTATAACTTTTATTTCATGTAGTATAAAATCATTTGTTGGGATTATTTTGTATATGTCTTTTTCTAAGTTGATTTTATGTATTTTAAAATTTGTCGCTATTGATTGGGAAATAATGGATATCATTATAATGGTTAGTATAATCGTTGTATAAACTATTTTTTTCATTTTTACCTCCTAAAGTTTTAGGGGGTGGGAAAATGTCCACCCCCTTGTTATTATTTCTTGTATTTCTTAGGTTTCTTTTACTTATTACTTTTGATGGATTTAACTTGTATAGCAGCTGGCCACCAGTCCCACATTAGTCTCCTTTTGCCATCCTCTGTTTCGTAGAAAGACACATATTTACCATTGTGGTTTACTGATATTTTTGAAATCTTATACTCTTTTATGCTAACCAATTCTCCTTCCTCTACTTTTGCATTCATATTCTTATCTATCCATACCTTAAATCCTTCTAGTTCTTTCCCATCAACAAATCCATTTTTGTCTTTGTCGTATAGTTTTAGTTTTTCATAACCATCTGAGAATCCTCCTGCAGTACCAAATAGATCGAGTGCAGATTTTACTGTTTTACTTTCTGGAGCCACTAGTAATCCATCATTAGGACCAACAACCCACTCTACCAGATCTTCTATTTGATCACCAGTAATATCAAAACTTACTATATTTTGTTGGAAGAATTTTGGAGCATGAGGTAACCAATAATTATATGCTACATCTACTTTTCTGTTGTTATCTAAATCCAGTATAATAGGAGAATAGTCATATACTTGTAAAACTAATTGATATTTTATTCCTTCCTTTATTTCTCTATTTATAGTAGTTCTTATCTCGCCATCATCTATAAAGATTCTTTCGAATCTAGTAGTTATTCTATCTGTAGGCATTTGGTTTCCTATATGAACTCTTGCGGTTACATCTATATAATGCCATACACCAGCTCGTAGACCTCTTAATGTATCGAGATATGCTATTTCTTCCTGTGTTAGATTAGCGAAAGACCCAACATAGAACTCATCCCAATCATTTCGATAGAACGTTGGGCCTAATTCTACTGCTGCCATTCCGGCTACCACTCTATGTACTCTTGTATTATCTATTTGTTGATTAATTGTCTGATTTATGCTGAGATTATCCTCTCTTATTTCTCCCTGTTTAATTCCTGCTATCGATATGCTTACTATAATTATGGTGGCAATTAATAGTTTCAACCAATTCATATTTTAATCACCTCCCTAGTTTTATTTTTGTTATGGATATTTACTAAAATTGTTAAAATAATGTTACAAAAATTAGGAGAATTTTTAGGTTAGGTAGAATTATATAAACATGCATCAAATAAATTTGATCGTTAATCAAATTGCTAATCAAATAGAAAAATACAGAGCAAGTGTTGATAAGACTATTCATGTAATTTCAAACATACACGCCGTGATGGGTATTGTTGTATGTATCCTACTTGGATTGATTTGTTGTATTTTTATCAATGTTTACGGTATTCAAGGAATCAATCAGCTTCAGAATGAAAATTATCCTATAATTTCAATAATTTTGGGGTATTTGTGTAGTTTTTCCTGTTTAGGCCTTTTTATTCTTATCATTTTGTTTGGTTTATATAATACATATTTTAAAAACTCTGTTTTTTCTTCTAAAGTCTTGGATTATTCTGAAACGGTCACGGAGATAATTTTTCAGAATTTTATATCTTCAAACTATGAGTGGGAGTTATTACATTTTCAACCAGGGGCATCCAAAAATTTCTCAAGGATATATGGCTTTATTATCTTTAAACTGTGGGGATTTAGAAAGATTCCATTTACTAATTTTTATAGGGAAAGAATGTTTTTTTACATAAAGAAAGGGAGGTACTGGATTGTAGGAACACAACTTAGTGTATGCTTTTTATTCTTATTTTTTCCTGTTGTTTATAGACAGGGCTTACTAATTTGTAAAAGCGATAAGGTAGACCCTTTTTCACATCCAGAAATGTTTTATGATATCGATAATTTCTCATTTATACCTTACAAGAATCCCTATATTTTTAATGCTCTTTTCCCTGTGAGTACTGATAAAATCAAAGAGTATATAAATGAGGTGTATGGTATTATTCGAAATTTAGGTTATTGAGAAGGATGAAAATTCTTTAGGAAGAAATATAACAACGTAGGGAATGGGCCGCTAGCTCAGTGGAAGAGCACTTGCCTTTTAAGCAAGGGGTCCTAGGTTCGATTCCTTGGCGGCCCACCAACCAACCATTCAAAAACAACTCTACCTAACACCCACTAAAATAACACTTCTAATACTATCAACTCTATTTCTTTATCCCCTCGTGTTTGTTTTTGTTTTATCTTTAAAGGGTAATTCTCTGCAAAACTATTCAATAATTCTCAAAAATTATGATTTCTTCGTGTTTATAGTGAACAGTTTGATTGTATCAATACTGGGTGCAACTATGTCTGTTTTTGTATGTCTTCTTGCAGCGTACTATATTTATAAATCAAAATCAAAAATAACTAAGATTATAGCTACCATAATAATGGTTTCATTCTTATTCCCTCAGGAAGCTAAAATTATATTCAATTTTCTAGTTATAAAACATCTAAATTTACTCGATAATTTATTAGCTGTATTTTTGCCTTTCATATCTAACCTTTTTACACTTTTGCTATTTGTACAAGCCTTTAGATTCTACTCTTCTGATATAGAGGATTATTGTGAAATAGAAGGGTTTAGTGTTTTACAAAGAATAATTCTGATACAGATACCAGTTCTGAAGAATTATTGTTTAACAGCATTTATGACGAATTTTTTAAATCTATGGAATGATTTTTTATGGCCTTTAATGGTCATACAGAGCGAAAACAAATACACTGTTCAGGTAGGTATAAATTACATATCTAAAGCCCTAATTTTCGAACCGGGATATTTTGCCTCAGCACTTACAATATCTATTCTAATACCGATTATCATATTCGTACTTTTTCAAAAATATTTCAACACAGGGTAGGAAATAGTATAAAATTGTACAAATCAAAAAGTGGGACAAAGTGATTAGCAAAATAGAAATTTTATACCAAACATTGGTCAATAAACTAAAAAAATACATTTCTGATATTCAAATAATCGAGAAAGCTTTTAAATTTGCAGAATACCATCACAGAGCACAAAAAAGAATTTCTGGAGAACCATATGTAATTCATCCCTTAGAAGTAGCAATAATACTAACTGATTTTAACATGGATAGTGTAGCAATAGCCTCAGCTTTGTTGCATGACGTAGTTGAAGATACCAGCGTAAAAATTTCTGATATATATCAAAACTTTGGCAAAGAGATCGGATTTATCGTAGAGAGTTTAACTAAATTACAAAAAATAACACCATTTATCGATAAGAATATATATAGTGGTACAAACAGAGAAATAACACTACTGAACCTGAAGAGATTATTTGTAAGTACATGTAAAGATATTAGAGTAATAATAATAAAACTGGCAGATAGATTACATAACTTAAGGACAATACAATACCTAGATCAGGAAAAGCAAAAAAGAATGGCATTGGAAACACTGGAGTTTTATGTACCTATAGCTCAAAAGCTGGGCATTTGGAAAATAAAATCTGAGATGGAGGACATAGCTTTCCAAGTTTATGATCCCCAAAACTATAACCTAATAAAATCCCATATAGATCAAATAAGAACGCAAATAGAACAAGATTACCAAAGAATTGTAGATTTACTCCAACAAAAGTTAGATGAAAATAGCATAAAATCTACCATTCAAAGTAGAATAAAAACGGTTTACAGTGTATACAACAAGATACACAAAAGGGGAGTACCGATCGATCAGATAATGGACATAGGAGCGATAAGGGTTATACTCAATTCTGTAGCGGAATGCTATTTGGTTTTGGGTATAATCCACAACATGTGGATGCCTATCACAGATAGAATAAAAGATTATATAGCCAAGCCTAAACCTAATGGATATCAATCTTTGCATACAGTAGTATATGACAAGTATCCAATAGAATTTCAAATAAGAACATGGGATATGCACTATTCTGCAGAATACGGTATAGCATCTCACTGGAGATATAAGGGTATTTCTTCTTGGGGAGATGTTGAAAAAATAATAAACAACTGGAAAAAGGAACTAGAAGGTCTGGAAAACATAGAAAATATAGCCGATGAAGTTCTAAATGAAAATGTTTTTGTCTTTACTCCAAAGGGAGATTGTATAGACCTGCCTGTAGATTCCACACCAATTGATTTTGCTTACAAAATACATACTGAAGTAGGAAATAAATGTGCTGGATGTAAAGTAAACGGTAGAATAGTTCCTTTGGACTATAAACTACAAAATGGAGATATTGTAGAAATAATTACTTCGAAAAATTCATCACCCACTATTGAATGGTTAAAGATAGCAAAAACAAGCTATGCAAGAAGTAGAATAAAGCAATTCCTAAAACAGAAGAATAAAAAACAATATATTCAGAAAGCCTATGAAATACTATCTGATATACTAAAGTCAATAAAAGAAAATACTACAGATATTCAAAATTTGCTAAATGAGATATTTGAAAGATATTATAAAAATGCCTACAAGGAAATGGAAGACTTCGTCCTATCAATCGGTTCAGGTAACATAAAATATGAATCTATAGAATCAAAAGTAAAACATATACTTAGCGAAAAGAAAAATCAGAAAAATCAAAGAGCTATAAAGAACATACATAGGGTAAGACTAGGTAGTAGCGTACTTTACAGGTTTGCAAAATGCTGTAATCCTGTCTATCCTGAACCAATAATAGGGTATATAACCAGGGGAAATGGAATATCAATACATAACTTAAACTGCAAAAACATACAAAATTTAAATTCAGATCTAAATTTAGAAGGCAAACTAATAAATTTATCCTGGGAAGATATAAAAGATAAAAAACCACTATCATTTGAAATAATAGCTTCAGATAAAAAAGGACTACTTCAAGAAATACTAAGTATCCTATCCTCCAAAACTGTAAATATAATTAGTATAAATGCAGAGGCTAAAAATAATATAGCATTTATCAACTTAGCAATAGAAATACCAAAAAACATAAACGTAGAGAAGCTTAAAGTTTTACTATTAAAAAAAATACCTAATATAATTGATATAAGACAGTAGTTAAGCCTTATCTATTCAAAAGGTAGTTTATCTAGAATTGCAAATAATATAATGGGTTATAGTGGGTTATGACGGATAGTAAAAGTAAAGTAAGGATATATAATTATGTTGCTTATGATGAAGCGGGTATAAAACATGCTGGCTTGATAGAAGCACTTTCTGAAAAAGAAGCTGCAAAAATCCTAAAAGGAGGAGGTTACAAAAACATAAAGGTAAAAGAACTAACAAAATGGCAACATTTTATAATATCAAATTTTGTATCCTTATCAAAACAGGAAGTAATGTTATTTACTAGGCAAGTTGCAGAAATGCTTAAGGTAGGATTTCCTATAGTAAGGCTATTCGACGTAATAGCTTTATCTACTTCTAATAAAAAGCTAGCTCTAATATGCTTAGTAATAAAGGAAAATTTAAAATCTGGTAACGCAATAAGTTCTGCCCTTCAAAGATATACAAAAGTCTTTAGCCCTGTATATATTTCTCTTATCAAAATAGGTGAAAAAACAGGACAACTGTTTGATATAGTAGACCAATTAGCTAAATATCAGGAAGAAGAATATAGAATAAGAAGTAAACTAGTATCTTCATTAGTATATCCATTTTTTGTTCTTGCTCTAACATTACTAATACTATGGGGATTGATAGTTTTTGTTTTTCCTAAGTTGGTTGAGATAATGCAAGGATTTGAAATCTCTATGCCATTTATAACTATGGTTCTTATATCAATTTCTAGTTTCTTATCCAATCCATTTGTTATGACAGTTGGTTTTAGTACTCTATTATCCATAGCGTTATTTTTCAAACTATTTACATCTATATCTCCAGGCATAAAAATATTTGTAGAAAAAATTCTTATATCAATACCCTATCTGGGATCTATACTACACAGAACATACGAACTGAGATTTGCTACCTCTTTGCTCCTAATTTTGAAAAGTGGAATGTCTTTTCTAGAGGGATTGAGAAATCTAGAACAATCTTTTGATAGTGGAATAATGAAAGAAGTAGCAATTACAATCCAAAAATATCTTAAGGAAGGAGAATACTTATCTACCGCATTATACAAAACTAAGTTTTTCTCATCATTTTTTATAGATATGATCAAGACAGGTGAGGAAACAGGAGAATTAGTTAGAATGATAGAAAAAATGTGCTATAATTTAGAGTTTGAAATAAGGTCAAAGATTTCCAGTTTACTATCGTTATTTGAGCCTGCATTAATCATATTTATGGGTTTGGCAGTTGGTTTAATAGTGCTAGCGGTATTTTTACCTGTAGCAAGTATAATAGGTGGAGTTGAAAGAATGTAGGAAAGGGGAAAGTGGGGTAGTGGGGAATTTTATATTTGAGGCGACGTAGCCAAGTGGCAAGGCAGGGGCCTGCAAAGCCTCCATTCCCGGGTTCGAATCCCGGCGTCGCCTAATATCACTTAATGGTACATAAAATCTTAATTTCCATACTGCTAGTAATCATTATCCTACAACAAATAACTATAATTACCCTATCAGAAAAAGCATACTCAGACCATGAACAAAGAATAATTAATGCTATAGAAAAGGTTAAAAGATCTGTTGTCAGAATAGATGCATGGTCTGAAGAAGGAAAACCTAAAGAGTTGGGCTCCGGAATTGTATTTAGCAAAGAAGGACATATCTTAACCAATGCACATGTTATCAAAGACACAGAAACAATAAACATAACCTTCTACGACGGAAAAAAGAAAGTAGGAGTACTAATTGATTACTCTGATCAAAATGACATAGCAGTTTTAAAGGTTGATCCGGTAGGACTAGATATAGTTCCAGCAGAATTCGGAGATGCCACTAAGCTAAAATTGGGACAAACTGTAATAGCAGTGGGTAACCCTCTTAATTTTGGATGGACTTGTACAATAGGAATTGTTAGTGGACTAGGTAGAAATATAAAAGCTGATAACAGAATATACGAGGGACTAATTCAAACTGATGCAGCAATAAACAAAGGTAACTCAGGAGGACCATTAATTAATACTTCAGGACAAGTAATAGGTATAAATACATTAGTATACAGGGGAAAAAGTGGAGTTGAAGGAGTTGGATTTGCAATTACTTCAAATAAAGCAAGAGCTGTAGCCAATGATATACTAAAGGGAAGAGTACTTCTTCCTCAAAGAGCTTGGCTAGGAATACAAGCAATCGAAGTAACTCCACAAATAGCGGAAAGGTATGCATTACCAGTAAACTACGGAATATATGTTAAATCTGTAGTCCCAGATGGACCAGCAGAAAAACACGGTATAATGCCAGGCGACATAATAATAAAACTAGACGATAAAGTAGTTGATAGCATAGCTAAATTTAATACCATAATTGAATCTAAAAAACCAGGAGAATCCGTTAAAGTAACTTACTACTCAAACAATGTCATGAAAGTAGTTAATGTAAAATTAGAACCTAGAAGTAGGTGATCAAAATAATCCAAAAGTAAATCGGAGGTAAGGTATGCTAATACAGATGAATTTTGCGTATTTCTTCATATTTTTTATAACCGCGTTAGCACTAATATTTTCCATATTTAACATAATAATACCCCTAATACTTTCTCCCAGGGATTGGGAAGAAAAAGATGAGAAATTAAAGATATTCAAGCAATGGAGAAATGCACCGTATGAATCGGGAGAAATAAACCCCATTCCAGCAAGATTTCAATATAATATTCATTACTACATGTATGCACTACTATTTGTAATATTTGACATAGAGGTTTTATTCTTTATTCCTTGGGTTATAACTTTACAAGCAATAGGATGGATTACACTTTTGGAGATGGTCATATTTATAGCGATATTGTTAGTTGGATTATATTATGCTATATCTAGTGATGGCTTAAGGTGGAGGTGAATTTTATGAATTTTGAAATAAACAATAGATCGGAACTTCCGATACCTTCTAGTAGAACAGAAGTAATACCCACTCTATCAAGATTATCTGCTTTGAAAGAGTTTTCAATAAAGGACAAGATACCGATTTACCTAGAGAGTCTACCTGGTGGTCAGTTAATAATAACAAAAGTGGATGATATTTTAAGGTGGTCAAGAGCAAGCTCATTATGGTATTTATTATTTGGTTTAGCCTGTTGTGCTATAGAGATGATGGCTACTGGAGCATCAAGATTTGATTTTGAAAGGTTAGGTATGCCATTTAGAGCCTCACCTAGACAAGCTGATCTAATGATTCTAGCAGGAACTATTACATGGAAAATGGCACCAAGGGTTAGAGTTCTCTATGAACAAATGCCTCATCCTAAGTATGTCATAGCAATGGGAACATGTACCATAAGAGGAGGACCTTATGTTTACCAATGTTATTCTGTATTGCCTGGGGCTGATGTAATAGTACCTGTAGATGTGTATGTTCCGGGTTGTCCTCCAAGGCCAGAAGCTCTTTTACACGGATGTATGGTTCTGCAGGAAAAAATAAGAGCAGGTAACTATAGAAAGGAAAATTCATGATAAGATAGAAATATATAAGTGATCCAGCGTAGCTCAGGTGGTAGAGCAGGTGCCTGTTAAGCACCGGGTCGCAGGTTCGAGTCCTGCCGCTGGAGCTTCCCAATACCCATAACCCCATGCATGATCTAATAACCTTCTTCGAAACATTTAAATTTAATATAACAACAAAAGGACATATATTCGTCATATCAGGATTCTCAGGTGTAGGTAAAGGAACTATTATACAACAACTACTTCAAAGAAACCAAAATATGTACTTCTCTGTATCTTACACCACAAGGAAGAAAAGACCTAATGAAGTAGAGGGCAGAGACTATTACTTTGTAGACCAGGAAACATTTAAACAAATGATTCTAAAAGATGAATTCCTAGAGTGGGCAATTGTTAATGATAATTTCTATGGTACTCCAAAAGCTCAAACTATATCTAAACTTGAAAAAAATATAGATGTAATACTGGATATAGATGTTAAGGGTGCTATACAAGTCAAAAGTAAGTTACCCAACTTAACTACCCTGATCTACATAATCCCTCCAAGCGGAAAAGAATTGCTGAATAGACTTTACAAAAGAAATACAGAAAACTACGATGAAATTCTAAAAAGAGTAACTACTTCCTTGGTTGAGATAAACTACATAAATGCTTACGATTATATAGTAGTTAATGATGATTTGGATAAGTGTATAAGTGAGGTAGAAATGATAATAAAAGTACAGAAAATGAGTTCTAAAGTTCAGTTTTTAAGCATATCCGCTAGCAAGGAAGCGGAATAGAAAAATCCTTGCGCAAAACTAAATGAAAGAATCATGAATGGATTTTATCCCTCCAATGACGAATTGATAGCAAAAACCCCAAACAACTCGAGATTTATTCTTATAAATGCAGCAGCTATTAGAACTAAAAAAATAATAGAAAACAAGGTACTAATTACAATGAACTATAGGCTTAACAAGCCTTTTGAAAGAGCTCTTGAAGAAATTTACCATTCGAAAATAAAAATTGTTTTCGAGGGTGATACTAAGAAAGAGAATATTTTAAAACTGATAGCAGATCAATACATACCATGAATTTTTTACATTTACTCTATAAGGATTTTCTCATTGCTGTTAGATCTAAAACACTGTTCTTAATAATCTTAAGCAATGTGATTTTTTTCTTTTTATACCAAGCATTGAAAGAGATTGATATAAGAGTAAAAATAAATGCACCTGATAATATTAAGCAAAATTTGACTGATTTTCTTGAGACTAATTCTATAAAAGTTGTAGAGAATAATCCTTCCGTTATTTTAACTATAGATCCACAAGAAAATTACTGGGTTATAAACATACAACCGGTTTCGTTTAATTATCTTAAAACTGTGCCGATTCTAAATCTTCTAGCCTACAAATATTACTTTTCTCATAACAATCTGGTAGACCCCATAAAGGTCAATGTAATTGCAAATTTTAACTTGGACCTATTATATTACTCCCTTTTAAATATGTCGATATGGGGATTACTATCGTACATATCATCGGACATATATAAAGAAAAATTGAAAAAAACAGCTATAATAGTTCAAAATGTTAACTTATTTATAATGTCCAAAACGATTATTTGTAGTTTTTGCTTTTTAGTGATTCTTCTTGTGTATAACTTTTTTGTTTTTAAGCATTTAGGTTTAGTAGAAATTTTTAATTATTTAGCTATTTTCATTTTCTGCACTTATTTGTATGGTTTAATTAATTGGATTATAAAAAACAACTACACCACATATGTACTGAATTTGTTAGTAGGAGTAATCGTTATATTTGCACCTATGCTGGGTTTACAAATTCAAATTAGTTTTTTGCATATTATGTTAAGCCTTTGTACACTTTTTGCACTATGGATTATTGTTAACTTAAAAAATAAACAACTACAAAAGGTAGTGTGGGATGTATGAAAGATTCCAGGGAAATACAAAACGATAAGGATTTATTTCTTAATCTGTTTTTATTTCAAAAAGAAGATCTGATAGATATAGCTAGGACGATAGGCTTGAAAGTTAATTCTAAAACTTCTCGGGAAGAGTTAATAAAAGGTATATTAGAATTTGAAGCAAAGTCAAATGGATTCGATAAAGTTGAGGGAACTTTGGAGATACTAGAGAATTATGGATTTCTTAGAAAAGAGTTTTATAATCCTTCAGCCGAAGATGTTTATGTTTCTATGAATCTGATTAAGAGATATAATTTAAGAACGGGAGACTACGTTATTGGATGGGCTAGACCTCCTAAAGAAAATGAAAAGTATAGAAATTTACAGATAATATATAAGATTTCTGATTTGACTCCTGATGAGATTCAAAAAAGACAGCATTTTGAAAAACTTGTCCCCATCTTCCCTCATCAGAAACTTAATCTAGAAATACCAGGAGATGTATCCTTGAGAATAATAGACTTATTTACTCCAATAGGGAAGGGTCAGAGAGCTTTGATTGTTGCTCCTCCAAGGGCTGGTAAAACTACTCTTCTAAAGAAAATAGCTCAAGCTGTAAACAAGAATCATCCGGAAGTTTATGTTATAGCCTTGCTTGTGGATGAAAGACCAGAAGAAGTAACTGACATGTCTAGATCTATTAAAGCTGAAATTGTTAAATCAACTTTTGACGAAGTACCAGAGAAGCATCTCAAAGTCACTGAGTTAGCTGTTGAGAAAGCTAAGAGTATGGTTGAACTAGGTAAAGATGTTCTTATTATAATGGATAGTCTAACAAGGTTAACTAGAGCTTGTAACCTAGTTTTACCTCCTACTGGTAGAACTCTTTCTGGAGGACTCGATACCTCAGCTATATACAGACCCAAAAAGTTCTTTGGAGCAGCAAGGAAAATAGAAAATGGAGGTAGCTTGACTATAATAGCTACTGTTTTAGTTGAAACAGGTAGTAAAATGGATGAAGTTATATTCGAAGAATTTAAAGGTACTGGTAATATGGAGTTACATTTGTCAAGGACGTTAAGTGAAAAAAGAATATTCCCAGCCTTAGATATAAACAAGTCAGGTACTAGACATGAAGAATTACTTCTGGATCCTAATACTCTACAAGTAATTTGGACTCTTAGAAGGCTAATAAGTAAGTTAGATACTGAAGAAGCCACCCAGAAAATAATAGAATACATTAAAAAAACCAAAAATAATCAAGAGTTTATCGAATATATGAGGAAACAAATAAGTGTATAATGAACATTTGGATTTTCAATCACTATGCTACTACTCCCAATTATCCGGGTGGAACCAGACATTATGATCTTTCCAAAGAGTTAGTTAAAAAAGGTCACAGGGTAACCATCTTTGCTTCTAGCTTCCATTATCTACTCCTATCAGAAACTAAAAGTTATAATAAAAATAGATTTATAGTTGAAGAAATTGAAGGCATAAGGTTTATATGGATAAAAACTCCTGCATATCGGAAGAGTGACTTAAAAAGAGTAATTAACATGCTTGTATACAGTTACAATTCTTTGCTAAGTGCATTGGAAGTAGGTAAGTTGGAAAAGCCTGATGTAGTTATAGGATCTTCAGTACATCTTTTTGCTCCGTTAATCGCTTATTTTATTAGTAAAAAATTTAAAGTTCCGTTTATTTTTGAGGTTAGAGATCTTTGGCCTAAGGCACTTATTGATTTGGGAGTAAGTCCCTTGCATCCTTTTATCATTATTCTTTCAATAATTGAGAGGTTCTTATATAAAAAAGCTCATAAAATTATAACTCTCTTACCTAATAGTTATCAGTATATGAAGAATTTTAAGGTGGAAGATAAGTTAATATGGATACCTAATGGAATAGATGACAGTAGAATAAAAAGTATAATGGAAAATGAAGCCAGAACCTACTCAAACAGTATAAAAATAGCTTATGCTGGGGCTATGGGAAGAGGAAATGACATTCAGGTAATTTTTGATATTGCTAAAAAAATTAGGTCAAGTTTTGATAATGTCAAAATTCATATTATTGGTGGTGGATATAATAAAAAGGACTTGATAGAAAAACTTTCAACTCAAGATTCTCAAGTAAGGGAAATGATAAAAATTGAAGAAGCTGTACCTAAAAACAAGATATATCATAAGTTATTAGAGTTTGATATACTTTTGTATCACGTTGCTGATGTTTTCAAATATGGAATAAGTTCTAACAAGATTTTTGACTATCTGGCTGTTGGTAAACCCATAATATTTTTTGCGGATGTACCTAATAACATAGTTGAGGAAGCGCAAGCAGGGGTAACCGTTAAGAACATAGATCAAATTCCCAAGGCAATAGAGTATATAATTTCCCTACCTGAAAATGAGCTTAAAGAAATGTCTAAAAGAGCAAGAGATTATGTGTTGCAGAATTATTCTATCACTGTTCTTGCCGATAAACTAGAAAAAGTAATTAAGGAGGTATGTGATAATTTTGCGAAGAATTAATTACTTAACAAATATTTGGGGGTTATAAACGATGAAAATATTAACACGTAAACAAATGCAAGAAACCGATAAATATGCTATAGAAAAGCTAAAAATACCATCAATTATTTTGATGGAGAATGCAGGGCTGGCAGTAGTAGAAGTTATCTACAATAATTACATGGATTTAGCCAGAGGTGGAGTAATAGTTCTCTGTGGTAGTGGAAACAACGGTGGAGATGGAATGGTTGTAGCAAGACACTTATTTTTGAGAAATATACCCGTAAAAGTATTTGTCGCCTCAAAAGTAAGTAAACTCAAATCTGATACACTTACACAGTTTAATATAATAAAAAATCTAAGAATACCAATTTACTACCTAGAAGAAGCTGAAGATGAACAAAAAGCAGAGGAAGAATTTATTCAAAGGCTAACAATTGAATTAGGTTTCAATTCTCTCTTGATAGATGCCCTAGTAGGAATAGGGATAAAAACAGATGTAGGTAAATTTTATGATAAGATTATTCAGAATGTAAATAGGTTTGGAAGTAGAATTATAAGCGTTGATGTTCCTAGTGGTCTAGATGTAGATACGGGTAAATTTTTTGCTTCTGAGCCTATTAGAGCTATGTGTACTGTAACATTTGCTTATCCCAAACCAGGTTTATTTTTGTATCCTGCCTATCTTTATGTTGGTAAATTAATTGTAGCTAATATCTCAATCCCATATAACATAGATAAAAAAGATAACCCCAATATTAACGTAATACTTCCTTTTGAAGTTGCGGATTCATTAAATTATTTCCCCCCCAACTATAATAAAACCAAGTTAGGTAATGTTTTAATAGTAGGTGGTAGTTATAGATATACAGGAGCTCCAGTTTTGGCTTCAAAAGCAGCCTTTGCTACTAATGCAGGTATGGTATATCTTCTAGTTGATAAATCAATTCATAACATAATAGCTTCTAAAACACAAGAAGAAATAGTTGAATATTATGACAAAACTAACTATAAACAACAACTTGAAAATCTTTATCAAAGAGTTAACACTATCCTATTCGGTAATGGGATAGAGAATAATTCTATCAATAATCAAATTCTTGAACACATAGTTTCTAACTTTAAGGGTGTTTTGGTGGTGGACGGTACAGGGATACATATGTTCTATGACTATTTCATTAAGAACAAAAATGATTTTAAAACTAATCTGAAAAGAATTATTCTTACTCCACATAGTGGTGAATTAAGTAGTTTCTTTACCAAAGTATCTTCCAAGGTTAAAGTATCATTGGTTGAAGATATTGACAGACTTAATAATTCATCAAGACTAGCTAGTTTAATTCCAAATAGTATAATCGTTTCCAAGGGTAACCCTACTTTCATATGCTACTATGATGAAGTAGACAATGTTTATATAAATATAACAAATGGGATAGGTTTGGCTAAGGCTGGTAGTGGAGATGTTTTGGCGGGAATAATCTCAGCCTTGACTGCTGCTTCATTTTATACCCTGAATAATAAGTTTGAGGATATAATACTGGAAGCTGCCAAAACAGCCGTCTTTATACATGGTTTATCGGCACAAATATCAAGAAAAGATCGCACTGTATACAGTGTTACTCCAACTGAAGTTATTAAAAATATACCTAAAGCCTTTGAATATATAATCCAAAAATACAGTGTTAATCCAAACATTATTAGTCTTAACTCATTTTCTAAATCAATTATCGAGTATCTACAGATAATAGAAATTTAAAGATAAAAGAAACCAAGGGAGGAAAATATGAAGATATTTATTGACGAGAAAGAATTGATATTATCAGAAGAGCAAAAAGGTCAGTCCATATACACAATAATCAGTTCTTTGGGAATATATATTCCTGTTGGTTGTCATTTAGATGGTTTAACACCGATAGGAGCTTGCAGAATGTGTATAGTTGAGGTCAAAGGCTACAAAAGACCAGTTTCTTCCTGTATAACCAAGCCAGTAGAAGGTATGGAAATATTTACAAATACGCCAAGGTTAAGGACATATAGAAAGTATTTAACTGAGTTTTTATTTGGAGATAGACCTCATCCTTGTTATGTATGTTTAGCAGATGGATGCTGCGATCTGCAAAATTGGAAGTATAAAATTTTTCAAATCCAGGGTAAGGAGATAGAATACTTTGAAGGTACTTGGGGTGTAGATGAAACTCATAAGTTGTATGTTATGGATCATAACAGATGCATACTTTGTTTCAGATGTATTAGGGTATGTCATGAATATGCTGGTCCGCATACGTTAGATGTTAAAGGTATGGGAAGTACAGCTAGGATTATGATTGATTTGGATAATAATTGGGGTGAATCAAAAACATGCATAAATTGCGGAAAATGTGTTATGGTTTGTCCTACGGGAGCTCTATACATGAAAAATAAAGAAATTTCAAAAACTAGAAGATTTGATATGCCTAAATTCTTAGAATCAAAAGGTAAAAGAATTAGGAAATACGAATCAATTGTAACTGCACAGTAAACTATTATGAGATACACTAAGTACTTTTTATTTACTTCAAAAGAAAAACCTACGGGTGCAATTAACATAAGCCACTCAACTCTAGTAAGAGGAGGTTTTATTTACCAACATGCAGCAGGGATTTATAACTTCCTACCAATAGGATTTAGAGTATTGAATAAGATATGGAAAATAGTTCAAGAAGAAATGAATAGAATAGGAGCTTTTGAGATTTTAATGCCTGCAATTCATACATCTGAACTTTGGGAAAAGACTAACAGATGGAACACGATGGATAATGTAATGTTTAAGTTTCAAGATAAGAAGGGTACCAAAATGGTACTGGGAACTACTCATGAAGAGATAGTAACAGATATTGTCTCTAAGTACGTTAAGAGTTATAAAAATTTACCTTTATTGCTGTATCAAATACAAGTTAAATTCAGAGATGAGATACGTCCCAAGGGGGGATTAATAAGAGCAAGAGAGTTCATAATGAAAGATTTGTATAGTTTCCATACCAGTTGGGAATGTTTAGATAAAACTTATCAAGATGTTTATGATGCTTATATGAGAATATTCAAGAGATTAGGAATACCTGTAGAGGTTGTGGAAGCTTACTCAGGTCCGATAGGTGGAGATGTATCACACGAATTCATGGTTGTTACAAAGGCAGGTGAAGATAAGTTTGTAAAATGTACTTCTTGTGGTTACTCTGCAAGTACTGAAATAGCTATGAGAAAAATGCCTTCTATACAATACAACTATACTACCAACAAAAACATACAAAAAATACACACTCCCAATTTGAGAACAGTGGATGAATTAGTTAATTCTTTGGGAGTTGGGCATGAAAAGTTTATAAAGAGTATTCTATACACATACAGTGGAAACTATTTTCTGGTTCTTGTAAGAGGTGATAAGGAAATTAATCCAATAAAGTTATTGATGTATTTGGGATTTGAACCCGAAATGGCCTCAGAGAAACATTTCAAAGAGCTAGGTAGTGAATTAGGTTTTATTGGACCCATAGGATTGGAAAATAAGAATAGTTTAAAAATAATAGCTGATTATTCGATAATAAATATAAAAGATGCTGTTATTGGAGCTAATGAGAAAGATTATCACTATAGGGGGGTAGATTTTGATAATATAAAGATAGACGATTTCGCTGATTTATCTAGTGTAGAAGATGGGGATTTGTGTTGTAAATGTGGTGGTAGGTATAGTTTATTTCCTGCACTTGAGTTAGGACATATTTTTAAGCTAGGTACGAAATATAGTGAGCCTTTAGAAGCTTACTTCACTGACAAAAATGGGAAACTAAAACCAATGATAATGGGCTGTTATGGCATAGGTGTTAGTAGGCTAGTATCAGCAATTCTAGAAGCTTACTCAACGGAAAATTTGACGGTTTGGACCTATAATACAGCTCCTTTCCTAGTTTACATCCTGACTATAAACGTAGATGATCAAAAACAGTACTCTATTTCTGAGAAAATATATCAGGAATTGAATATGAGAGGAATCGAGGTCTTGTGGGATGATAGGTCTGAATCACCTGGAACCAAATTCAAAGATTGGGAACTGCTAGGTATACCAATCTGTGTAGTTGTAGGTTCCAAAATTAAAGACAATGTAGTAGAAATTAAGGTTAATTCCTTATTTCCTAAAACTTTAAATGGTAACTCTAATCTATTTGAAAAAATTACTCTAGATTTGGATATAGGACAAGTAACCAATTATATCTCTGAGATCAAAAATAAGCTGGATAATATTTACAATGCATAGCATTCAATCAATCGAGGATATTGAATTTTTAAATAGCTACAGGTTTATAAATTCGGATAAGGAATTAATTGGTTTCATAAGTTCTTTAAATTCGTATACATGTAGGTATATATCTATTTTGACGGATTTTGATAGAAAGAATTGGCTGGTGAAAAGAATCAATGATTATATGATTTACACTGGCAAGATGATAAGATCGTCCTTTTTTTATTGTTTTGTATTAGGTATGTTAAGGGGTAGGGGATACGAGTTAAAGGTGGAGGAATGGGATAAAATATTTAGATTGGGTGCTATATTTGAATTAGCTCATACTGCTACCTTAGTTCATGATGATATACTCGATAATGCTAAAAAGAGGAGGGGTAAACCAGCTGTTCATGTTAAGTTTGGAGTTGATGGGGCAATCATATTCGGAGATGTATTAATTATATCAGTTCTTAATAGAGCTTATGATATAGATCCTGTTTTTTCCAGGTTTTTAATGCAAGCACTTGAAAATATGTGTTTTGGGGAGATACTGCAATATCAAAACAGATTTAATATCTTTTTAGATGAGAGTGATTATTTGAAAATACTTTCTTTGAAGACGGGTGTACTTTTTGGAGCGATAGCTAAAAGTGCATATTACTTAGTATGTCAAATTTTAGGAATATCTTACGATTATAACTTAGCTAACCATTTAGATAGTTTATTTGATAGGTATGGAATTTCTTTCCAAATTGTAGATGATGTTCTTGATTATGTACAAGACCAGAGTATCTTAAAGAAAGATTCTAACAATGATATTCTAAGCGGCAGGGTAACTTACCCACTAATACTTATTCTCAAAAACTCTAGTAACAAAAGAAAATTACAGAGAACATGGATAAGCAATCCATCATATTTTCTAAAAAGGATAAATCAAACAATCAGTAAGAACAGTCAAATTATTGATTTATCGTTAAAGAAAGCAAAAGAATTGATGGATTTAAAAGAATTAGAAATGGTACTTAGTAAACTAACTTTTGATGAAATATCCAAGAATGTTATTAAAGTTATTTTGAATTACCTGGTAGACAGAAAGTTTTAATGTTTTCAGTTAAGAATAATTTTATTGTGATGATAAGAAATCTTAATAAAGAAGGCGAAATTATTGATGCTATTACAAAAGAAAAAGTTATTATCATAAAGAATAGATTTGCTAGAAATATTGGTTCTAGTATTATCAACATGGTTAGTTTTTCTCTTTTGGGGGGAGCAGAGTGGGATTTTATTCATCAATCCAATGTTATATTCAAACTTAAAAAGAGTACTTTTAATTCTTTAGTGTTAGCTTACAATTTTAACGATAATTTCTATAATGTATGGAAAATAAGAACTATAGGTACTTTGAGTAAATTTTTCGGCAATATAGTTTTTGAAAGTATTAATGGTAAACTGTTACAGCTAAAGAGAAGAGGGCTATTACACTATAGTCTTGTTGATAGTGTTGATGAAATTTATTGTAGTGTAACTAAAGAGATTAGAGGTTTAGTAGAAGAGCAATACTACTTAACTGTTCATAAATTTCTCGAATCTGAACAGAACTATGTTTTTTTAGTTTTGCCGGTAATTATTAGTGTTTACTTTTAATACTTTTAGGTTATTTATCATTATTAAGTTTTTTATCTACGATATTTTTAATTATTGAAATAGTGGGAACAGCTATAAACATTCCAAATATTCCATATAGTTTAAAACCTACTAAAATACAAATAAGAACAGTTATAACAGAGAGGTTAAGAATTTTTCCAACTATGTTAGGATATATTATTTTGGCTAGTATTTGATAAGCTATAGTAGCAATGATTATGAAGGTCAGAACGGGTATAATTCCCTTATTGAGTAAGAAGATAATGGAGATAGTGAATGCTACGAAAGCTCCTATGAAGGGTATTAATTCAAAAATTCCTGCTATAAGGGCTGCTATAAAATACTGCTTAACATTAAAAAGATATAATGATATTAGAGTAAACAGAAATATGTACGTTGCAGCAAATATTTGTCCAAGTATGAATTTTCTAATTATTGTTTCTGATTCAGAAATTATACTTTCCAGATTGCTTATAGGGATATTAAATATTTTACTGACCAGCTTAGCTTTATAGCTTTTTATTTTTTCGTAGTCTTTTATGGTGTAAAAGGTTAAAACTGCTACTAGCAGTATATTGAATATGATTTTCCATCCGCCTAAAAATATATCTATCATTCTTTCTAGTATTTTGGGGATATTTTGATTAATTTGATTTAGTATATTCTGATATACTTCGCTATAGTTAATTTTGGTACCTAAGAAGTATAAGTAATTGTTAAAAAAGTTAATAGATGATATGAATATTGAGTTTATATTTTCTTGAAGTGTTTTGGCTATATCTTTTATTGATTCGTATATACTTGGGATAAGAATAAGAATAAGAGTTATTATAAATCCGAAGAAAAGGAGTATTATGATGAGAGTTGCAAAATCTCTTGATATTCCTATTTTATTTGTTATTTGATCTACTTGTGGTTTGATCACAATTGAAAGGAACAAAGTTATAAAGTATATTGATAATATATCGATAAAGAACAAGCTAGTTTTGTAAAGCAAAATCAATAGTATAGTCCACAACAGGTAGATAGAAAGTTTTTGAAGTTTTTCTAAATACATCGTTATAATGAGATTCTACTTTTAAAATGGTTTAACCTTGTGTAAAATAATATTTCAATTATTTTTTGCAGGAGAAGTATGAATCTTGTAGAAGTTGATTAGAGTAAGGATGTAAGATGAGTTCTATACTAACTCAGCTTTTTCTAGATAGTTTGGTATCCCTCCCTCTACCAATAGCTCTAAATAAAATAAGAAATAACGAAGATCTAGGTGATAAAAATATCCAAATAATTTTTATTGACAGTGTAAATAAGGAATACTATGAATTTGAGAGGGGGGAGGAGCAAAATAGTTTGAGGGTAGTTAATGCAAACCTAGTGCAAGATAAAAACAACAATAGTTGTATGATAAGAATCTTTGTTTCTTATGAAATTAACGAATTGATTGAAAGCAAGCCCAGGAAAAAACATGAAAACTAACATAAACTTTTTTGAACTGAGAAAGTTGTTTATAAGAGTAAAAAATGTTCTTTTAGTAGCTCATCCTAATCCTGACTTGGATTGTTTATGTGCTATGAAGGTTATTCAGTTTCTTTTGAATAGATATTTTGCTAAGAAGCCTGTATTATATTCCAAAGATCCAATTCCTAGTCAATATTCTGATTTATTCTGTGATGTGGTAAATTCTGTAGACGTTCAGAATTTTGATTGTATAATAGCTGTTGAAGTAGGTTCATTTAATAGATTCAAAGAGGTTGTGGGTAATACTGACTCAAAAATAATTATCAATATAGATCATCATTTTTCAAATGATTTATTTGGTAACTACTACTATGTTGATGTGGATTCTAGCTCTGTTAATGAGGTTTTGTATGATATTATAAAACAAACAGGTATTCCTATAGATTCTGATATTGCGTATTATTTGGTTATGGGAGTTATATCCGATACTGGAGTATTATCGTACAATAATCTAACAAGTAAAACACTGTGTATGCTTTCTGAGTTAAGAAACTATGTTGATTGGAATAGTATAATAAGAAAAATAAGATCAAGATCGTTTGAATACTACAAGATGCTTTCTACTATCTATCGAAACCTTGATAGGTATGATGAAATTGTATATAGTTATCTCAGTTTTGATGATTTACAGGAGTTGGAAAAATTAGGGTTTAAAAGAGGGGATCTAAATAATGTTATTGAGAATATTTCTTTTGTTTCGCAGGGAGAAACTTTCTTTGTAATTTTCGAAGTAGAACCATCATTTTGTAGGGTTAGTATGAGATCAAGGAGTATAGATGTGGAAAGTATAGCTAGGAAGTTTGGAGGAGGGGGTCATAAAAAAGCAGCTGGATTCAAAATAAATTATGATTATAAATCACTAATACAAGTTCTTATTAATGAAATCAAATCCCAAGGCAAGGTTTTACAAGAAAAACATTATTTGGAGGCAAAAAATGGAGATAGTACTTGCTGAAAAAATGGGTTTTTGCTTTGGTGTTAAAAGAACAGTTGATATAGCTATGAAAATGATTGAAAATAAAGAGAAAAATGTCATAACCTATGGGCCAATTATTCATAATGAAGATCTAACCAAGTATCTCTCTGAAAATGGTATAAGTTATGTGAATAATGTTCAAGAAATAGATCTTACTTCAAAGCAAGATTTACCTAGAAAAGTAATAATAAGAACTCATGGAGCACAAAGAAAAATTATTGAGGAGCTTAAAATTAAAGGACTAGAAGTTATAGATGGTACGTGCCCCTATGTTATGAGAGTGCATAGAATAGTAGAAAAACTCTCCAAAGAAGGTTATCCTATACTTATAATAGGAAATAAAGACCATCCGGAAATAATAGGAGTTACTGGGTATATCTATGGAGATGTTCCTTACTTCGTGGTAAAGAATCTAGAAGAAGTTAAATTACTTCAGAAGGAAGGTAAATTTGATAAGATAAAAAAATTAGGAATCGTAACACAAACTACTGAGAAAATAGAAAAGGTTAGGGAAATACTGAATTATCTAATTGAAATTATACCTGAAGTAAGATATTTTAAAACTATATGTTATGCAACGGACGAGAATCAGAGAGCGATTCATAAACTTGCTCCAAATGTAGATATAGTAATTGTTATAGGTGGTAAACATAGTTCAAATACAATAAAGCTATATGAAATAGCCAAAAGTTATTGTCCAAGAACTTACCATATTCAGAACGATAAGGATTTAAAAATAGAGTGGTTTAGAAAAGAAGATAAGGTAGGTATAACAGCAGGTGCTTCAACACCTGACTGGATAATACAAAAAGTAGTTCAAAAAATAAAAGAATTTGACGAGATATTGCAAAGATGAAAAACAGAAGATTGATTAGCTTCATAATATTTACCACAACTTTGATATTAGTAACAATTTGGATTGGATTGAATAAACACTCTATTGCTCAAAGCTCGAATAATATTCAAACTTCAAAAAACCAACAAGTGGATATAGGTACAACATCATTTGAACTTTTTAGGCAAATATTAGCATATTCGTATAAATACTTTGTTGAAGACATAAATTTGAAAGATAAATTGAATCAAACATTAAAAGAGATATACCGTGCTACTACGTATGTTGGAATGAAAACAAAGCTATACCAAGTATCTTCACAAAATATTCAAGAACAAGTTAATCAGTTTGAAAATTACTATAATGAACTTTTTAACCAAATTATAAATTCGCAAGTTGATATTGAAAAAGCGTTAGATTCGAAAAATATAAGCACTTCTTATAAAGAGTTGTACACCAATTTTTATAACAGTATAAGGACTAAGGAGGGGTACTTAAAATTTGTTATTCAATCTTATTGCTCTGCATTAGATAAGTATACTTCATATATGGGGCCAAGGGAGTATAGAATTTTCAAGGAAAACATACAAGGAGGTAATTTTAGTGGAATAGGAGTAGTAATGTTTAGAGATAACAAAGATCAAGGGGAAATAATAATAACTGAAGTAATAGAAGATTCACCTGCTCAAAGGAGTGGAATCAAAGCAGGGGATAGGATTATAAAAGTTGATGATATTGACATAACAAATCTTTCTTTAGATACTGTTCAATCAATGATTAGGGGACCCGAAAATACAAAAGTTAAGCTAACTCTCAGAAGAGAAAATCAAATAATAGAGCTAGAGATAATAAGGAAGATAATACAAATAAAAAGTGTTAAGAGTTTTGAAAAAAATAAATATGTAGTTTTTGTGATAAAAAGCTTTAGTGAGAATACGTCGAAAGAATTTTTAGATCATTATGTAAAGATGAATAACCCTTCATCATTTATAATAGATCTGAGAAATAATGGTGGTGGGGTATTAGAAGAAGCTATAAATATACTTTCCTATTTTATTGGTCCAAATAAAATAGGGGTTATATTGAAGCAAAAAAATAATCAGCAACAGTATTTCTATACTAAGCATCAAAAACAAATCAATTTTTCAAAAGTTGTTTTGTTAGTTAATGGTTATACAGCCAGTGCTTCAGAAATATTAGCTCAGTCTCTAAAGGATTATCTCAAAGACGATTTAATTATAATAGGAGAAAAAACTTATGGAAAAAATACTGTTCAAACATTGTATAACTTAATTGATAGAGGTGCATTAAAACTAACTATAGGAAAGTTTTTTACTATATCAGAAAGGGATATATACAAGGAGAGAGTATATTTGGACTATGAAGTTGTAAGTAAAAATCTTAGTCAAAACCAACTATATACCGAGAAAGATAGTCAGTACATGAAAGCGATAGAAATTCTCTCGAGACAATAGTTATACTCAATGGGGTATTAAGCAAGAAGGGGGTAAAACGAATGCCAAAAAGGACTTACCAACCCAACAATAGAAAGAGAAAAAAGAAACATGGATTTTTAACCAGGATGTCTACAAAGTCAGGAAGAAGAATAATAAAAAATAGGAGATTAAAAGGAAGAAAAAGATTATCCGTATGAAAGATTTTCCACTATTAACACCTTCTGATATATCAAGAGTAAAGTTCAGGATTTCTTTTAGAGGTTATAATACTCAGGAGGTAGATGAATTTCTTGAGCATATTCAATTCGAGTATACCAGAATATGGAAGGAAAATATGGAACTAAAAAACCAGTTAGATTTCTTAAAAAAAGAATTAGAGACGTACAAGAAAATGGAAAATATAATAAATGAATCAGTAATAACCTCAAAGAAACTAGCAGAAGATATAAAATATCAGGCGCATAATGAAGCGAAGTATATAATAAGTAAAGCTCAGATGCAAGCGGAAAAAATAAAAGAAGATTGTGAAAGAGTTATAAATAACCTAGTACAAGATATAAAAAAATTAATTGATCTACGATGTATGTTAGTATCTGAAACTAAAGCATATATGGTTTCCATGTTAGAAAGACTAGAAAATATTGAGAAGATTTTTAACAGTACGCAGACATTAGCATTATTACCTAGTTTACAGAATAATGTGATAAATGATAAATAACTTATAAAAGGAGGTAAAGAAGATGGCAACAAAACCAGTTCTACAGTTTTCTATACCATGTTTAGATCTGGATACAGAAGATAAACCCCCCGTTTTTTCATATGTATTTTACGAACTACCTTACCCAAATGCTCCTATATCTTTCTATATAGCTAATGGATGGAGTAATGGGGAAGGTAATTTTAGCCAAGAAATAGTAATAAAAGCACCCACAGGTGAGAGATTTGTATCTACTGGAAAACAAGATTTTGAACTAAAACAAAGAAACATACCTCAGCTAATGGTAAACTATTTCAAAGATATTCAGTTTAATGAATTTGGTGACTATACTGTTGAGGTATTTTTAAATGATGAAAAAGTTATGGAATATCCTATAATAGTAAGACAACTTACAGCTGAAGAAATAGCTAGATTCTTATCTGCTGTTCAACAACAAGAAGCTCAAAAAGAACCTCAAAAGTCTGCTACTACTAAATCTCAGGAAGATGAAGGATTTTTCATATCAGGCTAAAGTAGCGGTATACCCTGGAAGTTTTGATCCAATAACTTTAGGACACGTAGATATAGTAAAAAGGGCAATAAATTTATTTGATAAACTCATAATACTAGTATTGAAAAACTACAGAAAGACACCCTTTTTTTCAATAAATGAAAGGATAAATTTAATAAGGAAATGTTTGTCAAATAACCCCAAAATTGAGATAGACAATTATTCTGGGTTACTAGTAGATTACATGAAAGAAAGGAACATAAAGTTCATAGTCAAAGGGTTGAGAGCAGTTTCTGACTTTGAGTATGAATTTCAGCAACACATGGTTAATTCAAAAATGTTAGATGTAGAAACCATATTTTTTATGACAAGCCCTGAGTACAATTACTTAAGTTCTTCTTTAGTTAGAGAAATAGCTTTTTTTGATGGAGACTTATCATTATTTATACCCCAAGAAATAATAGAGGATGTAAAAACTAAAATAGCTAAATTTAAACAGGAAAAGCAGTAAGTAAAGGAGGTAGAATATAATTGGAATCACTTGAACTAGATCAAGTGTTAAGTATACAAAGAATGTTATTTATGAGTGCAGTTTCGATAAGTATAATTACCGTAATTTGGGCTATATTGAATTACTTTATGTCTGAGAAGGTAAAAGTTAGCTTATCTAAAAGGACAAAGAAAGAAAAAATATCTCTTTCAGAGTCTTTTGCTAAAAGTTCAAAGGATTCGAGTGTTACAATTCATAAATCATCACAGAAAACAAATACCTCTGAAAATAATCAGGATTTAACGGAAACAAGAGCTACAAGAAGACAATCAATATTTGACCTTAAAGATTTATAATATGATATGAAGATTTTGATAACTAATGATGATGGTTATAATGCAGAGGGTATTATATCTTTGTATCAACAATTTGTTGAAGATGAAAATCAAATAACAGACAGATTGATAGTAGTTGCTCCTGACAGAGAAAGAAGTGTAAGTGGGCATTCAATAACCTATCAACTACCTGTAAGAATCAAGGAAATATATAGGGATAGTAAGGTAGAGATATATAGTTGTAACGGAACTCCAGCAGATTGTGTAATAATAGCTAAAGGGTATTTGGAAAATCATATAGATATAGTTTTATCTGGTATAAATAGAGGGGCTAATATGGGCATGGATCTAACTGTTTCTGGTACTTTTTCTGCAGTAGTAGAAGGATTCATATATGGCATACCAGGAATCGCTATTAGCTTATTTCAGTATGATGATCCCGATTATTCATTTGCAAGTATATTTGTATACGAATTTGTTTCAAGATATAAGGGTTTTTTGGAAAAATATAAAGGTATTTTACTAAATATAAATATTCCCCCTTTTTATTCTCTGAGAAAAGATTTATTTCCGATCGTTACCTATCAGAGTAGTTTTAGACATGTAGCGTATTTAGAGGCACGTCATGATCCTAGACAAAACCTTTACTTCTGGATATACTGGAAAAGACATAAATACCAAACATCTGATAACTTTGATAAACTCATAGATTTGTATCTTAAAGATGCTTATGAGATAAGTGATGTAGAAGCGGTGTATAATAATTGTGTTTCAATAACCCCTGTTTTATTAGATTTTAATCTTGTAAGGAATAGCAACAAATTCATATTAAACGATTTTGAAGGGATATACAGAGAGTTAAAGAAGGATCTTTTAAGTATTTCGAAAGAAGCTTACGGTGTTTCAATTAGGAAAGTAGAAGATTTTTCTACTAATTTGGAAGGTTCTGCAGCAAATAAAGGAGTAGTTGAATAATGATTAAGCTAATTCTATTTTTACTTTTATGTTTAGGTTTTATTAATTATTTGTGCTTTAGCCAAGATTATATACTTACAGATGTAGGTAGGGGAGTAGAAAAAATTGAAGTAGATATACTTACACGTGAACCTGTATATCTTCAGCAAGCATCACTAGATATAAAGGTTTACTTAATAAAATTCAAGAAAGATTTACCTGTTGCTGCAGGAATGAGTGGAAGTCCTTTATTTTCAAATGGAAAAATTCTAGGAGCTCTTTTTGCAGCTTTTCCTTTTCAAAAGCAACCATTAGCACTTGTTATACCAATTGAATATATGCATAAAATCAAAGCAGAGCAATTAAATTTTTCTACATCACTCATTACTTCAAAAACCAATTATTCTCTGCCCTTGATTATTAGTCTACCAAATCAAAATATCAGTACATTACTGAATCAGGAGTTCAAAAATCTGTTTGGAAAAAATTTGATAACAACAATACCATCGGTAGTTGATAATCAGAAGAATGATGAAGAATCATCAAAAAGTTTTCAAAAATTACCTATAAAAGAGGGCAGTAGTATAAGTATTGCATTAGTCGATGGAGATATAAAACTTTTCGTGACTGGAACTTTGACTTACCTAGACAAAGAAGGATATTTTCTGGGTTTTGGGCACGAAATGTTTAACTTGGGAAAAATAGAGGCACCCGTTTATATTTCGAAAGTAATAACTGTAGTTGATAGATATGATGATTCATTTATATTGTCATCAATAACCAATCAGAAAATAGGCTCTTTAGTGTTTGATACCAAATATGGTATTATGGGTAAATTATCAAAGGAACCTAAAATGATACCAATGAATATAAGAGTACTCAATAGAGGTAAATTAATTAAAGACTATTCTTGCTATGTTGTGAATAATAATAAGATTCTGTATCTACTGAGTTTAATTACGTTATATTCAGGTGTAAGTGGATATGTTCAGGCTGATATACCTTATGAATTATTAATTGAGATAGGTTTTAGTAATGGTAGAGTACAAAAAATAAGTATACCTTCTATCAACACCCCTATAGATCAGATATTGTTGAATTTGAACGAATACTTTAAATATTTATCTTCATTTGTAAGTTCGGATAATAATGTAAGATTTATAAGTTTTGTAATAAATATTGAACCTCAGGAGCTAGGTATAATAAACAATATATCAATATCAAACAGAGACGATAATAACATTGTTTTTAATATAAACTATTTTGATCCGATATTAAAAAGGCCAAAAACAGAAAGTGTAAAGGTAGTTTTTCCAACTGAAGCCGCTAATGAGGATATATATTTTGGGGTGGGTGGAGAGTATGATATACCCAGAATTTTCGAAGAGCTCGGTATAAGTTGGACTTTACCTAAGGATTTTAATCAATTCATTACATTTGTAAATTTTTTCTCACAACCAAATCCTAAATCATTGTCTGTTGTAATTTCAACCAAATTATATGGAGCTATATCATATAATGGAGGGATTATACCATTAACTACACCTCAATTTTATAAGTATTACCTGCAGTATACATTACCATTTATTTATCTTTCTTATTACCCTATAATAATAAAGCAAAAAACAAACTTTATACCCCTAGGATATGACATATTTCAGATAAACGTTAGTGGTTCTATATCAAAGGTTGAAAAACAGGATAAAGCTAAACCAACATACGTATCTTTTTTGAACTCCATAATTAGGAATATAAATTCAAACTCTGATTCAGTTCAGGAAGAACTATATGAAATGATGAGGGAGTACAATTATGAGCAAGATAAAAATAATATAGATAATGATACTAATAATGATTCTCAATTACAAGAATCAGAAGATTCTGAAAAGAAAGAGAAAGATGAAATATCCAGTACAGTAAATCTCTCAAAATACGAAGATTTAGTTGATGGAATTCAAAATAATGTATTAATAGACTATCAATCAAATATAACCTTTTCAAAAAACCATATTAGAAGTATTAAAATTAGTAAGAGTTTTTTTAAAGTATTGTACTATTATAATAACTTGTATGACAGTGTATTTTTAGGGTTGTGCTATGAGTTTGATAATTCTACAGTAATTCACCTAATTGACAAGGATGGGAATATAAAATATAGTAAGAAGTTTGAAGGTATTTTTTCCGACGCTAGAATCTCAAGCAATAAAATGATAGTAAGTACATATGATGGTAGAATTATATTAATTGACCCCAAAAATCTATCAATACAAAGTGAAATAAAAACGCACTACATATTTAATAATGTAGATTTTTATCAAAATAGTATAGTTGCTTTGAATATAAAATATCCTTGTTCAGTTGTATTTGTATCTACTAATGGCAAAATCATTAGGGAGAGAATACTTCCGTTTATAAATCTATCTAATCTGATAGTAAATAAGGAAGATATATTTGTTGCTTGTTATGGGGGAGTAGTGCTAAGAATGAATCCCAAAAGTGAAACTTACTATCAAACCTACCAAGAAAACGTAACTGCTCTAGAAATAGTAGACGATAACATATTAATAGGTACGTATCCCAAACCCTTTGTTTATGTTATACCTAATTATACAACTAATAGTGGATTTACTAGACCAATTCTGTATGATGGTTTCGATATGTCAGGTTACATAGAGGATATTAAGCACCTAAACGATAAAATACTCGTTAGCTATAAGGGTAATAGACTAGCTGTTTTTCTAATAAACAAATCAGAACTAATTGGACAAATAAACCAGCTAAGTCAACAAACTTTGAATCTCAATTGGTACAAAATATTTTCTCCTCTTAGCTTTTATTGGTTTATACCATTTTCAAAAGATAATGAAAAAATTTATATTTCATTAATATCAAATACTTTTACTGTTATTAACCATGTTAATTTCGCAGATAGTAATAAGGGAGATAATAGTTATGGTGAGTATATATCGAAAGTATTTGATTCAGGGCAATATAAATATTTATATGACATAATCGTTAAGGCTTCAGGTAAATATGATATATTTATCAGACTTGGTAATAACCCAATAGTCGATCAAAGCTGGACTAGTTGGATAAATTATAAAGACTTTAGGAATAACAACTATAGATATAGGTACTTTCAGTACAAGTTGCTAGTATATCCAGAAACTATTGTTTACAGGGTCATAGGATTACTCGAAAAGATAAATTATAAACCGTTTTTTATACTAAACTTAGATAGAAAAGTTTTGAATTCAAGTGATTCAATAAGTGTCAGTGTGTGGGACCCCAATGGAGATAAATTAAACTTATACCTGGAATATTATGAAAAAGGTAAATGGAATATACTTGATCAAAAACAAGTAGAAACAAATACAACTGATCTAAATGAACCTGATTTCTCAAAAGTTACTTCTCTGAATATAAACTCACAAATAATGACAAATGGAAAATATACTTTTAGAGTAAGAATAGATGATAAACCGTTAAATCCTTCTAATTACTTTACTCAGAGTCAAGTATTTGAGCTATTCATAGACAATAATAAACCAAGGATAAAAAACTACGTTTATAATAATGGATTCTTGGTTGTTGAGATAGAGGATGAAAATTTTGTAGAAGCATTTATTGAAATAGGGGACTATAAAGTCCCACTAAGATTAGATAGCCTTTCAAAAAGTAAATCAAACACCGGAATTTATAGGTACTGCATAAGAATCGAACTAGATAAGCAACAGGAGATACATATATCAGCAAGAGATGAAGCTAGTAATAATGAAAGAGTCAAGATTAACCTATAAGATTATTAAAATAGCATTTTTGATATTTTTAATCGTATTTAGTTTGTATAATGCTTGGTTTTCAAAGCAAATTTACAGTATTCTTAGCAAAACATCATTATATGATACAACATTAATGTACTATCAAAAAATTTCCCAACATGATGTTCATGATGAGGAAGAAGCTAGAGAGCTAGTTTATTTCGAGAATGAGTTTGTTTTTCAACCTTATGTAAATCCTTTACCTTCTTCTATAGAGTTAGTAAAGCTTTCCCTTTCTTTAATTATTTTGAGCTTGGTTATCTTTGTTGTGAGGAAAGATTAGATATAAATTACTCAAAATTTGTTATGTATTTGCTGAGATACTATACTAAGCAGAAAGGAAAGAAAGAGAAAAATATAGGCTACAATTGAGGTCCATTTTTGTATCATCTCTTCTTTGGTTAACTTTTTTGTTGATTTAGATTCAGGGGTTTGTCCCATTATTCCACTTAGTCCCGACCTTTCTGTTACATAGCTTGCTACTCCAATGATAAGAAGTATGGAGATAATTATAAAGATTATATTAAGCAAATTATATAGTTTTTCCATATTTCTTATGCTCCAATAAACTCTTTGTATTTCGAAGCATCCATTAGGTTATCCTTGTACTTTTCAAAATTTTTTATTTCTGCTTTAAAGATCCAATATTGATACGGATCTTGATTCAGTAGTTCTGGCTTGTTAAGCACCTGCTCATTAACATCAATTACTATTCCCTCTATTGGGCTGTAAATATCTGAAACACTTTTGACTGATTCTATAGTTCCACAGCTTTTCATAAACTCAAGTTTTTGATTTAGCTGTGGTGGTTCTATATATACTATATCGCCTAATTCTTTTTGGGCAAAATCAGTTATTCCAACAATAGCAGTGTCATTTTCTATCAATATCCACTCATGTTGTTGGGAATAGAGAAGATTTTCAGGTATTTTGTAACTCATCTTTTCACCTCTTTACTAAATTATTCTATCTTTTCAGCTAAGTTAGTTTTCCTTTATTGTTTTTATGAAAATTCTAATGATATCACCTGGTTGGTATTCATTGAAGTCTTTAATTTTTATTCCACATTCGTATCCTTGGATTACCTCTTTTACATCTTCTTGAAATCTTTTGAGAGATTCTATATATCCTTCAAATATTTTTTGTCTATTTCTCTCGACAATTACTTTGGAATCTCTGGTTACTTTACCATTTAGTACATAGCATCCTGCTACTTTTCCATTTTTGACCTTAAATATTTGTTTAACTTGAGCTTCACCTATTTCTATTTCTATTTGTTCTGGTTGTGTTTTTCCTTCGATTATTTTTTTGACATTTTCAAGAAGGTCATATATGATGTTATGAAGGTATACTGGTATATTTTCCTTGTCTATTAGTTTTTTGGCATTTGCTTCAGGCTTTGTATTGAAACCTATAATTATAGCATTGGATGCTTTAGCTAGAAGTACATCACTATCTGATATATTTCCTATAGCTGAGTGTATAATATTGGGTTTAACTTTTTCTGTACCTATTTTTTCCAGTACTGTTTTTATAGCTTCCAAACTGCCTTGTGTATCTGTTTTAAGGATAATATTCATCAAGAAGGTTTCACTGTTATGAAGTTTAGAAAGTATATCCTGGATTGAGAAAGTTTTCTGGAATTTTTTGTTATATTCTTCTATTTTTTGATTTTCAGTAGCTATTTCCTTAGCTATTTTTTCATTTTCAACTACTATTAATTTTTCGCCGGCTGTAGGTACCTGTGCTATACCTATTATTTCTACAGGAGTTGATGGAGGAGCTTCTTTTATTTGTTGTCCTCGCTCGTTATACATTGCTCTTATTTTACCCCATGTTTTACCGATGTAGAAAGCCATTCCTGGTTTTATTATTCCCTTTTTAACTATTATAGTTGCTGTGGGTCCTCTATTTTTATCCAGTTTTGATTCTATAACTATTCCTTCTGGTTTACCAGCTATATTTGCTTTAAGTTCCATTAGCTCAGAAACAAGAAGTATTATTTCAAGAAGAGTGTTTATGTTCTTACCTGTTTTAGCTGAGATTTCTACGAAAGGGGTTTGTCCTCCCCATTCTTCAGGTATTAGTCCATATGCTACTAACTGATTTTTGACTCTATCTATGTTAGCGTTAGGTTTGTCTATTTTGTTTATGGCTACTATGATAGGTACACCTGCAGCTTTAGCATGATTAATAGCCTCTATTGTTTGAGGCATAACACCATCATCAGCAGCTACTACTAGGACTACTATATCAGTTACCATTGTTCCTCTTGCTCTTAGAGTTGTGAACGCTTCATGGCCAGGAGTATCTATGAAGGTTATTTTTTTACCCATGAATTCTATTTGGTATGCTCCTATATGTTGTGTTATTCCTCCCGCTTCTATATTTGCTATATTGGTTTTTCTTATTGTATCCAGGAGAGTAGTTTTACCATGATCTACATGGCCCATGACAGTTACTACGGGTGGTTTAGGAGTCCAAATTTCTTCTTCTTCATCTTCTATTCTAGGTTCTTCTTTTGTTTTTATTTTAAGTAGTGTATTGAATTCCAGAGCTATTTCTTCTGCTAATGATGGTTCTAGTGTAGTGTTTATGTTTACCATATGTCCTTTGGAGAAGAGTAAGTGAATAATTTGGGAAGGAGATATTTCGAGAGCCTTAGCAAGGGTATCTACACTTATTGGTGGTAATAATTCAATTTCTCTTATGCTTTCTTGCTGTTTTATAATTGGTTCTTCTATTACTTCTACAGTTAGTACTGATTGGGTATTATTTATGTTTTTCGTAGTATTTTGTTTATTTAGTGCTTCTTCTATGATTGATATTTGTTCGTCGGTGAGATTTTGATTTGGTGATTTTATGGTTATTTGTAGCTTTTCTGCTAGTTGTTTTAGTTCTTTAAATTGGATATTCAAAACTTTGGATACCTCGTGAGCTTTCATAGTTAACCCCTATTCTGTAGTATTCAAATCCTTTTTCTGTTATATTTTCATGATCTAGTATATTTCTTGCATCTACTATTATAGGTGTTTCCATTAGTTCATATATTTTTTCAAAATTAACTTTTTTGTATTCTTCCCAATCATTAGTAATAACAATTAAGTTTGAATTGAGAGTACTTTCGTATATATCTTCTACTATTTTTACTGATGGATTTACAGAGTATTGTGGATATTGGTTTTTAAAGTTGTTAGTTGCTTTTGGATCGTATAGTACTAAATTTGCTCCTTCTTTCAAGAGAATGGGTATTAGTTTAAGTACTGGAGATTCTCTTATATCGTCGGTTCCCGCTTTGAATGATATACCCCAAATAGTTATTAGTTTACCTTTAATATTCCATAGGGCTTTTTTTATTTTGTTGACTACTAAATTTATTCTTTCGTTATTTATTTTTTTTACAGCTTCAAAGAGGATAGGATCTATTTGTTTTTCTTTAAAGATGGATATTATAGCATTTAAGTCTTTAGGTAAGCATGATCCTCCGAATCCTATGCCTGGTTTGAGAAAGTCAAGCCCTATCCTATTATCAAGCCCAATTCCTCTTCTAACATTTTCGATATCACAATTGAACTGTTCACATAGATCAGAAATAGAATTTATAAAGGATATTTTGGTAGCTAGAAAAGCATTTGAGGCGAGTTTTATTATTTCGGCTTCTACTGTTGATACTATAACTATTGGTGCTGGGAAATCATGATATATTTGGGTTAGTTCATCTACTATTTCTGGATTATCAACTCCTATAACTATTCTGCTAGGGTTAAAAAAGTCATATATAGCGTTTCCTTCTCTAAGGAACTCTGGGATTGATGCTACTTCTATATTTGTTCTTTTACCTCTTCGGTATCTTTGGATTATTTTCTTGAACCATCTAGCTGTTCCTGGGGGAACAGTGCTTTTGATTATTATTATTATTTGATGATTAGATTGTAGATGGGAGGCTATTTCTTTTGCAGCGAAATCTAAAAAATACATGTCATATGTTTGATCTTCTTTTATAGGTGTACCAACGCATATGTATATGTATTTACATTCTTTCAAAAGTTGGGATACTTCATCTATAAAGACTAAGTTTCCTGAATTTATTGAGTATTGCAAAAATTTTTGAAGATCTGGTTCATAAAATGGTGATATACCTTTTTTGAGTAAACTAAGCTTTTCTGAATTTTTCTCGTATAGAAGTATTTTTAAACCCTTGTAAGCTAGTCCTACTGAGGTTACTAATCCAACATATCCTGCCCCTATTATTCCTATTTTTAGTTGTTTTTCTTGCTTATATACGTCCGATTTTTGTAATTTTTCTTCTAACAAAAGCATATATTAATACTATTATCTAACAACTAATGATTACCTTCTTTAGAGGATATGTGAATAGAAGATAGAATTCTATTAGGGAGCTTCTTAGGGATGAAGACTATACTTTTCTTAGATATAGGTAGTAAAGACACAAAATATGGTTTGTATAAATTTAATGATGAAGCTCTAAAAACAGACAGTAACTTTGTAGAACCTCTACTAATTGGTCTTGAGGAATCAAAGGGAGTAGCTCTTGGTAGAGTAATAGATTACTATGAGTATGAAAAATTTATTGCACATTTGATAAAAAAGCTTAAGAATGAACTAAATATTCAGTATATAGATAATATATACCTGAGTGTAGGTGGATATAATTTATACACTACTACATCTTCCCTTAAGGAAGAAGTTAGCAATCTAGAAATAACGGGAGAATTTATTCAAAACTGGATTTCCGGTAAATCAAAAATAGGTAGGATAGATACACAAAAATTTGTTGCTTTGCCAGAAGAGTACGAAAATATCATCACTATCTTACCAAGAATGTATATAATTGACTCCATAGATAGGACATACAATCCCTTTGGTTTAACTGCAAAAAACTCCATAGAAGTCGAATTACTAATATGTTCTATAGGTACAGACTATAAGAAAACGATTCTTAAGCCTTTTGAAAAATTATCGTACGAATTTGCTGATAACATATCAATAAATCAAAAAAATACAATAACTTTTTTACCGACAATAATTAACTATTCAAAAGCTTTAGGCGGGTATAAAGTTTTGAAAGATTACCCCCCTTTTGCTGTTTTAGATTTTGGATACTCAACCATAGAAGTGGTGGTATTTTATGAAGGTACGCCTTATACTAGAGTATATATCAAAAGAGGCTTAAAAAACTTGATAAAAGATATATCTTTTTCTCTCGGAACAGATATGAAGGAAGCGG
>JBCNVB010000011.1:0-93118 GCA_039630415.1 bacterium | reverse complement strand
GTCACCCTTTCGGGCATTGCCTACGATTCCCCACTGCTGCCCCCCGTAGGGATAGGGGCCGTGTCTCAGTCCCCTTGCGGCCGACCACCCTCTCAGGCCGGCTACCCGTCATAGCCTTGGTGAGCCATTACCTCACCAACTAGCTGATAGGACGCAGCCCCCTCCGCAAGCGGATTGCTCCTTTTCTCACAACCCACAACGGGTCGTGAGCTTATGGGGTATTAGCTCCAGTTTCCCGGAGTTATCCCCCACTTGCGGGTAGGTTAGCCACGCGTTACTCGCCCGTTCGCCGCTCCGTACTTACCGAGTTACCCCGGTAAGCCGATCGCTCGACTTGCATGTGTTAGGCGTCCCGTCAGCGTTCATCCTGGGCCAGGATCAAACCCTCCACAATACTTTAACTTTACCTGGACCCCGCTAGCTACCCCTACTTTTCTTTCTCCTCGCGGCAACCCCTTTTCAGGGGCTCCATTATAAACTTTTTTACACTCATCGAACCTTTCCTTCTACCAATAAATCCTCAAAAATATTGATTTTTGTCAATAACTATCCCTTCACTACATCCTGTGGCCTAATGCTATATATAGCAGCCTTTATAGACGGTACTAACGAATTTAACATTAAAGAAAGCAAAGCACCAACCATACTATTTGCACCCTTTAACGCTCTCAATCCTTCCGAAGTAACACCTACTAATGTCTTCCTAGCAGATTGCCATATATTATTACCACCTTTATTACTTGCCTCTTTTTGCTCTTTTCTTCTAGCCATCTCTTCCAAAGTTTTGTTTGCAAAATCAACAAATATATTCCTTGCCTTATTATCAAAAGACCTCTTTACAACATCCAATCTAGATCTCCAATTCGGAACATTGTTTAAAACAATACTTCTAGCTTGCTGTCTTATCTTGTTCCTATCTATCGTTGGTTTTGATTGCGTTCGTTGAACCTGAGAAGCCCCCTGGGAATTGATTCGATTTATTTCATTCTGTAGTAACTTCTGTTCTTCTTGCTTTATCTGTTGATTTAGCTCATTCCTCAGCTCTGAAATTTCTCTATTTATACTTATTTGTCCTTGTATACCTAAATCTCCATCGAATCCAAAAACGATTCCAAAACCAAGCTGTATAACAGTTGAGAAGTTTACGTTCCAACTATTGGTATCAACACGAGCCTCTGTACCAAACCCCAAAGTACCACCAACTCCTACATTACCAGAAAGTCCTAGTGAACCTTGTATATAACCATCACTATTCTCTGCTCTTATAGTAGTAGTGCCGGATGCAGATAGGTTAGCCTCTGCACCTGCATGCAATCCAGCTTTGGCAACTATTTCGTCATTATCACGTCCAATTCCAACCCCAAATTTTAATCCAGCTTTTGCGGTTGCACCAGCTTCACCCTTAACACCCACAGATACTCCTGCGTCACCGTGTTTTGCTCCAACCTCGCTAGAAAAACTTGCCTTTAGGTTTGCTTCTAAACCTACCTCACCATAAGCACCTTTACCTATCATACCTTCTGCTTTGCCCTGTAATTGAGTACCTGCTTTAGCTTCAGTACGTGCATGTACAGCTTTATCCCCTAACCTAATTTCTGTACTTCCAGAAATTCCAGCATTTGCTTCAGTATTAATCTCGGCTCTCCCATATAACCCACTCCTACTCCTAGTAGAAGTTACCGTAGCACTTTCATTTGAACTAGCACCAACAGAATAATTTTGTTTGACGGTAAGGTTACCTATATTAGCCTGTCCAGATCTCTCAACTTTTACATTAGATCCTCTACTTATATGATAATTAAAACTATCAGACTCATTATTATTCCTGGGTACGTTATTGTTATTAACTGAACTAGGATTTGGACTATTACTAGCGTAATTCGGCCTACTACCAGTAGGTGCACTACCATTAGCACTTTGACCGCCACCAGTAACACCCTGACTACCACTAGCAGCACTTTGACTACCACTAGTAACACCTTGACTACCACTAGTAACACTTTGACTACCACCAGTAACACTTTGACTACTACTAGTAGCGTTATGGTTAATACCAACATTATACGGACTATTGCTAGTAGCATTACTAACATTTGTAGATAGACCGTTGTCAGCTAATAAAACGGGACTACTCAATGATGGAATACCCAAACGTTCTAAAATATTACCCATACCATGATTAAAATATCCACCATAATCATTCCATAGCCTATTCCATTCATCAGTTCCTTCACCACCAAGTAAAGCCATTAGCAATTGAATTAAAACCCACTGTAACTGCATTCTCAACCTTATATCATTCTGAACATCAATAGAATTGGAAGAATTTATGTTTATATTTGTTACATTTATATTAACAGTATTCATGTTCAAATGAAACGAACTTACAGTGCCCGTTATGTTTGAGTTATTCCCAATTATCATAGCCTAATTCCCTCCAAGCTTAATAATGATCTTTACTACTAAGTATATATCAACCCAAAGATCAAAAAACTAAATACAAACCTGCTACTTTTTTACATTTTTTTTACATATTTTTTGTCAATTTATGAAAAAAAAAATCATTTCTTAAGATTTAACCACGTCTTGAGGCTTTATTTCATATATGGCCATGCTTATGGTAGGTGTAAGGAGGTTTATAATTTTAGATAATAAAAAGCCTTTAAAACCAACTAAACCTTTCAGTGCTCTAACAGCAGTAGCCACAAAAGTATTAACTCCGAAAGCTCTTGAGGTATTCTGAACAATCCATCCTAAAATGCCTCTATTATTTTCACCCGTTGAATTTGTTTGAACTAAATACTCTGGATTAATTTCTCCCCTTTCAATTGCTTCTGCAAGTCTATCAATAGCTTTGTTAGAAAAAGCAGTAAGTATATTATGGGTTTTTTGTTCCACACTAGATCTTATAACCTGTAATTTAGATTGCCAATTAGGAACATTACTAAGTACTACTTCTCTTGCT
Organism: bacterium; assembly: GCA_039630415.1. Taxonomy (GTDB): domain Bacteria; phylum DRYD01; class DRYD01; order DRYD01; family DRYD01; genus DRYD01. The sequence continues at coordinate 90,153 of JBCNVB010000011.1, read as the reverse complement.
CTTTGCCTTATTTGATTTCTATCTAAGTTTTGGTTTTGTACACCTCTTGTCTGATTTTGCTGTCTTGTTTGATTTGCCTGATTTGTTTGATTTGTTTGATTTGCTTGATTCATTTGATTTTGAATTATTCTTTGTTCTTCTTCTGCTATTCTTTGCTCAAGCTCATTTCTTAACTCTGATATTTCTCTTTGTAATCCCACTTGTCCCTCAAAATCTATACCGACTTCAAATCCCTTAATGACTTTGATACCCGAGTCAATAACGGTAGAGAATTTCAGATTCCAGCTATTAGTATCTATCCTAGCTTCACTAGCATATCCTATAGTACCTCCAACTCCTTCATTTTTGGACAAAGACACGCCTCCTTTTATGTATCCTTCTGAAGACTCTGCTGCCGCTTGAACTCTGAACCCCATTCCAACCGAAGCTTCAGCACTAACACGAGCACCTGCTTTTGCTACTATTTCATCTCTTCCTTGAGCTTTTTCACGACCTACACCATAACCTAACTTAGCTTCAGCAACAGCTTTTGCCTCTACTTGTCTTTCAGCTCTAACAGATACACCAGAATCCTCTATTTTAGCACCTGTTTCAACCCCTTCTTTTTTGGTAAACTTTCCACCTATTCCTCCCTCCACGTAAACTCCGCCACCACCTTCTATATATTCCGCTTTAACACCTGCCTCAGCACTAGATTGCTGGTCAGCCTGTACATAAGCTGAACTATCTCCCGATTCTACTTCTACCCTTCCACTGTTAGTTTCACTTACCCCAACTCCTGCACCAAATTTAGCTCTTCTAGTACCCTCACTGGTAGTTACATTTCCTTCTATCTCACCATGCCCCTCAACCTTACGTGAAACCCTTCCTCTTATGCTTGTATCACCCGATCTATATTCACCCTCTATAGCTATTTCACTTTCAGCTTCACCTCTTACCCTGGCATCCTCGTAACTTCCAGTCTCATCCTGTCCTCTTGACCACTCTGCTTCAGCCTCACCTTTAGTTCTAAAACTTTGTTTACCCTTTACCTGACTATCCCCATATTGATAGCCAACTTCTACACCCGATTCGTATTCATACCCTATTCTGTATCTTTCACCTTCTTCTCGTCTCTGCGATGCTTGCTGTCTGTCAACAGATGTTTGTCTACTATCAGGTGTTCGTTGAGCATCAGAAGTTTGTCCAGGTGGAGTACTATTTGATCTTTCATCAACTAATCTATCTCTTTCACTGTATACTTCTCTTGGACCTTGGTTCACCCCTGACGGACTATCACTTATTCTTGGACCGTTTTGTACTCTTGGACTGTCTTGTATTGGTGGGTTTTGTAATTGAGGACTTTGAGGCTGAAGATTAGGAAAATTATTATAAACATTACCTTCATCACCAAAATATCTACCATAATTATTATGCATCCTGTTCCATTGATCAGTTCCTTCTCCACCCAGTAGAATCATTAAAAGCTGTATCAGTAACCATTGTAACTGCATTAATTGATACTGCATAGCTATAGTATTTTCAGCATTAACAGGGTTATATATGTTTATGTTATATATGTTAACGTTGTTTACATTGATATTATTCTCAAAATTGGATTGAATCGGACTATAAACATTGAAATTATAAACATTATTATAATTATTAACGTTAGTTATCATTTTATACCCCCCCTAATTTTCAATTCTTAATAACATCCTCAACCCTAATTTGGAATATAGCAGAATCTACAGAGGGACTAACAGCAGAAATTATTTGTGCTACAAGATTAGCAACTGGATTATACACACTTTTTAAAGCAGTAGATGTAGCAGCTGAAACATTCATCAATACCTTATCAGCAAAATCAGTAAGTATATTTCTCGCCTTTGCATCAAAACCAGCCTTAACGATATACAATTTGGAGCTCCAGTCTGTTATATTTCTTAGAACAATTTCCCTAGCTCTAGCTCTTATAGTTTGCATATCTTGAAACTGGAATTCTTCTGATCCATCAACTCCCCATACATTTTTATTTCGAGAAGCAGCAAACTTTTTAAGCTGATCATTCATTATTAACCACTGTTCATTTTCTATTTGCTGATTAATTTCCTGACTTATTTGAGATATTTCATCCTGCACAGTTATTTGTCCATTAAGATTAATTGCTAGATCAAATCCCATAGCAGCACCAAAACCAGCTTGTAAAGAAGAGAAAAAACTTATATTCCAATCATTGGTATTTATTCGAGCTTCACTGAGTGCTCCTAAAAATCCTCCAACAGATAAAATTCCCTTGTTTATACTTATTCCACCAGCTACATATCCATCTTGGTTTTCAGCAGTAACAAATATTTGCCCTCCAATGGTTGCACCTATTTCAGCACCAGCTTTAAATCCATGTCTCGCTATAATTTCATCTTCAGTTCTTTGAACAGTATTGCCCGCTTCAAAACCCCACTTTACACCTGCCTCAATGTTACCACCTACTCCCGAACTAATACTAGCATCTTCTACACTTGCAGTAACACCCAAATCTATACCTTCACTAACTGTAAGGTCATCACCCATTTGATAATAATTACCCTGATCATCCGAAACCCTAGAGTATCTACCATCAGAATTCTCGTAAATACTCCCATTTTCTTCCTGATTAACATCACCCAAATCACCAGTATCCAAATTATTATAACCCTGATAGTAAGAATTAATGTAACCACCTATTTTATGGTTTATTATTTTCCTTATCATAAAAACCCCCGTAACAACTAGTTTATTCCCCAAATTTATTATATAGTCAAACCCATAAAAAGATAAAACAAATATTGTATAATATTTTACACTTTGTTTACATTTTTGTAGTAGTTACAATTATACCTGAAAGAACAAAGATTACACTTGGGCTTTACCTTACATATAACCTGCCCAAACGCAACTAAGTATTTGTTTAGATTTAAATAAATGTCTTTTTTCAATTTAACAGAAGGATCACTCAAAATTTTCCAGGTTTGTTCTGGAGTTTTGGTATTCAAAACTCCAACTCTATTCAAAATTCTGAAAACATGAACATCAACAGCTATCATATTTTCACCAAATAACTCACTCATGATTATAGAGGCTACTTTAACTCCAACTCCAGGTAAACCAGTCAAATCTTTCAAAGTTCTAGGTACACATCCCTTAAATTTATTGACAATCATATAATTGAAATTCCAAAACATCCTAGCCTTAGATTTATAAAATCCCAAAGGCTTCAAAATATTTTCTAAATCATCAAGACTGCATTTTATAACATCTTCTGGACTCGAAAAATTTTTTTCCAATATTGGTAAAACTCTCAATAAAGCTTTATCCGTAGTCCTGGAAGATAAAACAGTTGACCAAACTAAAAGCCACAAACTTTTTTTCTTGTAAGTATAAACCTTAAAAACAGGTGCATCAACCAAAACACTATCCTTTATACCCTCCACATATTCGTATAAGCTATTAAGCTTTTTGTAGTCAATCATGCTAATTATTTCTATACCTAAACAGGTATCTCTTCTGAAAACCTCCAAAATATTATCATGCAGCTAATACAACTATTTTCTTATCTAAAACAAAAATACTTACTCAAATCAAATAACAAAACCTACAACCTAAAAGCACTAATACAAATCATAGAGTTAGTTTTGGAAAAAAAACTATACCAAATAAAATACAGCCAAGAAATTAACCCAAATCAAATAAAACAAATAAATAAACTATGTAAACTAGTATTCTACCACATGTTTCCTATACAATACCTTATCACCCCAACTCAATTCCTTAATCTAGATTTGCATATAAATCCTCACACTCTAATTCCTAGACCAGAAACCGAATTGATAGTGCAAAAAATAATAGAAAAATTAAAATCTATCCTTCATGATAACCAGAAAGTAATAATAATAGACTTAGGTATAGGCTCAGGAAACATCCTTCTGTCAATAATAAAAAATCTACCACCCCAAATATCTCCGCTAGCTATAGGAATAGATATATCCTTTAATGCCCTTGAAGTATGCTACAAAAACCTACAAATAAACAACATAAACAATGTAACACTAATAAACTCTTCCTTGCTAAACATAATAAAATCTGATCTTAATTTCAAAACAGTAATCATTTCAAACCCACCCTACCTTACAAAAAAAGAAATAAAACCCGAATTATTTTTTGAACCACCCCATGCTTTAATAACACCAACCAAAAACTACTACTACAAACAAATAATAGACTTCTGTCTAAAACAAAAAGAATGTATATGCATGCTGGAAATAGATCAAAAATCACTACAAAAACTCAAACCTCTTCTGCATAGAATCCAAAATTATGAATACCAACATATAACCAGAAAAATATATATGTTAACAATATTCAACTTCAGAACCTATACTCAAAGTTAACAAAAATAGTCCTAAGTTTAACAGGATACACAGACACCGGGTAATTGTTAGCCAAGCTTATAACCTGATAAGCCCTAACATTGAAAAGATTATGTACCGAGATACAAAAAGTTTTCCTATCATCCAACCTATAAATCATATTTAAATTAGTTAAGTTGTAATCCCCAACTTTCAAACCATAATCATCCAACACACTAGAAGTATACTTATTTTCAAATGAAATCCACAAATTATCGGTTAACCTCTTTGCATACTTCAATAGAAATAGATGTTTTGGTGAATTAGAAAGAAAACTAAAGTAATCAATTGCTCGAGCATTGCAATATGAATATGAAACTCTCAAAAACTCTCTATCTAGAAGGCTAAGTACATAATCGAACTCTAAGCCCCAAACATCAATATTACCAACATTCCTATACTGACTAACCTCTACATTCAAATCATTGGTACCAATATTTACCGAATTGATAAGATCCTTGATTTTCATATAATAAACAGAAGCAGAAAAATAACCATATAAACTACTAGATTTGAACTCCCTATAGTATATCAACTCCCAAGTAGTATGCCTCTCAGGCTGAAGATAGGGATTATTCAAAGTAGACAACCCCCCATCATTATAAAAATATTCATTTATAGAAGGAACCCTATAGTTAGTAGAATAAACCAGCTTAACACTTCTATCCTTGTAACGCCTTATCAAAGCAAAATTAGGCAAAATAATCGATTTAAAATTATCATAAATATCTCCATAACTATCATACCTTAATGAAAAAGAAAAAATCCAATCCCTAGAAAAGTACCAGTCATAAGTAAAATACAAGGCAATAAAAGGTAAACCCACCCTCTTAACATACAAATACTCCTGACTAAAATCACGACTAAAATAGTCAACATCGTAGTTTCTAAGACTAAAAGAAAGATTCTTATACTCTAAGCCAACAATATACGAGAAATTCTTACCTATCTTTGAATAATTTAAATCCATACCCACACTATTTCCCCTTAAATGGTCAATATTGATAAACCCTTGACTTGAAATAGGATACTCAGCAAACTCTGTATAGTTTATACCATAGATCCAAAAATTCAAGCTAGAACCTTGAAAACTAACAGAATGCTTAACAAAAAATTGGTTAGTATTCTGATCTATATGATCAAACCTATCATTTAAAGTAATACCATAAGCTCCCGTTGGGAAATGCAATCTATCAAATTCATTAAACACATAAAACTGTGTTACAGAGTTCTTGCCAAAAAAACTAGTATATAAATACCAAAATCTAGAATAGTAATTATCATCTTTAAAACTATACTCATCCCTTTGATGTAGAAAAATGTCCCTGCCAAAGTAAGAGAAAAAATTTAATCCCAAATATACCTCAGGTTTATCAAGTTTAATAGCAACAAAATTAGTATTCCCACTAACACCCCTAACACCGTCCATAAAATATAAGCTAGAAAAAATTCTATTACTGTAGCTATTGGTCGAGAAGTAAGGTATAAAGTTAATCGTAGCTACAAGAGAGTTACCACCAGAATATACATTAGAATACCCATGAACAATTTCAACAGAATCAAATAAAAATGGATACCTAACGAATGGAGCACCAAAAATAATTTCATTACTGGGAACACCATCAATTAAAGACAAAATCCTAGAATTATAGCTACCAGGAACCTGAACCCCCCTACTTCCTACATACCAATAAGCTCCATCCTCAACAACATACAACCCCGGACTAAAATTCAAAAGATCTGAAATACTAGGATAATAAAATAACCTTAATTCCTCAGGAAAAATAATAGAAATAAAAGCTGGCGAATCTAATACACTCTTAGAATACTTACTTAATCCCCTTACTTTGAAACTAAATTCTATTTCTTCCTTAATAAATTTGACTTCATCAAACCCCTTAAGCTCATCAAATTCCTGTCCCAAAACCACACAAAACAACAAAACCATAAACATTATCTTTTGCGTAAGTTTAAACATAAGTCTATTCCTCCACTAAAACCTTTTCTCTTACCATCAAATCTAATTCCCTTTCATTAGACAAACTAACAACATTTCCATTAATAATCAAACTCACCTTATTTTTTCCACTCCTTTTCGAATAATATAAATTTTGATCAGCTATTCTAACTAACTCATCTTTATCTATAGAATCATCAGGATAAAAAGATATCCCAATACTTATAGTAACACTTATTTTTATATCCTGATTAACACTAACTGAAGCATTATAAATAGAATTCTTAAGCTCAAGAGCAAGTTTTAAAGCTTCTATTTTGGAATTAACATTAGTAATAATAATGAATTCTTCTCCACCATATCTTGATGCAATATCCGTACTTCTTTTTACCCTTCTTATTACATCAGCCAACAATACTAGAACCCTATCACCAACATCGTGACCGTATGTATCATTTATAGATTTGAAATTATCAACATCCATCATAATAACTGCGAAATTTCTAGAAATTCCAAGTGCCATCTTCATCTTACACTCAAGAGCAATAGCATTGTAAAATTTCTCAAAAGCACCCCTGTTGTACAACTTCGTCAATCCATCCATAGAAGCAACTGACTCTAACATCCTTAATTGCTGTTCAATGGCCTGGGCCATACTAAAAAAACTATCAACTAAATAATTAAACTCCTCAAACCAAAATAATTTTTTGTTAAAGCTAAACTTGGCTTGACTAAACCTTATTGCTAACAACCTTAAATATTCTATCGGCCTATAAAACTGCGTAGCCATAAACACAATCACCAAACCCGAAAATATACTAAGTAAATAAATAACCAAATTAGAATAAAATCTTATGTCCTCTATCTGTGATTTTAAATTAGTCAGGTCAAAAGCAAAAATCATATACCCAAGATGAATCTCATCCTGAACATCACTAACTATAGATTTAACAACTGGTGTAGAGATTAGGATTGTCATCCTTATCTTTTTACCCTCATTAGAAAATATATCTTCACTAACTAATACATGTTCTATATCCTTAGTTAAGAACTTTTCCAAATCTAGACTGTATATATATTCGGAAATAGAAAATGATTTGGTATAGGAAATTACTAATTTCCTATTCTGATCAAAAACAGATACATAAACTAATCCCTGATTACTATACTCATTCTCAAATATAGTTTTAAGAGGTTGATATTGACCATATTCAATATATTTTCTAGCCCTATACTCCATATTCTTAGAAATGGCAATATATAAATCTACAGTGTATTTAATTAAATCACTTTCTAATCTCCCTCTTAACCACTCAACTGTAGAGTAAAAAACAGCTATATTCAAAACAAAAATAATCACTAAAGCCCAATTTATTTTTCTCAAAAACCTAATAAATCTCGATAAAGTCATGTTTTCTCAATTACATTAAATTTGGAAGGGAAAAATATCCTGCCTATACTTTCAGCCTGTTTTACTATTCCTTCCTTAACATACAAAGCTATCATTCTACCTAATTCAAAATAATCCAATACATAAACAATGTCAACCCCGTAATCTAACAAAACTTTATGAGAGGAAATAATTATCTTATTTTGCGACTTTATACTTTTTATAAGAAAAAGTAAATTTTCCTCATCAAGAACCATAGCATCAGAGAAAAAATACACAGCGTCTACATTACCAAGATTTTTACCTATATTTCTAAAATTGAAGTTATCAATTTTCAAATGTATAGCTTGTAATGAATTCTTTTTTAAAGACTGATAAGCAAAATCAACAGCATAGTTCATAGTATTGTAAAGTAACCCCACCCTTTTCACAGTTGGATATCTGCTTTTAAAGTCTCTAAAAACCTGTTCAAAATCAGGATATATTGAAAAACCCACAAAATTTTTCATTAATCCCAAAACATCCGGCATAAGTACCAAAGCATATACATTCACTTTATCTTTAGTGCTATTTTGCTTAACATAGAAAGCAGCCTCACTAGTTAATGCTACAACAACATCCGAAACTTTTAGCATTTCAGAACTAACAGCCTCTACACTTATAACCTTACACATTTCTCTTGAATATTCACTAAAAAAACCCTCTATTGTCAATCTAACAGGTTTTACATCTTTACCCGTTATAATTAAAACCCTATAACTCTCTCCAAAATCCTTTGCAAATACATATCCTATCAAATACAATATGGAAAACAAAATAAAACTTATTCTCATTCACCTACTTTGCTAACTTCATCCACCTTATTAAGTTTATACTCCTTGTATATGAAATCAATAAATTTCTCATATATTTCAGGATCAAACTTACTTTTTTCTTTTTCGAGAATTTCTAGAGCCTGTTCAAGAGTATAAGCATTCCTGTATGACCTATCCTCCAAAAGAGCAAGAAAAACATCACATATCTTCAAGATTCTTGATAAAATAGGTATAGCATTCCCCCTTATACCCTCTGGATATCCACTCCCATCCCATGATTCATGATGATACTTTATTATCGTAGCTATATCTTTATACATATCTAATTTCTGAAGAATATTATATGCACTTAAACTATGCTCCTTAATGTATCTTTCCTCACTCAAGTTCAAGGAAGAATTCTTAAGAAGAATATACTCCGGTATTGAAATGTAACCAATATTCATAATCTTAGCAGCATGCTCAAGCTTCTCAATATCGTCATAGTCTAAACCTAGGTAATAACCAAACTTAACACATAAATCAGAAACCCTACGGGAATGGTTCTTTGCATATGAATTTTTAGCTTCTATTATATCCGCAATCTTCTCCACAGTGTTCATCGTAGCTCTTACTATCCAATTATAATTGTAATTTGTCAACGCTATGGGAATTAGTCCCAAAACTAATAGAAAAACCAAATATATATTCACACCGGATAAATCATTCAAAACTATAAATAAAGCACTATTAAATAAGATTCCCAACACTAGTGATTTGAAATCTTCATAGAAAAATGAATAGTAATCATTAAAAAAAACTCTAAAACCAAACAAAAAACTAAGCACATAATACATGCTCACATAGAATATTTGAAGCAAAACAAAATATACAATACTTTGAACAAATAGTAGATCACTACCAACTAAACTTTTAATCAAATCACTAAATGAAAAGTAATAGATAACAAAGCTAATAATGAATAAAGGCAAAAAATTAAACAAAAAATTCAAAATAAACGCTTTGCTATTTTTTATACCCCAATATTTGTAAGATACATATCCCAATTTGGACAAAAATACCATTAAAAGAGTAAGCAGTATTTGGATGTTATTAGTAAGAGCCCAGTATATGAAGAAAACATATACACAGTCAGAAATTCTGATTAAAATCCTAAAGGGTTTGGTAAGATTTATAAAGTTTGATAGGAGCAAGAATATAAAAAAACTCAGGAGATGATACATTTGCAGATTTTATTATTTATGGCGGCACGAGGAATCGAACCTCGGACCCAGGGATTATGATTCCCCTGCTCTACCGCTGAGCTATACCGCCTCCCCTATTTACTACAACAAAAATACCTCTTTCCCTTCCATAAAAGGACCTAAAATATATCTATAGAAATTCTTACAAGGGAAAGGATTTAATCATGTACTTTACATTCATTTCCATCTACCTACTTGGATGGACCATAACTCTTATATTCATAATCCAAAAAATCAACCATCTAAAACTAACTTACCAGAATATCACCCAAAAACCCCCCAATCCCATCAAATTAACAAATTTAAACTTAAATAATTTAATTGAACATATCATAATTCAATCCCGAATTTCAAATTTTAGAACAAAATTTATGCATACATCAATATCTTCCATAGGATTTTTCTACTTTTTATCTCCTTTGCTGATCTTCTTCCCCTTTATACTACAACTTCTATTGGATATAACCTTGACATTATCAATTATCGGAATATTACTAGCTATTGCCAGAAGATACATTTTAAAAGTCCCAAGAATAATTATTTCATCAACAAAAGAAAGATATTTAAAATCACACTTACAGTTATTACTACTTATTCTTTCAACTATAGCGTTTTTCTATTTTTCCTTTGAACCCACTACCCCACTTTTGTACTCAATTTCAACTTATCTCAAAATTCCAACCCCAAACTTATACCTACAAATACCACTAGGAATAATATGGCTTGGAATGATATATGTATACTTTTCAAACATAGATAAGGGGAGATTATATCATACCCTACTCGCTCCAATGAATATTCTGCTTACTAACCCTAAAGATTTCTCACTAGACTTCGTTAATGTAGAGAATACAGATAAATTAGGGATAGCTAAAGCTAATGATCTGAATTTCAAAGAATTATTAGAAGTTTATAGTTGTACTGAGTGTGGTAGATGTCAAGAAGCCTGTCCAGCATTCAATTCTAAACAACCCCTTTCTCCCAAGTCCATCCTCGTTAGAATGCTAGATCATATACAAGACTATCAATTAGATAATAAAAAGCAAACATTAGACTACATAAGTGAAAAAAGTATATGGAGCTGTACAACCTGTGGTGCATGCTACCAAGCCTGCCCAGTATTAATAAATCCCATGCAAAAAATAATTCAACTCAGAAGAAACTTGGTAATGGAACAAGGACAAATACCCCATCAACTACAAGATACTCTAAACTCAATAGAAACTAGAAACCATCCATTCAAAGGCTCAAATATCGAACGCCTAAGCTGGATAAATAAAAACTCAATAAGTCAATTCATCCAAATAATTGAACCTGAAAAAAATCAAGACAACATAGACTACATTTACTGGGTAGGATGTGCTATATCCTATAATGAACAAATTCAGTCAATAGCATTAAAACTTGTAAAAATTTTATCACAATGCCAAATAAGAGTGGGAATACTCAAAAATGAAATTTGTACAGGAGACCCTGCCAAAAGAATAGGAAATGAATACCTCTTCTATCTTCAAGCTCAGAAAAACATAGAAACTCTATCAAAACTAAATAAAAAAATAATAACTACCTGCCCTCATTGCTATAACTCCATAAAAAATGAATACCCTAAAGTAGATCCAACATTTAAAGCCCAAATCTATCACCACTCTCAAATCATAGCAGATCTAATAAAGCAAAAGAAACTAAAAATTAAAAAATTAAACCAAGATATAACCTTTCACGATCCCTGCTACCTAGCTAGGCAAAATAATATAATTAACCAACCCAGAGAAGTACTCAAATCCTACAATCTAAAAGAAATGAAATACAATAAAACCAACTCTTTTTGTTGCGGAGCTGGAGGAGGTATGTACTGGATAGAAAACAAAGACTACCCTAAAATTAACCATAGTAGACTTGAACAAGCATTGCAAGTGTCAAAAAATATAGCTACAGCATGCCCCTTCTGCACACTTATGCTACAAGACGCCGTAAATACTAAAGGACTTAAAAACCAAGTAATCGTCAAAGATATAACAGAATGGATAGAACTAGTTGAGTAAATCATCATAAATCTTAAGTAATTTTCTTTCTTCAACTGACCAATTATACTTTTGAATTACAGCTTGTCTACCCTTAATTCCCATCTCCCTTGCTTTGTCTATATTACTAACTAAAAACTTAACAATCTGATAAATCTTTTCAGTATCAAAAGGATTAACACAAAAACCGCATCCAATATTTTCAACTATTTCCTTCCATAAAGGAAAATCAGAAGCAATAACCGGGATACCCCAAGACATATATTCAAACATCTTAGTCGGCATAGAATTCACATTATTAGGTTCAGGATGAAAAAAAACCAAACCAGCTATACATCTGTTAAATAACTCAGCAATTCCATTTCTATCCAAAAAACCCAAATATACAATGTTACGAAAATTCTTAGTAATTTCAATTAATTTTCCATCTAAAAACTCTCCCGCTAGATATACTTTTACGTTTTTCATTTCATCATGCGATCTTTCCAACATAGAAGCTAAATTTAGGATAGTATCCAAACCTCTAGACCTAGAAATCCCACCAACATAGCAAATACCTTTTTCCTTATTGGTCCAATCAATATGAACATTTTCAAATTCATCTGGTAATGGCATATTTTGAATATCAATAATTCTTTTTGCTTTTCCTTCAAATCTTTTCTTTATATGTGGGGTAGCTGCTATTACATAGTCAAAATTTCTACAAACAATTTTCTCATATAATTCAAAACCAACAGCAACAATCCATCTTAAATATTTTGGTATATACTTTTTTTCAAGAATAGACGCAAAATAATCCTCATGAACGTCGTAAATTACCTTTTTACCTAATCTCTTTAGCTTCAAACCTATCGGGATTAATTCAGGATCATGAAAATGATAAACCTGTGCATCAACCTCTATAGCTCTTTGTAAAACATACCTAGATAAACTCAACATTCTTTTAATTCTATTTCCCGCAAAAGGTATATGAAGTATCCTAATATTATGGATAACCTCATCTGTTTTATGCTGTGCTATTAAACTAACTTGATAACCCTTTTTTGCTAAACTAATACACTCTTTATAAAATATCCTAGTATCAAATGGTTTATGAACAGTAGTGATATGGCAGACTTTAATCATGGCGTATGTATTTATAGTCTAAATACTTTTGCCCACAAGGCTAAATTTATAACTCTCCAAATAAAAGACGCTTCACTAAATATTTTACCACTTTCATAATCATGAATAACTTCCTTAACTTCCAAAAATTGATTAAGAAAATTCAAATTCTGTTTAATAAGATCGATAAAAAATTGCTTATGTTCAAGTAACCAAGATTTTTCAGGAGTAGCAAATCCAACCTTATCTTTTCTTTCAATAATCTGTTTTGGGACTAACCCCCGCATACTCTGCCTAAGTAAATATTTGCTGTAACCATTGTGAATCTTATATATCGATGGTATCTGAAAAACAAAATTTATTAAGTTTATATCATCAGCAAATGGAGTTCTTGCTTCTATCCCAAATCTCATAGAATTTCTATCCTCATACCTTAACAACTTTTTTAAACTGACAAAAGTCATATAAAATAGTTGTTTATTTAGGTTAGACGAAATATAATCAGTATATAGCTTTATCCTATCAAGATTCTTAGCATAAAAGTCCCTATTAATATACTTGACTCTCCGCTTAAATCTTATCAAGCTATAAAACAAATTAGGATAAACATCAATTAATACCTGCAAAAAAGTAGAAAAAGAATAGTTTAGTATTTTTTTTAAATTTCCAATACTAACAAGCTCTAGTACTAAAGAAAAAAATTTCCAAGAGTATAATAGTTCTCTGTAAAATACAGGTAAGTAAGAAGCATACCCAGTAAAAATTTCATCTCCCCCCTGCCCATCCAACATAACTTTTACACTATTTTGTTTTGCTAATTTCATAACTCTATACTGTGCATATACGCTAGTGGAACCGAAAGGAATCTCCTGATAATACACTAGATCTTCTATATCCTCTAGTAGTTCTTTAGATGTTGGATAAACAGTGAACCATTGAGCACCAGTAAAATCTACAACAATTTTGGCAAACCTACTTTCGTCAATCAATTTATCCGTATAGCAAGCTGTAAAAGTTTTCTGTATACTACCTATTTGCGGAATATCTTCATCTTTTAGAATATCAGATATAACACATACAATAGTTGAACTATCAATTCCCCCACTTAGACAACTACCAATAGGTACATCAGATCTTAACCTTAGTTTTATAGCTTCAAAAACTAATTGCCTAAGATGCTGAGTATATTCAATCAATTTATCTTTTCTAAATACTCCCGTTTCCTGAATAAAATTTAGCTGAAAATATCTCCAAACTTTTAAATTGAAATTATTCAAGTCTAATTCAAAACAAAATCCAGGTAAAAGCTCTTTTATATTCTTCCAGAATCCTTCCTCTTCGATTTCTTCATAACCAAACAAAAGATAATCAAATATAGCTTTGGTATTAATATCTTTCTGATAACAAAAAAGTTTAATAATGGCCTTTATTTCAGAAGCAAAAGCAAATAAATGATCATTAACGAAGTAATACAAAGGTTTTACACCAAATCTATCCCTAGAGCCCCAAATTTTATGTTTTTGATGATCGTATATAACAAAAGCCCACATACCGTTAAATTTACTCAAACATTCTATACCCCATTTGTCATACGAAGCTAATATAACTTCCGTATCAGTATTAGAATTAAAAACATACCCCTCTCCTAATAGTTGATTTCTTATTTCAATATAGTTGTAAATTTCACCATTAAAAACAATGGTATACTTACCCTTCTGGGTTTGATAAACCATTGGTTGTTTACCTGCGGAAGACAAATCAATTATTGACAATCTTTTATGACCTAAAAACAGATTACTAGAGCAAAAAAATCCTTCATCATCAGGTCCCCTATGTGCAATAGAATTGGTTATAACACCAATTTCCTTATCTGATAAGTTTTTCCTGTAAGCTATCCCAGCTATTCCACACATAGCAAATAGTCTATAATTTTATCAGTTAAAGGATACCCCGATTGATATTCAAATCCATAAAACATAGGTGCAGGATTTATATCTAAAAAGTAATATTTATCCCCATCAAATATCAAGTCTATGCCTGAAAACCTAAGTCCAATTGTACGTGCAAGTTTGATACACTTATCACTCAGCTGATTAGGTATTTCACAAGTGCAAACTTTTACTTCATCAGGATCCAAGTCCCTGTAGTCTATCGATTTTTCAGTATCATACATCAAATAAAACCCAGCAGTAAAATTATCTCCTAAGGTAAAAACCCTAACATTCTTACCATGTATGACCTCTTGAAAAATGTATACCTCGTCATCCTTAGGGAATTCTTCTATGTTTCTAAGAATTTTTACATTTTTTCCACCTGCAACAGGTTTATATACCATTTGTTTTTTGCTTGCATATTCCTTATAAATTTTGTAAACCTGTCTAAAAGAAGGGGTTACTATTGTTAACGGTATGTCAAAGCCAGTATCCTTAGCAATTTTGTAGGTAAAAGGCTTAAAATAGTGACACCAAAAAGTAGAAGGTGGATTAACTACCTTTACACCCAAACTATTTACAATTTCTACAAAAGAGAAAAATAGAGAATAGTAATTCCTATATTGAGTATAAAGTTTTCTATCAGAAAAATGGTAAGGATTAAGTGGGACCAGATTAACAGCCCTAATAAAATAACTATATTTCAAAGCATTAGTATTTAAAAACCTTATATTTTCACCTGATAGATTTAGGTAAATATCATAATCAAAACTTAACCTTCTACTATCTATAAAAATACAATGAATATCTTTTTTCTTGATAGATTTATACAAATGCATAGCATTAAAATCATCTTTCTCAGATAAAATAACAATACCTCTTAAGCTATTCATCTTTATAAATTTGGAAAACAAAAAATTTCAAATATTCTGTTTCTGGCATAGATGGATTTATAGGGTGATCTGGAGCTTGTTTTCCACAGTAGATCATCTTTCCTCTAACATTAGCCCTAAAAAAACAATTCCTTATAACTTGTAGAATTTGTTCTTGTGTTACTTTCTGTGAGCAAGAAGAAACAACAAAGTATCCTTCATTTGAAACCAATTTTAGAGCATTATAATAAACGTCAAAGTAAGCTTTAAGAGCGTTTTGAATTTTGTCCTTAGTTTTAGTAAAAGATGGTGGATCCACTATTACCACTGAAAAACTCTTACCCAAATCGTTCATTTCTCTTAGTTTTTTGAAGGCATTGTCAATATGTAAAATGTACTTATCCTGAAAATTATTAAGTTTCATTATCTGAGGAACAACATTTTGAACATAACTTGATTCATCTATCATCTCAGTAAATCTGGCTCCGTATTTTAAGCAGTATAATGAAAAAGAGCCTATATAGCTAAAAACATCAAGAACTACTCCACCTTTACAAATATACTTTAGAAACTTCCTATTTTCTGTCTGATCAAAGTAATATCCTGTTTTTTGACCTTTAAGTGGATCTATAAGAAAAGTTATTCCATCTATAGTAATACTAAAGGGTAATTCTATTTTGCCATATTCTATTTTTCTTACCAGATCCAACCCCTCTAGAGTTCTAAGATTACTATCACTCCTATTTATTATACATCCAACACCTAACTTTTTTAAAGCTTCCACTATATTTTGCTTTTGATCTTCTATTCCCAAAGTAAGAAACATACATACAGCTATCTTTACTTGGTTAGAAGTATACAGATCAACTATTAACCCCGGCAAAAAGTCTCCCTCTGAGTAAACCCATCTAAAATTGTTCTGATAAAACAAAGATTTCTGTTTGTACAACAACTCCAGCTTTTTTATCCAGAAATTCAGATCTATTTTTTGATTTTCAAAAGATAATATCCTGTAGGATATTTTCGACTTTGAGTTGTAGTAAGCTTTAGCAACAAACATATCTTTGTAATACAAATCAACAATTTGTCCGTCACCTAAATTCTCAGCTTTTATTTCATCATAAAAAACCCACAAATACCCGGCTCTTACTTTTTCGTATAACTGCTTCGTTATAGCAATCTTCATATTCCATTTATTGGCACGTCATATTTGTAATTCAGATTATAACCGCGATTGTTTATAATGATTCGATTCTCAAGATATATCCTAATACATATGTTATTCATGTTTTCTATCCTTAGATTTGAAGACGGCGTTGGTAAATAGTAGTCATATGTTCTATCTTCAACTATGTTCCCAGATAATTGTTTCTTTACCTTTCTTACAGCATATCTATAACGATTATTGATCTGTTGCGATGTTATTTGTAAAGATACGATATATACAGATATATCATTGTTTTGATTAATATCGGCCGCATAAAATTCTATGTAATTGGGTTGAACAGAAATTATATTTGTTTGTGCATATGGATAATTTTTCATAATTTCTTTTGCTATAGATTTTAGCATAATTTTAGCTGACATAGCTACCTCATACTTTCTGTAAAGCTTAAGACTAGCTTTATTAAGAGCAGCAGCGGATAAAACTATTATGATAATTAAGACAACTGCAAGAGCAGAAGTAACTAATAGTTCAGATAATGTAAACCCTTTATTCATATGTTTCTTATTATGTGTATTATAGGTAAGAAAATAGATAAGCAGAGAATTCCGGTGATTATACCTGCAATTGTTGCCATTGCCGGCTCTAGGATTTTGTTTAAGCTATCCAAAGCTATATTTGCTTCTACTTCTGACATTTCTGCTAGCTTTCTGAGCGTAAAGCTAAAACTTCCACTCTCCATAGCACTATTCATATTTTTGATATATGTAGAACTAAAGGCATTATTCACGTTCACAATTTCATATATTTCTCCCTTTTTGGCATACTCATACATCATTTTAAAAAAAGAGGAAAAAGGCTCTACAGTTTCTTCAGAAAGTATCTTAAATGTTGATGAGTGAGTTAATCCTGTTTCCAAAGCTGTAGCCCATAAACTTAAAACTAACGAAACATACGAATCATAAAACACTTTCCCAAAAATCGGAATCAAAAAAATATACCTATAAAATTCCTTAAACTTCAATTTATAGCTATAGTATAGGACAGCAAAAGCTACAAGAAAAACTATGCCGATAACAAATAACACCCTGAAATCAAATATACTTGTTATGTAACCTAATAATTTAAAAAGAAATGGTTCCTGAGTACCAAGTTCAATAAACATACTACTAAATCCAGGTACTATAAAGTTTTTAAATATTACCATAACAAAGAAAAGAACAAACAAGAAAATAGCAGGGAATACTAAGGCTTTGGTTATATTCTGCCCCACTTTTTGCTTTTTAATTAGCATCTCTTCTAATTTTTTCAATGCATAAGTTAATTTTTCAGAGCTCTCTCCTATTCTTATGATCGATGCCTCAAATTGATCCAGGATTTTGTTTTTATGTATAGCGTAAAACAAGGGATGACCATTCTCTATCATTTTTCTTGCATTCGATATTGACTTAGAATAGTTAGTTAAAGTATTTTCCAGTACCGCCATAGAATGTGCTATAGGAATACCACTTTCTAGCAAATACCTGAACATCAAAACAAATGTGATCTTATCATTAAGGTTCATATTAGAGCAAATTCACCTAAATGTTTGTATTCCTAATATATCAAATGTATTGAAGTACATCTTTATAAGATTACTGCCTTGTCTAGAATCTACTAATATTTTATCTTTAGCCCCTAGAGTATAAGGCTCATATCTATTATACGCTAAGTTTGAACCAAAGTAATAAACCATCGTCTGACCAGCAAGATTAATTAAATCAATCCCACTATTTGAATCGTAAAAAGCAATATACTCCCCACATAAAACATGATTCATAAGGGTGTAGATATTAATATTGTTTGCAACAGCACAAAGATAACTATCTGAATCAGATGGAAAATTTACCTGTTCATTTGCAAATTCCGTCAAATGATTCTCAATGGGTACAAACTCTTGATAAACAATATTGTCATGAATATTCAAATCAGCTTTTGTCACTAGCAAAATACTGTTATTTATTATACTCATCTTATCATTATCTTGAATTTGTATACTTTCTTCTGAGTAAATATATGTTCTAATATCTGATGTCCTGTAAACTATGCTCCTTTCTACTTGATTACTTGAATTATCACGGTATTTAAGCAATACTTTGTAAACATATGGAGATGATGGTTGAAGTTCTAGACGTCCATTAGATATTTGTTGATATAAATCGTCTTGGTTAGTTCTAAAGGAGTTTCTATCAGTAGTTACATTTATAGTTTGTGGTTCCCTTATTAGATAGTATTCATATTTATCTTCTTCTACATTACCCCTTCTGGTATATTCCACATTTATACGAATTATTTGGTTACTGTTTTCTGTATCAAATCTCATTTTTATTCTAGCATTAAGATGAGGGTATGATATGTATATCGAGCCATACCTGGTTAGATCAACATTTTCCTCAAAAAATGTTTTGCTTTGTCTACTTCTTTGAGCTAGTAAAGAAGCAAGTAAGTTACAACTACTTAGCAATATATTAGTAGTATTTTCAGGTATTAGACTCACCCTATGAGAGTATTTTTGAAGTTCTTGCAAATTCTCATATTCTATATAACTCTTACCATTACTGTCTGTAACTTCCCTAGCTGCTTTACCATTTACTGATGTTCTTTCAGATATCATAGCTGATCTAAGTATTTTTGACCCACCAGGAATATCAAGCTCAAGATGATTAGCAGTAGTGGCAAAAGTAGGATAAATAATTTGTCCAACAGGTTCATGGAATCTTATTGTATATCTATCTCGGTTGTTGCTTCTTGCTACATACAAGTTAATATCAGAATTTGCTTTTCTATACCTAACTATTACCTTTGCTAGATCCCTATTATTTTGAGAAATAGATACCACAATAGTAGATGCTGACTTACTAGAAACACTGAACCTGAAAGATCGTCCTTCGAAAACAAATGTGCCTTGTGTTTGACCCTGAGTTCTATATAACTCAGTAGCTATAGCTGCAACACTCTTTATTATATTATACTGTTTTGTTTCTTTTATCAAATCTTTACTTACTCTAATATCACCAGAAACGTAGTTAAACAAAGCAATTGAAAAAGTAGCTACAAAAAGCGTAAATATCGATAACCATAAGTATAAACTAAATCCTTTTTTAATCATAATTCCTACTGGTCTCTTTATATTTATATAATCCAAATAAATATACCTATTCCTTCCACTGTGAAATTAACATTTTTGTTACAAGTACTAAAAATTAAAGGAAAGATTTCATAAGTGTAAAATTTATTCTTGTAAGCCATGGAAGTATATGATAAAGAAATAGCTTACAAAAGTCATCAAGTAGCACAAAAAATAGTCAACAATGTATTTGATTTTATAAAAAAACATTCAACTAAATCCATAGAAAGAACAACACTGCGAATAATGGGTATTAATGGTGCTAACGAAGAAGGAATACCCTATTGCAATATCCTAGTAGATAAAGCACAACAAGCTGGTCTTCTCAACAATGGAATATCAAATCTAATAGCATACCTTTATGATCAATCAAACAACGACTTAACCAAAACCATTCAACTCATAGAAAAAATTACACCCAACGATATAAAAGAAATAAAACCAAAACTAAGTAACTATAAAAAACAAGCATATGAACTCGCCGAAAAAGGCTTAAATACAATAAACCAACAAACTCATAAAAGACAAGAATTGATAGAAAAATATAACCTACCATCAAAACCCTGGATATACGTAATAGTAGCTACTGGAAACATATTTGAAGATAAAATACAAGCTATATCCGCAGTAAGACAAGGAGCAGACTGTATAGCCGTAATAAGATCTTCTGCACAAAGTTTAATAGACTATGTACCAGAAGGACTCACAACCGAAGGATACGGAGGTACCTTTGCAACACAAGCAAACTTCAGACTAATGAGAGAAGCCCTCGATCAAGAAATACCAAACCAAAAAAGATACCTAATGCTAGTTAATTACTCATCAGGATTATGTATGCCAGAAATAGCTGCACTAGCAGCACTGGAAAGATTAGATATGCTCCTAAATGATAGCATGTACGGAATATTATTTAGAGACATCAATCCACAAAGAACCTTCATAGATCAATACTTCTCAAGATTAATAATCACCTATGCTGACATAATAATAAACACTGGAGAAGATAATTACCTAACAACCGCAGACGCTTTCGAAAAAGGATACACCATCATAACTTCTCATTACATTAACTATGAATTTGCTAAAAAATGCAATATGCCAGATAGACTTATAGGACTTGGACATGCATATGAAATAAGACCAGAAATACAAAACTCATTCCTATACGAATTCGCCCAAGCTTTACTAATAAGACAACTATTTCCCAACTGTCCTATAAAATATATGCCCCCAACCCGATGGGTCACAGGCAATATCTTCCATACCCACGTAATAGACAACATGTTTAACATGGTCTCCATACTAACAAACCAACATATACACCTAATAGGAGTACTAACTGAAGCTATCCATACACCACTATTACAAGATCGATATCTTAGCCTCAAAGCAGTAAAATACGTCTTTAATGCTGCAAAAGATCTATACAAAGAAATACAAATATCACCTAATGGATTAATAGAGCAAAGAGCTAGGTATTTACAACAAAAAGCTTTTGAATTACTTCAAGAGGTAGAAAAAAGGGGACTATTTAACGCAATAGAAGAAGGTTTATTTGCAGACACTAAAAGACCCAAAGATAAAGGTAAGGGGCTAGAAGGAGTTTTTGAAAAATCTCCAAATTACTTCAACCCCCTAGAAGAAAAACTATTAGAACTAACAGGAGGCTGAAAAATCATGGCTCAAAAGAAAAAAACAAGTATCAAAAAACCAGGACCCGCCAAATGTAGATACTGTAAAGGCTTATTAGAAGGCAAAAAATGGGTAAAAATAGGCGGGAAAAAATGGTGCAGAGAATGCGCTCTAAAAGCAGGCAAAAAAATACCAAGAGAATATCTCGAGGTATAACTAATATTAGCTAAAAAAAATTAAGCCGAGGGAGGATAGTATGATTATCAAAAATCTATGCCTATTGGGACATACATCAACGGGTAAAACCTCACTAATCGAAACAATAGCCTATCTAAATAAACAAACTAATTCCTATGGAACACCTTCGTTACTAGATACAGACGAAGAAGAAAAAAGAAGAAAAACTACTACAAGTTTGAAAATCTATCCTATAAAAACAAAAAACCAAAAAATTAACTTAATAGACACACCAGGATTTTCAGATTTCATAGCAGATATACTTGGAGGATTAATGGCCTCTGAAAACATAGCAATCATGATAAACGCACAAAACCCTGTAGAAGTAGGAACTGAAAGATCATGGTTTCTTGTAAACGAAAAAACCAATCTGCCCATAGTCTTTATTCTAAACCATTTTGACAAAGAAAATCTTAATTTCGAAAATATTCTTAACTCTCTTATTGATAGTTTTAGTAATAGAATAGTTCCCATCACAATTCCAATATACGAAAATAACAGTTTCAAAGGTATTGTAGATGTAATCTCAAAGAAAGCCTATGCTTTTAGTCAAGGAGAACTTAGAGAAATTGACAATCCTTTATCCAATTTAACTAACTCATACTTCGAAAAGATAACAGAAGCAATTGCAGAAACTAATGAAGAACTATTAAACAAATATCTAGAGCAGGGTGAACTATCACTAGAAGAAATAACTCAAAACCTAAAACGGGCTTACAAAACTAAACTTCTATTCCCACTATTCACAATTAGCGCTAAAATACCCGAATCTGTAAAAATAATGCTTAAATACCTGGACTCAATTCTTCTAAACGCAGATGAAAATCATCTTATACAACAAGATCAAAAAGATTTACAAGCCCTGGTATTTAAAACAATATCAGATCCCTATAAAGGTAGAGTTTCATACATAAGAGTATTTACAGGAAAATTAACAAAAGACACAACAGTTAACAATGTAACCAGAAATTATAAAGAAAAACTCACTATGCTAGTAGAAATAGTAGGAGACCAACATAGCCCAATAAATGAATGTCTAAGTGGAGATATTTGCGCAACTTATAAATTGGAACAAACACTATCAGGAGATGTCTTATCAACCTCAGATAAACCTATTCAATCTATAATCTATCCTCAACCACTTTACGAAAAAGGTGTAGAACCCAAAACCAAAGCAGATGAAGAAAAATTATCCTCAGCTATAAGCAGAATCCAGGAAGAAGATCCAACCTTCAAAGCATACAGGGATCATGATGTAAAACAATTTGTAATATCTACCATAGGTGACGTACACCTAGATTACATCATCTCCAAACTCAAGAACAAATACAAGGTAAACATAGACGTAACACCTAGAAAAATCCCATATCTAGAGACTATAAAAGGTAAGGGTCAAGCAATAGGAAAATATGTCAAACAGTCAGGTGGTAGAGGACAATTCGGTATAGCCCACATAGAAATAGAACCACTCCCTAGAGGACAAGGTTTCGAATTCGTAGATAGAATAGTTGGAGGAGTTATTCCCAAAAACTTTATACCTTCCGTAGAAAAAGGAGTAAGAAATGCAATGGAAGAAGGAGTTCTATCCGGTAACAAAGTCGTAGATGTAAGAGTAATTCTTTTTGACGGTAAGTATCACGAAGTTGACTCGAGTGACTTAGCATTCCAAATAGCAGGTGCTATGGCTTTCAGAGAAGCAATGTCCAAAGCTAATCCCATTCTACTTGAACCTATAATGAACTTAGAGGTCTTGGTTCCAGACAGTATGTTAGGTGATGTGATTGGTTTACTAAATACAAAAAGAGCAAGGATAATGGGTATGGAAACATCTGATCGTAAGGGATGGCAAATTATAAAAGCAGAAGCACCATGGATGGAAATTAAAGAACTACCCGTTGAACTTAAGTCAGCCACACAAGGAAGAGCAACCTTTACTATGAAACTTTCACACTATGAAGAAGCTCCACCTAATATAGCTCAGCAAGTAATCGCAGAAAGTAAGAAAAATCAAGAAGAAAAAGTATAAACTTATGAAAAAAGTAGGCTATGTATTAGGTAATAAACCCAACACATGCTATGATTTCTTTTTCATAATAGATCCTACAACTATAGTACAAATAGACGATATTGTAATCACAAAAACATACTACAGTCAACAAGAAATAACACACTACGGAATAGTAACTCAGATTATAAATTACACAGATGGTTTACAATTTGCAACTGAAACAGATCTAGCTATAAAAAACAAAATACCCTATCAAAACGTATCGATAGCACAGGTATTGGTAACGAGAATAGATCCTGAGATATTTGTTCCTCCTACTCCCTTTTCAGAGGTATATCTGTCAGACAGCGAATCATCCTCAAAAGCCCTATACTTTGATACAATGCAAAATAAAGTACCGATAGGTTTTTTGAGAAATGAATCAAATGCGTACTTAAACTTAGACTTTTTAGACGGTACAAACGGAGCTCACATGAATATAACTGGTATGTCTGGTATAGCTACTAAAACTTCTTTTGCTTCTTTTGTAGTTTTTTCTCTACTTCAAAAATCACCCAACTCTGGTCAATACAGAGTTGTAGTATTTAACGTAAAATCAACAGATCTTTTATATCTCAATTACAAAAACAACTATAAGAATATAAAAATCCAAACTTCTCAGGAAATAGAGCAAAAGTATCATCAACTTTCCTTACAACCCATTCCCTTCCAAAATGTAAAGGTTTTATTACCTCCCAAAAAATTTCAAAAAAATCAAACAGACGAAAAACAAATTGACCTACCGGATACAACTGTAAAAGCTAGCTTATACTACTTCTCAATAGTAGAAATATTTAAAAAACAGTTATTCAAATTCTTCTTTGTTGACGAAATAAAAAACTATCAAAGTCTTGAAAGAATAATTTCAATCGTAGAAAAGCATATGCAGGATCTAATAGAAAAAACAGATCAAGAGCTACAAAAAATAGGTGTGATAAAACTTGAAAATCAAAAATACATACAAGATTTAGAAGACCTATACAAATACCTGGTAGATTATTTGCAAAACAGTAGAGAATTCTACGAATCAAAAGCTACAATCAATGCTTTCCTAAGAAGAATGAGAAAAATAAAAGAAGATTGTAACTTCCTAGTAGGAAAAGTAGAAAAGGATAAAAAAGCAGACATAATAAAAGAAATCGAAAATAATCAACTAACCGTAATTGATGTACATAATCTGAATGAAAAGTCTAAACTTTTCGTAGTTTCTTCAATTTTGTATTTAATCTACTTGAAAAAGGAAGAAGAGAATGACATGTATAAGTACTTTTTCGTCGTAGATGAATTAAATAAGTATTGCCCTGAAGAAGGAGAAACACCCATAAAAGAAGTATTAATCGACATAGCAGAGAGAGGAAGAAGCTTAGGAATAATCCTAATAGGAGCACAACAAACAGCAAGCCAAATAGATTCTAGAGTCATATCTAACTGCGCAATTAGAGTAATAGGTAGATCAGATTCTTTTGAACTTTCAAAAGGATTATACCATTTCTTAAGGGAGGATATCAAAAAAAGAGTTGTAATCCTAAAACCAGGAAATATGATAATATCACAGCCAGATTGTCCCGTACCTTTCATAATAACCTTTCCTTATCCCGTATGGGCTACTAGAAAGGAAGAAGTATCAATAGAATCAACCAAACAAAATGAACTTAAAACACTACTCGGGTAAAGGAGAGAATACAAATGCTTCTCTTAATTGGAATAGGCTTACTAAGCGGAGTATTTATAGGTAGACAAATTATCAAAAATAACGCGATCAAAAATAATTCCACAAACAAATTAGCACCAATATATACCAATAACTCAAATACCATACTGCGTATAAAACCACTATTATACATAAAAAATACACTAGATAGTGTTCCATATTCTCTATACAAAAGAATACATTCGCTGACAGGTATGATATTCATTGGGGGTTTTGTTGTAGCACATTTTATCAATAATTCCCTAGCCTACAATCCAAAAGAACTTAACAACCTTTCTAAATCAATTCATAAAAATCCACTCTTCCCAATAATAGAAATTTTTGGAATTTATTTACCCTTAGTATCTCACATAGTCATAGGACTTATACTTCTAAGTAGAGGTAAAATAGATACAAGAATAAAAACAGAAACAAACTATAGGTATATTCTACAGCGAATATCTGCTTACATTATACTAAAAACACTTATTTTTCATCTTGTAACAATAAGGTTTAATGAGTACCTACCCGATTGGTTCAGAAAAAAATTCAACATTCCCTCTAAAAGGGATTATACTTATCAGAAAGTAAATGTTTGGTTTTCAGGACCATTAGCACCTATAGGATATCTAATGTACATATCATTTATATACTCTATTTCTTATCATCTTTCAAATGGGATATGGACGTCCGCAATAACCTGGGGCTTAGCTAAAACTTATGAACAACAAGCAAAACTAAGAAAACTTTCCAATATCGTATTTATAGCTCTAGCTACTTGGGGTAAAATAATCCTGTACCTATACTCAAAACCCTATTCAAACCATGAAGAGCAAGATAGATAGTACCTGGGGATTAGAACAAATCTACCCTAATATAAAGGATGTATATCTCGACCTTACAAACATAAAAAATCTAATCTTACAACTAGAACAAAAGGTTGAAGAATCTATTGAAGAACATCAAATTCCGGATCTTATTAAAGAGTATGAAAAATTATTAGAAAAGATAAGGAAAGCTCAATCCTATATAACTTGCATTCTATCAATAGATAGTCTTAACCAAGAAGCACAAAAAATTAAGGGGATTCTGTATGAAATTAATTCCAGCATTCACTATCTAACCATAAAGCTAGAAGAAATAATAGCTAAATACAATCCCTCAATTGAAGAATACCGGTTTTTTATTCTCAAATGTAAAGAAAATTACGAACATCGGATGACAAAAGAAGAAGAAATTTTATACAGCAAGCTATCTATAACTTCCAATTCCGAATGGAAATCTCTTTATAATGAGCTAATATCAAACTTGAAAGTAGAGTTTGAAGGAAATAAAATCTCCATAAGCGAGCTAAGAAAAAATTATAACAGTAGCAACAGAAATATAAGGGAAAAAACATACGAAACAGAGATAGAATTATTTAAAGAATATGAGTATATCTTCTCCAGAATTCTCAACTCAGTTAAATGGGATTCAATTATCGTAAGTCAAAAAAGGAAGTTTAAATCAGTACTAGAACAATCCTTGTTCCATAATCAAATCGACAAAGAGATATTAGATATAGTACTTTCAGTTGCCTTTGAGAATTTATCGATAGTTAGGAGATATTTTTATAAGAAAGCTCAACTTTTAGACCTAGAAAAATTAGAATGGTATGATCTATCCGCACCAACAGAAGATCATGAAAAAGTGGAGTTTGATTTTGATAAAGCCAAGGAATTTATACTTGGGAATTTTGCTGAATTTTCACAAGATATGTACAACATGGCTCTAAATGCTTTTGAAAAAAACTGGATAGATTATAAACCAAGGATAGGGAAAGTAAGTGGAGGCTTTTGTATTTACATCCATGATAAACAATCAAGAATACTAGTAAACTACGATGATTCTGTTAATTCTCTACTAGTTCTTGCTCATGAACTAGGACATGCTTATCATAATTGGCTAATGTCACAAAATACTTTCCTATACAGATCATGTCCTTTAATCATGGCAGAAACAGCCAGCATATTAGCAGAAACAATCACTAGAAATAATACACTCAAAATATTCCCCAATCTGAAAAAACAGATCCTGGATAGCTATTTACATACCATAAGTGTAGTAGTCGTTGATATATTGTCTCGCTTTTTGTTTGAAGACAAACTAATAAATATAAGGAAAGAAAGAATCCTGACTTCACAAGAAATATGCAATCTTATGTTAGACTCCCAGCAAGAAATCTATCTCGATAGTCTAAATTCATTCCATCCATACATGTGGATTACAAAACCTCATTATTACTCATCCAACTACTATAACTACCCATATCTTTTAGGCTTATTAATAGGGTTGGCTATTTATAACCTATATACTATAGGACAGATATCAAATAACCAGTATGTAGAAATTTTGAAGAATAGTGGTAAAGGAAAACCAGAAGAGGTTCTAAAATCAGTAGGACTAGATATTAGAGATAGTAGTTTTTGGCAAGAAAGCTTTAAACAAATAGAGCAAATTATAGTCGAATTTGAGAAAATAGAATAACTGCCTGTCCGCTAGGCGGTATAAAAATATACGGACAAAAGATAAAAGATATGCTTAAAGTAGAAAGTATAGTAGAATCGGTAAAAAACCCTATTACTTTAAAGGACTGGGCGATAATACTTGGAGCATCTTCAGGTTTTGGAGCAGCAACAGCTATAGCCTTAGCAAAAGCCGGCATGGATATAGTAGGCATACACCTAGACAGAAAATCTACCATACAAAACGCTATAGATGTAAAAAATACTATTCTCAACATGAATAGAAAAGCTATCTTTTATAATACCAACGCTGCAGACATTTCTAAAATCGATGAAATAATATCTGAACTTAAAAATCAACTAGGGACCAAATCAATAAGAGTTTTTCTTCATTCAATAGCTTTTGGATCACTAAGACCCTATATAGGCCCAGATTGTGTTTCAAAAGACCAATTAGAAATGACATTAGATGTAATGGCAAATTGTTTAGTATATTGGGTTCAAAAGCTCTTTATAAATGATATGTTTACAGAAAATGCCAGAATATTTGCTATGACAAGTATAGGTTCTAGCAGAAATTGGAAATCGTATGGTCCAGTATCAGCTTCCAAAGCCTTATTAGAATCACATATAAGGCAACTAGCTTTAGAACTAGCTCCATACGGTATAACAGCTAATTCTATATGTGCAGGTGTTACACAAACACCAGCTTTGATGAAAATACCAGGTCACGAAGATATGATCGAAAAAGCTCAAAAGTATAATCCAAGTAAAAGATTAACAACTCCTGTCGATGTAGCAAATGCGATAATGCTACTTTCTCATCCAAGTTCATATTGGATTACAGGCAACACGATATACGTAGATGGCGGAGAATTCCTAACTTAATAAGTAACAACACTAGGAGGTAAATATGAGTTTCTTTAGGGAAGTTAATTTATTCGTAGATAGAGCAACAAAGTACGTTAAAGCTGATCCTAACTTACTGGAACTTATTAAGCAATGTAGATCAGTTATAAGTGTATCCTTCCCTATAAAAAGAAATAATGGTCAAATAGAGACGATATATGGTTGGAGAGCACATCATAGTTTTCATAAGATGCCCACTAAGGGTGGAATAAGAATCAGTCCTGATGTAGCCTTAGATGAGGTAATGGCATTAGCAGCCCTAATGAGTTATAAATGTGCTATAACAGACATACCCTTCGGAGGAGCTAAGGGAGGAATAAAAGTTAACCCTAAAAACTATTCTGAAAGTGAAATGGAACGAATTGTAAGAAGATATACATTTGAGTTGTACAGGAAGAATTTTATAGGTCCTTCGATAGATGTTCCCGGACCCGATATGGGTTCCGGTGAAAGAGAAATGGCTTGGATACTTGATACATATGCTACTTTGTCTTCCAAGGAAGTTGATTACTTGGCTTGTGTAACAGGTAAACCCATAGAACAAGGAGGTATCAGAGGAAGAAAATACGCTACCGGTTTAGGGGGTTACTACATACTGGAGTATCTTTTTAACCAAAGAACAGATATTTTGAAAAAATATAATGTCTCAAATAATTTCCAGGACGCTACTTTTTCTGTTCAAGGATTTGGAAATGTAGGATACTTTTTATGCAAGTTCCTATACGATAATAATGTTAAGATAGTATCAATAGCAGATGTGACTGGTACGATATACAATCCTAAGGGAATAAACGTAGATAATCTGTATGAGTATGTTAAGGTTAAGGGAGGAGTTTATGGTTTTCCTGATGCAGTTTCTTCGTCAAATCCTCAGGATTGTTTAGAAGTTGATGCTGATGTGCTGGTTCCGGCAGCTCTTGAAAATGTTATAAATGAAAAAAACTATTCCAAGATAAAAGCAAAGATAATAGCTGAAGGAGCAAATGGACCTACTACTTATAGAGCTCACTATAAACTTGTTGAAGCCAATAAGTTAGTGATACCAGATATACTTTTTAATTCAGGTGGGGTAACCGTATCCTACTTTGAATATCTCAAAAACTTATCACATGTAAGGTTTGGAAGGTTAGAAAAGAGACTAAGAGAAGAAAACAATTTGAAATTAATTCAGGAGATAGAAAAAATAACAGGTAGAAAGATAGATCATCGTAATTTAGTTAACAGTTTTACAGAGGAAGATATAGTCAAGTCGGGTTTATATGAGAGTATGATAAGTGCTTTTAATAGTATTTACAATAAATCGGAAGAGAAGAACTTAGATTTGAAGACAGCAGCTTTTGTTCTTGCTCTCGAAAAAATAATTATTGCATACAACCAATTAGGTATTTTCCCATAGTTTTTGATTAAGCTAGGGTAGAAATAACATAGTCTATATATTTTTCGTAATCCTTTTCTCCAAATAAATTAACATATTTTTCAAATGATATTACTGTTTCTTTAAGTTCACATACGTATCTACATACTTTAAATAGAACATCAAGAGTTGAGATAAATTCTTGTTTATCAAGTTTGTTATAGTTGAGAATAAGGTTAATAAGGATCATTTCAAAGAGTTGACTACTATTTTTGTGCTTAAAGTTATTTATAATAAACTTTGGATCTTGACGTTTATTCCAATCATTCAGAATCTTTGTAGCTTTTCTAACGATGTTTTCTCCTATGATTATGTTAAGGGGAGATGAATAAAATTCTTGAGAGTTTTTTAGAAGATAACTACAAAAAAGTAGTAATACATAGTAGTTCTTATCCTTCACAATGAACTCATATTCTCTTTGTAAAATTTCTTTGAATATTTCATAGCATATGTCTAGAATCTTTATCATTTCTACCAATTGTTTTTTTGTACTTAGGTTTATGTTGTAAACTTCAAGGAAACCAAGATCTAAAAGATCCTTAACTGCTTTATACGATTTAGGTATGTTGAAAGTTTTTATGATTTCTTGCTTTAGCCTTACTGGGTTAGTGTTAGTTACTTGAAAAAAATTTTTTTTCAAATATTGATATGTTTTGGTATCAAACTTTAAGTTAAGTTCATTTTTTATTCTTATTCCTCTTATGATTCTTATAGGATCAGCTATTATATTTCCATTCCTTACAGATTTTAATATTCTTCGGGATATATGTTTTAAGCATTTTTCGAAATCGATAATTTTTTGATTAATTATGTCATAGTAAATAGAGTTTATGGTATAGTCTCTACGGTAGTAATCTTTTTGTAGGTTAGTTGTATACGTTAGATCTATATAGGTAGCGTAGGCTGTATTTTGTAAGGTTGGAATGACTCTGTATACCAGATTTTTTTTGTCTAATTCGACTATTTTATATTTCTTTTCTGTTTGTAAATTCAGTATATATTCCTTGTATTTTTGTGGATCAAAAGTTAATAGGACTATATCTATGTCTAATTTTTTTTTGTCTTGTTGTTTAGGATTCAGGCAAGTATCCCTAATAACTCCTCCCACTATGTATGGGGTAATCCCTTTGTTTACTAGATAGGGTAGGTTTATGAGTTCAGATATTTTGTATTTAGCTACGAAATTTAAAATTTTTTTTTGGATTTCTTCTAAATCTTTCATTACTTCTTTATTATTGCTTTTATATCAGCTATGGATTGGTTTACACTTTGAAGTAAATTTTCTACTTTTAGACCTTTGTAAGTAGGGCTATAATTTTTTAGTTCTAGGTAGCATGACTCGAGTATTTGGAGTGATTCCTCTAGCTTTTGTTGGTTGACAAGATTTGCTGCAGTGATTATTTTAATAATGTTTTTTACAAATATTTTTTCGTCCTGGTTTTGTAATTCTTTTTGAAAGTCCTCCGCCTTTTTTATTGCTAATTCAAAATCTTCTGATGAAAATGCTTCTATTATCTCTTTTAGTTTTATTTTAAAAGTTTGGTCATCCATTTCTGATATATATTTTTCTCTCTTTGATATTTTCCCTTTGTAATTAGAAGTAAGGAGGTAAAAGATATTTATTGTCAAAAATATTTAATTAGGTAACTAAAAAGATAGGGGTGGTAAAGTAATGTTCAATTCTTCTACAGGACTTGTAGATAAACCTCGCAAAGTACTACCAAATTATACACCCAAAATAAATGAACAAAAGAGACAAAAACTAAAAACTATCACTGATATTCTTGATAAATCTTCTTTAGTTGTCTTTGTCCTCTATCAAAAACCGAATTTAAGCCTTAAGGCATGGGAATTTGTAAAATACAATTTAAGTTTAGAAGAAGTTGGTGCAGATGTAAAAGTTGCTAAAAACTCTCTTTTAAAGATAGCTCTAGAGACAAAAGGATACAACCAACTAGTACCTAAAGTAAGAGGAGCCATAGCTATAAACTACACATCAAGCGATCCTATAGTGCTAGCAAAAAAACTAGAAGAATTCATAACGAGTATAAAAAAAGAAAAGAATACAAAAGAAGATATACCAGAAATACTTTTTGGTATATTAGATGGCAAAGTAGTAACAGCTAACGACATAAAGCAATTATCGAAAATTCCTTCCAGAGAGATTTTACTCTCACAATTAGCTGGTACACTTAAAGCTCCTATAACAAAGCTTGCAAGTACTCTAAATACAATTATACTAAAGCTTTTGTGGGCTTTACAAGCTGTTAAAGATAAAAAATCATAACATAACCGCGTTTAGGGCGCGGTATATAAGTACCCTGAACAAGCAATACGCTTGGAAAGGGAGAAAATAAATGGTTACAAAAGAACAAATAGTAGAAGCAATAAGCCAAATGAGTGTTCTAGAGTTAGTAGAACTTATTAAAGCTATAGAAGATAAGTTTGGAGTACAAGCCAGTGCTCCAATGGCAGTTGCTGCAATACCTACTGCAGCACCAGCTCAACAAGAAGAAAAAGAAGAGAAAACCACCTTTGATGTTATAGTCGTAAGCTACCCAGATAACGCTAAACTAAACGTTCTTAAAGTCGTAAGAGAAATAACCAACATGCAGCTTAAAGAAGCTAAAGACTTCGTAGAAAGTCTTCCAAAACCAATAAAAGAAGGTGTTTCTAAAGAAGAAGCACAACAAATTAAGAAAAAATTAGAAGAAGTAGGAGCAAAAGTAGAAATAAAATAGAACACTAACACTAATCCAGGAGGTATTCTAAAGTACACCAATGGAAGGATTTGAACAAAAAAATCCAAAAGGAGAAAAATTCTACATAAAGCCAGAATATGTTAAACCACCCGTATCTGATAAGCAAAAACTTACTCAAACAGCAAAAAAGCAAGAAAACATCAGTACTTTTGTTGACTTGGAAAGAGAAAGCCTTATAAAAACTATAGAAAAACTCAAACCTAAAGCTAATCAAATAGAACTACTACTTAGTCATGGAAGTCATACAGGTAAAATAGTAGTCAAAAACGGAATAATCGTCGAAGCATTATTCGATGAGTATAAAGAACTTGAAGCAGTAATCTATTTAATACAACTTACAGAAGAAGATTTGTTAAGCTACCTACCAATGTTTCTAAGAAAAAAACTAGAAGAAGATAATCTGTTAGATACACTTGAATCAATCATAAAGTATAGACCCGAAGATGTAAAATTGGAACTAGAATTGGAGAAAAATCAATCACAAGAGGAAAAAAAAATAGATGATTCTGATCAAACAAATAACCAACAAATACAAGATACCCAACAAGATATAGAAAAACAAATACAAGAAATAGAAGAATTAATCACAGAAATAGACCAAGAATATCAACAAAGCCAAGATACACAAACACAAGAAAATATACAAACAAAGGAACTAGAACAAATCATACAATCACAACAAATTACAGAATTAGAACAAGTTACCCAAACAGAAGAAACTATTCAAACAGAAGAAACTACTCAAGCAGAAGAAACTATTCAAATAGAAGAAACTACCCAAGCAGAAGAAACCATTCAAACAGAAGAAACTACTCAAACAGAAGAAACCATTCATACAGAAGAAACCATTCATACAGATGAAACTATTCAAATAGAAGAAACTACCCAAACAGAAGAAACTACACCATCAGAAAACATACAACAACATGAAGTCATACAAGCATCAGAAGATATACAATACCAGGAAAGTATACAAAAACAATTACAAGAAATTGAACAAATGCAGGGAAAACATCAAGGAGTAGAGAAGGAGGTTAACATATTAATGCCAGTACAGGAAATAATGAATAGGCTTTCAAATATACCACCAATCGAAGAAACTTATATTATAAATTTAGAAACTGAAGAATTAGAGTATAGTCAAAACAAACATCTGGATGAATTTAGTATCACTGCAATAGTAGCCCTATATAGAGACCTTGAAATGTTTTCAAACTTCTTTACAGAAAAACCTAATAACATTATCATAGAAACGCAGAATTCTTTCTATCTACTATCTAATTATGAAAATAGCAAAATAGTACTTTGCAAATGTTCGAAAAAATCTAATCCTGTTTTAATATCCTCGCTGATAAATAAAGCTTTAAAAGTTAAGTAACATTAGATTAGGATTGAAAATCGTATAGAATGATAGATTTAATAGTTCTTCTATCTTTTATAGCCCTTTTCAAGATAGGATATGAAAGAGGTGTAATAGCAGAGATAACAGACATAGTTGCAATAGTAATAGCACTAATAGTAGCATACACGTTTACAGATAGTTTTTCTTCATTCCTAGGAACAATAATAAATATACAGAACAAGAATTTTTTAAAAGTGATCACAGGTATAGTATTGTTCCTTATTACAGGCTTTATTACAATGGCAATAGGATATGGAATAGAACTATACTCGAAAGGAAGCGAAATTTTAAGTATGACAAATAAACTTTTAGGAGGTATAGTAGCGTTAATAAAAGTATACATTTTCTGGTGGAGTATATTTTTCATCATAAGCCTTTTCCCCTCAAAAAATAACTTTCAAGAATACATTGCTAGCTCCTATTCATATAAAATTATCTATCAGTCAAACTCTTACCTTTTAGAACTCCTGAAAAAAGAAAATAAATAGCAGATAATCAATCCAAAAAGGAGAGGGAATTATGAGCATAACTCAAATAGTAAGTACTAATACGGAGCAAATAAGAATAAAAGGGCACGAATTAGAAGATAAATTAGTAAGCATAAACGGATGGGTATGGAACAAGAGAAGTAGTGGTAAAATAAGATTTTTAATAGTTAGAGATGGTAAAGGATTCATACAATGCGTAGTAGATAATCCTGAACTTTTTGAAGTCTTTGATAAATGCACCCAAGAAAGTACATGTAAAGTTATCGGTATTTTAAAGAAAGACCCTAGATCACAAATAGGTTATGAGATTCATGTGAAAAATTTGGAAATAATTCATCAAACACAGGATTATCCTATTACTCCTAAGGAACATGGTATAGATTTTTTGCTAGATCACAGACACTTATGGGTTAGAAGTCGAAAACAATTTGCTATTCTAAGAATAAGGAACAGTGTAAAGAAATATATAAGAGAGTTCTTAGATAGAGAAGGCTTTATAGAGTTTGACAGTCCTATTTTAACTCCATCAGCTTGCGAAGGAACAACCACCCTATTTGAAGTTGATTACTTTGGAGACAAAATGTACTTGTCTCAAAGTGGGCAGTTATACCAGGAAGCAGGAGCATTAGCCTTTAACAAAGTATATTGTTTTGGTCCAACCTTTAGAGCAGAAAGAAGCAAAACCAGAAGGCATCTAATAGAATTTTGGATGGTTGAACCAGAAGTAGCATTTGCCACACTCGAAGATATAATAACACTAGCAGAAAACATGATCCACTATACCATATCTCAAATACTACAAAATAATAAATATGAATTGCAAATTTTAGAAAGGGATACATCTATTTTAGAAAAAGCTACACCTCCTTTCTATAGGATAACCTATACTCAAGCAGTAGAAATCTTGAAGAAAAAAGGTATAGATTTCAAATTTGGGGAAGACTTTGGAGCTCCCGAAGAAACAGCAATATCCGAAAATTTCGATAAACCAGTTATAATAACTCACTACCCTAAATCAATAAAACCTTTCTATATGAAATTAGATCCCGAAAACCCAGATTTTGTCCTAAACATGGATATAATAGCACCAGAAGGATATGGAGAAATAGTAGGAGGTAGTCAAAGAGAAGATAATTACGATATCCTTTTACAACGAATAAAGGAAGAAAAAATACCTTTGGAAGAATATCAATGGTATTTAGATCTAAGAAAATACGGTAGTGCACCCCATAGCGGCTTTGGTCTTGGAATAGAAAGATTCGTCTCGTGGATTTGTAAAACAGATCATGTAAGAGAAACCATTCCCTTCCCACGCATGCTCTATCGTTATAAACCTTAATTAATCTGTACAATCCCAGTTAATGAATAAAGAAGAAGTATATCTTTTGCTGAAAAAATACCAAGTAACTAAGGATAAATACTATAGAAATAAAATAGTTGAATTAATGATACCTTATGTTAAATATCTTGCATACAAAAACTCAAATAGTTATGATAAAGAAGACTCTGTTCAAATAGGCATAATAGGACTAATAAAAGCTATTGAAAATTTCGATTTCAATAAATCAGATAACTTTATTAACTATGCTTCGTTATATATTGTTGGAGAAATAAAGAGATACTACAGAGATCAACATAGTGTAATAAGACCACCGAGAGAAACATACGAATACTACAACCTTATCAACCAAAAAATAGCAGAGTTATCCCAAAAACTTAATAGAAAACCTACTCTTAAAG
The DNA here is from genome assembly GCA_039630415.1 of bacterium. Taxonomy (GTDB): domain Bacteria; phylum DRYD01; class DRYD01; order DRYD01; family DRYD01; genus DRYD01. The sequence continues at coordinate 53,239 of JBCNVB010000011.1, read as the reverse complement.
AACTTGAAGAATATACAAATCTAGACCGAGAAAAGCTAATAGAATACTTGGAATTCTCAAAGCATAAAATCCTTTCTATAGATAGTAGTGTTGTTGAGAATAATAAGCCTATAAATGAAATCATATGGGATGGAAAGAACATAACTGAGCACATAGATAGGAGGCTTTCTTTACAAGAGGCTATAGCAAAGCTCGATCCACTAGAAAAAACCGTTATAACTCTCAAGTTTTTTGAAGGTCTAACTCAAGAAGAAATAGCTAAAAAGCTAAATACAATTCAAGTTAATGTATCCCGTATACAGTCAAAAGCGCTGAAAAAGTTAAGGGAAATTATCAAAATCTAGTACATTATTCTCCTTACCCTTTCAAACTGAATCAAAAGTGTTGAATTGTTTTTGTTAAGTTTTATTTGCCTTGAAAAAAAGTTAACTTCAATTGTTTGAAAATTTTCAACTGTTTCCCTTTCATCTGACTGATATATAACACTTATGTTTTTAAGGTTGGGTGTGAAATCTACATATTTTATTAGTTCAAGTAAATGATCATAACTAGTGGGTTTATTCTGATAGAAGATTTCTACATTTGTAAGTATCCTATTTGAAAGTTCCTCTACTTCAATATCAGGGCTAATATTTTCAGTTATCTCATAATATTCTTTTATGCTAATAGCTTTATGCTCGAAATTATATTCCTTGACACGGTTATTTATATTCAACCCTATACCTACTATCAAGATGTTTTTGTAATTTTCAACTAATATACCACCTAGTTTGTAGTAATTTTGTTTATACACAAGTACAATATCATTGGGATATATAATACCAACAGGTAATCTGGCAAGATAGGAATTTGATGTGGATTCATACAAAGTTTTTATAACAATAAGTGAGAATATAGTAGATGGAGGTAAAAAGTGATCTATAATAGGATGACTTAGAGATAGATAAAGTCCTCCTACATCAGACAACCATTGTCTTGAATATGTTCCTCTACCTTTTGTTTGAGTTTCGGAAAGTACAGCAATTAAGTCGTTTTGAGAAATTTCTATTCTTTTTTTAACCTCATCTTGAGTTGAAATACAGGATTTGAGAACATATAATTGGTAAGGCATATCAAAATATACTTTTAACAGCTTGTACCATATTATGTAGTTTTTGATAAGCGATTTCCCAAGAGCGTGTTCTAAGTCCACAATCAGGAGATACATACACTCTAGGACCAACAACATCTAGAGCATATAGAACCCTTTCTCTAATTAAGTCTATACTTTCTATTCTATCAGTGTGAACATCTATAACACCCAATCCTACAATAAAATTAGTATTCTTAAAGTAATTTAAGATTTTATATCCTTTTCTATTTTTTTTACCCAGTTTCCAGCTATCTCTATTTGCATACTCAAAATGTATTTCTTTTACTATCCCATCTAATTTGGATATTGTTGGAAAAAGTAGTTCATAATTAGAGAAACATATGTGGATAGAGAAATTAGCTTTACTTTCAAGACCCTTTACCGTATCAACAATGGTGTTTACAAATAGTTCTACTTCATCCTTTTTTGTAGTAGCTGCTGGTTCATCTATTTGGATAAAATCAGCTCCATTTTGTATTATTTCCTCTATATTCATCCTTATTATACCAGACATATCTTTAAGGAATTGTTCTCTATATTTTTTCTCTTGTAGTTCCAACAAGTTAAATTTATAGTAGTATTCATCAAAAGACCAATCAACAAGAGTATACGGGCCAGTTATAGGTATTTTCAATTTTTTTCTAGCGAACGATTTAATTACTCTTGTTTCCTGGGTGTGATACGGTTTAATAAGCTTAGGTTTAGAGATAATTGATGCTTTTTTGTAGTATTTATTGTCAAAACTACGAACATGTCCTTTAAACTCGAACCCCTGTATGTTTTTTATTGGATATTCATACATTTCGCTTCTATGTTGCTCACCGTCATACACAAGGTCCAATCCTACGTTTTCGAGTAGTCTGGTAGCGTATAGTGAGGAATAGTAGATTATTTTGTGTTTTTCTTCTTGACTGGAAACTATCTTATTTAAGTTTTTCTTAAGTATTTCGATTAATTCCTCTACTTCATGAGTTATTTGTAATTTTTTAGCCCAATTGACTGCCTCTTGTAAATCTTGCTCAGATAAGGGTATATTTCTGAAAGGTTTAACTCTCCAAGAAGGTTTAGCTAAAGATCCTATTTCATGAGTTAATATCTCCATACGCTCCTCCTAAGTATGTTTTTAGTATTATAGTAGCTGCATACATATCTAACTTATCTTTTTTTGCTTTTGAGCAGTACATTTTTGCTATTTCAGTGGTATATTCCTCCTCTATAAATTCTATTTGTATCTGTCTTTGTAGGTTTTTTAAGCATTCAAATTCTAGTTGCTTAGAAAAAGATTTTATATGTTTATATAGTTGATTGTATTGTTTAGAGACTGGATACAGGGGTAAACCAATAATAACTTTTTGTATTGAGTAGTTTTTTATAATCTTAATTATTTCTTGTATTGTATTTTTGTTATTTTGGATTGTTTTAAGGGGTGAGATTATTTTTAGTTGCGTATTAGCGAGGGCTAGCCCTATTTTTTTTTACCCCAATCTATACCAAGGATATTCATAGAAGATATTGATTGGGATTATTTTTTCCTTGTTCCTATTCTGTTTTGTCTAGGTCCTTTTCTAGTTCTGGCATTAGTTCTTGTTCTTTGTCCTCTAACAGGAAGACCTTTTTGATGCCTTATTCCTCTATAGCATCTTATTTCTATTAGCTCTCTGATATTTTGATTTATTTGTCTTCTTAAATCTCCCTCAACGATATAATTATCTTCTATGTATTTTTGTATTTTAGATATTTCCTCGGGTGTAAGGTCTTTTGCTTTTTTATAAGGATTTATATTTGTATTTTTTAGGATTTCCATTGCTCTTGTAGGACCTATACCGTATATGTAGCGCAGTGATATCCACAATTGTTTATTTTCGGGTATGTTAACTCCTGCTATTCTGGGCATATCATTTCACCTTCTTTTATCCCTGTACTTGTTTGTGTTTTTTGTATTTAGAACAAACTACTCTAACTTTTCCTTTTCTTTTAATTACTTTGCAGTAAGCACATATTTTTTTAACTGATGCTCTTACTTTCATGCTAACCTACCTACCCTTTGTTCCTTTCTTACTTTCTTTGAGAGTCAGTTTTTCATCTGCATATCTTATACCCTTTCCTTTATAGCTATCTGGTTTTCTAATTTTTCTTATATTAGCCGCAACTTGTCCAACTAACTCTTTATCTATTCCTGATACCACTATTTTTTGAGGATCTTCTACTTTAATAGTTATACCTTTTGGCGGATAGAACACAACTGGATGGGAGTAACCAACAAGTAGTTCTACTCCATCACCTTTTTGATTAGCCTTCCATCCTAATCCCACAATTTGTAAAGTTTTGGTAAATCCATCGTTTACTCCTTTGAACATGGAGTTAATTATGCTCCAATAGGTTCCAGCAAGTTTTTTTATAAATCTATTTATTCGCTTAGATTTTTGCATTTTTGGTATTATCCATACCTGATCATTTTGTACTTTTATGTCAATCAGTTCTGTATCAAATTTTTTTGATATGTTTCCCCTAGGTCCTGAAACAGTTACCATTCCTTGGCTTATTTCTACTTTGGTATTTTTTGGTATGATTATTGGTTTTTTTATCAATTTAGACATAGTATTTCTCCTCCTTAGTAAACAAAAGCTATTATTTCTCCTCCTATTTTGTTCTTAATTGCTTCTCGATGAGAAATAACTCCTTTAGAAGTAGAAAGTATAGTTAATCCCATTCCAGATAGTACCTTGGGTATTTGATCATAAGATCTATATATTCTTCTTCCAGGCTTGCTTACTTTTATTATGTCATTTATCACTGGATTACCTTTTACGTATTTGAGTTTTACGATGAAGTTATATGAATAGTTGTTAACTGGTTCTATTTGAAAGTCGGCTATATATCCTTCTTTTTTGAGTAGTTCGAGTATAGATTTTTTGAATTTAGATCCTGGTATTTTGACGGTTTCATGTTTTCTATTGATAGCGTTTTTTATTCTTGCAAACATATCAGCGATTGGGTCTGTTAGCATGGATTTCACCTCACTTAACTTACCAGCTTGCTTTTCTTAGACCTGGTATAAGTCCTTCATAAGCCATTTTTCTTAAACACATTCTACAAATTCCGAACATTCTAAAATATCCTCTTGGTCTACCACATACCTTGCACCTATTTCTAAATCTTACTTGATATTTAGGAGTTCTTTTCCATTTTTCTATTTGGGCTTTTCTTGGCATACGTTATCCTCCTTTTCTAAATGGCATTCCAAGTAATCTAAGAAGCTCATAGGCTTCTTTATCTGTTTTAGCTGTTGTTGTTATGTTAATATCCAAACCTCTTATTTTGTCTATATCGTCATAAGATAGTTCAGGAAATATTATTTGTTCCTTTATACCCAAGTTATAGTTACCTCTTCCATCAAAAGAGGTATTACTTACACCCTTGAAGTCCCTTATTCTAGGTAGGACGATTGATATTAGTTTATCGAGGAAAGCCCACATTTTTTGCTTCCTGAGAGTAACTTTTAACCCAATATTCATACCTTTCCTAAGTTTGAAATTTGAGATAGATTTTTTAGCTTTGATAACTACGGGTGCTTGACCTGTAATAATAGATAGTTGTCTGTATACTTTTTTGATTATATCCTGGTTTTGAGTTGCATCACCTACTCCCATATTTACAACTATTTTCTCTATTTTAGGTACCTGCATTATATTTTTGTATCCAAAAATTTTTATTAATTCTGGTATAACTGTTTGTTTATATTTTTGATATAGCCTTAGTTCACTTACTTTTAGCATAGTTTTTTATTTGCCGAGATTTATATTCCGCATTCTCGGCAAGCGGAAATCTATTGTTTTATCTCTTGCTTTGTTCTTTTTGAAATTCTTATTTTTATCTTTTTACCTTCCTTTTGAATATATTTAAATCCCACTTTGGTAGGCTTGTTATCTGTTGCATCTATAAGCATTAGGTTTGATATATGAATTGGTTTTTCTATTTGCACTATTACTGGTTTTTTTTGTTCTTGATTTGGAGATTTCACGTGTTTTTTAACTCTATTTATTCCCTGAACTACTGCTTTGTCTTTAATAACCTTGATTACCTTTCCAATCTCACCTTTATATTTTCCACTCATAACTATTACTTTATCACCTTTTTTTATTTTCATTACAATCACCTCGTGGTTGTTTATACTACTTCAGTTGCCAAAGATAGTATTTTAGCGAATCCTTTATCTTTTAATTCTCTAGGAATAGGTCCAAATATTCTGGTTCCTTTTGGATTTCCTTGATCATCGATTATTACCACAGCATTATTATCAAACTTTACGTAGCTACCGTCTGGCCTCCTGTACTTTCTTGTGGTTCTTACTATAACAGCTTTAACCACATCACCTTTTTCTATGTTGGAATTAGGTATAGCTTCCTTAACTGTTACTTTTACTACATCTCCAATGTAGCAATATCTCTTTTGAGAAGCTTGATAGTTACCTATTAGCTGAACCTTTTTAGCTCCTGAGTTATCAGCTACTGTTAATTTAGCCATTCGAGGAAGCATAATTTCTCATCTCCTTTATGCTTTCTGAGCTTTTTCTAAAATCTTTATTACCACCCATCTTTTAAGTTTACTTAAAGGTCTTGATTCCATTATCATTACCTTATCTCCCTCTTGCGCTTGATTATCCTCATTGTGAGCATAGTACTTTTTGAAAGTCTTTATTATTTTTTTATATTTTGGATGAATCTTCTTTGTTTCAACTTTTACTACTACAGTTTTATCCATTCTATCACTGACGACAACTCCGACTAGTTTTTTTCTATTTTTTCTCATTATTCTCACTCCTTTTAGTAGACATAAGGTATTTTATTCGAGCTATTTTTTTTCTTAAGTTAGACATTAGATGAGGTTTTATTTCTCCGGTTAGAATTGTTTTAGTTTTATTTTCGAATAGTTGTTTTTTGGTGTTTTTGAGTTCTTTTAGTAAGTCGCTGTAACTCATAGTTCTGAGCATCTCTAGTTCTTTTCTAGACTTCATAGCTTTATCCCCCCTGGGTATTTTATACGTTTTTGGATATGACTCTGGCTTTGATAGGTAATTTGTAGGATGCTTGCTTTAGTATTTCGTGTGCTTGGTCTTCTTTTAGTCCTGTTACTTCAAACATTACTGTTCCTGGCTTTACTACAGCTACGTATTTATCTACGTCTCCTTTTCCTCCTCCCATTCTGGTTTCCGCTGGTTTTTTTGTAACACTTTTGTGAGGAAAAATCCTTATCCAAATCTTTCCCCCTTTTTTAAGATTTCTTGATATAACTACTCTTGCAGCTTCTATTTGATTAGCAGTTATCCATCCTGGTTCCAAAGCTTGTAATCCAAAATCTCCAAATAGTACTCTATTACATTTGGTAGCCTTTCTTTTCATTCTTCCTCTTTGTGTCTTTCTGTACTTAGTTTTTTTAGGTGCTAACATTTTTATTCACCTCTCTAATAAAAGATCATACCAATTCCTTTGGCATTGTTGCAAGTTTTAATTTTTCTAGAACTTCAAATTGCTTTTTAGTTTCCTCGTCTTTGAAAGTAAGTCCCTTATATATCCATACTTTAACACCAATTACTCCCCATTTGGTTAGTGCTTCATCAAGAGCATAATCTATGTCAGCCATAAGGGTTTGTAGTGGTACTTTACCGAGAATAATTCTTTCAGTTCTAGCAAGTTCTGCTCCATCAAGCCTACCAGAAACTTCAATTCTTACTCCTTGAGCACCAACTCTCATGACTCTTATAGCTGCAGCTCTCATTGCTCTTCTAAAACTAACTCTTTGCTCCAGCTGTCTAGCTATAGAATGAGCCACTAGTTTTGCACTCATATCTGGGTACTCTACTTCTTTTACTTCAACATTAATATCTTGTTTTCCAAATTCTTTTTGTAGTTTTGATTTTAGATTTTCAATTTCAGCTCCTTTTTTACCTATAACAACTGCGGGTTTTGCAGTATGAATGATAATATGAATACTATTAGCTTGTCGTTTAATGACTATTTTTTCTATGGAAGCAGGATTTGGATCTTTGAACTTAGCACTCCCCTCCTTCACTTTTATACCCATCCTTTGTATAATACTTTTTCTTACCTCTTTAAATATAAACTTTCTGATTCTATGATCTTCAATAAGAGCTTCTTGATAGTCTCTTTTTCTTGGGAAAAACCATACACTATCCCAATATTTGTTAATCCCGAGTCTTAGGGATTTTGGATGTACCTTTTGACCCATAATTTTACCTCCTAGCTACTTCTTTCTTTTCCTTTTTGTCTTTTTTTATTTTTTCTCTGTAACCTACTCTGACTGTTAAGTGTGAAGTTGGTTTAAGTATTCTTGTAGCCATTCCTCTAAATTTGGCATCCCATCTTTTGATAAAAGGTCCCTTTGTTACAAACAGTTCCAAAATAAAAAAGTTATTTATGTTAAGATTAGGGTATCTGTCAGATAAGTACTCTATGTTAGCCTTGACAGATAGGAGTAATTTTTCTACCATTCTTGCAGCTTTCTGAGGTATAAAAGCAACTATACCTATAGCTTCATCAAGATTTTTTCCTCTCAGCAAATTAAGTATAGGCATTAATTTTTTGTAGGAAGTTCTTAAATATCTTGCAAAAGCATTAAATCTTAAAAAATCGACTTTAAATTCTTTCCATTTATTTTTCCAAAATTTTTCATGAGCAATTTGTTTGGCCTGATCCAAACTCTTTGCCATTATTATTTCTGAAAGATAGTCTTTATCTTGATCTGTTTTTTTGTATTGTATTTTAAAAGCATATTGATACATATTGCCCCTCCTCGCAAAATTTAGTGTTATTTTTTAGCTGCTTTAGCCGCCTTTTTATCCGGATGCCCTTTAAACGTTCTAGTAGGAGCAAATTCCCCTAGCTTGTGATTTACCATCTGTTCGGTAACATATACTGGTACATGTCCTTTGCCATTATGAACCAGAAAAGTTAGTCCAACCATTTCAGGTATTATTGTACTTCTTCTAGACCAGGTTTTGATCGTTTTTTCTCCTTTTTCTTTTGCCTTAAGAACTTTTTTGTATAGTTTTGGGTCTACATAGGGTCCTTTCTTAGAACTTCTACCCATACCTCAACACCTCTTCTATTTCTTTGTCCTTCTTGATATAATGAACTTATTAGAAGTTTTCTTTTTAGATCTTGTTTTGTATCCGACTGTGGGTTTACCCCATGGAGTCACACTGGGTCTACCCGGGTGAGTCCTACCCTCTCCACCGCCGTGTGGATGGTCAACTACATTCATACAACTACCTCTAACATGTGGTCTCCAACCTTTATGAATATTTCTTCCAGCCTTTCCTATGACTATGTTAGAATGATCCGCATTAGATACTCTACCTATAGTGGCTTTGCATTTTAGGTTTATTTTTCTTACTTCACCTGAAGGTAATCTAACAATAGCATAATCTCCTTCTTTCCCTATTAACTGTGCTACACTACCTGCGGAGCGAACCAATTGTCCCCCTCTTCCGGGATACAACTCTATGTTATGGATGAACGTACCCACAGGAATACTTCTTAAAGGTAAACAATTACCGATTTTTATTTCCACATCTTCACCAGATATTATAGTGTCTCCTACCTTAATCCCTTCAGGTGCTAAAATGTACCTTTTTTCCCCATCTGCATATTCAACAAGAGATATCCATGCAGTTCTGTTTGGATCATACTCTATTGTTTTCACGACAGCTGGTATGTTATCCTTGTCTCTTTTAAAATCTATAATTCTTATTCTTCTTTTATGTCCTCCACATCTAAACCTGACAGTTACTTTACCCTGATTATTTCTACCTGCCTTTGGTTTTCTTATTACAGTTAAAGGTTTATATGGTTCAGTTGTTGTTAGGATTTGTTTAAAATCGTGATAAGTTGTAAATCTCCTTCCTGGCGATGTTGGGTTAGTTTTCTTTATCATTTCTATTCACTCTCCTATCTTTCTTTTTCAATTGAAGAATCTATTTGATTTATTCTGAATCCTTGTTTCAAAGTTACTATGGCTTTTTTGTAGGAAGGTCTGTTATATTTGTATCTAAACCTGTAGCTTTTTGTTTTACTTGGTATGTTTATTGTATTAACTTTTTCTACCTTAACTTCGAATATTTTTTCGATAGCTTGTTTTATATCTGTTTTAGAAGCTTTAGGATGAACTTTGAATACATATCTACCCTGCTTGATAAGTCTTACAGCTTTTTCTGTAAGTATAGGAGAGATAATTATTTGGTAAGGATCAAGTTTTAACATTTTCGTTTACCCCCTTGTTTACAAAATCAATGAAAAGCTCTTTGATCTTTAGCAAGGAAGATTTATCCATTATTACTTTATCTACACTGAGTATGTCTTCCACGTTGAGATTGTTTGCTTTTAGTATTTTCCTAACTTTTTCATGATTTCTAGAGCTCTTGATAAGATTTAGAACATTTTGATCTTTTTCAGAGTACATTATAGTTACCTTTTTTATGTTTCCGGTAAGATTTTGTATGCTTTGCATTAGCTGATCTATTTTTTTAGTCTTTGGTTGATCGATAGTGTAATTTTTAAGGACCACAAAATCATCTATTTTGGATAGAACGAGAGAGTATAGAGCGAGTTTTCTTTCTTTTTTATTCATTTTAATTTTCCAGGAGCGTGGTTTAGGTCCGAAAACAACTCCACCTTTTCTCCATAGGGGTGATCGTATACTTCCATGTCTGGCACGTCCTGTATGTTTTTGAGCCCAAGGTTTTCTACCCCCACCTCTAACCTCTCCTCTTCTTTTGGTAGATGCAGTACCTAATCTTCTATTGCTCCATTGAAGTACCAAGTGGCTATGAAGATGGTGGTAAGAAGGTTCCCTTAAAAAATCTATTTCTACTTGCTCTACTTCTTTTAGGTTATTACTTGTATCTACCTCGTAAACTTTTACTAGTTTTTTAATCATTATTTTTCACCTCTTCTAGTTTTTTAGAATTCTAATTTTTTAGAATTTTGACTAAAGAATTTTTAGGACCTGGTATTCCACCTTTTATTAGGATTAGATTTTTTTCAGGTATAACATCAATTACTTTTAGATTTTTAATAGTTACTTTTTCATTTCCATATCTACCGGGTCTTCTTTTTCCTGGTCTAGTTGGTCCTATCCTTGATGTAGCATTGCTACCTGGTTTTCTGTGATGTTTGCTTCCGTGAGACATGGGTCCTCTCGAAGCATTCCATCTTCTAATCATTCCACTAAAACCTCTTCCTTTTGTATACCCCGTTACATCAACTATGTCCCCTTTACTTAAAACTGATACATCTATTAAGTCTCCTACTTTGTAGTTCGACACTACATCTTCTTTGATTCTTATTTCCGCTACTACTTTGTAGTTTTCATTAATTTTTTTAAAAACTCCGGTCATGGGTTTGTTGACTTTTTTTGTTTTAATGAAACCGACTTTAAGAGCACAGTAACCATCTTTATCTTGGTTTTTTATATCGATGATTCTACATGGTCCAGCCTGTACTACGGTTACTGGAACCAGTTCTTTGTCAGTGTATACTTCTGTCATCCCTACTTTTATTCCGAGTATTCCTATTTTTGCTTGCTTCATATTTATCACTCCTTATGAATAGATTTACAGGGTTTTGATGAATACTTCAACTCCTGCTGGTATATCCATTTTCTTTATTTCTTCTATCGTTTTTGGGGTATAGTTTACCAAGTCTACTAGTCTTTTGTGTATTCTGATTTCAAAGTGTTCACCTGATCTTTTATCTACGTGAGGGGATCTAGTTATACAGAATACTTTTCTTTTTACGGGTAGGTATACTGGTCCTGATATAGTTGCTCCGGTTCCGAGAGCTATATCGACTATTTTATTGATAGATTTGTCAAGTAATTCATAATCCCAGCTTACCATCTTTATTCTTATTCTTGGGAGTTTTGTCATAAATTTTGCACCCCCTAAATTTTTGTCTCATATTAAGAATATTCACCACAAAGGTCCCAAAATCCTATCTTGTACTATTATTCCATAGCTTTTGATACCTCATTTGAATGTCTGCTATACTCTTGTTGGTACTGAAAACTTCATTTAAAAAGTTCTTTATTATGTTAGTCCTTACTAATGGATCTGGAATATAACTGTAAAAGTATAAGTCAAAAACTTTGGATTTATCAAAAATTTTTAGCATTTCCTGTTTTACCTGCTTTATTAAAGGATCTGAATCTTCGACAGTATAATTTCCAATTACACTCGGTACTATGGGAACTATTTTGAAAAATTCATTTTGATTATAAAAATTAGTAAGGTATTTGATAAAAATTATTGACTTTTTTATTCTTTCTAGATTTTTGTTATTTACAATACTCAAACTCATAACTGTCACTGGATATTCTTTAAAAGGGAAAAGCATTACTGATGTGTTTTTATACAACTCAGGATCTTCTTTTTTAATTCTATATAAAAATTGCGGACCTATCAGAATAGATGCTACCTTGCCTTCTTTATACATTGAGTATGCAAACTCAACCGAAGAAACCCAAAACCCTGAAGGGAGATACTCCTTATTTTTCCTAAGTTGCTCAAAAAATTCGACTACCTGATCATTAAACGGATATCTAGGATCATTTATCAATCCTAATCCTAACATATCCTGTTCAAATTTAAGGAAAGGATAAAATCCATAAACACCCTTTTCTTTTTTAATTCTCTTGACTACTTCTAAAAAATCTCTGTAATCCTTCATTCGAATTCTAGAAAAATCGAATATCTTCTTATTATACACTAGCATCTTGGTAGAAGAGTACCAGGGTATAGTTATCAACTTTTGGTTAATCCTACAACCTTCAACCAGATTGGAGTAAAAATTACTTTGAATATCCCCGTCATAGATAGAGATATCCACAACTATATTTTGCTTGTATAACCCCGATGCAAGTTGCGGATTAACATTTATTACATCAGGAGACAAATTAGTACCATAACTAGAAAGTATTTTCTGGTATATTGAATCTAGTGGATAGTCTTGCCACTCAACATCAATACCATATATTTTTTCAAAGTTCGTAATGATATTCTCAATATAATTGGTAAAGTAAGGTTTCAACGAACAAGACCAAAAGATTATTCCTTCCTTTTGGTTCTTAGTAGAACAAGAAGAATAGAAAATAAAAGTCAGCAAATAAAAACATAATACTAACCATAATACTACTTTATACATATTTTGATCCCAATTTGAATATTTTCAACGTTTATCTTGGAATAACCTTTTTAAATTAGCATGAAAAAAATAACTAATTACTTTTTCTTCAAATTATAGTACTCCATGAATTTTTCAACGTATATTTGAACTCTTTGGTAATGATCCCAAAAAAGTGAAGCATGTTTACCTTTGAAGTTCCTTTCTTCAAAGAATATAAATGGAATAGGAAGTTCGAATATATTTAGCGTAAAATTCAAAATATCCACCCATAAGTACACTGGAAAATCATAGGAAAAAATAACGTTCGCTTGTTTTTTATAACTCATAACACTAAGATAAATATATTCTAAAAGTTTATAAGAATAAACTCTAAAGCCACAAAAAAAATCAGAAACTTTTACACCATAGAAAAACTTTAATAATTCAATCATCTTCAGGTTTATCATATACCTGAAAAAATTTACTTTACTAACACTTAAACTATTCATAGAATATCTTGTACCCGTAACAAAATGATACTTTCTAGAAAGAGAAATAAAGACAGGTATGTAAGAAGGAAGATGTTGAAAATCACAGTCTATTGTTATAATTTTATCATAACCTTTTTCAAGAGCATATCTAAATCCATTTAAAAGATTATCTCCATATCCCATATTCCTTTCATTGAAAATAAAGAAAATTCTTTTTCGAAAATACGATGATAAATTATTGTACAAATGTAAACATATTTGCCTAGTTGAATCTTGAGAAAAATCTTCCAATACAAGCAAATTAACTTTATCATAAACATAATTGATAACAGATTTAAAAAATGCTAGAATCTTATTTTCCTCATTGAATACAGGGCAAATCAGTAGTACCACTTTTGTACACCTATAGCTTACAGTATATTTTTAGCCAGTATTCAAAGTATAGTAAACTCCATATTAGAAGTCTTCTATTTTTTTTACCAGTTATATGTTCCTCTATGAGTTGTTCTACACACTTTTTATTAGCAAAGTTATATATCCTGGCATTTTTATTCAAAAGCACTCTCCTAATAAAATTAATGCTATCTCCTTTAAACCAGCTTCCATCAGGTGCAGAAAAACCTTGTTTTCTTAATCTAGAAACTTTTGAACCTATAAGTTTATCAGCAAGTAGCCTTAAAATATATTTACCTTTTAGTTTTTTTGGTGAATGTACAAGTAGATTCTCATCCACTAATTCATCAGAAAATTGTTCTACCTTGAGATAGGGAGATATTTTAACAGCAAGATCAATAACCTCATTATCAAGTAATGGTACCCTTTCTTCTATACTATGAGCCATAGATATCTTATCCTCTACAACCAATAAACCATGCAAAAAAGTTTTACACTCAAAATAGAAAGACAAAAGTAACATAGTTTGATAATCTATCTTTTTACCTTTAAGCTCGAGCATGTCCCCAAAAACAGATAAGAAAGATTCATAGATATAGCTCAAAGTAGATTCATCAGCAATTGAATCAAAGATCTTTAGCAAATCCTGATTAGTTAAAACTCTTTGCCAATAAGAGTAATAGTTATTTATGAATTGTTGAATAGATTTAGAGTTTTGGAAACTAAGATACCTCCAAGTGTATCCTCCAAATAGTTCATCACCACCTACACCACTAAGAACTACCTTGACAAACTTAGAAGCTAATTTGGAAGCATAAAAATTTGGATAACTCTGTCCTACCCTAGGTTCTTCAAGATGATAAACCAATTTCTCAATACATCTCTCCATATCCCTTGCTTTAAGAACCATCTCATAATGTTCTGTACGGAACAGATAAGACATGTATTCAGCTATTTTCCTTTCATCAAAATTCAGCTCTAATCCACTGGCAGTAGTTGTATCAAATCCTATCGTAAAAGTTTTTAATGGTCCAGGTTTATAGAGCTTAGAAGCAAAGTAAACCACTAAACCAGTATCTATACCACCACTTAAGTAACTTCCAACCTCAACATCAGAAATAAGTTGCCTTTTTATAGTTTCTTGTAAAACATCGTATAAATAATCAATAACTTTCTGTTTTTTCAAAGAAAAATCTATGTATGAAAAAAAGTTAAAGTCCCAGTACTTATACGAATGAAACTTTTTAGTAATCAGATCTACTTCCAAATAAGTTCCAGGTTCCAAAATATGTATATCCTTGTACAAGGTTTTGTTATGTAAAAAATTCTGGAAGGTAAAGTATTCCATCAAAGACTGATAATCAATATCAAATGCCCAATTCAGATAAACCAGTATTGATTTAATTTCACTAGCAAATATAATGTTACCATTTTTATAAGTCCAATATAAAGGTTTGATTCCACACCTATCCCTTACAAGATATAATTTTTTCTTGAAATTGTTATATATTGCAAAAGCAAACATACCATTAAACTTAGATACGCAATCTATTCCCCACTCAACATATGAATACACGATCACTTCTGTATCACAATTACTTTTAAATCTATGACGCAAAGTTTTTAATTCATCTCTGATCTGTTGGTAATTGTATATTTCACCATTAAACACGAGCCAAATATTTCTAGATAAGTCAGAAAAAGGTTGGTGTCCTGCTGATGATAAGTCAAGTATAGCCAATCTCCTAAACCCCAAAAATAAATCATAGTCATGTTCATGTAATTCTTTTTGCACTTCATTTGACTGAATGGTACTTAGGGTTTGATTATAGTCCCTGAACTTTTGGTCAGTAAGATTTAGATAGAAACATATTTGAGGATTATGTCTTGCTCCAGTATGAAAAAACAAATATCCACTATCATCAGGTCCCCTGTGTTCCAAAATATCTACCATTCCTTTAACAATGTCTACATTTACCGACTTATTTTCAAGGGAAACTACTCCACAAATTCCACACATCTATATTACCTTATCCATGCATCTAAGTAAGCAGTTGCAAATATATTCAATTTGATCGTCATTTAGTTGGGGATAAAGAGGTAAAGCTATAGAAAGTCTATCAGCAATGTAGGAATTGATATAATCTTCTGGTTTTAGATCATATTTCCTCTTGTAATATCCAAGAGTGTGAACTGCATGCGTTCCCTGCCTTGTAGAAATACCCATTTTCTCAAGCTCATACATTAGTTGATTTCTTTTAACATTCCATTCAGTTGTTATATTCATTTTGTCTGAAATACTCGTCTTTGGGTCAAATATTACTTCTTCTGGGCAAAAGATACAAACAAAACTCTGATATCCATGCGTGTATCCTTCAGGAATAGTAGGTAATCTAAAGTATTTTTCTAAACTTTTGCCTTTGTAGGAGTTATTCCTAAGAAATTGTATGTACTTGTTTGCTATTTGTTCCCTTCTTTCAAGAATATAGGAAGCTTTCTTGAGCTGACAAATACCTATTGAAGCTTGAATATCTGTCATTCTATAGTTATATCCTCTTAAGTTATACTCCGGTAAAAGGAAAGAATATTGATTAACATGTCTTTGATAATCAGAAATTTCAGCTCCATGATTTCTTAATCTTATTATTTTTTGATATACTTCCTCATTGTTGGTTATAATCATTCCTCCTTCACCGGTGGTTATAGCCTTTCTTGGATGGAAAGAAAAACAACCAGTATCACCAAAATTACCAGAATGAATACCATTGATATATCCTCCAAAACTACAAGCACAATCTTCAACAACCTTAATTCCATAACTATTCGCTATTTTAACTATTTCTGGTAAATTAGCACATAAACCAAACAAGTTAACAGGTATTACCGCTTTTATACCTTTTTGGATTTCTAATATTTTTACAATTTCTTTTTCTTCAATGTTAAACGTATACAGGTTAATATCACAGAAAACAACTTCACTATTGGTGTACTCAACTGAGTTAGCAGTAGCTATAAAAGTGAAAGATGGAACTATAACTTTAGAATTTATAACTTCTAGGGCTTCTAAACTTAAGTGAAGAGCAGTTGTACAGCTACTAACAGCAATAGCATATTTAGAATTAGTATACTTTTTAAAGAGTTCTTCAAATTCTTTAGTTTTAGGACCTTGAACTAACCATCCACTTGTTATAACCTGTTTTACAGCTTCCACTTCCTCTTGATCAAGATAAGGTAAACATATTGGTATATTCATCTTAACCATGTGATTGATTTTTCCTCCATTCCAGATATTCTTTTATTCCCTGTTCTAATGTATACTCAGCCACAAATCCTATTTCTTTCTTTGCTTTATCAGGAGAACCTATTCTGTTTTTTACAAATTGTCTTTGATCCGATTCATCATAAGGCCTGTATATTATCTGTGAATCTGATTTAGTAAGATTAAGGATAATATCTACCAGTTGTTTTACTGTAGTTTGTATACCAGTTGCTACGTTATAGAATCCAAATTTTACATCAGATTTTAGAGCACATATGTTAGCTCTAGCTGCATCCTTGACATAAACAAAATCATAAGCTTGCGAACCATCTCCATTTATGATTATTGGTTCTTTTTTATCTATCTTTTTTAGTACCGTAGGTATTAGACCTGTATAAGCACCTTTTTCATCTTGCCTTGGTCCATATATGTTCATATATCTTAAACCTATAGCGTTTAAGCCGTATCTATAGTGGAATGCAGTTATCATTGCTTCTCCAGCTATTTTAGTAGCACCATAAAAGTTTTTGTTATTAAAAGGATGATTTTCAGTCATAGGTACTTCAATAGCATCACCATAAACAGAAGCAGAAGAACTAAAAATTAGCTTTTTCACCTTATGTTTTACACACATTTCCAAAACATTGAAAGTTCCCTGCACATTTACTTCAAAAGCAGTTCTTGGAAAATCAATACAATGTAGTAACCACATAGCTGCCAAATGAAAAACATAATCTACTCCTTCAAATGCCTTATCTAAAACATCCACATCCCTGATATCTCCCCCATAGGGTAAAACATAACATCGAGGATCTTTCAAATATTCACTAATATTTTCCAGCTTACCCCGTGTAAAGTTATCATATATAATAACTTCCTTGACTTTTTCCTTTAGTAAGTATTCAACTACAAAGCTACCTATAAACCCTGCTCCACCTATTACTAAAATTCTACTACCATCTATTCGATCCATACAATAAATTAATTAAATAATCCTCAAATAATAACCTTCATAAGCCGATATTTTGAATGAACAAATACAAACACGATATAAAATAAAAGATTTGAAGCTAACAAAAAATTGAAAACTCATAAAATAGATGTTTTTTAATACCCCCTAGAAGGGAATTACAAGTATGGTAAGAATTTCAAAGAAGTAGTTGATCACTACTTATTGATAGTTCCAAAAGCTGTAAGTGTTAGGTCACACTTAATCATTCAAAATTCAAAATACATATATTCCATTTTCCTCAGACATAATGCTTAAACCTTTCAAATACTTTATACCCAACATTATAAAAGTCCCGTATTTTTGGAAAGATGATATATACTTGCTAACCTCGAAGAAATACAAGATTGATGACTACTTAAACTATACTGGCTTGAAAGTTTTCAATTTCCATCCAATACACATATACCTAAATATGGCATAAGAAATTTTTTTATAGAACTAGTAGAATCAATAAAATGCTAGCTTTTTTCTTTAACCTTACACATCATTTCCTTAAATTCTTCTTCAGTATATTTATTTTGATCCAATTATACCAAGTAGAGGTATATCAGGAAAATCTAACGTTATGTTTAAGTCACTCAGTATGTGCCCTAAACGAGTTAATTACATACAAAAATCCATAATTTCTTGATCAGATAGATACAGGGATTTTTTTTTGCAATATTCATCCATCATTTCTCTTGGTATAGATTTTTTACAATACGCCAATGTAAGTATATATCCGTTAATTTTTGTGATCCTAGTCAATTCTCTAAGAGTTTGATTAGGATCAATTGTTTCAGCAAGAACCTGATCACAAATTATCAAATCAAAACAATTATCTGGGAATTTTGTTTGTGAAATATCACCTTTAACAAAAAAAAAGATTGTTTATATCCTTTCCTATGACAATAGACGTAGGACTCAGCTTAGCTACCCATGAAGTTTTAAATCCCTAGCCACAACCAGCATCAAAAATTAAACTTTTATCTGATAAAAAACTAGTTAAATCAGTTTCATCTTTAAAACCATACAAGTTCAAAAACCTTTTTCTTGTTTGATCAATAATACTTTCAATATTGAGATCTCGAATATGTTGGTTCCACTTGGAATAAAATCTGTCAGATATGTTATGTAAAGCACTATATCGTTCATGATCATTTATATGAATAAATAAATTATCCTGAAGTTTGGTAAAGTTGTTGAGAATACTAAATATATCGTTCATATTTTCTCAACCACCTTTGCTGGTATTCCAAAAGCTTTGGAATTAGGAGGTATATCCTTGTTTACCAAGCTAAAAGCACCTATTACTGATCCTTTACCGATTCTTACTCCCTTAGTAATGACTACATATGGTCCTATATAGCAGTTATCTTCTATTATAGTTTTAGAATATTCATATTTTTCTTTTCCGCCACTAATAGCCCACTTAACACTATCATGAGTGTATATTTGTACCCCAGCAGAAATAGAACAGTTAGAACCTATTTCTAATCCCCCACTACCGTCCAGAATAACATTTGGTCCTATCCAAGTATTACTTCCTACCTTGACATCACCTATAATTATAACATTGTCATAGACGCTTGTGTTTTCACCAAAACCTAAAAATTTTGCCTTCTCCCATCTATCTACAAAATAATCCCCTAAAGGAAGAACCCTATTGTATTTTCTCTTTTTCATTTTGAATAGAACATGTAGGGTATCTAAAAAAACTTTGAGGAATTTTTTAATATCTGTCTTTCTAGCTTTTATATCGTATTCATCAAGCTCATCAAAGATCTTTTTAAAAATACTCATATAAAAATCTTTTCTACCTAAGGAATATCTCTACCTCTAAAAATAACAGGATTTAAGTAGGAGTCTATACACAGCAAAGGAATTAGTATACATATGGAAATTTTTATAGGTACAGCAGAAATAGCAGGACATTATATTAGACTCTGCAAGGCTTTACAAAAAATTAATGTGAAAGCTAATTATTACTGCAAATATCACCCATTTGAATACTCATCAATTAATGACTACCCAAACATTCTAGCAAAATTACTTTACCTATTAACAAAATACAAATACCTTTTAACTAGATCAAAAAGAAGAATACTTGGTATAATAAGTATAAAAAGATTTAC
Source organism: bacterium (assembly GCA_039630415.1). GTDB lineage: Bacteria > DRYD01 > DRYD01 > DRYD01 > DRYD01 > DRYD01. The sequence continues at coordinate 33,658 of JBCNVB010000011.1, read as the reverse complement.
ATGGTTTTGTTTTAACATACTAATAGTAATTCTCGAGTTGATAATACTACTTTACTCAATTTGGAAATATCAAGTATTTATATTCACTTTTGGAGAGTCAATTTTACCATTTAACCTTGATTTACCAATTCTAAAGTTTTTCAAGAAGAAAATAATTTTTAGTATCTTCCATGGTAGTGAAGCAAGACCTACGTACATTGACTTATATGGACTAGATTTATCACAAAAAGAAAAAACTTTGGAAAAAGCTTACCAAATGATGAAAATAAAGAGCTACAAAATTAAAATGATTGAAAAATATTCTGATTACATAGTATCTAACTATTTCATATCCCAATTACTGACAAGAAAATACGTAGATTATCATCACATAGGTCTTATGCCCCCGAATATAAAAGTAGATAATTCCGATAATACTATAACAGATAAAATAAAAATTCTTCATGCTCCTTCCAAACCTGAAAGTAAAGGTACAGATAAAATAAGACAAGTAATTCAAAAACTTAGCCAAAAATACAAAGATATTCAATATATAGAAATACACGGCAAACCTTATCAAGAAGTGATAAATCATATAAAACAATGTGATTTTATAGTTGATCAATTATACAGTGATGTAGCTTTAACTGGGTTAGCAACCGAAGGAGCTATTCTCGGAAAACCAAGTATAATGGGTGGATATATATGGGAAAAATATAAACAAATACATCCACCCTCAATTATTCCCCCATCCCACTTATGCCATCCAGATGAAATAGAACAAGCTATAGAGTTTATGATCAACAACAAAGAATATAGAGAAGAATTAGGCCAAAAAGCACAAGAGTTCATCCTTTCTAACTGGTCAGAAGAAAAAATAGCTGAAAAGTTTTTGATGATAATCAATGATCAAGTACCCGAAGAATGGTACAGAGAACCCGTAAAAGACTACGCACACTTTGCTATTATAGATCAAAAAATAGCCAAGGAATTTTTAAAAGAATATATCAACAAATACGGGGATAAAGCTTTATTTCTCGATCATAAACCCTCTTTAAAACAAGCCTTTCTTAACCTAATCCAATCCTGAAAAGTAAAACATCAAAAATGAATATACTTTGATATTTCCTCTAAATCTTCTACGGTTATTCCATCTATTCTCAGTAGTTCGTTAATGTTTGTAAAATTCCCATACTTCTCTCTATATTGTACTATTTTTCTTGCTGTTTTGGGTGATATACCAGGAAGTTTAGAAAGTTCTCTTTCACTAGCAGTATTTATGTTTACCTTTATACTAACTTCTTTAGAAGAATGAACTCTTATCATATCTTCATCTCTCAATCTTTTGGCTAAATTTATTGACTGTAGATCAGCTGTTGGTTTCACCTTAGCCATGAACAGTACATCTTCCACTCTCGAACCTTCAGGTAATTCATAAACACCAGGATTTTCTACTTCTCCACATACATATACCTTTATCATTCTTCTATCTTTTTTAGACATTAATTCCTCTCGATAAAAATTTTCAAAATCGTGAAAAATTAACAAATAGACAATTAATATGAAAAAGAAACCTAGCAGAATACTATTGATATATTGGGATAAATACGACAGGAGTTTGTTGATCATCGTTTCCTTGGGGGTTAGTTTTTATTTTGTTTATAACGATTTGATTAGTATCAAAAGAAGTAGTACCAAGTATATCTACTTTTCCAAGGTCATTAGCATCCACAATACAAACCTCTAAATCTATGTCACTATTCAAACTTTCTATTAATTTTTGTTTTATTTGTTTTGCCGTTTGATTGGTATTTTCTGGTGCAAGAACAACATACTTATCATAAGGTCTAATAGTTCCACCTGCATCATCAACTGCAGCCGCTTTCCTTCCAGCAAAAACATAAAACATTCCCGAAATACCCAGCAATTTACCAATAATTCCCGGATACAAAGAAAAATAAAATCTAGCAAAACCAATATCTCTTAGAACCATTTCTAATCCATAAGGGCTAGACAATGAACTATCTTGATCAAAATAATGGTTAAAAAGTTGAGCTATTTCAGAGGGCTCTATATCATATACACATCTAGTTCTTTTTTGGATTATAGCTATAACACTTTCTGATATGCAAACTATTAGTTTCTTTAAGTTACTTTTTTCAACCCTGGTTATACCTTGTAAAATTAAGTTAACCAAATCTTGTATAGTATGGAAGTGAGTTATTATGGGAGTTTTTAAACAAAAAACATCCTGTTTAGCTATTATATCTATGCTTTTATTTGCTAAACTGTCATTAAAGGTAAATTCATTTTCTGAAAGACTATCAATTTTATTCCTAAGATATCTTGCCAAATTGAATTCTCTGTACATAAATCTAATTGGTTTAAGATCGTAGTAAGTTAAGATAATACCTACACTTAAGTTTGAATTGGATATGATTTGATCAACAGGAATTGACCCATCAAATTCGTACAAAAATCTAAAAACTTTAGCTTTGTTTGATTTTAGAATTACCGTATCGAAGTAGTTAGAGTTAGATTCCAATATTTTCTTATGTTTGAAAGATATTGGAGGTAATAGATTCAGATCTATGTTCAGAATTATTGAATGAAAAGATCCCAGGTTTTTTACTTCAAATTCCAAAAGTAAAGCCTTGTTTGCTACTGGATATACATTGGACAACTCCACAACCAAAAGAGAGTTTTTCCTGAAAAAATACAAGAATATAGCACCAATAGCTGGTAGTAAAAGGATGAAAAGTATTAGTGAGAACAAAATCAACCAAAGCATTAGAAAAGAGGTTTAGTTATACTACTTTGGATTGGTAGATAGCTTTTCCTTCTACTATAGCATCTGTTAGTTTTCCGAGTACGTACTGAACTGATTTGAATGCATCGTCATTTGAGGGAATAGCTAGATCTACTAATTCAGGGTTTCCGTCAGTATCCACAATACCAACAACTTTTAGACCTTTTTTCTTTGCTTCTTCTATAGCTATTACTTCTCTTCTAACATCTACTATTAATACTACATCGGGTAAAGAGTACATATCTCTCAAACCTTCGTATTCAACTTGTAGAAACTCCAATTCTTTTTGATATTTCTTGACAACTTTTTTAGGTAGGTTATTCATTATCCCCTCGTTGAACATTTTTTCAAGCTGTAACATGTAGTCTATTCTATTTCTTATTATGGGGAAGTTAGTAAAAAGTCCACCAATCCATCTTTCAACGACGAAATGTATACCTGCTTTTTTAGCTTCGTTTTTGATTATATCTCTGGTATGTCTTTTAGTACCAACAACCAAAAAAGTCTTACCTTCAGAAGCCATCTCTTTTAAATAATTGTACGCTTTGGTTAGTTGAGTAACAGTCTTTGATAAGTCAATAATGTATATTCCTCCTCTTTTAGTGAAGATGAACTTTTTCATCTTAGGATTCCATTTCTTAGTGGGATGTCCAAAATGACAACCGTTTTCAAGTAATTCCTTTACAGTTGTTACCATTACTTTTACCTCCTCTAATTATCTCAATCTACTTTTGTAATTCTACACACTCTTAACTAACCCTTTAAACACTGTATTATTTAAAATCCCCTTACAAAAATGAAACCTATACTATTTCTACCATTACTGTAGCTTTTGAAGTTTACAGATATAGCGCCCAATTTAAATCTTGATACTATCCAATCAATTGAATAGTACCACTTATAACCAAGTTTACTAAATCTATCTTCCCCGTAAACGCCGAAATAACTAATAAAAACATTTGGAAAAATTTCTCTATAAATGTTATACCCTTGATAAGATATAAAAAGTATATCAAACAATGAAAAAGTTTGCAAGCTTAAACCAGCATCATCTAACCCATAGGATAATCTATCCTTCATTCCAAAATCAGCGAGATTGAAATCCTTTATATTACCTTTGATAATCTTTACTCTGTAATCAAAGGGAGAAGAAGACATTTTTTGTAAAAGAACATATAATTCACCTTTTGGATCATTTATAAAGTTCAAGTTAGCATGAATCACTCTGTAAATTCCATCTATAAAACTTATAAATCCCTTAGTAGATGTAAGTTCTCCGTTAATGTAACCATTATAATATCTTATATTTCCACCAAACACTATATCCATAATGTTATTCTTGAATCTAACTCTGTTAAAAATCATGTTAAGATTCAATTTTAAGTATCCAGATATAGGATTATTAAGCTTTCTAGGGTTATAATTCAAAATACCCTTATACATTTGGAGATTCCCAGAAATTTGAATATACTTGAAAGTTTTACCAAAGTAAATATCCTTCAAAGGTATAACAAAACTACCCCTTATTCTACCCTTATATTTAAAACTTATAGTGCTTATCTCATTTACATCAAAAACGATTGAAACGATTTCGCCATTATACCCTATTTTCACGGGAGAAGAGTTAATTTTAACAAAAGGTGGTACAAAGCCATTCTTAGATAAAATCAAATCACCATCAATTTCCACCTTGTTTGATAACAATTCAGTTTGTAAATTTTCAAATTTGACAAAAAATTGATAATCATCAAAAGACAATAATGCTGTAATATTACCTCTGAAGTTGCTAATAAAAGAAGGTAAAGCATAAATCCAAACCTGTCTTAAGGTAATCTTAGGATAATTTATCTCTATATCACATATTTTTTGATAAATTTCACTAACTGTTATTCTAATAAAGTCTAGATAATAGGAATTATCCCTAAAATTGAACTTCGGCGTAATCTTTACACTATAATTATAACCCTGTAGTACAAAGTACATAAATACCTGAATTTTATCAACAAAATCAATTCTTTGAAAACTCAAGTTCTGTATACTACTTCGATTTTTAAAGAAGTATATAAAATCTTTAAACTCATCTATTTGTAGTTTATCAAAATGTAAAACTATGGTTCCTGAAGAAAGAATTTCATCTACGTAGGTTTTATATATTGTAGAATCCACATCATTAGACAAAGATAGAATAGATAGGTTAAGAATCTTTTGTAGTTCCGTGAAAGATATTTGTATTTGACCATCAGCGAAAAATTTGTTATGATTCAAATGCAAATACAAGTTCTGTATGATTTTTTTGTATATATCACCGGCCTTTATGTAATAATTTGCTTTAAAATCCATCTCAAAGTCCGTTTTACTATATAGATTTGACCAATCATCCAAATTTCGTAAATTCAGTACAGTAGACCAATCACATTTTATCCTTCCAGAAATTTGGAAGATTAAATCCAAAACCCTATAACTTTTCAAAAATAGTTCATTTGCATCAAATTTTACCAAATAGTCTAGATTGAGATATTGATCTGCGAGTGATAATTCAATACTAGTAAAGCCATCTGGATTCTTAAGATTAACATACCCCCAAGATGTAAGATTAATCAATTCAAAAGCCCTATGATTCATAAAAACTCTAGCGTATAGTTTTTTGGGAAGCATCTTATCCGATTTGTACAATATAAAAACTGTTCCTATATCATTAAACTCACTATTTTGAAATCTAACAAAAATATTTGAGTAGGAAATATTCTTGGATTTTACATCAAAAATAATATCACCCTCAATGTTTAGACCCAATCTAATTCCTTCCAAAGCATACAATCTTAGATCCAAATTAAATACCAAATCCTCTAAATAAATGTAAAGTAAGTCATTTTTAAAACACAATTTAATTTTTCCCTTAACTCCTCGTAAAAAATTAGTTATACCATACAAGTCAAGTTCGTTAAAATCCAATTTTAAAAAGAAAGTATCATGTAAAGAGTTATAGATATAGGCAACCGTTTTTCCTTCCTTATATATGTTAACCCTTAAATCCTTTATTAATCCATCATAAACGGTTATAAAATAATTAACCCCGAATTTGTTCCATACAAAACAACCCGAAGTATTTACAGAAATCTTACCAAAATATTTTACATTTAGCAACATGTTATTTAGTACTACTACAAGATCAATACTTGGAGATTTTAAACCTTTACTTACCTTCAAGGATCTAAAACTAACCTTATAAACACAGCCCAAAATATTTTCCCCGTTGATCCAAATCCAATTTTGTTTGTTGTAATACAACGTAAGATTCAATTTACCCATCCAATACTTATATAAATACTCAATAAACCGCAAAAGCTTGTTAGTATTACGTATATTTGATACATTAAATCCTCTGTAAAGGTTGTAGATTTGATCTAAATCGGAATCTAGATAAAAAAATAAGTTCCTAAAAAAACCAACAATAAGTCCATTGTAAAAAAAGATTTTATCTTTCCTGTAATCTATAAATCCTTTTAAGCCTTTAAGAATACTACTAAAAATAGAGTCAATATTAGGCAAATTCAATGTAGCTGAATCAAGATTTAAAAAAGCAGAAGACAATATACTATTCCATATAACCTTGGCCATTATAAATTTTTGATTGTACTTTACTAAACTCAATAACTTTAACTCATTACCCCAAAGATTATAACCTCTACTTAGGTCAATACCCAAAAACTCTTTCAACAAATCAATCAATTGAGATAAATCATAAATACTACACCACACTAGGTATAAATCAGAAAAATTTTCAGAAGTTCTTGTTAATAAAACTTTATTCTTATTGTTGCTAAAGTACAAGCAAATTTTTTGTTGATTCCATTTGAATATGACATTTAATAACCGAGAAGAATATACCAGCATATTGGTAAAACGCTGATGATTAAAAATAAAAAATTCATTAAAACCAAAATAAACGACTTCGTAAAACTGATTTACGATTTTATTCGTATAGAAGAAGTTATACCCGTCAAAATAATCAATTCTCTGCTTTGAAAATAGCACTATAATAGTTTTCCAAAATAATAAAACCTCCCCCTTACCAACATTAACACCAATATAAAAATCATTGACTTCTTTTGTCCTTAAGTAGTATTCTAACAGATTAACAATCCCCAGAACTCTCGTATTAGGGTTGATTTTATAAAGGTATTTCCCAAAGTACCTATTCAAGCTAGACAAAAAGTTATCTGGAGTTATCCCGCCAAAGAACTTATACGTTTGTATTTTCAGAAAATTAAATAGACTAAAAAAATTATTTTGACGATAGAACAAATCAAATTTCATTCTTGTATTGTCTATCATCAAATAATTGACATAACTTAGATACTTAACTTCTATTTCAAAACTACTACGAAAAGTGTAAAATTTGATACCATGCAACTTAATAAAATCAGTATTATTCGTTTTAATCTGTATATGCTTTATCAAACCTCTGAGAAAAAATAATCCAAATAGTTCATTTGAATTCGAAATAGCTACATTACCAAGAATAATAGTCAAATTCTCAAATCTATGTAAAATCTCATGGATATGAACTGTATAAGTTGCATTAAAACAAGGGTAAGAAGATATGTAAGCATTCAGGGATAACCCCTTAATAATTACTTGCGAATGAGAAAAATAGTTTAACTTAGCTACTATTTGAGTTTGCAAAGAAATTTTGTCAGCCATTCCTGACATAGAAATATATTTTCCACTAAGCTCAAAGTAAGCTTTATCAAGATTATAAAATTTATCAAGATAAATCTCTGCGTAAAGATTTGTATCAGTAATGTACTTAGAAAAATCTTCATAACTATCCTTATCCTTCAAATCAAAATTGACGTAAATGTAAATTTTGTTTTTCATTACAAATCTAACATAAAGACTAATGATAGGATTACCAGATATATATCCCCTTAGAGCATTATTTATATAGCGATAAAAAGTAGGATAACTCCAAATAGCAGGCTTTTGATCATGAATCTTTTGCTGACTAGAATAATAGCTACTATAAAGCATTCTATCCACGTAGAGTTTTAAGAACAATTTTTTATTAACGAACTGATATTCAAGCCAATCCTGATACTTCCCCTTAAACCCTATAGAAAAATGACACAAAAACAGAAAAAATATAAAGTAGGATAAAAAGAATAACCTTATCATTATATCCAGAACATATTTTTTCTAGCTATAATACCCTCAATCTCTTTAACTATTTTGGTAGAAAATCCAATAATAGAAAGCCTGTGACTAACACGATGTAAAATGTCTTTCCTTCTGTATTTCTTACCTGGATTTCCTACGTAGTGGTATAAAGCTCCACCAGGCTTTAGTATCCTATAAAACTTATAGTATATATCATCAGAGTATAGTAAACCAGAACTTTTACTCAATCTAGGAGGATCATGAATTATAAAATCAAACATCTCATCCTTAAAATCTAATTCATAAATATCGCCAATAATAAGTGTAATGTATCTTGAAGTAAAAAGGTTTTTAGAATAGGGATTTATCTTAGCAAGTTCAATAACAAACGGATCCTTTTCAACTGCAATAACCCTTGCTCCATAGTTAGAAGCCTCTATGGCAGTATATCCAAATCCAGCACACGTATCCAGTACTAAACTACCAGGCTTGATTTTCAAGTATTCTACCTTACTTTTTATATCCCTAGAAACTTTATGTGTATGCATTCTTATTCCATCTAGTTCTAGAGTTGGTGGAATCGTACTCAAAATCCTATAAACCTTATCCCTATAAAAAATAAGAGGATAAACTCCATCCTGATTTATCATATAAAGTAGCTCTTCCTTTTTAGAAAATTTCTTAACCATCTCCCACGATAAAAAAACGCCAAAATATGCAAATACTATCCCATCAGAATTCAGATAAATCCTGTAGTTTTTATCAGTCCTACCAAGATCAAGATTAGTAGTAAAATACTCTGTATCTTGCTGGTTTGACTTATTCCTCATCCTTAAAATAGCTCTAAATTGCTTACCTGATATGAACAAACTTTCCTTTGATAACATAGTAGTGCATTAGTTATATATTTTTTGGTTGCCTTTTGTCTTCAGGTAAATTAGATAGAAACCTACAAACTAAAACATATGCAGCATAATCATCCAAGGGTAAAAAGAAACTCTTTAGATAACAAATAATCCTACCTATAAAATTTTTCTCTTTTTCAACAAATATTTTTCTAGCCTCGATGGATGAACTTGATTCATCCACTTTGTGAATATTCAAATTCCTCTTTTGAGAGTTTCGAGAAAATTTAAGGATATTCAAAGCACCAATAATCGTCCTATAATTACCCCCATTACCAACTATAATATCCTCCACATCATACTCTTCTACTAACCAGTGCAAAATATCAAGAAAGTAAGAACTCTTTGAAATAGATTTATATACAATCTGCTTATCCTGATCAACCAAAGCAATCCCTACTTTTTTATATCCAGGATCAATCCCTATAAAATACCTTTTTTTCATAGAAACCTATTCTTGTATAGTTTTTAGTTCTATATTAAATACCCCTGCAGTATAGATATCCTCCCTATTCACAAAGATAATTTTAAACTTTTTAGCTTTATTAGAATCCTGTCTTATCCTAATAAGCTGGTTAACAATGTTTTCAAAAGGTATCTTACCTCCAATAGAATTTTCTTGAGGCAGGTATAATTTCCCCTTTTTTATTAACTTATCTTGTATCCGAGAAATCGCATTCATTACTTTTGTAAAATTTCCCTCAACATCCAAAGGATCAGTAATTTCTACCTCCTCTAAGACAGTATTAGCAGGAAATATAATTTTATCCTCTATCTGGTAAATATTTATATCCACATACTCACCAATAAAAGTATTTCTCATGGATGAGAAGATAAGAACCATTCTACGATTCCTTCTTTTTTCAATATCAACCAAAACTTGTCTAATACTGTCGTAATTTATCCTAATAAGGTTATAAACATTAGCCTTATTCTTGATCTTATACCTCTCAATTACAAGGTTTCTAACCTTATCAATTGCTTGGTACAATTGCTTTTTACTTCCATCATTGTGATATGAAAATATGTAAATAGGTTGATTTTTGAGAAAAACGATATCACCCATATGAGTGGTTTGTATTAAAATAGATATGTCCCCTGTAAGTTCTGTATATCTCTGTTGCAAAGTTTTGACCTCATTTTTATAAAAATCGATTTGTTCTACTATCTTTTTCATTTGGAAAAGATATATCCTAGCATCTTCAGAAAGAAAAGATAAGAATAGTATACTACTTACAGCAATAAGTCCTCCTGTTATTGAGGTAATAAGCACAGCAGTATGTTTAGGACGTAGGTTAAAAAGAACAATCTTCCTTTTACCTATTTTCTTACCTGCTGTATCAGCAAAAAAAGAAATCAATGAACCTAGAATAAAAAAAAACGCTATCTTTAGTATAGTGGAGATAATATCAGAAAACATGTCATCAAAAGTTTATTTTCCTGAATCATTTCTCCTCAATAAGCTCAATATTCGCACGAGGATAGATTATTTCCTCTTGAGTATCCAATATTCTAATTTTTGCAACCCTTACTTTAGAACCCGTAGGAATCTTATAAGGCTCCTCCATAAGATCAGTAATGACAGCTATTTTTCCAAAGTAAGGTTCCCTTATTATTCTAACATATGCACCTACTTCTAGCACCGTAGAAAAACTTTGCTCTACAACATCTTTTATAGATTCTATCTCCTCTAGGTAAGGTATAATTATTTCCGGTCTTATAACCCCTGCTCTTATTTGGGTTGCTCCAGAAATAGATACAGTTCTTCCATCACCAGCTTTAAGCAAGTTAAACGTCCTTTCAGCCATACTTATTCTACCAAATCCTTCGGTTATGACAAATGTAATAGGTATATTTTCAGTTCCCGTAACAGCCACACCTATTTCATAACCTAAAAAATCTTTCAATGTTTGAGCATCAATTCCACCCACAATTATTCCAACAACACCTTTTTCTACAGCTTTGTCTATAAACTGCTTCGAAACATAACTACCACCTACAACTATATCCCCTCTTTCTACCTCATCTAGCAAAGCAATATCATCTAAATCCTTATCAAAGCTATCAACTAAAACTCTTAACCTACCTATTTTCTCTCTACCCACACCAAATATACCCTGTATGTAAGTTCCATAAGTTTTGACTATTACACCATTCTTGGGGATAATTTGCTCCACTATACCATCAACAAAAGCATTTATTTCAATCGGAGTAGGATCTTTTCTTAGTATTATCTGCCCAGTAGCAGATGAAACTGACTCAACTATACCAGTAATCGTTGATTTTATTTCCTGTTTGAATAAACCTAGTAAGGAGGAATACTTTACTATAACCTCCCCTTCCTTAACCCTATCTCCTTCCTTCTTAAGCAGGAAAAGTGGCAGTTCCTGAGGATCAATACCTAATTTACTAGCTACGTTTATGATATCAACTGGTCCTGGTAAAAGAGCTCTAGCTACCACCTGAGTAGCCTTGACCATTGAGTCTTTTTCAACAATAACTTCGCCTTCGAGAGGAAGCTTTCTTTCCTTTCTTACAATAGTTCTCCTAAGTACTTTAAGACCTGGTACGTATGCGTGAGCCATAATTACTAAGCTAGAGATTCTCCCTCTGGAAATGGACAGTTAGGACAATCACCTATAGCCTTTAAGGGCCCACCAAAGTAAGGATGCGTACAATTTATATTTATACGTGGAGGATCCTGAGACATATCAAAACCGAAGTCTATATACGGGCAGAATTTATCTGGTACATTTTGTAAACAAAAATGGTATAACTCATCGTACTGCTCTTGACTAGTATGCTGGTATATATGCCTTTCGCATTGGAATATTCCTAGCTGGGAATGCCTAAATTTACAAGGTCTATACGCCATATGTAGGACCTCCTGCTATTATTATGCCGTAACTATAGCTTCGCTTTATACTAAATTATACCTTCCAAAATATTTTCCTCTAGAATTAAGGATATTATCTCATCCTCGATACTTGTTCTATATGTTTTTTCATCTGTTCATCTTGGGATTGAAGAACTTTTTGAGCCATTTCAAAGCTTCGCAAAATATTAACCATATTTACCATCTCTTTTATTGGGTTAACATTGGATGTTTCCAAAAATCCCTGTAGAACTCTAGTATTAGCAGGTACAATTTGAACATCTCTGGATAATTTAAAATAGGTTGCCCCCTCTTTTACCAACGCTCCATAATCCTGAAAATCAACTACCATTAACTTATCTACTTCTTTTCCACCAACTAGAATAGTTCCGTCTTCTTTTACTTCAAATTTATTGGATTCTATTTTAATTGGTCCTTTTTGTCCTAGAACAACTGCTCCGTCCTTTGTCTTTAAGATACCATCAGAATCAATCGTAAATGAACCATTTCGTGTATACCTTACTCCATTCGGTGTACTAACAGCAAAAAACCCATTTCCATCCAACGCAAAGTCAAACTCTATGTCAGTTCTTGCAAGATTACCTTTAGCAAAGCTGGTCTTTTGTTTTACAGCTAAAGTAGGATTGTCGTTAACAACCACCTGTGCTCCACTATCCATTCCAGTCATCTCTATATCTTTAACATTCTTGCTAAGTAAATCTCCAAAATTTGAAACAACGGTAACATCTTGCTTATAACCTGTAGTAGAAGCATTAGCTAGATTGTTTGTAATAATCTCCTGAGCTTTAACAAGATAACTCATCCCCTCTACAGCTCTTTGCATCCCATCATACAACATCTTTTCCACCCCCTACCTTTATCTTTGTTTCTACCTTCTTTAAAAAATTGTAAACTTTTTCTTAATTTTTTTTAAACCTTTTTACATTTTTTCCCAAAGACTACCTATCAGTAATCAATATTTTGACAGGAACATTTGGTATGTTAAGAACCCTACCAAGTGTATTCCTCAAATATGATTTCAAGTTTTCAGGTAGCTGTGAAACATTCGAATAAATCTTAAATGTCGGTACTTCCTCTTTATAAAACTTTACATCCCTTATTTTTAGTTTTACTTTCTTACCATCAATCTGCACAAAAGGAAAAGATAACATCACATTTTGCACTATCTCCTTCAAATTAAGGGTAGAAAAATCACTAGATAACTGATCCGATATAGAACTAATAGTGTACAATATAGAATCAATTTGATATCTTTCCTTTGCACTAACAAAAACCACAGGAGCATACGGAATAAGATAGAGCTGATTCTTTATCTCCTCAGAAAGCTCATATTTTAGATTTTCCCAAAAATTGTTTGATACTCTATCCGACAAACTTTTTCTATACTCATTCATAAGAATATCAAACTTATTGGCTACTATCAAACAAGGTTTATTATGTTTATAAATCTGATAAACTAATCTTTTGTCTTGCCTCGTGATACCCTCTGAAATATCAACTACTAAACAAACTATATCTGCGTATTTGATCGTCCCCAAAGCCCTAGTAATCGAATAAACCTCTAATTTTGAACTAACATTACTCTTTCTTCTAACCCCTGGAGTATCTATCAAAACAAATTTTTTTCCTTCGTACTCAAAAGGTATATCTATGCTATCCCTAGTAGTTCCAGCGATTTCGCTTACTATCAAGCGTTCAGTATTCAACAAAACGTTAATCAATGAAGACTTACCTACATTAGGTCTACCAACAAACCCTATCTTCTTACCTTCTTCTGAATAAAACCTATACTCACTCTCAACATAACCTTCCCGATTCACAACATCTTTAATCATATAGATCAATTCCTTTATATTCATTCCAGTTTTACAAGATATCTGGATAGCATCCCTAAAACCCAAGATTTCAAACTCCTCTTCCTTGGTTTTACTCGACTCCGATTTATTCAGAACTAGAATTGTTCTACTTTTCAAACCACTCTTTCTTATTATGTCGGCAATTTCTTGATCATAATAAGCTAAACCTTCTTGATTATCTACAACAAACAAAATTACATCACTTTGGTTAATAACTTGCTCAACTCTAGATAAAACCTGACTATCTATCACACTATTTGAGTTGCTAACCCCACCAGTATCAATAAAAACCATACCATACTTATTGTTTTTCTTAACAATCAGATCTCTAGTTGTACCAGCATACTCAGATACAACAGCTATCCCCTTATCAATTAAAAGATTAAACAATGAAGACTTACCTACATTAGGTCTACCTACTATGCTAACAACTATATCCATACATAATCTACCTAGTAACCTGAAGCTGAAAATTAAGTTGTCTATCCTGTAATCTTATCATATACCTACGATTTACTCCATTCATTGATATATTTATATCCATATTTCCTCCCTGGATATTAGTTGGCAAAGCAATACTACCATCAGTCCTAAAACCTATTAAAACTCTCCTTCGATCAGTAGTAAAAATAATCCCTACCAAAGATATTGGGTACTCGTTATTTAAATTTGCATATAAGTTAAATCTTTGTTGAGGGATAACATTAGCAGTAACATTCACTTTAGGATTTAATTCCTGAAAAGTAGCATAATTAAATAGATGAGTATTGACATTCACAAAAGTTTGATTTACAATTCTTAGTGATAAAAATCTCATTTCAAATCTATTAGGGTTATTGGGTAAACCACCTATCATTAGTGTTGGATTACTAATATTCTGAACTAAGGTTATCATAGGAGACAATTTAGTAGCTGCAACTTGCATATTTTTTAGAAAATTAAATATCTTCTCAGCATCAGATCTCAAAATAGCATTATTTTTGCTATTGAAATTTAAGAATATTGCAGCAGTAACAATAGCTACTATAGCTATTACTACTAGAATCTCAACAAAAGAAAAAGCCTTTCTCATATATCACCCTCTCCTTTTACACTTTTATATTTCACTCATAACTAAAATAAATCCTTATCTAACATTTATAACATCTCCATCCTTTAAAACAGTCAACTCTGGATTATAATACTCATAAATCTTACTCTGAGGTATCTTGACCCTCAAAGGATAAAGAGATACAATATCATATTCTAAATTTATCTTCTCTCCAGAATCTATCCTATCAAAATATACTACAACCTGTCTATCTGTATTCTCAACATTTTTAACTTTTTCGTTAGATCTTAATTTTGATAAATCAACCGAAAAACCAGGCGGAATACCTAAATCAACTACTACCATATTTAAAACCTTATTACTTCTATTCATTATCCTTACTTTTACTACTATTTTATCATTAACCTTTAGTTCTTTCCTATCGTACTCAACGACTATATCCAACAAATCGTATACTGGAGTATAAAACTGGAAAGGTAAATAGTAACTATAATTCACATCAAAAATAACAGGATTCTTAGACTTAACTTTGAGAAAATTTTTGCCTTTCACTAATAAAGAGGTTATATCAATAATCTTATAAGCTAAATCATCTTCGGAAAAATTAACACTTAGTACCTGTTCATTTACCATAATTTCTACCTTATTTGGTTGGTTTAAATTTTTAGATACAGTATCAAAATTAGTTATAGCTTTTAGCGCCATTATAGTTGGCTGAGTAGAGTACCATATACCCCTCGAATCTTTAGAACTTATTAAATACTTTACAGCTTCAAAAGCAATATCAAGTTTATTCCATCTAATCATACCCATAGCTATTATCGACGTTGTCTCTACATCACTAGCTTTGTCATACCCAAAGAATAACGTCTCTACACTACCTTTCCAATAGCACATTCCCCCCTGTCTTACCGCCTTACTAACCAAATATTCAATCAAATCTTGTCCAAAATCTAAATAATCCTTGGATCTATCTTTTGAATAACTTAGAATATTCAAAATTAATCCTAACGTATAGTTATCTAACTCCTTATACTTTCCTCTAGCACCCTGATAAATGAAATCTAATGACTTGTCAATCCTAGATTCATAAACTTTCCATATGTTAGGATCGTTCTCAAGAAGAGACATAAGAATATAACACGTCACAGTTAACTTTTTACTTTGAATATTTTGCCACGTTTCTTGATGAATATAGTTTTTGTCCGGTTCCCAAGATCCATCAGAATTCTGATTATCAAATAAAAACTTAACAGTTCTTTGTATAAGATTTGGATCAACAAAATGAACTTGCTTCATATCTTTAAACTGCATAAGTCCAAAAGCGGTTAAAACCTTATTTGCAGGTTTATCTCCAAACCAAGAAAATCCACCACCTTCAACCTCAAAAGTCAATAATCTCTGATAACCAATACCTATATAGTACTGAGCTCTTGCCTCTATAGAAGGATTTACCACACCCTTAGCTCTTAAATACTTCAAAATCAAAACATTTGGATAATTAATGGATGAAGTTTGCTCAAAACACCCAAAAGGCATAGCTAACAACTTATCTAACCCATTAAGAAGTTGAGAAGAAAAACTAGGATATACACATATATAAGCTCTAGACGAACCATCTATACTACTAGCAGGAATGTCAAAACTACCTTCATACTGCGAACTTACATACAACGACCTATTGTCTTGAACCATAAACCCATCAGGAATAACTTCCATGGCTTTCTTTATGGCATCCTTCAACTCCCCTGAAGAAGCATAAACAATTAAATCATGAACCCCTATCTTTTTAGCTTTTATTCTAAAATAAACGGAACTATTACTATTAGCTTGTAAAGTCACACTCTTAACCCTATCATCCAATAATTCAAACCAATCCCTTAATTCCAATTCTATCTTTACATTTAATTGCTTATCAGTGTAATTATAAACCACTATTGGCAAAGAAATTTCATCACCTTTCGTCAAATACAAGGGGTTATTTACATCTACAAAAAATTTCTGAAATACTGTAATATCAACATTCTTATATCCAATCTTACCCGACTCCGAAAAAGCCCAGAAAATAGCTTTCCAGTTTGTAATACTATCAGGTAAAGTCAAAGACAGCCTATATGACTTATCAACCTCAATAAGATCACTGTAAAACGTTTCAGGAAAATACTCTCTAACAATATAAGCCTCAGGTTTACTAGCATCTGATCGAATACGCCCAGATTCATCAGATTGTTTAGCTACAGCAAACCTTTGCTGGAATTCACCAAAAACTACCCCACCCCTAACAAACCAACCATCCGTAAACACATAACCAGGATAAAAAATATCATCAGAAGTACCAAATTTTCTGTCCATTCCTGCACTGCGCAGTTCTATGTAATCTTTACGCTTCAAAACAATCTTTATATATGTTCCCCAGGGATCCTCATATTGACTCGGAACTAATCCCAACTCCCTAAAACTTTCTGGATATCTAAGATTAGAAACATAAAAGTTATAACACTTACGGTAAAGATCCTCAAGTATTTTGTAAGTCTTCTTGGTTTTTATCTCCATAGTATTTATAACGTTCAAACCTATAGGATGCCCATACTGGTAATTCAAATTCTCAAGATCAGATTTATCCAATAAAACCTTTAGCAGATCATCCCTTTTTTCAAGAATAATCCCTTCAATAGAGTGAATCTCATATTTCGGCTCTAATAATTCTTTTTCTAAGGCTAAATACAACTTTAATAGCTCTGGCTCAGTACGAGACAAATACAAAACAGCTTCATCAACTATATCTACAAAAACCTTTGATTTACTGTCAACAACTATATCCATTTCCAACCTATCTCTAACACGGTAAACATCCTTATTCTTACTAACCTTGATATTAACTTCAGAAGGATCCTGAACAATAAAAGTTTTTGAATTCCAAACTATGTTACCCCGCTGATTTAGAAAATAAACATTTAACGCTAAAACACCTTTGAAATCCGGTTGTAAAGTCAAACTATATGGCACCTTTTTACCCTTTTGCAAGAAAACTGAATCACTCCAAACAGTTCTATAACTACCTTCATTTCTTACATAGAAATCTAGATAAACCCAACGCGAATCACTAGAATACAAATCAAAAACTAACTTTTCTCCAACCAGATAACTTGCTTTATCCCTAAAAATCAAAACTCCATCTTCTTGAGAAGGATAAACCACACTTGCGAAATTTTTCTTGGTACCATACAAATCAGTAACTTCAAACGAAAATTCTTCATAATTCGAAGTTGGTTTATACGAAAACTCTGCAAATCCACTATCTAGGTTAAACTCTTTTTTAAAAGGCTTATCAAATTTAACCCTGAACTTACCTACCTTACCATTAGCATAACTTACAACCAAATAAAACTTATTTTCCAATCCAACTATAGGATTATTCGAAGGAACAACGTAAGCACTAATTGGCTCTTTATAAACTTCAAAAATTTTGGATAAATGTTCTATTTGCTTAGCCTTATCCTGTACCCTTATATCAATCTTAACAATGGCTTTATTTGCTTGAATACCAGTTAAGTAATCAGGTATTTTCAAATTGAAATTAAAAATACCTTGATCATTTGTAACACCTTCAATTGAATAAATCTTGTTAAAGCCAGCATCAAAGGAATAAAAATCAACCGTAACTTTTGCACCATTTACCTTCTTCCCAAAAAAATAAGAACAATCAATTCTACAAGCATAACTATCTCCTACAAGTAAAATTTTGGGTTCCTTGATAAAACCAAAGTCTATCTTAAACTTAGGAAGAGTATACTTTTTTACTTCAAAACTAGTAGATGCCAAAACTGTACTACCTTTCCTAAGAACCAGGCTATATTTCCCATGAATAACCAGTGTAGAAAGATTAAATCGTTCAAAAAAAGCTCCACCCTTCAATTTAATAAACTTATGAAATATCGTATTCGATTTAGGATCCTGAATAACTAACTCTACTTCAGAGTTACTAGGTTTATTATCCTCAAAAACAACAGATTTAATATATACAGTTTGGCCAGGTTGGTATAAAGGTTTATCAGTTAATACAAAAGCCTTCATAGGTCTATCATATAAAACCTTAACCCTATTATCAGTTCTATCAATTCTAAAGTTTAATTCAATCTCATTACCTGACTCATGAAATCTAGATAAGTCAAGATTTACATTAACCCCTTCAGCAGTCATTTTTTGATAAATCAACTTATCTTTGTAATAAATCTTTATCGGAATTAACTTTTTATCATCATTTGAAAATATTAAGACCCTATATCGAATGTTCTTCAAGTTAGAAACTTTAGAAGGCCCAATAATAGAATACTCAAATCCAAAAGAACTTACGCTAACACTATAAATGAACAAAAGTATACCTACTAAAACGAATAAGAAATTCCTCACTTCCTATCCCCCCTGAACAGCTATCAGATTTAATCTATTAATGACAGTTCTACAAAAGTCAATAAATATTTCTTTAGTCTTTTCAGACAAATTTGTTATATTACCAACTTCCATAGCTTCAACTAAATCAGGTAGAAATGGAATCTGGCCAAGATATTCTATATCATACTTTTGGGCTATTTCCTTAACTCCATTTTTACCCCATAAATATACTCTATGCCCTTCAGGACACTCAACATATGACATATTCTCAACAATTCCTATTATGGGTATGGAAAGAGTTTTTAGCATGTTAATATTTTTCATAACATCCGCAGCCGCAACCCTTTGAGCAGTACTAACCACCACCGCACCATCTATCTTAACCGAACTATTTAAACTCAAAATAGCATCACCAGTACCAGGAGGCAAGTCAGCAACCAAATAATCTAAATCATTCCACTCAACTTGATTAACCATCTCATTTATAGCCTTATGTAGCATTGGTCCCCTCCATATAAGAGGGGTGTCAATTTCAGGAATCATAAATCCAATCGAGACCAAGCTAAGACCAAACTTATTGATAGGCTGTATCTTCTCATCCTTGATATGCAAAATATGTCCTTCCAGTCCAAATGCCGTAGGAATAGAAGGTCCATAAACATCAGCATCCAACAACCCCACTCTATACCCCAACTCCTTCAAAAAATAAGCCAAACCAATAGATATAGTCGACTTACCAACTCCACCTTTACCACTAGTAACAGCTATAACTCTTCCTAAACGAGCTTTCATCGAATCTAAAACTTCTAATCTTATTCTTCTTTTAACCTCAGAATAATCATTGACATATTCGTAATTAACACTTACATTTATATCTTCCCCAAAAGCAATTTTTAACTTTCTTATCACCTTGTCAGTTATATCTTTTTCTTGATCCGCTAAGTTTTTCTTTAGATAAATCTTGACAAATATATCATTTTGTTTAATTTCAACATCAACGAGGTTTAATTGTGTAAAATCCTTTTGTGAAGAAGGTTCCTTTAAACCTCTTAAAGACATGATAACTTTGTCCTTAGTGATCATAATAACACCTCCTAATTAGTGCATTTACTTATCTTATATTGTCTGACTTAAATTTTCCACCATATGATTTATCTGTTTAATTTTTGCCTTAATGAAATCCAATTCAAAAACATAAGGATAGATAGCTTTTGCTAGATCATTAGAAAATTTTATTAGGTTGATATCTTTAATGGGATTGAGAGCTTTAAACTCTGTAAATCCGTGTTGTTTATACCCGAATACTTCACCAGGCCCCCTTAACTCTAAGTCCTTCTCCGCTATCTTAAAACCATCATCATAAAACTTTAAAACACTCATCCGTTGTAAAGATTTACTAAACTCAACATAAGATATATTTTTAGATGTAACTAATAAACAATAGGGTTCAAAATGACTTCTTTTAACCCTACCTCTTAGTTGATGTAGTTGTGATAAACCGAATCTTTCAGAATCCAAAATAACTATAACATTGGCATTAGGTACGTCTACCCCAACCTCAATAACAGTAGTAGAAACTAAAATATGATACTTACCTTCTCTGAATTGATTCATAGTTTCTTCCTTTTGTTTAGAGCTCATTTTTCCGTGAAGATAAGTTACGTTATACAAAGAAAATCTTTTTTTAACCTCTTCAAAAACTTCTAGTACATTCTTTAGCTCTAGTTTAGGATTATCAAAGATAGATGGACATACAAAATAGGCTTGTCGACCTTGTTTTAACTGCTCCTCGACTATACTATACACCCTACCAATTTCCTTGTAACTAAAAATTTCGGTTATCGCCCTTTTTCTCCCTTCTGGTAATTGATCTATAACCGATATATCCAAATCACCATATACGGTAAAAGCAAGTGTGCGAGGAATAGGAGTAGCGCTCATTACAATCAAATGAGGAACCTCAGACTTTGAATAAAGCTTCAATCTCTGCAATACACCAAATTTATGTTGCTCATCAATAACTACAAATGCCAAATTCTTAAACTCTACCCTATCTTCAATCAAAGCGTGAGTACCTATCAAAATGTCTATATTGCCCTGCTTTAGATCCTGTAAAATTTTCTCTCTTTTTTTACCCCTAACTTTGGAAGTCAACATTTCAATTCTTGCTTTAGGTAAAATTTTTGAAAAATTAAGGTAATGTTGATAGGCTAATATTTCAGTTGGAGCCATGACACAAGCCTGATAACTATGAGCTACTACAGCATAACAACATAAAATACAAACAATAGTTTTACCAGCTCCAACATCCCCCTGCACTAGTCTTCTACACACATTACCACTGCTCATATCATCAATAATCTGCTCTATAGTCCTTTGCTGAGCCTCAGTTAACCTAAAAGGTAAATCAATTTCTTGAATAGCTTTGCACGCTTTTTGCTTGTCTATGACATACATTGCACTATTTTTTCTAGACATTCCAGCTAATAAAATCTGAGTATATATTATTTCCTCT
The DNA here is from genome assembly GCA_039630415.1 of bacterium. Lineage (GTDB taxonomy): Bacteria > DRYD01 > DRYD01 > DRYD01 > DRYD01 > DRYD01. The sequence continues at coordinate 12,095 of JBCNVB010000011.1, read as the reverse complement.
AAAGCCAGCCTATTTCTTGAATACTCTAAAACTTCAAAACTACTTGGAAAATGAATATTAACTATTGCTTTAGACAATTGAACAAAATTAAAACCACTATCAACATTCTTAAGAATATCAAACAAAGGATCAACAATATGTTTGTAACTGATTTTTAAAGCTCTATAAATTATTTGTCTAATCTTTTTAGGTTTGATAGAAGTTGAGTAATGTGGAACAATACGATCGAAATCCAGACTATGATTATGTTCATAATCCCATTCTTCCGGAACTATCTGGTAAAACTTATTTTTGTAAACCCTTCCGTAAACCTTGATTCTATTGTTCTTTTTGATAAGATGAAGAATATAATCCTGATTGAAAAATAAGATTTCAGCTTTATTGCCAGCTTTATCGGTAACTATATATTTGATAATACTCAAATTCTTCTTTGTGCTATCAATTCTCTCAGGCTCAGAAATAACTTGAACAAGTAAATAAGCTTTCTCATAATTTAACGCCTGATTTATTTGCAAGGGAATTGTTCTATCACTGTATGATCTTGGCAAAAACCAAATTAAATCTTTTAAAGTTGTTATATCTTGCTTCTTTAAAGTATTCAATATTCTCTTATTTATGCCCAAATCTTTCACCAAACTTGATAGAGGAGTATTTAAAAAATCAGAGTTATTAAAATTAGTTTGTTCAACTACCTTGTTAAGAATGTCCTTATCCAGAATCAGTTTTTCAAGATATTTAGAGTCGATAGAGTTTGCTGATTGATTAGATAAAGACTGATCAGGTAAGCTTAGAGTTGAATTCTTTTCTAACTCATATATCACCTTCTCCACAACTTTTTTCCTTATTTGTTTATCAAGCTTATCGTAGTTTAGTAATTCTACAACTACTGGAGGTAAGTTTTGATTTTTTAATATATTTTTTACGAAATTAGATACCCCACCGAATACCGATGTATTGGAGTAGTTATTTTGACACTCTTTTTTTAGAACATTAAGTAGTAAAGAGTAGTTCAACTTAATGTTAATTTACCATTAGCACACTACAGGGTGCGTGATCTATAATTTTCTTTGATACGCTTCCCAAAAGCCACTGCTCTATTTTTGATTTTCCAGTTTTTCCTACTACTATTAAGTCTACCCTATTTTCTTTAGCAAAATTTATAATTTCAATTGAAGGATTTCCCACTAGAATATAAGAGTTCAGCTTTATATCATTCTTCTGAGCTATTTCTGCTAGATTGGAATGAACCTCTTTGTAATATTTTCTAAAGTAATCTATAATTGCTTGATTTTCAGCTATTTCTGGTAGATCAGAAATTTGAATAACACTAACTACAAGGATTTCTACTTTATTTTTTTCAGCGAAATTATTAATAAGTTCAATGGCTTTATTGAATGCCCTTTGTGAATTTTCGGAACCGTCGTGCGCTACTAGTATCTTAGCATGCATTTTTCTTACCCCCCTGATAGAATTATCTACCTTCTTAAACTATCCTTTTACTAAGACTGTTTCCTGAAGATCTTTTCAATTTCTTCGAAATTTTGAATAAGTATCTTTCTAGGTTTACTACCTTCTTGAGGACCAACTATGTTCATTTTTTCTAGAATATCCATAATTCTGCCTGCTTTGGCAAAACCTACTCTAAGTTTACGTTGAAGTAGAGTTGTAGAAGCTTTTTTATCTTCAAGTATAATCTTGGCTGCTTGTTTTAGCAACTCTGGATCCTCTTCAGTACTTTCAAAACTTATGTCAGTTGTTACCTCAAGATTTATAGGAGTAAGATTATCTGGTTTGGGTTGCAACTGCCAATATTTGACAATTAACTCTATTTCCTTTAATCCTACGAAGCATCCTTGTGCTCTTATAGGTCTAGTGGAACCTATTGGCATATAAAGCATATCCCCTCTTCCTATTAAATTCTCTGCTCCTGCAATGTCAAGAATTACTCGAGAGTCAACTTGACTAGCTACAGCAAAAGCTATCCTAGAAGGAATGTTTGCTTTTATTACTCCTGTTATAACATTTGCGGAAGGTCTTTGAGTAGCTATAATCAAATGAATACCCGCAGCCCTCGCAAGCTGTGTTAAACGCGCTATATGTGACTCAACAGCATTTGATGAAGTCATCATAAGATCCGCTAACTCATCTATCACTATAACTATATACGGTAACTTATCCACATCTTGCAAAGAATTATATTCTTGTATGTTTCTCACCTTTTTTGTGCTGAAGAGTTTATACCTATCCTCCATTGTTTTTACCATACTAAGCAGTGCATTTGGAGCTTTTTTAACATCGGTAACTATATCAATAACATGTGGAATTCCTTCATACAATATTAATTCAACCATCTTGGGATCTATTAGTAATAATTGTAGCTTTGTAGGAGGAAACTTAAATAACATACTACAAATGATTGAATTTATACATACCGTTTTACCAGAACCAGTGGAACCAGCTATCAAAAGATGAGGAGTTTTAGTTAGATCACATAGGACCACATTTCCAGAAGTATCCTTTCCAATAGCAAGTGGAATCTCATAAGTAGAATTTATAAATTCCTCTCCAGTTAATATGTCTGAAAGGTAAACAGGAACAGGCTTGTCATTAGGTACTTCTATTCCTATTGCGGATTTACCGGGTATAGGTGCCTCTATTCTAACAGCTATAGCAGCTAATGCTAATGCTATGTCATTTTTTAGTCTCAATATTTGGGATACTTTAACGCCTTTTTCTATCTGAAGCTCATATCTTGTAATTGAAGGACCTATCTGAACATCAATCACTTTGGAAGCAATCCCAAAATTCTTAAGAGTTTCCTCCAAAATTTCACTATAATCCTTGGTAGTATTCCCCTTCAAACGCGGATATATTTTAGATACAAAAGATTGAAGAAAAAAGGGAGAAGGTATATAATATCCATCAACCTGTGCTATACTGTTTTTTTGTAAATCATCTTGTGAAAGCTCAAAATCAAAAGATATCCTTTTCTTTACTTGTGTTTGCTCATTTTTTACTTCAGAAGAATTAACTTGATTGATTGTTTTCTTTGCATTTTGAGGATTTTGTTCAATTCTACTAATCCTAGTGTTTTTCTCATTTATCTTACTATTTTTTGATCCAATTATATACCTAACTAACTTACCACCTAAAAAATCAAGCAAGTCCAAAACAAAAACAATAACTTTTTTTGTAAATTCAAAGCTAAATTTAAAAATAAAATTAATCAAAGAAGGAATTTTGTTTTCCAACAGATCCACCAAAGGTATATCAAAGAAATAAATAATTGATGTGACTATTAAAGAAAGCCCAATGAAAAAAGAAAGAATAGATCCAAGAAAAGAATTTAACAACAGCCCAAATTTGCCTACAACTGATAAAGGATCGGGGAAAAGTAAAACTATACCCAAAAAAAGAAGCAGAATATTTATCAAGTATAATCCAAAATTTTTACTTCTATCTCCAATCAGATACATGGCTCCCAATAGCAAAAGTAAGGGTAAAACAAAAAACTTCCATCCCAACAAATTAAACAAAAATTTCTTCAATTCATAAAGCCTAACATCTCTTTCAGCTAATACAGAATCATTAAGCAAGCCAATAACTATTAAAAGAGAACCTAAAATAATTACCAAACTGAACAATATTTCTCTACTTTTGACCATACCTGCTTCAATGATATTTTTTGTAAGGCAAAAAGAGAATCCTTTTGAATATAGAAATACTTAATATGAGTAAGGAGGTTGATTAATATGAATAAGAACCTATTTTTGGTAATGATAATATCGATTTTTATTGGTGCTACATTAGGTGGAATAACAGGATCACTAATAACATATAACTTTTTATCCCCAAATACTCAAACACAGAACTTACAGCAGCAACAAACACAGTTACAAACCCAAAAAGTAATCTATCAACAGAATGTAGTGATAAAGGATGCGGATGATAAAACATTTGTTAAGGTCATAGAAAAAGTTACAAAAAGTGTAGCCAGAATAGATATAGTAGTAAACTCAGGAACTCCATGGTCTAAAGAATGGGATGAACTATTCAAATACTTCTTTGGTAAAGAATGGGAAAAAATGTTCAAAAACCAGGGATTAGGTTCTGGATTCATTATAGACAATCAAAAAAAGTTTCTAATCACCAATAATCACGTAGTAGAAAAAGCTCAAGAAATATATGTAACTTTTCCGGGAAGAAATGAAAAATACACCGCTTCAATTGTCGGATCCGACAAATATACTGATCTAGCATTACTAAAAATAAATACAACCCAAAATTTTGAACCTCTAGAATTTGCTAACTCAGATGATCTAAAAATAGGTGAATGGGTAATAGCAGTGGGGAACCCTTATGGATTCGATTACAGTGCTACTGTAGGAGTTATATCTGCTAAAAATAGAAGTCTAGAAGTGCAAGGTTTATATCTAGAGGATCTCATTCAAACTGACGCTCCAATAAATCCAGGTAATTCAGGAGGTCCACTCATAAATCTAGAAGGTAAAGTTGTTGGAGTAAATACAGCAGTTGTAGTTACGGCACAAGGTCTGGGGTTTGCAATAGCTTCTAATAAAGTTAAAAAAGTCATATCCGATCTAGAAAAATTCGGAAAAGTAATAAGACCTTACCTAGGAGTCATAGTATCCGACCTAACACCAGAAATTATGAGATTCCTAGGACTATCCAATACCTATGGAGTAATAGTAAACGAAGTAATAGTCGATAGCCCAGCTTACAAAGTAGATATTAAAAAAGGTGATATAATTACAGCTATCGATAACCACATAATCACAAACACTATAGACTATAACAAAACCCTTGAAAAATATAAACCCTCAGAAATAGTTAAAATCCATCTATTAAGATTGAATAAACGCATAACAAAACAGGTTAAACTAGAAGCTCAATGAATTATACCGTAGGGAAAACATACAAAATTATCCAATTAAGATAAAGAATGGGGTATAAAGTATTGAGGAAAGTGATAACACTATTATTAGCAATATTGATAACGATAAGTACTTGTTTCTCAAGAGTAACTAATGAACAACTAATAGACATATCATCAAAGCTAAACTACATATATGGAACAACTATCATAGTCCAGGTATATCCAACACAGTTAGGAGCAATGGCCACTGGGCAAAGAATAGTGTATATAGATCCAACGATGGTAGAAAATGAAAGTTATGAAGCAATATTTGGAGTACTAGCACACGAATGGGCACACGAAGTTTTAAACCATGTCCCACAGATTTTCCTTCACCAATGGATGAGTGGACAGAACATATCCACAAATATATTTAGCCAACAAAAGGAACTAGAAGCTGATTACTACGCAGGTAGAGCACTTAAAATGTATAACCTACCCCTCGAACCCTTCATAGATCTGCTCAAAAGATACAACGTATACGCAGACTATACCCACCCATATTTTAGAACACACCCCTCAACAGAAGAAAGAATAAGAGCTATATTGAACGGATATAACTCAATATAAAAAACATGCAAATACATGAATACCTTGAAAAAATAATTAACAATTTAAACATACCTATTGTGATAATTAATCAAAAAACAAAAGAATATGAATGGATGAACAACAAAGCGCTTGAAATAATGCAAACGACTAAAATAGATTTTCAAGAACTAAAAAAAACAAATGTTATCCTTAATAGCCAACTGTACCAACTAAAACAAATCAATCTAGAAAAAGAAAAACAAGCAATAATTCTAGAACCAATAAATGAATCGTTTATAGACAATGAAACAGAACTACTAAATTTCAGAGGATTTTTCATAAAGTATGAAACCTTATACTCTATTCTGAAAAGAAAGAAAAAAGAATTTGCTTTGGCTTTAATAGAAATAGATGAATTTGAAAACCTAGTTAATAGATTCTCTTACCATCAAGCAGTGTCTATCTTCTTTAAAATATCAGAAATACTAAAAAGCAAAATTAGACAAAATATCGATATACTTAGTAGATTTAACATAAAATGTTTTCTACTATTTTTGTCAGAAGTAGACATGGGGAAAACACACAAAATTTTGAATAGACTACAAAAATCAGTCTTAGAATACTGTAAAAGAGATTTTCCATTTATTTTGACAATTTCAGTTGTATCGACCATAATTCAACCCTCGTTACAAGATTCAAACCAAATTATGGAAGAACTAAACAATTTGATCCAAAAGCTAATGTATACAATGGAATACGAAAAGAAACTAAAACAAAACTTTGTAATTATTACCTAGAACCCCTTTTTGTATATAACGACCCTTCTATAAGGTTCTTCACCTTCACTTCTAGAGTATAAACCATACTTTTGAATCAACTCATGTTGTATTTTTCTTATATCAGATGGTTGAGGATCCAACTCTATCTTATCTAAACCCATTTCATACATCTTTTTTACTTTTTCCTCTATCTCTTTTACCAAATCATTTATTGCCTGAGGATTATTGGATTCAAAGTGTTGATCCAGTATTTTTGATATCTGAGTAAAAGTATTACTTCTAACAAACATTATATTTTTTTGTAAAAAGTGCAGGGAAGGATTTTTTTGTATTCTTTTTTCTACCTCTTGTTTTTTAGATTTGAGTGTTATAACAAAGTCAGCTTGATTAATATCCAAAACAATATCAATTGGCAAAGATAAATCATCTATTGCTCTTTGTAGTCTATCTATACTTACAGCAAAAGGATATATTTTATATCTTCTTTCCTCATACTTTGCTTGCTTATTTCCTTGTAAACCTTCACTTATGCTTTCCTGTAGAGAGATTTGTTTCAAAGCATTTTCTTTAAATGAAGTAGTTTCTTTAAAGAAAAAAGTACTTGTATTTTTTTTCGGTGTATAATCGTAGTAGTATTCTTTTTGGATAATTTTAAAGCTGTCATTATCTCTAATTCTTATTTCTGGTTTTACGGGTAAACCTTTGAGGATCATATCGACAGCAAGTGCAACATTTGAATAAATTGAAAAAGTTTGCCTATCAATTATTTCAACTAATATGTCAAAAGTAGGTGGGTTTTTTCTTTCGAGAACAGTTTTTTGAGTACCTCTTCGCTTAGCTTCTTCATCACTAAGTATAACAGCTTGAATTCCCCCCACTAGATCAGAAAGTGTTGGGTTAAGGATAAGATTTTCTAGATTGTTCCCATGTGCTGTAGCTATTAGTTGTACTCCTCTTTCAGCGATGGTTCTGGCTGCGTACGCTTCCTCTTGAGTACCCATCTCATCTATGATTATTACTTCAGGCATATGATTTTCTACAGCTTCGATCATAACTTTGTGCTGTAGTTCTGGCATTGGAACTTGCATCCTTCTTGCTCTGCCTATTGCAGGATGAGGTATATCTCCATCACCACCTATTTCATTCGATGTATCAACAATAACAACTCTCTTCTTTAGATTATCATTTATTATTCTAGCAGTTTCTCTAAGGATTGTTGTTTTACCTACTCCAGGTTTACCGAGTAGTAGTATACTTTTACCAGTTTTAATATAATCGATGATTATGTCAGCGGCACCATAAACTGCCCTACCAACCCTACAAGTTAAACCAACGATTAAACCATTCCTATTTCTTATAGCAGATATTCTATGAAGAGTTCTGGGTATACCAGCTCTATTATCTCTACCAAATTCACCTATTCTTTTTACAACATATTCAATATCGTCATACATTATTTCTCTAGAGGATATTATTTCGAAATCATCTGGAAATCTTATTTCTGGTGTTCTACCAACATCCATTACTATTTCAATAATGTCATTTATTCTAGGGTGTTTTTCTATTTTAGATGATATAAATGGTGGTAAAACTTGAACTAATAGCAATATCTCCTCTATCATGTTCCTATCTTTACTAGAACCTTACTTATTCTATTCTTTTTAATTTCCAAAATTTTAAGAATAACATTGTCCATATTGATTACCTCTCCTTCTTTTGGTATTCTACCGAGCTTTGTGTATATTAATCCCGAAAGGGTTGTGTATTCTCTTTCTTCTTTGTCAGGGAAATCAACTCCCAGATATTCTTCTAGAGTGTAGATATCTATTTTTGGATTTACAACATATTCATTAGCAGATAGTTTATTAATATTTTCTTCATCGGTTTCCTTATCATGTTCATCCCTTATTCTACCAAGTAATTCTTGAATTAGATCAGTTATGGTAACAATACCGCTAGTACCACCGTACTCATCAACTACTATAGCTATTGAAGATCTATTCTGTTTCATTATGCTTAGTAGTTCGTATAAATTTTTGGACTCAGGGACTATAAGAGGGATACGAGCTATATCCTTAAGCTTTATAAATCCCTGATTAGTCAAAGTATATTTGAGCATATCTTTAAGAAAAACAACACCTATAATATTGTCTATATTCTCTTCATAAACTGGATACTTTGAGTATCCATATTTCATTATAGTAGCTGTAACCTCACTTATATTTTTATTAGCTTCAAAAGCCACAATATCCATTCTAGGAACCATAATTTCTCTAACCAATGTATCATTCATAGCTAGGAATTTCTCCAATATTTCCACTCTATAATCATCCCAATCAAAATCATCCAAGTAAACCACGATTTCAGAAAAGTATTTTTTACTTATGTTAATATCCTGGTTAAATATCTTGATAAGAGCTGAATTTAAGAACGAGACAATGTTAACTATAGGTTCTAAAAATCTCAAAAATCTCAGAATACCTAAAACCCTAGGAAGCAACTTTAGATGTCTATTTATAGTCACGAATATTCCATCCTTCACAAACAATTCCAAGAACATTACCACAACAAAATATAAAGTTATCCAGGTATAAATTAATTTACTATCAAAAAATAATGCAAGTACGAAGTAAACAACACTAAAAATGTAGAATAATATCAAAAGAGAGTAAATATATTTTTCCCTTCTTGACAGATACTCAGGTATTTCTAAGTTTTTTAGTAAATGAGAGTAACTTTTTACTATATATGGTGAGCAAAAAACTAGCAAGTAATATACTGTTCTGATTGTAAATATTATTAGAAGTATTGCTGGTAGTATAAGAGTAAATAATTTCTGATTTTCAATTTCACCCATCTACCGTATAGATCTTTACGTACTTGATTGAATTTCCCTTAACCTCCAGTATTTTTATTTTGCATCTTCCACACTGTAATATTTCACCTTTGGAAGGCTTTCTTCCTCGCATCAGGTCATATACAAGAGTTGATACCATAATGTTGGGATTGTTAAATTTTTCTCTAATTTTATCTGGCAACTCATAGATATAAGTATCAGCAGAGACAATATATCCATCTTTAACTTCCCAAACCTTAATCTTACCAAGATCAAATTCATCTAATATAGTCCCTAAGATTTTACTAAGTATATCATCAAACGTAACTATTCCCTTATTTCCACCATATTCATCAACAACTATAGCCATCAAAGCTTGTTCTTTCTTCATTTGATTAAGAGCAGTAAATAAATCCGTACTATCAGGTATATACAAAACCTTTCTATCTATCAATCTAACCACGTCTCCCACATTAAATACTTTCTTTCTTATGGCTAAAAATATATCCTTAATATGAAGAATACCAATAATATTGTCCATATTATCCTTGTATACTGGATATCTACTGTGCAATGTATTAACTACAGTATCAATAACATTCTCTATTCTATCTGTATGGTTAATATAAACTACATCGGTACGATGAACCATAATATCCTTGACTTTATAACGGTTGAGTTCTAAAATAGAGTTAACCATGTTAAACAGTGTTTCACTCATTTGTCCAGCATCTTTAACATTTTTAATTATATCTCTTAACTCTTCTACAGTGAATTTCAACTCCTTATGTTGATAAGGATTAACTCCCAAATAGGAAGCCACCTTATTCTGAAAAATTCTAACTATGAATGTCATAGGATAAAAGATAAAGCTGAATAATTCAAGAAACACAGAACATATAACTATAACTCTCTCAGGATTATATACTCCTACTAATTTGGGTACTTGTTCCCCTAAAACCAAATGTAAAAAAGTTACTAAACTAAAAGCAACAACAATAGCTAAGGTGTGAGAAGATATAAAAATAATTTCTTGTATATTGAAAACCTTCTTGAGTATACTTTCAAAGATTATCGCAAAGGTAGGTTCAGATAACCATCCGAGAACCAAACTTGCAATAGTAATACCTACCTGACAAGTTGCCAAATAGTGTTCCATCCGATTGTACTGCTTGTAAGGTAAACTAAACTTAAGTTTCTTTAACTTTATAGGGTTTGAGGAAACTAAGGCAAACTCCGCTAATACAAAAAAACCATTCAAAAATATTAAAATAAATGTAAAAAATAAGTTCTTTATAAAATCATCCATCAGAATTTTGCCAAAAAGTTTATAGTATTAATTAAAACAAGAGTTGCAATAATTCCAAACAGTGCCCCATTTATTAACTCAGAAAGAGTATGAATCTTGGCTTCCAACCTACTTTGAACAACCAACAATGCTAAAATAAAAGCCATAAACCATGATACATAATCTTCCCAGTTATGAATAACTATAAAGGTAAAAGTTGAAAAAGCCAAAGCAGAATGAACGCTGATAATCCCACCCTGAACATTCGTACTCTTACCCTTAATCCGCATATACCATACCTTTACACCCATAGAACTAATTAAAACAATCATAAAAACAAATATATAAACGTACTCAGGTAAAGAAGACAATTTTTGAATAACTGCAGGAGTAGTAGCAAATAATTTCCTAGAGAAAATAATCATCCCAACAATAACGGCTAATATCGAAGAAAGCATAACTGCAGAAGCAGCTATATCTTTTACCAATTTTATCTGTTCATCCTTGTTTTTTTCAACCTTATCAGCCAATATTTCTATCGCTGTATTAAATAACTCCGTAATAAAAACAAGAAAAACAACACAAATAATTATCACAATTTCCCACAACGCTAAACTTAGAAACATACATACAAAAAAAACAAATAAAGCTATTATCAAATGTATCCTTAAATTTCTCTCCTGATAAAAAGCTTCAAACAGTCCATTAACAGCATTAGAAAAACTCTCCAATATACTTGAACTTAACTTATTCCTTCTAAACTTACTTGACATAACCTAAAAGTTACAAGTCAAAAATTTTTCAAAAATATAATTCTGAATCTGACTAACCTCCTCCTCATTTTTACCTAGAGAATGTAAAAGTGAATGTAAAAATACAAAGCAAAATTCATTTTCAAAACTATTTCCCAGTTTTATCGAATTCTGCTTAATAATATTCAAGCATAGATAAATTTGAACAGAATCCTCAAAAATCAAAGTTATAGTATCAGTTGTCTTACCGATTTTCCAAAAATTTTTCTTGATTTTTTTTATCTGTAGTTCATCTACAAAATCAACGATAATAAGTTTTTTAGTAATTTCTGGGAAAATAGTAGCAAAGAACCTGTATACTTTATTAGCAAGTTTTTTTATCTTAGAGTTGGATGTATTAAGGATTATTTTTCTTTCCATAACCAGGATATTTGGGTCTGGTATGATAGGAAATGTAAAGATTCCTTACCAAAGTTTCCTTGATTATTTTTAATTCTTTAAAAGTAATGTCAACATCTGAAAACTGATTTTCTTGTATTAATCTATTTACTATGTTTTCAGTTAATTTTTCAAGAGAAGAATAGGAAAAATCATTTAGTGATCTAGAAGCAGCTTCAACGCTATCACAAATCATTAAAATTAGCATCTCTTTCGTGTAAGGTTTAGGTCCAGGATACTTAAAATCCTCTTCATTTATGTTAAATGAATACTTTTTACTAGAATATTGTAAATTCCTCGCTTTCAAATAAAAGTAAAGAATAGTAGTCGTCCCATGATGAGTTTTTATAAACTCCTGAATTATAGCAGGTAAATTGTATTTTTGAGCAATTTTTAATCCATCACTAATATGTGATTTAATGATCGAAGCACTTAGAAAAGCTTCTTTGTCTTCATGAGGATTTTTCTCACCTTCTAGCAAATTCTCAGCAAAATATTTGGGTCTAACCATTTTACCTATATCATGATATAATGC
>JBCNVB010000010.1:0-13362 GCA_039630415.1 bacterium | reverse complement strand
ATCTTCCTATAACCCCTGAACAAATAGCTAGTCAGGCAATAGAGTGTTATCATCTTGGTGCAACGATAGCTCATATACACGTAAGAGAACCTGATGGTGCTCCATCTAGTAAAGTGGAATATTTTAAGCAAGTAAAGGAATTAATACAAAAGGAAGTACCAATGATAATACAATTTACAACTGGTGGAGCAGTTGGAATGACTGAGGAAGAGAGAATGGAACCCCTGAAACTAAAACCTGATATGGCTACTTTGAATCTTGGTACCTTAAACTTCGGTGATGAGGTTTTTGTAAATACTCCACAATATATAAAAAAGTTGGCTCTAAAAATGAAAGAGTTAAAAATTAAGCCTGAATTAGAAGTGTATGATATCGGTATGTTAGGAATGGTAGAGTATTTGGTAAAGGAAGGTTTAGTGGATGAACCAGTACACGTAGATTTTGTTCTGGGTGTAAGGTGGGGAGCACCTGCAACCTTGGAAACCCTACTATTTATGATTAACGAACTAAATAAAAGAAAAATACAATTTACTTGGTCTGCTGCAGCAATAGGTAAAAATCAATTACCCATAAATGTAGCTTCTATAATTCTGGGAGGATTTGTAAGAACTGGTCTAGAAGACAATATCTACTACAAAAAAGGAGTACTTGCAACTAACCAAGAATTAGTTAGAAGAATAGTTAAAATTGCCAACGAAATAGGAAGACCCATAGCCACAATAGATCAAGCAAGAAAACTTTTGAATATATAACCACGGAGGGTAAACCATGGAAGATATCAAAAAGAAAATCATCGAAAAATTAAAAAAATTAGAACAACAAGAAAAAGAAAAACAGGAAGAAGTTCATCAGGCTAAACTGGAGGGAGGAGACACACTAGATAATCAAGACTATCAATTCTCTCTTGCTGATCTGATAAGAATAAAACAACAAAAATCTGATCTACAATCAAGATTAGAACAAATTGAAGAAGAGAAAGAAAAAAAATATACAAAAGTAAAGGGAATAAGGAAATCAATAGATGTTCCTATTGTAGGCAGAAAATTTAGCCTAGAAGTAACAGATGAACATACCAATCAATCTAAAACAATAATCGTTACAATAGTTCCATTATACGAGGAAATAGAAGCTAACCCAGATCAAAATTCATATTCAATAACAACCGAGTCTCCCTTATCCAAGATGATAGAAAGAATAATACAAAGATTCATACCGGAAATCGAAAGAAAAATAGAAAAAATTTTATCTACTGAAACTAACCCAGAATCTATTGCTATGCAAATAGAAAATATGAATGAGTGGATAGTTATATCTAATCACTCCAAGTTTACTAAAAAAATAAGAGAACTAGCTAGTGACAAGGAAAAACTATTAAGAGAACTAAACCTATTTCTAAAACAAGCGGAAATAGATTCAAGCAAAATATTCCAAGCTCTCATAGGAAAAGAGTTCAATCTAAAGGTACAGGATAGAAGCATTAAGTACAAAATAATCTCTGTTAACTAAAAGGGGTGTTATTATGAGAACTCTAGATAAGCTAGAAGATATAGCCCAAGAAGTTATGGATTTACTAGTTGGATATAAATTGGATGAAGAAGAAGTATTTTATATCCTTGGCTACATAGAAAGAAGTCTATACATACAGCTTCTGGAAAAAACCCTCGAAGAGTACGGATTAATAGAAACTGAGGAGGATATGGAAGAAGATGAAGATACTAAGTAAAATAGTAATAACCGTACTCTTAGTAACTCTATCCTTTGTTTTATACAGAAAACCCAGTTTCTATGTCGTTAACTACTATGATCAACACGGTATTTATAATCAACAAATCAAACTTGGATTTAACTCAATAGGTGAAGTTAATATATACCAAAAGTATAAATTACAATTCACAATTGATGGGAAAAAATATTCTATCTTCACTGACTTCTCAGAAAGTGTACGAGATGTCTTGAAAAGAATAAAACAAACTAAGCGAATATATGCCTACCGAAAAGGAAAAATCGTAAGGATAAATGTACATGCTTCATCATTTGCCCTAGATAAACAAAAACTATACACACCTAAACAGCTGATAGTAATATTTAACAACAAAAAATATACTATTTCTTATTTCTCATTCTACTCTATAGACACTATCAAAAAAGATATACTCTATGTCATAAGTAGGGATATCAAAAAAATGGGAATAAAAAACATAAAATCGATAGATTTGGTAGATCTTGAAGAAGATTTTCTACTCGTTTCATATGCTTATAAGCTACCTTCCGAAGTTGGGGTAAATGTAACCTATCAAGAAAAGAGTCAAGAATACGTAGACTATTCTGTAAAATATGTTTACACCGATAAATTGCCTCAAGGAAGTAGAAAATTAGTGCGAAAGGGTAAAAAAGGAAAAGTAATAAGGTTATATAAATTAAAACTAGATTATGATGGAAGTAAAACAAAAGAACTAGTAAGAGAACAGATTCTTACTCATCCGGTTAACGAGGTAGTAGAGATAGGTATAGGCCCGCTAAAAGATATACACGGTAAAGATTATTTAATAATGCAAAGTACGGGATACACTGCAGGTGTTGGAGGAGTTGGATATTACACTTATACAGGACATCGAGTTAAAAGAGGAGTAGCTGCAGTTGACCCCTCTATCATACCCCTAGGAACAGAATTATACGTTGAAGGATATGGATATGCCAAAGCCCTCGATATAGGATCCGCTATAAAAGGCTTCAAAATAGATCTTTACTTTGAAGATTATAACCAAGCTATGCAATGGGGAAGAAGAAAAGTTAAGGTTTACATACTCAAAAAGAAAGGAGGGAAATAAGATGACTAGAGTAATAACTGGTAAATGTATAGGAACCAAGGATAGATCATGTGTAAGCGTATGCCCGGTTGATTGCATACACCCAACAGAATCAGAAGATCAAGGAGAAACACAACTATATATAGATCCAGATGTTTGTATCGACTGTGGAGCTTGTGAAAGCGTTTGCCCAGTCCAAGCAATCTACCCAGAAGAAGATGTACCTGAAGAATACAAAATATACATAGAAATAAACAAGGATTACTACAAACTCAATAAAGAAGAATTTAAAGCAAAATGGCAAGAATTCTACAAAGGAAAGTAGTAAATGCTAGTAATATCAATAGCTGGTGGAACTGCATCAGGTAAAACAACAGTAGCAAACAATATAATAAAAATACTAGCTTCTAAAGGAATACATGGTAAAATATCACTCATTAATATGGATTCATACTATAAAGACCTTTCGCATCTTTCATTGGAAGAAAGAAAAAAGACTAATTTTGATCACCCCTCTTCAATAGACTGGGAATTGCTTTATAACCACTTGGATCAACTTCTAAAAGGAAATCCTGTAAAAAAACCTATATACTCCTATTCAGAGTATACAAGAACAAATGAATACGAAATAGTGTATCCTGCATCAGTAATCATAGTAGAAGGAATGTTTGCTCTCTATGACGATAAAATAAGGAAGATTAGTAATATCAAAATCTTCGTGGAAGCACCAGATGATATAAGACTAATAAGAAGAATATACAGAGACATAAAAGAAAGAGGAAGGACTATAGATGAAGTAATAGACCAATACCTAAACTATGTAAGACCTATGTATGTTGAATATGTCAAACCAACTAAAAAATATGCAGATATAATAATACAAAATGAAAAGAGCTTCAAAGCAGCTCTTGATATGCTAATCGCACTAGCAGAAAAACATATAGTCCATAATTAAGCTATGCAACTGAGTTTAATTGTACCATACCATAATGAAGAGATTAACCTAGTATTACTTTACCAAAGGATACTCCAAACTTTCGATAAAATACACAAAGAACTGGATTTTGAAAATTTTGAAATAATATTTATTGATGATGGTAGTACTGACCAAAGCACTCAACTTCTTATCAAAACTATACATGAAACAAATAAAATTTATCAAAAACAGTATGATTTTAACGTGATTGTTAAGATATATCAATTTAAGTATAATGAAGGTCAATCTGCTGCTCTTAGTTTGGGATTTTCCAAAGCTTCAGGAAAATATATAGCAACAATCGATTCCGATCTACAAAATGACCCAGAAGATCTTGTTAAACTACTCAAAACCATAACAACTCAAAATCAAGTGGAAATCGTAAGTGGATATAGGGTACAAAGAAAGGAAACTACTAGAGCAAAAATAAGTTCTATAGGAAATCTACTCATCAGAATAATATCAGGATATCAAGTAAAAGACGTGGGATGTTCATTAAAAGTATACAAAAACTATACCATAAAAGATACTAGACTACCTCCGGGTTACCACAGATTCCTGCCAATAATTGCAAAAGCTGATAAAAAATCAATCTTAAACATTCCTGTAAATCACTCTAAAAGGTTTTACGGGAAAAGTCACTATAACTACTCAAGAATATTCTGGCTCCTGAAAAATATATTAATCTTGCCTATTATAAAAGGAGGAGATATCGATAAAATAAATGCAAGAATTAACATCCTTAAACTAGGGGCTTATATTTCTCTGTTATTTATCCCTCTTTCTATTCTTTACCACCAAATCATATTTTTAATCATACTTAGTGTGATATTACACGTATCTCTTATCAAAGCACAAAATTACATCAAATATCGGCAAGTTTTTGACTCTATACCATACCAAAAAATATTAGAACTACAGATTTCAAAAAATAGTTCGGGAGGTAGAAGTGAATATGATCAGGATTTTGACAACACTAATAGTATTCCTACTAACTTTATTGACGGTATTTGCTCAGGAAGTAAACATAATTCATATCAATGATTTTCACGGTAGAGTAGTTCCTGAAGTGCAGAGGATATACAAGGACTACCGTTATACAGTAGCTGGTGCTGAATACATCTCTTCAATAATAAAATATCTCAGAGAGAATAATAAAAACGTATTGGTCTTTGATGTAGGTGATTTTAGTGCAGGGACTATATACTCAAACCTATCTCAAGGTAAAAGTGTAGTGGAACTATACAATTATATTGGTTTCGACGCAATCTGTTTGGGTAATCATGAGTTTGATTTTGGATATGAAGCTTTTGTTTCTATGGTTAATAATCTAAAAAGTGAAGTACTATGTGCTAATTCTTCTCCATTATTTGACAAAGTTAAGCCTTATACTATCCTGAATAGATCTAATATCAAGATTGCTGTAATAGGTTTGATAACACCCGAAACACCATATATAACTATGCCTGGAGCCTTGGGGGGTAGAACTATTCTTGACCCCGTAGAAACGCTCCTAAAATACAAAAACGAAATATTAAATCATAATCCCGATCTAGTTATAGCTCTTTCACACTGTGGAATAAAACAAGATCAAAAAATAGCAAAAGAAGTAGACTACGTCGATATCATCATTGGTGGACATAGCCACACAGAATTGTTTGAACCCATCATCGTTGAAAATAATAACAAAAAAATCTATATCGTGCAAGCAGGATCCTACGGAAGGTATGTAGGTCATATAAAACTACATATTCAAGATAAACAAATAAAAAACTTTATCTGTAACCTCTACCCTACAATAAATGCTATAATAACTCCGGATAAACAAGCATCAAAAAAAATAGAAAACTATATCCTAGAAGCACAAAAACAAGCAAACCAAATAATTGGTAAGTCAGAAGTAACGCTTGATAAAAACAGTAAGTCAATAGAAACCAACTTGGGAAGCTTTATCACCAACGTAATAGCTGCTTATACTAACTCAGATATAGCTTTCTATAACCACGGAGGTATTAGAGATACACTCAACAAAGGCGACATAACTTATGGACAAGTATTTAGCATCTTACCCTTCGAAAATACAGTAGTTAAATTCAAAATGAAAGGAGAACAAATAGTAAAGCTACTAGACAATCTAGAATCTAAAAAAACTAGGCTTCATTATAACATAGATCTCGAAAAAAAAGAGGGTAAATGGTTCTTAAAAGGAAAACCCATACAAGACGAAAACGAATATACTATAGCAACTGTGGACTTTCTCTACTACGGAGGAGATGGATACACTGAATTTTCTTCATGCCCAATAATACAAAATTATGGATACGCAAGAGATATTATTGTACAGTACATAAAGCAAAACTCCCCAATAACAAGTAGTTATCTTAAAGAATCTATCAAATACTAAAAAATATAGGAGGTGCCAAGAATGAAAATAGCTATAAACGGTTTCGGAAGAATCGGAAGGCTAACCGCTAAAGCTATATTATCTAAATATCCAGAGTTTGAATTAGTAGCTATAAATGATTTGGTTGACCCTGAAACCAATGCTTTCTTGTTTAAATATGATAGTACCTATGGAACATATGAGGGTGAGGTATCTTACGGTCAAGATTATATACAAATAAATGGCAAAAAGATAAAGGTTTTCCAAGAATCTGATCCTGAAAAATTACCTTGGAAAGACCTAAACATAGACGTAGTTATTGAGTCCACAGGTAAGTTTACAGACAGAGAAAAAGCAGAAAAACATTTAAAAGCTGGTGCTAAGAAGGTAATAATTACTGCCCCTGCAAAAGGTGAAGATATAACCATAGTTCTTGGAGTAAATGAAAAAAGTTACGACCCTTCTAAACACACTATAATATCCAACGCTTCCTGCACTACTAACTGTCTTGCTCCAGTAGCTAAGGTAATCTTCCAAAATTTTGGTATAGTAGCAGGACATATGACTACTATTCACTCATATACGAATGATCAAAGAATACTAGATATAGCTCACAAAGATCTAAGAAGGGCAAGAGCTGCTGCTATGAATATGATACCAACTACTACCGGAGCAGCTCAAGCCGTTGAAAAAGTAATACCAGAACTCAAAGGAAAATTTACGGGTATAGCAATCAGAGTTCCGACTCCTACCGTCTCACTCGTAGATTTTGTAGTACTAACCGAAAAGACAGTTACTCCACAGCAAGTTAATCAAGCACTTAAAGAAGCTTCAGAAACTTATCTTAAAGGTATATTGGCTTATACTGAAGAACCTCTTGTTTCTATGGACTTCAAAGGATCTACTTACTCTTCTATTGTTGATGGACTATCTACTCAAGTTATAAACCAAAATATGGTAAAGATATTAGCCTGGTACGACAATGAAATGGGATATGCCACCAGAGTCGCAGATCTAGTTCACTATATGGCTAAACAAATACTTAAAGTATAAAATTAAATTACTAATTCATCTTTGCTATGGATCACAGCATATTTCTATATCTGGGATTAATAGTTTTGTTAGCTAGAGTTATAGGAGATACTCTAGCTAGATTTGGATACCCATCCGTTATTGGTGAAATACTGGTTGGAGTAATACTGGGCCAAAGTGTTCTGGGTTTAGTTAAACCCAATGAAGTAATCAAAATACTTGCAGAAATAGGAGTGGTTTTGCTACTGTTTCAGGTAGGAATGGAGGCTAATATTAAACAACTCAGGATGGTAGGTGTTAACGCTTTGATAGTAGCAACTGTAGGAGCAATTATGCCCATAATCCTTTCTTTCCCTATATGTCATTGGCTATTGGGAATGAATACAATAACTTCTCTGTTTATTGGTGGTACATTAGCGGCAACTAGCATAGGAATAACAGTAAGAGTTTTAAAGGATTTGGGAAGGATGAAAGATAATTTTGCACAGGTTGTTTTGGGTGCAGCTGTTATAGATGATATTTTTGGTGTAATAGCTCTTGCAGCACTCGCTCAATTGTCTAGTAGACTTAGCTTTCAAGTGGATGCAATAGCCACCCTGGTTGGATACATACTTACTTTCTTTATTTTAGCTCCACTGGTAGCACAAATCATGACTAAGTTCGTAGAGGTATTGTCTGAAAAGTTAGAAAACTTGGATTTCATTCCTGCAGCTGTTATCTCCGTCGTGTTTATATTTTCTTTTCTTGCCTACAAGTTTGGATCACCTGAAATATTAGGAGCATTTATTGTTGGACTAGCTTTATCTAGGGGATTTAACATACCTTACTTAAAGTTTCTGTCAACTAAAAAACAAACAGCTGAAAAAGTGGAACACTCTATACTTCCTCTAATCTGGCTATTTACTCCTGTTTTTTTCGTTTTCATTGGGCTGCAGGTAAACTTGAAAGCTATTAATTTTGGATCATATGAATTTTGGGTTTTGTCTTTTGTTATAGGATTAGTCGCTATTGTATCTAAAGTAATAGCTGGATTTTTTGTTAATGTCAGTTTTAGGGAGAAACTAATGATAGGTTTTTCCATGCTACCTAGAGGTGAAGTTGGACTTATTTTTGCTGAATTTGGTAGACAAGCTAAAATATTTAATGATCTTCTTTACGCTGTGATTATTTTTGTAGTTCTAATAACCACTTTTATAGCACCGTTTGCTTTGAGGCAGATAAGCAAAATTTACTACAGTAATAACCAGTAAGACGATAGTTAATTTAGGTATAGTTGTTTTAGCATCATACAGTCTTCTTCAAGATTTGGACTTTCACAAATCAACATACCCTCTACTTCTAAATCTTTTAGTGCTTTGATTAGATCAATGTAATTAAAATCGGATTCTTTTAGGTTGAGATGATGTAGTTCTCCTTTATCGGAATATTTTATTCCGGAAACGTGTATATGTAGGTCTTTAAGAGCTTTTTTACCAAGCTTATGTTGTACGTCATCTAATACTTTACAAAACTCTTGGTAAGTATTTATTTTCCCTATATTTCTAGCGTGTAGGTGAGCAAAATCTATACAGGGCATTATTTGTGGCCCTAAGTCTTGACATAAGTTTAGAACTTCTTCAAGTGAACCGAATTGACTTAACTTTCCCATTGTTTCTATTCTAATCACTATGTTAAGATCTTTTATTTCGTCTAGTACTTTTTCCAATGACTTTTTTATATTGTTGTATACTTGTAGTTTATCCATATTATGGTAGTAGCCGGGGTGAACGACTATATTTTTTGCTCCGCATACATGTGAAATTTCTGCTGTTTTAATTATCCTGTGTATGCTAGCTTCAATTTTTTCCTGATCTAAGGAATTGAGATTTATATAGTATGGTGCATGGCAGGATAAATGTATGTTATTTTTTTGAGAGAACATGTTTATTTTTTGAGCATTTACATAGGATATGTTAACTCCATGAACGAATTCTAGTTCCATCGCATCTAAGTTTAGCTCTCTTAATCTGGATATTCCGGAAAATGTATCTTTTTTAGAGCTATTAGGTATCCCTGCTGTTCCAAATAATAAGCCTTTCTTCATTTTGCCTTTCCAACTCACTTTCCACCATGTTATATATCTCACTGGTAAAGTATAGTGAGCCTGTTATTAAAATTTTATCAGATTTGGCTCGATATAACACTTGGTCTAGATTTTCTATATTTTTTATTGGACCTAGCGGTATTATATTGTTAAAAGCTAACTCTATGTTTTTTTCGGGATTCTTTTTTAAGAAATGTTTTTTAAAGTAGGTTAGAACTTGCTCGGTTGGTAGTTTTTTGGGTTCTATGTTATGTTCAGAAAGGTACACTCTAATACCATTTTGTAGTAGAAACTCTAGTAGTTTTGTTATTAATCTTGGTTCTTTCCCTTTTGAAAAAGCAAGAATTACCTCGAAATTACTCCAATGTTTTAGGGTATGTTTAAAGAGTTTCATTAGGGATAGGAAATCTTTAGCTGTGTCTAGGAGTAGAGTTTTGTCTCTATATATCAACACTTGATTTTTAAGAGGTAGTTGAAGGTTATCAATTACTGATTGAAGTGAATCTATTTTGAAGGGTATTTTTTTGGATTCTAGGTACTTAATAGCTGCAAGCAAAGCTATGCTAAAATTTTCTACTAAGTAGTAAGAGTTAAATGACAATATTTGTTCAGTCTGTAAAGGTAAAATTTTTAACTTGTAAGTGTAGAACGGGAATTTACAACCTAAAGGAATTATTTTGATATGATCTTTTAGTTGAAGCAATTCTGAATTAGTTTCTTTACATTTTTGCTTTATTACTTTTGAACCTTTAGTTGCATTGGTTATGACTATAGATTGATTTTTTATTATACCTGCTTTTTGAGTAGCTATTTCCCTTATGGTTTTACCAAGTATATCTGTATGTTCTAAAGATACGTTGGTTATAATGTTTAGATCTGATTTGAGTGCATTAGTAGAATCATTTAAACCACCAATTCCTATCTCAAAAATAGATAAGTCTACTTTTTGATCGATAAAATAGTTTATCGCTACTGCTACTAATTTATCAAACCAATTCAGGTTTAGATTATATTTACTGTTTATTTTCTCCACTTGATTTTGATAGTATTCAAGTAGATTTTGTGGTATTGGTTTGTAGTTAATTCTGAATCTTTCGTTAAGTGTTTTAATATGTGGTTTAGAAAAGAGACCTATTGATATATTGGGTGCTAGTTTATTAAGTAGTAGGGATAAGTAGTGGCAGGTAGTACTTTTCCCTGCTGTTCCTGTAACTAAAATAGTTTCAAACTGGGGAGTAAGATCGTATAATTCTAAAACCTTGAGGTAGTTCTTTATGTTTTGTGAAGACATTATACTTCTCCTTGTTTTTTACCAGACAAGATATGAAGATGAATATGAAATACTCTTTGACCAGCTTCATACCCACAGTTCATAACGAGTTTATAGTGGTTTATATTATTTTGTTGGGTTATTTTTTGTGTAACTAGATGTAGGTGTCCCATTAATTCTTTGTCTTGGGGTGTTATTTCCATATGAGTGGGTATATGTTTTTTGGGTACTACTAACCAGTGAATAGGTGCTTGGGGGTTTATATCCTTAAAAACTATGGTACTTTCGTCTTCATATATTATTTCTGAAGGTATTTCTTTTTTAACAATTTTACAGAAGATGCAGTTTTCCAACTTTATCCCTCCCTATGCCATTCTCTGGCCGTTGATAATTAAGTGGAATTCCGAAGAGATTATCTCTGCACTCCTTTTGCACATTTTCATCCTGTGAAGAAAAATTTCAAAGTATTCTATTATTGATGAATAGTTTGTGTTGATTGTTAGATCAAGGATAATATCGTTTTTATTGTGATTTTTGTTGATGATTAGTACATCTTTTTCTACTGCATAGTTGACTCTATCATGTATGTCAAAAGATTTGATATCTGTGTTTTGCACTCTGCTTCTGTGTACATCACTTTTATCTGCTATTACTAATGAAGCTGCTATACTATCTGGTATATCAAGGAAGCTATTATCTTCATGTGACCCTATTGCAGACATTACTCTTATAATATCTTCATACTTTACGTTCATTTCCTTAAGGATTTCCATAGCTAGGAGTGCACCACTAATTTCGTGGTTTGATCTTGATATTACGTTTCCTATATCATGTAGGAAACCTGCTATACCTGCAAGGTATACTTCTTCTTCGGGGTAGGATAGTTTCTGGAGAATATATATAGCTCTTTGTGATGTTATTTTAGCATGCCTTATTCCGTGCTCTGTATAACCCCATGCCTTTAAATTGGAATTAGCTTTTTGCAAAGTAAACAAAACTTTTGGATTTCTCTCAAGCTCATAAAGAACTTGCTTCAAATAGGTCAATTTTTTTTACCTCCTTTCTAAGATTAATAATTTTATTTATGTTCTGATTACCCTTTTGGTATTACAAGGGCGTAGAGTAAGGGAAAAGATAGGTAATAGAAGAAAGATATATTAGAAGGGAAGTTATGTTTAGAACTTTAATTATAGTTTCCATATTCGTACTTTTGTTTATAAAAATAGTATTTCTATATTCATGCAAATACAGGAGTTTAATATGCTTAACACAAAATACAATAGAAAACACTACTGTAAATGAAGTATCTGATAACTTTGGCCCTGACCAACAAAGAGATATAGACCTAGATGGTGATAATGACTCGTATATTCTTATCGATAATGTATTTGTTGAGGATGATATGGGTACAGAAAGTTCTATATATGTTAAAAACAATAAAGTATACCTAGTAGGAACAAGATTTTTGAATAATATGTATGATCTTATGGTTTTTAGGTTTAACAGTGATGGTACATATGATAACAGTTTTTCAGGGGATGGAGTTGCTGTTTTTGATAACATTATTGGTCAAAATTCCGGAGATTTAGGTTTTGCTATTTATGTAGATGATAATAACAAAACTTATATCACTGGATACAGTTATATACCTGGAGTTGAAAATCCTGATTTAATAGTTCTAAGGCTGGATGAATATGGAAATTTAGATAATTCTTTTAATACGGATGGAATATTTATTGGTGAAATGATAAATACTTACAACAATAATGTAGATGATTGGGATGTTGGTAACTCCATTGTGGTAAATAACAATAAGATTTATGTTGGCGGTTGGAGTTGGGCCAAAATGGCAATTCTCAGATTAAATTATGATGGAACTTACGATAATAACTTTGGAGATTCAGGTATAGTAAGACTTAATATTTCTCCATATTCATCATACAATTCTTATATTCGCTCTATAGCTTTAAAAAATGATAAAATATATGCTTGTGGAGATATTGATATAAGTAGTACCTGGCAAATGCTTGTTGTAAGGTTAAACAATAATGGTAGTTTTGATAATACCTTTTCTGGAGATGGTATCTTAATAATTTCAAATATTGTACCTGATCCGCTATATTACAATCATGCTTTATCTATCTACCCTGACAATAACAGTAAAGTATACATAGCAGGTACTTCTATGTGGTGGGGAACTGAATCTAAATGGGTTGTAATTAGATTGAACTACGATGGAAGTTTTGATGCAAATTTTGGAAATAATGGAATTGCTATTTTTGATATTGAGGCTGGAAATAGAGAGGATATAGCAAGATCAATCTCTATTGATAACAATAATAGGATTTATGTAACTGGGATTAGTGTTGTTAATAATCGTATAAGTTTGGTGTTGATGAGATTAAATCCTGATGGAACGCTAGATAACAGTTTTTTTAATGACGGGATATTGGTTTTTGATAGTTTAACTGGTAATGCTGACCAAGGACGTTCTTTATTCATTGATATGAATAATTTTATTTATCTAACTGGAGTAACTTTTGGGAGTGGAGGTATTTTTAGAACTTTTGTTATTAAGTTAGAATAGAAGTTATTATTTGAAAGGGAGGGAAAGGGTATAAGATGGGAGAAGATAGAATAGGAGGGGCAAGTCGGGGTGTAGCTCAGTTTGGTAAGAGCGCAGGCATGGGGGGCCTGAGGTCGCCGGTTCGAGTCCGGCCACCTCGACATACAAACACTATTAAAGGATTCATTATACTAGAAATAACCTTAGCTTCCTTAATAGCTCTAATCTTTATTCTAGCTTTCCTC
>JBCNVB010000001.1:0-3127 GCA_039630415.1 bacterium | reverse complement strand
TGATTACTTTGTAAATGTAGGAACTGGAGAGGATTTAACTATAAAGGAGCTTGCTTTACTAATTAAAGACATAGTAGGATATAAGGGTAAAATTAGATATGACCTTTCTAAGCCAGATGGTACACCAAGGAAGCTTTTGGATGTGAGTAAGACAAAAGAGATGGGATGGGTAAGTAGGGTACATATACGCGATGGTATAAAAAATGCCTACGAAAATTATCTATTAAAGATGTATTACTGAAAAAAATGAAATGTAAATGTTCATAATAGAAAAAGGACAAACATGGATGGTAAATTTAAAGTTCTGATCACAGAGGCTTCCTACAAAACTTCCCTATGGGTAGCAAGAAGCTTGCATAACGACAAATTTGAAATTTACGCGATAGATACTACGAAAGGCGGAGCTTTAGTTTCTAGATACACGGACTATCCTATAATAACTAAAAAAGAAGAATACTTAAATACAATATTTAAAATAATACAGGAAAAAAAAATAGACGTAGTTGTTCCTCATTTGGAATCTACATACATAAAACTACAGGACTCTTTTAAAGAAGGTAGAATACGCATCGTAGCTCCCGAAAAGTCGCTTGCAGATGTTGTATCTGATAAAATAAAAGTTATAAATCTAGTTAAAGACCTAGTAAAACTCCCATATACAAAGATTTATGAAATAAAAGACTCGGACTCCAAGCAAGGTGTATTTACGGAAATCTATGGGACTGTAGTATCTAGTCATAAAGATTTTATATTAAAAGCGTCAACTGAAATAGGGAAAAATTTTGGACCATTTAGTAGATACATAGTTTTGAATCATAGAAACATAGATAGTATTAAAAAAAGGATCTACAAATTTCTGAACGAAAATGAAAATGTAATATTTCAGGAGTACATAAAAGGTTCAGGAATTGGAATAGGTGGCTTCTGGTTAAATGGTGAACCTATTTTAGTTGGAGGTCATAAAAGGCTTATAGAATCTCATAGTAGTGGAGGTATTTCTGTATTGGCAGAATCCTATATCCACAGTGACGCATTTATTTTTGCGAAGAATGTTATGAAAAAGCTAGGATATACTGGTATAGGAATGGTAGAGTTTAAGCTTGGGCATGATAATGTTCCGTATTTTATGGAGATTAATCCGAGAATGTGGGGCACACTTCCTTTATATATATACGCAGGTTTGGATATACCAAAATTAGCAGTATACTATTACTTAGGTCTCCAAATAGAAGATATAAAATATCAATTCCACGAAGGTAAAAGGATGTTTTTTTTCAAAGACTTTATGACCTATTTACCGAGGAATATCGACAACTTACTTTTTTTAAGTAAGAGCTTTTTTAAAAATCTAAATAAAATTAAAAAATCTAGAGAGTGTAGTTACTCTAGAGAAGATATATATCCTTTCCTATACGACATATTCCTGATAATGAGGTATTATATAAAGAGTGGACTTAAACTGCCTTATAAGTTCACAAGGTTTATTTATGGGGTGTTTTAAGACGCACGATAGAGTTGAAATATATCAAGTGATAGACCTTGTAGAGGTTGTTTCTCAAGCTAAAAGAGATAGAAACATAAATATCTTAGAAGTAGGATGTGGCGATTTAAGACATTTATTAAAATTAAAGAAAGTTTTTAAAGACGAAGATTTAAAATTAATTGGATTTGATTTGAGCTATACAGAAAGAACTAAAACAATTGCAAGAAAAGAAAATATAACACTAATAAGATCTTTGGACGAAATTCAAGAGGATAGTCTTGATATCATTTTTTTATTTCATGTTCTGGAGCAAGTAGATAAACCTATAGACTTCATTTTGAGTTTAAAACAGAAATTGTGTGAAGATGGGTATATTTTGATTTCTGTATCTAATGATACGAGAGCATCAAAATTAATTTTTAGAGAAACTTGGGATTATCCTCCATATCGCAACTACAGATTTTCTGAGAAAACATTTGACTTTATAGGTAGAATGACAAATCTAAAGATAGTACAATTAAAAAGATACTATCTCAGCTTGAAGAATGACTTTTGCATATTTGCAGAAGGAGTAAAAGAATGTATATATAGTTTGATTAAAAGAGTTAAAAGTAGTATAAATATGAATAGTCATGAATTGAATTTAACAACTCTGCGTAATAATGGTTCCTTAAGTATGGTTATCATATTTAGAAAAACTAACAGACAAAAATTAACTAGGATTGTGGTTTTTGATTTCGATGGGACCATAATAAAAGAGGATTCTTATATAGAATACTTGCAATGGATATCGGAAAATAAACCGGTAAAAATACTGATTAAAATACTTTTTCTCGCTTATAGATTGAAGTTTGTTAATAACAAGTTCTTTAAGTTTATAACGTGGAATATTACGTATAAAAGAGACTATGATAAAAAGTTTATCGAAAAATTTATTAATAGAGTCAATTGGAACAAAAATGTTATGATATTACGGTCAATAGAAGCAGAAATAGAAAGAAATTCAAAAGTATATGTAATAAGCGCAACGCCAAAGTTAATAATATCAAAATTTTTTGAACTACTTCTTCCTGACTTATATCCAAATGTAACAATACTTGGAAGTAATCCTTTTCTTCCAAGAAATACACTTTTGGTCAATCTAAGGCATGATAATAAAAGAGAAATCCTAAAAATTCTTGGTGTAGACTATATAGATGACTTTTACACTAACTCCATTGAAGAAGATGAGCCTCTTTCTAAAATTAGTAAAAATACCTATATAGTGAGTTAGATGGAAAAGAAGATATTTATACCTGTTTATGAACCTTTTATTGACAAAAACGAAGAAGACTATGTAATGAAAGCTGTTAGAAGTGGTTGGATCTCTTCTTTGGGAGAATTTATAGATGAGTTTGAAAGGCGCTTTGCGGATTTTGTAGGAACAAAATACGCTTTGACAGTAGCAAATGGAACTGTAGGTTTACACCTTGCTTTAGTGTCTTTGGGTATAGGTGAAGGGGATGAAGTATTAATTCCGGATCTAACATTTGTTGCTACCGCTAACGCCGTAACGTATACCGGCGCAAAGCCAGTATTCGTAGATGTAGATTTAGAAACTTGGTGCATTGACCCAGAGGACATTAGAAGAAAGCTTTCTAAAAG